>NZ_WQAG01000017.1:0-63842 GCF_013031565.1 Ruegeria sp. HKCCD7255 | reverse complement strand
CAATCCCGTGCATCTGCAAAACCTTCACAAACGCTTCTTCTGTGGTCATCTTCATCGGGCAAACTCCGGAGTAATAGGGTGCAAACGGCCTTTCGGCGCGGTATTTCTCAGCGGTTTTGGCGTATGGGTGCCTGAGGCGTTAGGGCCAGAAGTGCAGTCCGGATATGTCCAGCTTAGGTTTTGCTTCGGATCGCTTGGGCAATTTGTTCGATGCCCGGAGCGATGCGTTCCGGTGGTATTGAGGAATAGCCAAGCCGGTAGTAATTCCGAGGTCGGTCAGACCCGGAAAAGAATTGCTCTCCTGGCTCGATATGAACGCTGCGCGCCCTTAATTCCTTGGCCAATCGCGTGGTGTCTATCCCGTTTGGCGCTTGCATCCAGATCGACGATCCTCCGTGATATCCATGCCCGGCGATGGTCAGCCCATGCTGATGGATGGCCGCTTCGATTGTGTCGCGTCTTTGGTGCAGGGCTTTCGACATCCGGCGGATCTGCGCGTCGTAATGTCCCAGTGATAGAAAATAGGCTGCGGTGCGTTGAACATGGCCGGGAGGATGACGCAGAACCAAGGTGCGCAGGGCGCGCACCTCGCGGATAAATGCTTCGGATCCGACCATGTAGCCAAGCCGCAACCCCGGAAACAGGGATTTGGAAAAGCTGCCCACATAGACAACCCGCCCATCGCGATCCATCGATTTCAGCGCGGGCGAGGGCGCACCCAGATAGGACATTTCGAACTCATAGTCGTCCTCGACGATGATTGCATTCAGGTCGCGAGCGCGATCCAGTAAGGCATTGCGCCGGTCCACGGGCATGGTGGCTGTAGTGGGGCATTGATGGCTTGGCGTGGTAAAGATGACATCGGTCTGATCGGGTATGTCCTGCGGTGGCAGACCGTCTTGATCCACCCGTATTGGCACAAGTCGACAATCGGAATGTGACAGCAGATTGCGCAGCGAATAATAACACGGATCTTCAATCGCGGCGGTCCGGTCAGGTTTCAGCAATACCCGCGACGCCAGCCACAAGGCGTTCTGGGCACCCAGCGTTATCAGGATTTCTTCGGGGCGCGCGGCAATCCCGCGCCGTGGCAAGGTGTGCCGGGCAATGAACTCGATCAGCAGAGGATCATCTTGGTCGACGTAATCTCCGGTCAGCGAATCGAAATCCTTGTGCCCCAAAGCGCGCACGGCGCAGAGACGCCAATTGGCATGATCGAACAGGGACCGGTCAGTCTGCCCATAGATGAACGGATATCGAAAGTCGCGCCAGTCGCTGGGCTTGCGCAGAAAATCTCCGCCTGAAAACGGACGCGCAAGCGACCTTTCCCAGTTGACCGTGTCATCACTGCGCTGGAGGGGGGTGTATTTCGGGGGTACCGGAGCATTCTGCGACACGTAGTAGCCCGACCGCCCGCGCGAGGTCAGATAGTCATTGGCCAATAGCTCGGTATAGGCGAGCGTGACCGTGATCCGGCTGACCCCCAAATGTGACGCCAGCTTGCGTGAGGATGGCAATTTCTCACCCGTGTGAAAGCGGCCCGACAAAATGCCTTCGGCAATCATCTGCTGAATGCGTGCTTGCAACGTGCCCTGACCGTTGGGATCAAGGAAAAAGGTGTCCACGGAAATTCCCATCCCTCCTTATAGGTTGGACTTAAGGCAGAGGCAATCTGGACTTAAGCTCCTTAAAGGAAATCCTTCGGTTGACCACCAAGTTCGAATAAACTATATAACCAGAAAATTAGTTATGTAGGGAAGTCCAATGTGGGAAGAAGCTGCCGCGGGATTCTCGGCCATGGGCTCTGAGGCCCGGTTGAAAGTACTGAAAACGCTGGTCCGCGCAGGTGAGGCTGGGCTGACCGTTGGCGAGATCCAGACGCGCACGGGCATAGCCCCGTCAACACTGGCCCATCATCTGCGATTTCTGGCAGCGGGTGGCGTGGTCGAGCAGGAAAAGATCGGCCGCACGACAATTAACCGTGCGTGCTACGGCGAATTGCAGAAACTGGCGCAGTTCATTCTGAGCGAATGCTGCGCGGACCAGATTGAAAAGGCCGCAAATGATGGCTGAGCTGACACAAAACCCCAAAACCTCGGTGCGCAACGTTATCGACGCGCTTAAAACGCCATGGGTTCTGATCATTGCCATTCTGCTGCTCGTTGCCCTGTTGGATCCGGGCAACTGGACCGAAATCGTGACATTTGCGGCCAAGGCGCTGGCGCATACGGGTCAGTATATCCTTTTTGCCGTTTTGCTTTTGTCCTACCTCAAGGCCACGGGTGCCGAGGTCATGGTGGCCCGCGCCTTTGAGGGGCGCGAGACCCGGATGATCTTTCTGGCGGCGTTGTTTGGCGGGCTGGCGCCGTTCTGTTCCTGCGAAGTCATTCCCTTTATCGCGGGCCTTCTGGCACTTGGCGCACCGTTGTCGGCGGTCATGGCGTTCTGGCTCAGTTCACCCTTGATCGATCCACCAACGCTGCTGATCACAGCCGGCGCATTGGGCTGGCCGTTTGCGATTGGCAAAGCCGTCGCTGCGGTGGCCCTGGGCCTGTTTGGCGGGTTTGCCGTGCGGGCGCTGATGCGGGCCGGGGCGTTTTCCCAGCCTTTGCGGAACTACAAGCCGGCGGGATGTTGCGGTTGCGGCCCCAAGCTGGACGACAAACCCGTTTGGACATTCTGGAAAGACCCGGACCGACGTCAGCGATTTCGCTCGGAGTTCGTCCAAAACGGCCTGTTTCTGCTCAAGTGGCTGGCATTGGCTTATGTGCTCGAGGCGTTGCTGGTCAGCTATGTCCCGGCAGATCTGATCGCGCGCGTCGTTGGCGGAGAAGGTGTTGGCCCGATTGTCGTGGCTGCGCTTGTGGGGATGCCGGCCTATCTGAATTCCTATGTGGCTCCGCCGCTGCTGGCCGGTTTGATAGAGCAGGGCATGACCGCGGGTGCCGCAATGGCCTTTATGGTGGCGGGTGCCGTCAGCTCGATCCCCGCGATGGCGGCAGTTTGGTCGCTGGTCAAGCCGCGCGTCTTTGCCACCTATCTGGCTCTGGGTGTTGGCGGTGCGATCCTTACGGGTATCGTGTTCCAGATGGTTTGAAAAAGCCGCCTGGACAATTCCGGGCGGTTTTCAAGGATCAACTCGATCCGCAGAGCCGTGGCAGTTTCAGCCGATACCGCGCCTCGCCGCTTTCAACATAAACGCGTTTTTCAACGCAGGCATCAGATCCCACGCTCTGCGAGATCTGCGCATCTGTTGAGGTGAGCGAGACAGCCGACCCATCCGGCAGACGGACTGACGCAACCACACCGTTCCGCAGATCACCGTTGATCGCAGTTGCCGATAGGACCGGCACGGTCAGAAACGCTTCGTGCTCATGCTCTCCGTCATCGCCCACCAGAACGATCACCGAAACGATGACAACCATGACCAAGGCACCGGCCAGAGCCAGCCCCCAGGTCTTGAGGAAAGCATAGATCGAAACTGCGCGGTGCGGGCCGAAAACTGCGGACAAAACGTTCAGCATGGGATTCCCAAAGCAAGCGCCCCGGGCCTGTCAGGCCGGGGCTGTTCCAGGATCAGGGGCGAAACTCGTCTTCTTCTTCGTCCGTCTCGCCACCTTTGGGCAGGTTGAAGAAGCTGTCCGCATCAACAACCTCTTCTTCTTTTTCCTCAGCTGGCTCATCGGTCAGAGAGAAGGTTTCCAGCCCTTCAATTGCTGACGGGATCTTGGGTGCTGCATCCATATCCAGTGACTGTTCGGTGGACACCAGCTTGCGGCGCTCATCATCACTCATGACCTTGCCTTCAGCCGCTTGCTTGGCTGCGGCTTTCTGAACGGCTGTATCCAGCTCGGACTGTTTGCACAGGCCCAAGGCAACCGGATCGATCGGTTGCATATTGGCGATGTTCCAGTGGGTGCGCTCGCGGATCGACTGGATTGTCGGCTTGGTGGTGCCGACCAGTTTGGCGATCTGACCGTCGCTCAGCTCGGGGTGGAACTTGACCAGCCACAGGATCGAGTTCGGGCGGTCCTGACGCTTTGACAGCGGGGTATAACGCGGACCACGGCGTTTTTCCTCACCCGCTGCCGACGGGTTGAATTTGAGCTTGAGCTTGTGCAGCGGGTTGCTCTGCGCTGCGTCAATCTCTTCCTGCGTCAGCTGATTGTTGGAAATCGGGTCGAATCCTTTGACGCCCGCAGCCACATCGCCATCCGCGATGCCCTGCACCTCCAACTCGTGCATTCCTACGAAATCCGCGATCTGCTTGAAGCTGATCGTAGTGTTATCCACCAGCCATACGGCGGTTGCCTTGGCCATCAGGGGTTTTGCCATCAGCCCGTCTCCTATACATACATCTGTCCCGTCGCCGGAATTCGGCGGCCCCGTGGCTTTGGGGCAGGTTTCCGTTGTCGGGGAACTTGGGGCTTATATAGTCGCGTCAGGTTAAGAAGGAAAGAGGTGAATGCGCCAAGGGTTTTTGGGGCTGGTTTTGTTGGTGCTGGGCGCGATATCCGCGTTGGCCGAGGGCGAAAAGGCCGGAGAGTTTGACTATTATGTCCTCGCGCTCAGCTGGTCACCCAACTGGTGCGCGCGCGAAGGTGATGCGCGCGGATCAGATCAATGTGATGAACGTCATGACCACGGATGGATCCTGCACGGGCTCTGGCCACAGTTTCACCAAGGCTGGCCCTCCTATTGCCGCACGCCCGAGGCATCGCCCTCACGCTCGATGACGCGCGCGATGGAGGATATCCAGGGCAGTTCGGGCTTGGCCTGGCATCAATGGAAGAAACACGGCACCTGTTCAGGCCTCTCCGCACCTGACTATTTCGCCCTGTCGCGCGAAGCTTACGATCAGGTGAGCCGCCCAGACGTGTTCCGCAAGCTGGATGCTGCCGTCAAACTGCCCGCATCTGTAGTGGAAGAGGCGTTTCTGAAAGCCAACCCCGGGTTAGAGCGTGACATGATCACGGTCACCTGCAAACAGGGCTATATCGCCGAAGCGCGCCTATGCCTGTCCCGCACGCTTGATCCGGTGCCCTGCGGCCGCGACGTGATCCGGGACTGCACGGCGAAAGACGCGATGTTCGACCCGATTCGTTAAAGCTTCTTGTTCTGACAGTCCCGCGCATAGTCCAATGCTTTGGCGGTTCCCTTTAGATCAATGGCCATCACCGTCTGACCTTCGGGGTTGAACACCGTCAGCGTCTTATTCTGCGCAATCGCCGTCACGAACGCCCGGTCTGTGAAAAACACAGTCGCGCCCGGCACGTCCCGGTCATTGAACCCAATCGCTGTTGCGTCATAGCTTTTGCCGTCCAGCTCAAACCGGATCGGATAGCGCTCGCCCTGCTGTATGTCGCCCCAGGCTTTGTTGTAGACGGCGAAATACCCACGATTGTCCAAAGCATCATAGCCCAGCCGCACGACCGAAAGATCCTGATAGACCGTCTGGATCAGACACCCATTCCCGAGCGCGGGATCCATCATGATGTTCCAGCCTTCGACAAAGCCTTTGTCGACAAGGTTCTGCGCAAGGGCAGAGGTGGCGGTGAAGGCGGCGAGGGTGAGGGCGAGAAGGCGGGTCATCAAACTGTTCCGGGGCAAAGACGATACAAGATCTTTCTATCTTCAAAGCTGTTCAGTCCAAAGGGAAATTCGGGAGTTGGTGCGTTGGCCATCTTGACCGGGTTTAATTTACCCATTGATTAATTAACCAATAGGTTTATTAATGAGCCTATGACTGAAGACGAAAAACTGGACTTCGCCTTTGCGGCCCTTGCTCATCCCGCCAGACGCGCGATGCTGGCGCGATTGGCCCAAGGCGAAGCGACTGTCAAAGAGCTGGCAGAGCCGTTTGACGTCAGCATGCCAGCGATCTCAAAACACTTGCGTGTGCTGGAAGGAGCGGGCTTGATCGAACGCTCGCGCAACGCGCAGTTCCGTCCTTGCCGGCTGAATACAGACCCGCTGAAATCGATCGCAAACTGGACCGACCAGTACCGTCACATCTGGGAAGTTCGCTTTGAGGCCATGGAAAAATTACTGAGCGAAATGAAGGATTTGAAAGATGGATGATTCTGAAAAATGGGTGCGGATCGTGCACGAGTTCCAAGCGCCCATGGCGCTGGTCTGGCGGATGTGGACCGATCCTGCACTGTTCCAGAAGTGGTATGGCCCTATGGGGTTTTCCGTGCCAACAGCAGAAATTGATTTGCGTGTCGGTGGGGTACGAAAGATCTGCATGGAAATGAAAACGCCGGAAAAAACCATGAGGATGTGGTTTACCGGCGTCTACAAGGAAATCACCGAGCCGTCTCGATTGGTCTATACCGAAAGCATGTGTGATGAGGCTGGAAACATCCTGTCGCCCAAAGACATGGGAATGCCAGAAGGCCATCCGGACATAACCGAGGTTATTGTGGATTTGCGAGAATTAGACGGCAGAACGCAGATGACCATGGTGCACCGTGGCGTCCCCGCGGGCAGCGCTGGTGAAGGTGGCTGGAAACAGGCGTTCGAGAAACTCGAGGTCGTATTGGTGAAAGGATGATCTAATCCAAGGAATAAGGTTAAATCTCTTTTCGCGCCCTCAGCGCCGCCGTGATCGTCCCGTCATCCAGATAGTCCAGCTCACCCCCAATCGGCACACCTTGTGCAAGTGAGGTCAAGCGCACCTGGCCCTCAAGCTGATCTGCGATGTAATGGGCCGTGGTCTGGCCGTCGATTGTGGCGTTCAGGGCCAGTATGATCTCGGTGATCTCTTCTGCCAGAACACGATCCCGCAGGCGTGGGATTCGCAGTTCCTCCGGGCCGACCCCGTCCAGCGCTGACAGGGTTCCACCCAGAACGTGATAGCGACCTTTGAACACACCCGCGCGCTCCATCGCCCAAAGGTCGGCCACGTCCTCGACCACGCATAGCTCTCCGGTTGCGCGGGCCTCATCGTCGCAGATATCGCAGATATCAGACGTGCCGACATTGCCGCAGTTCAGACACTCTCGGGCGGTAACGGCAACCTGCTGCATTGCGTCCGAGAGCGGTGTCAGCAGCAGGGCGCGTTTGCGGATCAGGTGCAGGACAGCGCGGCGGGCCGAACGGGGGCCAAGGCCCGGCAGTTTCGCCATCAGGTCGATCAGGTTATCAATGTCGCTGTTAGAGCTCACGGCCTGTCCTGTCTGGCGCCGGAGGGAGCCTCCGGCGGGAGTATTTTTGAAAAGATGAAGATCAGAAGGGCAGTTTGATATCCGCCGGCAACCCCATGCTTTCGGTCAGTTTGGCCATTTCCGACTGCGCGCGCTCGGCAGCTTTGGTCTGGGCGTCCTTGATTGCCGCCAGGATCAGATCTTCGACCACTTCCTTGTCGTCGCCATTGAATATCGACGGATCAATGTCGAGCCCCTTCAGCTCGCCCTTGGCAGTGGCAGTGGCCTTGACCAGACCGGCCCCGGATTCGCCAACAACCATCAGAGTGTTCAACTCTTCCTGCATTTCCGTCATCTTGGTCTGCAAGTCCTGCGCGGATTTCATCATCTTGGCCATATCGCCCAGGCCGCCAAGCCCTCCGAGTCCTTTGAGCATCGGTAATCTCCTTTAACTGGTTTGACGCTTAAATACGAAGGGCGTCGGTGTGGCACAAGGGGCAGGAATGCTCCCGCCGGTCGTCGAGGTCTTTGGCAAGACCTTTCCTCCCGTTGGGCCCGGCAGCGCGGGCTTTGCCCGCGCTGCCGGGCCCAAGTCCGCTCTGGGGTATCGGCGTCAGCCGATGGCCCGTGGCGGGCGCGGGAGTTTTGCCTTTATCTTAGTCCTCCTCGAACGGGTCCCATTCGTCCTCGACCTCGGGCAGGGCTTCGGTTTCGATCTGGGCTGCGCGTTGCTCGGGGGTTTCGATTTTGGTGATCCGTGCTTTTGGGAACTGTTCCAAGACAGCCTGAACCAGCGGGTGCGCCTTTGCCTTGGCTTTCAGAGCCAGATCGGCGGCGTCGCGGGTTTCTCCGATCGTGGGGGCTTCGCCGTCCGAGACAATCGAGACGGCCCAGCGGTTCCCGGTCCAGCGTTGCAGCGCAGATCCCAGCCGTGCGGCCAGGTCTGACGGGGCTTGTGCGGCTGGAGTGAACTCGATCCGGCCGGGCTGGTAGGACACCAGACGCACGCCGTTCTCGACCTCGACCAACAGTTTCACGTCCCGGTTGCTGCGGATCAGTTCGACGACGTGGTTGAAGGTTGGATAGCGTGCCAGGGCGGTGGCGGGGTCCTGGGCCAGCGCAGCGGAAGGCCCCCCGGCGGGGCCGCGCGCGGCCATGGCAGGTTGCGCAATGGCTTGTGTCGGAGCAGCGTCAGGCGCTCGGGTTGGCACGCCACCATCCGGTCCGCCATTCGGTGGTGGGGCAGGCATGTCCTGCAACCGTTTCACCAGCTCTTCAGGGCTGGGCAGGTCGGCCACATGGGTCAGGCGGATCACCGCCATTTCCGCCGCCATCATGGCGTTGGGTGCAGCCGAAACCTCTTCAAGCGCTTTCAGCAACATCTGCCACATCCGGGTCAGCACCCGCATCGGTAGCGCCTCGGCCATTTGCTGACCCCGGGCGCGTTCGTCGGGCGATACTGTTGGGTCTTCGGCAGCGTCGGGGGTGATTTTCACGACCGAGACCCAGTGGGTAATTTCCGCCAGATCGCGCAGAACTGCCAGCGGATCTGCCCCTTCGGCATATTGGCTGCCCAGCTCGGTCAGCGCCCCTGCCGCGTCGCCGCGCAGGATCATATCCATCAGATCCAGCACCCGGCCCCGGTCGGCCAGACCCAACATAGCGCGCACCTGGTCGGCGCTGGTTTCCCCCGCGCCGTGGCTGATCGCCTGATCGAGCAGAGACGTGGCATCGCGGGCTGAACCTTCGGCAGCTCGCGTGATCAGCGCCAGCGCGTCGTCGGCGATTTGGGCGTCTTCGGCATCCGCGATCCGGCGCAACAGCGCGATCATGTCCTCGGGTTCGATCCGGCGCAGATCAAAACGCTGGCAACGGGATAGGACCGTCACCGGGACCTTGCGGATCTCGGTAGTGGCAAAGATGAATTTTACATGTTCGGGTGGTTCTTCCAACGTCTTGAGCAGCGCGTTGAACGCGCTGGTCGAGAGCATGTGAACCTCGTCGATTATATAAATCTTGTACCGCGCGCTGGCGGCGCGATAGCGCACGCTGTCGATGATCTCGCGAATATCATTCACACCGGTGCGACTTGCGGCATCCATCTCGATCACATCGACATGGCGGCCTTCCATGATGGCCTGACAGTGCTCGCATTGACCGCAGGGTTCCGTTGTAGCTCCGCCCGTGCCGTCAGGACCGATGCAATTCATACCCTTGGCGATGATCCGGGCCGTTGTGGTTTTCCCCGTTCCCCGAATGCCGGTCATGACAAAGGCTTGCGCAATCCGGTCCGCCTCGAACGCGTTCTTCAGCGTGCGGACCATGGCGTCTTGCCCAACCAGATCGGCAAAGGTTTCCGGGCGATATTTGCGGGCGAGAACCTGATAGGCAGGGCTTGGCGTGTCGGTCATGTTGTCTCTGACGGATTCGAGTTCCGATGCAGCGTAGAGCGACCTGCTCGTCGCGTCCACCACGAGGGCGCGAATTTCGTTTTGGATTTGGCTTGGCTTGGTTACACCGCTGAGGCACAGAGGCGCCGAAGGACACGAGACATGAGTGGATTTCAGATTTACAGTCTGACTGTGGGCGATGGGCAGTTGGCATTGTGCCCATTGCCGGGGCGCGATGGCAATTACGAAGCTGATCTACGTGCGATTGCGGCTTGGGCGCCGGATCTGGTGATCACTTTGACGACTGCCGAAGAATTGGCCCAGCTGGGGGCCTCGGCGTTGGGGCGCGACGTTGAGAATATCGTTGCGAAGTGGGTCCATTTCCCGATTGCTGATTTCGGCACGCCCGAGGATGACGCACAGTCGACGTGGGAAGATGTCAGAGCTCTGGGCCTGCGCCGGCTGTCTGGTGGCGGCCGGGTTCTGGTGCATTGTCGTGGCGGCTGCGGGCGGTCTGGGATGGTGGTGCTGCGGTTGATGATTGATAGCGGCGAAGCGCCGGCAGAGGCGTTGGCGCGGCTCAGAAAAACCCGCGCTTGCGCTGTGGAAACTCAAGGACAGATGGACTGGGCGAAGGGCCGTCAAGGCTGAGCTAGATCGAGGCCTGCTCGGCAGCCTGCACCGCTACCGGCGCGGCGTTGGTGGTGACCTGCAACATGGCGCATGGCGCCTTGACCAAGGCGTCAGCGGGCATCGAAGTTACTTTGCACGAGAACATCAAGTCAGCGAACTGTTCCAGAGTCTCATTTTCAGTCCGGGGATCAGCGTCACAAAAAATTCGAACCTGCTTTGGTCGGGCCAGATATCGTGCGGTGCACCCTTTGGCGCAATGGGTCAGCTGTGCGTGGCCGTCAACTTCGAACCCATCGGTTGTCACAGGTTTGGCCGTTGACATCGCCTGGGCTATCGCGCGCGCCAATTGCGCCAGCGCCGGGCAGGGTTTGCCAGTGCGCTGGCAAAGAGTGGCCGAAAATTGATGAGTTTTTGTGTTCCAGATCATACCGCGCCCTCCGCGCAATGGGCAGGGGCGACGATCAGGAACACTTGGCTTCCGACAAGCAGGCCCGCCCGGACACCCCGCCCGAGTTTCGGTTTCAATTCTTGATGGCAGGTCTCCTGACTTGCGGGTTATCGCTTTGCCGACCTTCCCAGCCTTGCGGCCAGTGGTTTTTCGACATTGCTCTCCGCCTACAGTTGCGGGGGCAGTCTCGGATTTGGGCTGTTCCGATCGGATCGGATTGGCCCGCACCGCGTTCCCTTTTCATCCCGACCCCAAACCGGGGTGCGAGAACCATCACCCAACCGCTAGCGTTCGGGGCGGGGCGCTGTCAAGCAGACGTTTGGTCATGCGCGCTGCGGCTTGACAGCGATGGTCGAGCTGGGCGCATATTAATTCTGAACTGATTGGTTCAGTGTGGGCGGGTGACATTATGCGAGATGACCAGCATATCATCGAAACCGAGGATTTTTGGATTCCGTCACAGGGCGGAAACCTGTCGGCGCGGCTGTACAAACCAGTCATCGAGCCGGAAATTGTGGTGACTCTGAACAGTGCAACCGGAGTTCCGCGCGACTACTACCAGCATTTCGCACTCTGGCTGGCGCTTGAGCATGGTATGGCTTGTCTGACCTATGATTATAGTGGCTTTGGGCAATCGCTGACCGGGCGCATTCAGGATGCAACTGTTACCATGGCCGATTGGGCCTTGGTGGATATACCGGCAGCGCGTGCAGAACTGCGCCGCCGCTATCCGCAGGCGCAACATTGGGCGATAGGGCATTCCATCGGTGGAATGTTAGGCCCGGTACAGCCGGATGTGGCGCAGATCGACCGGCTGATATGCGTGAACTCGGGGCTTGTGACCTTTACCGACCATCCCTGGCCCTACCGGGCCTTGGCTGGGTTGTTCTGGTACGGGCATGCACCACTGCTTGCGCGTATGTTGGGGTATCTGCCCGGCAGGGCGGTTGGGTTTGGCCCGGACCTGCCGGCGGCGGTTTATTGGCAATGGCGCCGATGGTGCACGGCTCCGCGCAATTATGCGCCTGAAATCGGTGCGTCCTTGCCCGATGTCACCTGGGATTCGACCTCAGGCACAGTCGACCTGGTGACTTTCACCGACGATCAGATGGTCCCACCGCAAGCCGTTTGGCGGCTGGCCGAGCTGTTCGGACCTGACGCGCAACGCCATCTGATCGACCCGAAGGACCATGGTTTGCAATCAGTGGGCCACATCGGGGCTTTCGCGCGGCGCAACTCGGCCATCTGGCCGCGTCTTATCGCACAGCAGGGTGTCTAGAAAGGTTGTGGAAGTAAGTGAGAGGTTGGACATCGACCCAAGCGGGGCTCGTTGTGGCTGCTTCCTTCCGGACCTGACCAGGTTGGCGAGGCGCTCGCCCGCGCCAACCTCTCGGATTTGGATATAAGCAAGCGCCGTCGGATTCGCAACCCGTCAGAGCGTCAACGCGATCCGCAGGAAACCCTGCGCATCGGTCCCCAGTATCTCTGGCGCGTATGGGTCAAGCTCGTCGACATGGGCCAAAGCTCTTGGTCCGGTTTCCAGGATCGCTTTGGCACCACCCAGATTGCTGAAGCCAAAGGGATTTTCGGCGCGTTCCAAAGGATCCACCTGGCTGCTTTCGGCCAAATAGTCCCGCAAAACGCTTTGGATGCTGCAGGATGGAAGGTGGAGTGTGCGTGCATCGGTCACGGCGTTGAAATTTCCACCACCATTGACGCGATAGTTGTTGGTAGCGACGACGAATTCCGCTGCATCGTCAACAGGTCGAGCTTGCCAGCGCAAATTTCGGATCCGGCGGGCCTCTGGATCTGAAAGGTGCCCATCTGCCCGATAACGCGCCGGTTGGCTGAGGTCGATTTCATAGGTCAGCCCATGAATGATATCAAAGTTATGACCCGCGCGATCGGGGTCTGTCAGAACTGTTGCCGAGTCTGGATTCAGTTGCCTGAAAATCCCTGCCGACATTTCGAGCCATTCGCGTAGCTGTACCCCGGTGACACGCACAGCACGCAGTTCATTTGGGAACAGGTGAATATCTGCGACATGCCGCATCGAGATATCCCCGGCGGGGATGTCAGTATAGAAATCTGGGCCCGAGCGTCCTCCGAACTTGGCAGGAGCGACCGCCGAGAGCACAGGCAATTCCGACGTAGGATCATCATTCAACAAGGCGCGTAACGCGGCCGCCTGCGCGGCCGCCAAAAGCGCCAGGGCCCGATCTGGCGCGCAATAGGCGAAATAGCTGTGTATCGACGTTTCAAGACGCCCCACAGGCTCAGCCGCAAGGGTCCGCGTTTCGGCGTGCCCCCGAGCGAACAGGGCTACCATTTCGGGATCTTCCAGAACATCTGTATTTTGGGGACAAAACGAACGCAGTTCGGTTTCAAAATCACATATGGTCCAGGCGCCGGACATCTTATTGTCCAAGGTTATGTCTATGACACCCAGATATGACCCTGCAGACCCTGCCATGACGACCGGTTTGCCATGAACCCTCCCTCGTGGAGCATCCACAAAAGGCAAATGGTCATGCGCAGGGCCCGGAAGGGTCAGGTGGGTATGTCCGGCTATGATAACGTCGATGCCGTCGATTGCTGCCAGTTGTATTACCGCGTTTTCCAGACCGGGCCCCGCGCTTTCGGCTTGCAGACCGGAATGGGCCAGAACAATAATCAGATCGCAGCCAAGGTTGCGCAGCGTGCTGACCGTTTCTTCGGCGCTGCGCAAAATGTCGTATGAAGCCACCTGACCGTCCAGCTTGTGCCGCTCCCACATAGTGGTTTGTGGGGGTAGTACGGACATGACGCCGATCTTGATGGGGTCTGTTCCAGTATCATGCGTTATGTTGCGGCTTAAAACGGTGTAGGGTCGCCAGCCCGCGCCTGTGGGCTCACGGTCCAGATTGCTGCAAAGCACGGGGCAGTTCAGTTGTGACGCAAAGCTGTCGATCAGACCCAGCCCAAAGCTGAAATCGTGATTGCCCAGCCCAACGGCATCGTACCCAAGCCGATTGAACGCTTTAGGCAAGGGGTGAGTGTCCGCACAGTGCGCGGCAGCCCAATCGCCAAAGGGTGTGCCCTGCAAGGCATCACCATTGTCGAACAGCAAACTCAATACCCCTTCGGAATGCGCCTCATCCTGCGCAGCACGGATCAAGCTTGCGGTTCTGGTAAATCCGATCCTTGGATCCTTGCGATCCGAATAATAGTCAAATCCGGTCAAATTCATATGAAGGTCGGTCGTCGCTAGGATCTGGATACGCGCCGGCGATGATGAAACTTCGGCGGTCTTGTCTTTTGTATTCAAGTGTAAAACTTCTGCATGTTGTTGTGCATTTGAATAATCCTATAGGTTGAATAAGCGCAATAAAAACGACAAGTTCACGGACAATCTGCCGCATTCTAACGATAGCATATTTGAAAGGTCATTGCGTCAACGATCAAGACGTGGCAGCCCTGTCGCCAAAATGAGGGCGGTGCATGAAACGAGCAGAGGAGGTGACCTTTGGGGGGTCCGGCCTGAACAGGGCGGCTGAGCGGCGCAGTGACGCTGCCTTGCTGGCTCAGGATTTGGCGGATCCGTCGGCGCGCTGCCTTTTGCTCTGGCGCGGAAAGGTTTTGGTGCAGGGCGAGAATTTGGACCAACTGGCGCTCGTTCCGCTCAGCCACACCCTGTTGACCGACGGTCCTGGTGGTATCGTTGACGCACCGGTTTTTCTCGGCCTTACCAAAGAGAGAGCGCCTTTGTTCGCAACCGATATTTCCGGCTGGGCCGCCGAAGGGTTGGATCTGGCTGGCGTAGGTGCGTTTGTCGATCAGACCGAGCAGCAGCATCCAGATTTGCCCACCGGTCAGGTCTTTGCCGAGCTGCGCAGGATCATGACCCGTCTATCGGCGCGCGATGCCGAACTGGCCGCGACAGCCAAGGCCGTCATCGGCTGGCACGAAACCCATCGGTTTTGCGCCCGCTGCGGCGCTCCCAGCGAGATGGCGCAAGCGGGATGGCAGCGCAGTTGCCCCGATTGCGGTGCCCAGCATTTCCCAAGAACCGACCCCGTGGTGATCATGCTGATCACACATGGCAACGCGGTTCTGGTCGGGCGCTCACCTGGGTGGCCCGAGGGAATGTATTCGCTGCTGGCCGGTTTTGTCGAACCAGGCGAAACGCTCGAAGCTGCGGTGCGCCGCGAGGTGATGGAGGAAGCCAACGTGCCTGTGGGCGCTGTGCACTACCTCTCAAGCCAGCCCTGGCCCTTCCCGGCCTCGTTGATGTTCGGCTGCGCGGGCGAGGCTTTGTCACGTGATATCAAGATCGACCCGGTTGAAATCGAAGAGGCGATGTGGGTGAGCAAGACCGAGATGATGCAGGCGTTCGCCGGGGATCATCCGAAACTGAAACCCGCCAGAAAGGGTTCGATTGCTAATTTTATCCTGCAACATTGGCTGGCGGATACGCTGGATTAACCCTTAGAACGATAAGCAGGGAAAAGGCTGAGCGGAAAAACAGATGCAGTTCAAAGCGCAGGAGGACATAACCACCCCGATTGATGCCGTGTTTTCCATGGTGTCCGATGTCGACCGCTTTGAACGCATGGCCATGCGACGCGGGGTCGAGGTGCGTCGTGTTGTTTCGAAAACACCGCTGCAGGCGGGGGCCGAATGGCATACGAGGTTCAGCTTTCGGGGCAAACCGCGCGACATATCGGTTCTGATGACAGAGTGTGAGCGGCCATCGCTGATGCAGTTCACCTCAAGCAGCCGCGGCATGATCGGTCAGACAGTGATCGAGCTGTTGGCCCTGTCTCCGCGCCATACGCGGCTTAGCATCCAGCTGTCTCTTGCCGCCAAGACCCTTCCGGCGCGACTACTGTTGCAATCCATGAAGCTGGGCCAGGCCCGGTTTCGCAGACAATTTCAGGCGCGACTCAGCGATTTCGCACAAGAGCTCGAACAGCGTCACAACCACGGGGTTTGACAAGTCGAGGTTCGGCAAAAGGCACCTCGGATGGCTCTGATCGTTTTCCAGAATGGTGAGCCTACACTCAAATACTGACCCGGTCGGGCAAGTGGCGAAACTTGGTTTTCGAGGTTTAGAATTTACACCGCTCGTCGCTATAACACATGTTCCGAAGCTGTCTTTGAAGTGTGTCGATTTGGTTGCGACTGAAACCCAGTTTTCGCTGTTGAATCAACGTAAATCTCAAACGCGGACTTTTCCGACCTAAGTCAGCGAGCCAACAGTAGTTTTGCCGAGAATGGCTGTATGACTATCAGTACAGGTTTTCTTCGGCATCTTCTTTGCAGCCGTCCGCGATCTCAGTGACGGTTTCAGGCATCGCGCCGTGAACCTTCAACATCTCTGCAAGAGTGGGGACATCGGAGGTGTCCGGCCAATCCTGTGATTGCCAGACCTTTCCGCGTATGAACGCTTTTGGGCAATGGCATAAAACCCTTTCGACATGTACGAGCAGGATCAGATCCGAGGGCCGTCCGTTGACCGAAAGCTGTTGCCCCAGTTTGGTGTCCCTAACGACCGCTCCTTTGCCACTGACGCGCAGTGTGTCTCGATGCCCAGGAATTATGAACAATATGCCGACATTCGGGTTCGCCAGAATATTCTCGAACGTATCCATCCGATTGTTCCCGGGGCGATCGGGAATTGCGATGAGTTTTTTGTCAATGACCTTTACGAAACCTGCGGGGTCGCCGCGAGGGGTGATGTCCAATACTCCGTCATGACGCGTCGTAGACAAGATCGCCAATGAGGACGTTGCGATAAACCGCCCGGCAAGTTCATCAATGTGGTCAATTACTTTGTTGTCGACCCAATGATCGAACGGTTTTTCCCCTCCCCGCAGTTCGATTGGTAGCTTCAAATGATGGTCAACGCTGCATCCAAAAACACGATCCATAGGTCAATCTCCGTTCAACTGCGGCGACGTTACCATACGCAGCTTGGCCCGAAAAAGGGCGCGGAAACCTATGTCGGCTCTTGGGCACGCGGCAGACATTCTTTGCATCCTAAACAAAGGGCAGGTTCTGGTATTGAAAATGTCCGGTGACGATGTGGGTTCCGGCAGCTCGGCGAACAAAGCTGCCGTTCGCTTTGGCGGTGCAATCAGCTGCTTTGGTTTAAGGGATCTGGCGCGCAGAGTCGGATTTTTACATCCACAAACACACAACTCGTGCAGGTATTCCTTAAGGATCTACGGGCCTCTGATCTCTCATTTTCTTCATCCGCAATCTGCATTCATTGTCTGTGCGCGTATTCTTGTAGGTGGCGAAAACGTAACCTCCCGCCAACCGGGTCGAACCTGATACCTCGATGAAATAGCCTTCGCTAACTTGCTCAAAGAACTCGAAACGTGTCGCGGCAAAGCTGCCGTTTACCAAGAACCCCGTTATGTCTTTGACGCCAAAGCTGACCCCTCGTGACTTGCCTGACAGTCTGCCGTTGGGAGTTTGCTCAAAATAGTAGATATAGCGGCCAGACCCCACACTGCATTGTAGTGTCGCGTACCATTTACCGGACAGATCAGGTTCATGGGGCTTGTCGTCATTCGGAAAGGCACGCGACTGTATTCTTTCTGCTTCCGTGACAAGATGGTAGTGCCCGGCTTCACAAAAGGTGCAGATCGAAAAGACGAAACTCAAGATTGATCCTGCGAACACCTTTCTTGCTCCAAAACTCTTGTCTATCCGTCGTCATATCATATTCGTAGCGCAGAGTAACGATCACGGAATTTGACCAACCGGGGTTGCGAAAAACGGAGTTTCAAATGGCGCAGATCATCTTCCTGCATGGCGCTTCGAGCAGTGGAAAATCGACGATCGCACGCGCATTGTAAAGGCAGATCGAGCGCCCCTTCTGGCACATTTCGATTGATCATCTGCGAGACAGTGGTGTCATACCAATGGCGCGATTCAGGGCAGGGGATTTTGAATGGTCCAAGGAACGCGCCCGGGTATTTGAGGGATTTCACTTCTCCATCGGTGTTTACGCGGATGCTGGTAATGATCTGATCCTTGAGCACATTCTGGACACCGACGGATGGGACAAAACACTGCAGCAGGCTTTTACCCCGCATGATGTTCTGTTCGTGGCGATCCACTGCGCGCTGACAGAACTTGCCCGCCGGGTAACCGGGCGCGCTGACCGCGCCGAAGGCAGTGCGGTTCAGGATCAAAAGACGATCCACAAAGGCAGGCGTTATGATCTGGAGCTGCGGTCCGAAGACGGGATCGAAGCAAATGTCGACGCCATTCTCAATGCGTGGCGCAGCGGGGTGCGCTGTTCGGATTTCTCGTAGCACCGATAAAAGCCCGGCCTAGCCCCGCGGTCGAGCGGCAGGATAGACGCCAAGGACCTCTACATTGGTTGTGAAATGCTCCAGCTCATCCAGCGCCAGTTGAACGTTTCTGTCCGCAGGATGTCCGACGATATCCGCATAAAACTGCGTGGCGGTGAATGAGCCGTCGACCATGTAGCTTTCCAGTTTGGTCATGTTGATCCCGTTGGTGGCGAACCCGCCCATCGCCTTGTAAAGCGCTGCTGGGATATTGCGGACCTGAAATACAAAGCTGGTGATCATGCCGTGATCCCCCCGCCGCGATTCGTCTGCCTCGCGCGACATGATCAGGAACCGTGTCGTATTGTTATCCTTGTCTTCGATATGGCGCGCCAAAACGTTCAGCCCATAGATTTCGCCCGCAAGCTCGCTGGCCAGTGCGGCTGAGTGTTTTTCTCCGGCTTCGGCCACTTCGCGCGCCGCCCTTGCGTTGTCCGGGCTTACGCGGCCGCGGATATTGTGGTGTTGGAGAAACCCCGCGCATTGAGGCAGCAACACCAGATGCGAATGCGCCTCGGTGATGTCGTCCAGACTGGCCCCGGGAACGCCCAGCAGGTTGATATGCACGCGGACAAACGCCTCATCGACAATGTGAAGCCCGCTATCGGGCAGCAATCGGTGAATGTCGGCCACCCGCCCGTAAGTGGTGTTCTCGACCGGCAACATCGCCAGATCCGCCTCACCAGACCTGACCGATTCGATCACATCCTCGAAGGTGCGGCAAGGAAGAGCATCCATATCGGGCCGCGCGTCGCGGCAGGCCTCGTGGCTATAGGCGCCGGGTTCCCCCTGAAAAGCAATGCGGTTGGTCATTTGGTCGATTCCGTGCAACAAGTTTTCGAATTGGGCGTTTCGTCGCGGTGTCTATACCTTGCCTCTTGCAAGGGGAAGCCTTAGACACCCGGCAGACAGCTGAAATGGACACGCGATCAATGTTCGACACGATGACAGTTACCAAGGCCGCCGCAGGCCTTTTTGGCACCTTCCTGGTGTTGCTTCTGGCAAAATGGGCCGGGGACATCCTCTACAGTTCCGATAGCCATCATGCCGAGGCTTCCTACATTATCGAAACCGACAGCGCGGGCGAAAGCGCCGACGGCGAAGAGGTCGTATTTGCAGATCTGCTGGCCGCCGCTGATCCCGAGAAAGGCGCGCGCGTGTTCCGCAAATGCACCGCCTGCCACAAGCTGGAAGATGGTGCCAATGGCACCGGACCTTATCTTTATGGCGTCGTGGATCGTCCGCTTGGTACCGCCAAGGGTTTTGGCGGTTATTCGGCCGCGATGCTGGCCCATGGCGGCAACTGGACACCCGAAGCGCTTGATGCGTTTCTTGAACGTCCCAGCGGCTATATCGCAGGCACAAGCATGAGCTTTGCAGGTTTGAAAAAGGCGCAAGAGCGTGCAGATGTGATTGCCTATCTGCAAACCATCGGAAACTGATCCTGAGCCTGGATCGGAGTTTTAAAAGGCCGTTGCCCCGCGCAGCGGCCTTAATTTTTGTGTGAACAAATCTTCACAAAGCGCTCACGCAGTCTAAACTTGCTTCTAACTAAGCTGGTCTTTTAGCTAGCGCGCACGAAAATGAGCATGTGAACGAACCCAGAGGATGTACCTGATGAAATCCCATTTGACGTCGATGCGTGTCACAAAAATGAAGCCTTTGACCTTTGTCATCGGTCTGACCACTGCAATGGCGTTAGGGACGTCCCTTTCGGCAACGGAAGACAAGATTATCGAAAGTCACGGGTATTCCTATTTTGGCAACCTCGACTATCCCGCTGATTACGAGCACCTGAACTACGTCAATCCGGATGCACCAAAAGGTGGCGAGCTGTCTTTGGCTGCGTCGGGAACGTTCGATTCTTTGAATCCTTACTCGCGCAAGGGCCGGTCGGGCGCTTTGACGACACTTCAATACGACCGCTTGATCGAAAGCTCGGATGACAGCGTGGGTCAGTATTACGGTGTTCTTGCAGAAAGCCTCGAATATGATGCGGATCGAAACTATGTGATTTTTCACCTGCGCCCCGAAGCCACGTTCTGGGACGGTACACCGGTAACCGCCGAAGATGCAGTTTATAGCCATCGTCTGTTCATTGAACAGGGCCTGCCATCTTATGCCCAGGCCGTTGGTCGCATGGTCACCGGCGCCGAGGCTTTGGATGATCACACGGTCAAGTTCACCTTCAACCCCGAAGTCACGCGCCGCAGCCTGATCGAAACGGTCGGTGCGACGCCGGTCTTCTCGAAAGCGTGGTTCGAAGCGGATGAGTCGCGTCGACTTGACGAGCCTCGCCTGGAGGTGGCCGTGGGGTCAGGGCCCTACAAGCTAGACAGCTATGACATCAATCGCCGCATCGTCTACAAGCGGCGCGATGACTATTGGGGCGAAGATTTGCCGTTCAACCGCGGACGGAACAATTTCGACACCATCCGTGTCGAGTATTTTGCGGACCAGACCGCTGCATTCGAAGGGTTCAAAGCCGGGGAATACACCTTCCGCATCGAAAGCGACCCCAAGCTGTGGGCAACGGGCTATGATTTTCCAAAGCTGAATGAGGGCGTAGTGGTCCGCGACGAAATTCCAGATGGCAGCCCGCCGACCCCGTCGGGTTTCGTGTTCAACTTGGGCAAGCCGCAGTTTGCAGACAAGAATTTGCGCAAAGCGCTTGCTTTGGCGTTCAACTTTGAATGGGTCAATGAATCACTGCTCTTTGGTCTCAACTCGCCCAGAAGCTCTTTCACCCAAGGAACCAAGCTGGAAGCAACTGGCGTTCCAGAAGGGGCCGAGCTTGCCTTTATTGAAACCCTTGGTGACGTCGTCCCCGCAGATTTTCTGACCGAACCGGCCGTCACGGTACACGAATCCAATTCGGCCCGTTTGAATGATCGGCGCAATTTGCGGCAGGCGTCCAAAGCGCTGGATGATGCCGGGTGGCCTGTCGGCGACGGGAATGTGCGCCGAAACGCGGAAGGGGAAACGCTGAAGGTGAACATCCCATACCCGTCCAACCTGCCGACCTCGACAGCCACGATGATTGAGACCTATGTGCAGAACCTCCAGTCGCTTGGTGTCGACGCATCTGCCGAGAAAATTGACCCGGCACAATACACGCTGCGCAGCCGTGAACGCGACTATGACATGGTTTATTCCACGCGGTATGGGTCTTTCCTGTCCACCGGTGGCGGATTGAGCCAGATGTACGGATCCGAAGAGGCCGCGTTCAGCCTGTTCAATCCTGCTGGTCTGGCAAGCCCTCTGGTGGACGCGATCATCGAGGCGTCGTTCGAGACGGATAATCAAGCCGATCAGGATACCGCGTTGGTCGCACTTGACCGGGCCCTGCGATATGAGTTCTTCGTGGTCCCTGTGGGATACATCGCAGACTATTGGACAGCCTATTACGACATGTATGAATACCCTGAAAACCTGCCTCCTTTCTCGCTGGGTCATCTGGACCTGTGGTGGATCAACCCCGAGAAAGAGGCCGAACTGAAGGCCACCGGCGCGCTGCGGTAACATGGGCGCGTATATTCTAAGACGCCTGTTGTTGGTCATTCCGACCCTTCTGGGCATTATGATCGTGAACTTCACCCTGGTGCAGTTTGTGCCAGGGGGACCGGTCGAACAGATTATCGCGCAGATCGAAGGACAGGGTGATGTCTTCGCCGGCTTTGCGGGCGGAGGCGGAGATGCTGGCGCAGGTGCCGAACCCGCAGGCGGCGGTGGGTTTGATGACAAATATGTCGGCGCGCGCGGTCTGCCGCCTGAGTTCATCGCCGAATTGGAAAAAGAGTTCGGCTTTGACAAGCCGCCCCTCGAACGTTTCCTGAGCATGATGGGCAACTATCTGACGCTGGATTTTGGCGAGAGCTATTTCCGGTCAATCAGCGTGATCGATCTGGTGCTGGAAAAGATGCCCGTTTCTATCTCACTGGGTCTGTGGTCCACTCTTATCGCCTATCTGGTCTCGATCCCGTTGGGTATCCGCAAGGCCATCAAGGACGGGTCGACCTTTGACACCTGGACCAGCGGGGCCATCATCGTGGCCTATGCCATCCCGGGCTTCCTGTTTGCGATCCTGCTGCTGGTGCTGTTTGCAGGTGGCTCTTACTGGCAGGTTTTCCCACTGCGGGGGCTGACTTCGGACAATTGGGAAAGCCTCAGCCTGATGGGCAAGATCGCAGACTATTTCTGGCACATCACACTTCCGATTATCGCCCTGACGATTTCAGCTTTTGCAACGCTGACACTGCTGACCAAGAACTCGTTTCTGGATGAGATCAAAAAGCAATATGTCATGACCGCCCGCGCCAAGGGGCTGAGCGAACGCAAGGTGCTTTACGGTCATGTGTTCCGCAACGCGATGCTGATCGTGATCGCAGGGTTCCCGGCGGTGTTCATCGGTGTGTTCTTTGGGGGCTCGATCATTATCGAGACGATCTTCTCGCTGGATGGGTTGGGTCGTCTGGGCTTTGAGGCTGCGGTGGCGCGCGATTACCCGGTGATTTTCGGCACGCTGTTCATCTTTGGTCTGATGGGCCTAGTCGTCGGGATCATCAGTGACCTGATGTATGTGCTGGTCGATCCCCGCATCGATTTTGAAAAGCGGGAGGGTTAGATGGCACTTTCCCCTCTCAACCAGCGCCGCTGGCGCAATTTCCGACGCAATGGCCGGGCATTCTGGTCGCTGATTATCTTCTCGGTCTTGTTTGGCCTGTCTCTGTTCGCCGAGTTCATTGCCAATGACAAACCGATCCTTGTCAGCTATCGGGGTGAACTTTATACGCCGATCTTCAAGTTCTATGCCGAGACCGAGTTCGGCGGCGATTTCCAGACCGAAGCGATTTATCGCGACCCCGAAGTGATGTGCCTGATCGATAGCGGCGGTCTGGATCAGTGTTTTGACGATCCAGAAGGCATCATCGAACAGATCAAGGCCGGAACGTTCGAGGCTGAAGGGTTTGAAAAAGGCTGGGCCATCTGGCCGCCCATCCCCTATTCCTACAACACAAGCGTTGATCGCCCGGGGGCCGCGCCTTTGCCGCCCAATGGTCAGAACCTTCTGGGCACAGATGACACCAAGCGCGATGTACTGGCGCGGGTGATCTATGGCTTCCGGCTGTCCATCCTGTTCACTCTGTTGGTCACTGGTGTGGCCAGTATGATCGGGATTTTCGCCGGGGCCATTCAGGGCTTTTTCGGTGGCTGGTTGGACCTGATCTTTCAAAGGGTCATCGAAATCTGGTCCGCGACCCCATCGCTTTACGTGATCATCATCATGTTCGCGATCCTTGGGCGAAGTTTCTGGCTGTTGGTCATATTGATGATCCTGTTCAGTTGGACCGGCCTTGTGGGTGTCGTGCGGGCAGAATTCCTGCGAGCCCGAAACCTGGAATATGTCCGCGCCGCGCGGGCACTGGGCGTCGGCAACATGACCATCATGTTCCGCCATATGCTGCCCAATGCGATGGTTGCGACACTGACTTTTATGCCCTTCATCGTGACAGGCACTATCGGCGGGCTTGCCTCTCTTGACTTCCTGGGCTTCGGCTTGCCGTCATCTGCGCCCTCATTGGGTGAAATGACCTTGCAGGCGAAACAGAACCTACAGGCCCCGTGGCTGGCCTTCACCGCCTTTTTCACCTTTGCCATCATGCTATCGCTCTTGGTCTTCATCTTCGAGGGCGTGCGCGATGCGTTTGATCCCAGAAAGACCTTCTCATGAGCCTGCTGGATGTGAACAACCTCAAGGTCTCGTTCCGGCAGGACGGGCAGGTGAGCGCCGCGGTCAAAGGTGTGTCCTTCACCGTGGATCGGGGTGAGACCGTTGCGCTGGTGGGCGAATCCGGGTCGGGCAAATCGGTGACGGCGTTGTCCACAGTGTCCCTGCTGGGGGACAGTGCTATCGTCGAGGGCTCGGTGACCTATGAAGGCCAGGAAATGGTCGGCGCATCCGAAGATCACCTAATGAAGGTGCGCGGCAACGACATCAGCTTTATTTTCCAAGAGCCGATGACCTCGCTTAACCCGCTGCACACGATTTACAAGCAGATGGCCGAATCGCTTGCGCTGCATCAGGGGGTAACCGGCGACGCGGCGCGGGGCAGAATTGTGGAGCTGCTGACAAAGGTTGGCATTCGCGACCCCGAGGAACGTCTGGACAGCTATCCGCACCAATTGTCGGGAGGACAGCGCCAGAGGGTCATGATTGCCATGGCTCTGGCCAACAAGCCTGACATTCTGATTGCGGATGAACCCACCACGGCGCTGGACGTGACCATTCAGGCGCAGATCCTGGAATTGCTGGCCGAGTTGCAGAAATCCGAGAATATGGGGATGTTGTTCATCACCCATGATCTGGGCATCGTGCGGCGCATTGCCGACCGGGTCTGCGTGATGAAGGATGGCGAGATTGTCGAGGCCGGTGTGACCGCCGACATCTTTGACAATCCACAGCACCCCTATACGCGCAAGCTGCTTGAGGCGGAGCCTTCGGGCCAGCCCGATCCGGTGGCGGCAGATGCCGAAGAGGTTGCGCGCACCGATCATCTAAAGGTCTGGTTTCCGATCCAGCGGGGGTTTCTGAAGCGGACCGTTGGATATGTGAAGGCTGTCAATGACGCCACGCTCAGCGTGCGGGCCGGGGAAACGCTTGGCATCGTGGGTGAAAGCGGCTCGGGCAAGACGACGCTGGCTTTGGCGATCATGCGGCTGATCGCGTCTGAGGGCGCGATCACTTTCCGCGATCAGGACGTCCGCCGCTGGTCCACGCGCGAGCTGCGGCGGCTGCGCAAGGATATGCAGATCGTGTTTCAGGATCCGTTCGGCAGTCTGAGCCCCCGAATGACCTGCATGCAGATCATCGCCGAAGGTCTGGAGATCCACAATGTCGACCCCCACCGCGCCCCGCGTGAGCTGGTGGCTGAGGTCATGGCCGAGGTTGGTTTGGACCCGGACTCGATGGACCGCTACCCGCATGAGTTCTCGGGCGGGCAAAGGCAGCGGATTGCGATAGCGCGGGCCATGGTGTTGCGGCCCAAACTGTTGGTTCTGGACGAGCCGACCAGTGCCCTGGACATGACGGTTCAGGTTCAGATCGTCGATCTGTTGCGTGACCTGCAACGGAAATACGGGCTGGCCTATCTGTTCATCAGCCATGACCTTAAAGTCGTGCGCGCGATGTCCCACAATGTCATCGTGATGCGCAATGGCGACGTGGTCGAGATGGGCGCGGCTGAGGATCTCTTTGAGAACGCCCAGACAGATTACACCCGTGAACTGATTGCGGCGGCGGGCTGACGCCCGCGTGCCATTGGCTCAGGCCAGTTCTTTACTTTTGGCCGCTGCCGGAACCGGGCCACGCAGCTCTTCGTAATGGTCGAATTGCAGTTTGACCCAACCTGTCCCGCGGGTGGCGCTGGCCAGGGTCCGATGCAACTCGTCCTCGGCCACGGCAGGCAGCTGTGCGTTGAAGATTTCCCAGCCCGAAGCGTTCGGATTGCCTTCGAACCCCAGTACCTGTCCTTGCAAAGAACTGATGGTCGGAACCAGATCGCCCACAAAGCTGGACGGCAGATGGATCTCGGCGTTCAGAATGGGCTGCAAAACCACAGGCTTGGCGGCAGGCAGGGCCTCGCGTACGGCGTTCTTGCCAGCGGTGCGGAAGGCATAGTCGGAACTGTCGACATTGTGGTGCTTGCCATCGCTGAGCGTGACCTTGACGTCCACCACCGGAAATCCTTCGGGGCCCTGGGCCAAGGCGTCTTTCGCTCCGTGTTCGACCGAAGGGATATAGTTCTTGGGAACAGCACCGCCTTTTACCACCTCTTCGAACTGAAATCCCGACCCGCGTGGCAAAGGTGCGACCGAGATCACCACATCGGCAAACTGACCAGCTCCGCCGGATTGCTTTCTATGCCGGTGGCGATGTTCAATCGGCGCGCGAATGGTTTCGCGGTAAGCGGTCTCGGCAGGCTCTGTCAGAATTTCGATCCCGAAATCTTCGGCCAGCTTGGCCGCAACCCGACGCATATGCTGAGGCCCTTGCGAACCAAGGATTGCGTGCCCGCTCAGGTCGTCATGCTCGAGATGCAGGCCCGGATCAATCTCCACCAGCCGCGACAGAGCGTTTGACAGGCGCACATCGTCCCGCTCATGCGCGGGCGAGACGACCTGACGATAGGCCACAGGGTGCGACTCGGCCCACTCCGGCAACGGTGTTGACCGGGTGCTGTCGTAGATATTGCCGGGGTTGAGGTGATCGGATTTTACCGCCAACCCGATCTGCCCGGCCTCCAGCGTGTCGATCTGGGTTTTACCGTCCAGCGCTGTCAGGGTGCCGACTGTTTCGCCCCCAAGCGGCGCATGGGCTTTGACGCCGTCCCCCAACCCGCGCAAAACGGTAATTTTTCCGATGTGTTTTTTGACATCCGAGAAACCGGCAATCGCGCGCGCGTTGTCCTCGGCCTCATCCCGGTCTGCTGCGATGTTGAATTCGGGTGCTTCATGGCGCAGGGCTTTCATCAGGCGCGTCAGGCCGTTGCCATGGCTGGCCGCGCCAAGGCAGGCCGGGATCAGCTGATGGTTTTGCAGAACCTGAGCCGCCAGATCATAGACCTCGGCGCTGGGGGGCTGCTTGTCTTCGATCAACTGTTCCAACAGGTGGTCATCGAAATCCGACAGGGTTTCCAGCAATTCGGTGCGGGCCTCCTGTTCGCGTTCTTCAACCGATTGCGGCAGCTCGATCAACGCCGACGGCTGACCTTCCTGATACTTCCACGCCCGCTCCGAAATCAGATCGACGGCGCCGATGATCGTGTCACCCTCGCGGATGGGCACCTGGCGCAGCGTGATGTGATGGGTGCAGTAGGTCTGCAAGGCGGCGATGATGTCGCGGATGCGGCCGTTGGGGTTGTCCATGCGGTTGATGAACAGAAAACATGGGATGCCCGCCTCTTCGACCAACCGCAGGTAGGGGGCACACAAAACAGCCGCGTCAGGATCAGGTGGTGCGACAACAACCGCCGCGTCCGAGATCGCTATGGCCGGCCCGACATAGGCCAGCGCATCGCCGCCCCCATTGACGTCGATGGCGCACCAAGGTTCGTCTAAATAAGAAAAACCGTGCAAATGCACGGTTTCGGACAGGTCGAAGGTGGTGGGCCGCCCGTCGAGGCGGCTGATGGCCTCGACCAGGGTGGATTTGCCCGATTGGCTGGGGCCGAGGACGGTAAAGACGCGCATGAGTGTTGTCCCTCTTTCAGGTTGCAGATGACTGCACGAAAAGGGCTGTCGAGCGAGAACGCATCGGCGAAACTTGACTGCGGATTTGCCTGCCTCGGGGCACAGAGCGCTGCAGCTCTCTGTTCTGTCAGTTTGGAGAAAACCGGGCCCCTGCGTCAAGGCCTGCCGATGCGGTCGGCCTCAGATTGCCGAACTGTGCCCGGCTTTGCTGAGGTCGTATTGGTCGAAATTGCGCGCGATCATCCGGGTCAGGGCGCGTGCCTCGGGCGGGATGGACAACCCGGTGTCGTCCACACGCAAAAGCCCGTCAAAGGCCGCATTTGCATTGGCATACATCTGGTGCAACGCGCCCGCGGCCACATCGAAATCCCGAAGGATTTCCGCTGAATCGATCCGAAAATCGCACATAAGCGCCTCGATCATCCGCGCCCGCAGCACGTCCTGTCCTTTGAAAACATGCCCGCGCGCTGTCGAGAACCGTCCGTCCCGGATCGCCTTGGTATGGGCTGAAGTGGCCGATGCGTTCTGGGCATAGCCCTGTGGGAACTGGGAAATCGAACTTGCACCCAAACCGATCAGAACCGGAGACAGGTCGTCGGTATAGCCCTGGAAATTCCGCCTCAAACGACCTGCGCGCTGGGCAATGGTCAGCCCGTCATCTTTTGTAGCGAAATGGTCGATCCCGATCTCGGCATAATTGTCCCACAGGAAAAGCCGCCGCGCGGTTTCGAACAGGTCCAACCGTTTTTCTGGCGTCGGCAGAGCATCTGAAGGGATCATCTGCTGGCGTTTTGCCATCCATGGCACATGTGCATAGCCATAAAGCGCAACCCGGTCTGGTGACAGTGACAAAAGCTTTTGCACGCTTTCGGTCATCCGTGCGCGGGTCTGATGCGGCAGACCGTAAAGGATATCGGCATTCAGGCTGGCAATCCCGCGCGCGCGGATCATGTCGATGGCATTACGCGTGGTGTCATAGCCTTGAATACGACCGATGGTCTTTTGGATTTCGTCATCGAAATCCTGTACCCCGATCGAGGCCCGGTTCATCCCCGAAAGCGCCAGTGCATCGAGACGTTCTTCGTCAATTTCATTGGGGTCGATTTCTACCGAAAACTCGGCATCGTCACCCATTGGCACGGTGGCAAAGATCCGATCCGCCAGATCGCGCATCAGCTCGGGGCTCAGCAAGGTGGGCGTGCCGCCGCCCCAATGCAAGCGCGACAGGGTCACGTCTTGGGGCAGGTGTGCCGCCAACAGATCCAGCTCGGCCTTGAGCATATCCACATAGGCGATCACGGGGTGATCTGTTTGCGTGCCTTGGGTTCGGCAGGCACAGAACCAGCACAATCGGCGGCAGAACGGCACGTGGATGTACAGCGAAATTGCACTGCCTGAGGTAATCTGGGAAATCCAGTTGCCAAACAATTCAGCCGCCACTTCATCGCTGAAATGGGGGGCGGTGGGATAGCTGGTATAACGCGGTACTTTCGCGTCAAAAAGTCCAAGCCGAGCCAATTGAGGTTTCAAAGTCATACCACTAGGGCTATACCTAGGAACGCTCAGTTGCTTTGACCGAGATCAAGTGGAAACGCGAATGACACTGAAAGCCTCATATGAGCATGTCGGCTGCGACGATTGCCCGATTCGACATCGGGCCGTTTGCGCGCATTGCGAAAAGGATGAGCTCGAAGAGCTTGAGGCCATTAAATATTACCGAAGCTTTGAGGCTGGTCAGACCATAATCTGGTCTGGTGATCCGATGAGCTTTGTGGGCTCGGTTGTTTCGGGTATCGCATCGCTGACCCAGACGATGGAAGACGGGCGCACCCAGATGGTGGGTTTGTTGCTGCCCAGCGATTTCGTTGGTCGCCCGGGGCGCGAGGCTGCACCTTATGATGTGGTTGCAACCACCGATCTGGTGATGTGCTGTTTCCGCAGGGCGCCGTTCGAAGAGATGATTGCCACAACGCCTCATATCGCCCAGAGGCTGTTGGAAATGACGCTGGATGAGCTGGACGCTGCCCGCGAATGGATGCTTGTTCTGGGCCGGAAAACGGCACGCGAGAAGATCGCCAGCCTGCTGTCGATCATCGCGCGCCGGGATGCCTCGGTAAACCGCAAGGGGCTATCGGGGCCGATCGCCTTCGACCTGCCGCTGACACGAGAGGCGATGGCCGATTATCTGGGTTTGACGCTAGAAACAGTCAGCCGTCAGATTTCAGCACTGAAGAAGGATCAGGTCATTCAGCTGGAAGGCAAGCGCCACGTTATCATTCCCGATATGAGAAGTCTGCTGGATGAAGCCGGAGATGACTCGGATGGCGGGTTTCTGGTCTGACGCGGAAAGGAAACGAGATGGTATTCAGCAGCCTTTTGGCGATGATCTTTATCGGTGCGATTGCCGGGTGGCTTTCGGGTAAGATCATGGAAGGCCGTGGCTTTGGCCTGATCGGCAACATCATTGTCGGTGTTGTCGGCGCATTTCTAGCGGGAACGATATTTCCGGCATTGGGCTTTAGCGTTGGTGGCGGCCTGATCTCGTCGATTATCTTTTCGACAATAGGCGCGGTGATCCTTCTTTTCGTTATCGGGCTGATCCGCAAAGCCTGAATACTGACAAGCTGCCGACACGGGGCAGCTTGCCTGTCCGAGCTTTTCCGCTTTGCTAATGTGCCAGGAAGACCGGAACAGTTGATTGTTCCAGCATGTTGCGGGTGGCCCCGCCAAGGATGGCTTCGCGAAAACGCGAATGCCCATAGGCACCCATGACGATCATATCGGCTTCGGTATCCGTGGCGTGGCGGCTAAGGATGTCAGATACCCGCGTCATGGTTTTGCTGAGGACATCGATCTCACATCTCACGCCATGCCGCGCCAGCATCTGAGACAGCATTCCACCGGGATCGGATCGATCGGGGCCATGGCGAGGCGGGTCGATGACCACGATCCGCACCATTTCGGCCTGCTGCAAAAAGGGCAGGGCGCGGCGGATGGCCCGCATGGCTTCGGGACTTTCATTCCAACCAATCAGAACGGTCTTGGGCTTCACGAAAGGGGTCGCGTCATCGGGGACCAGCAGCACCGGTGCATGCCCTTCGAACATGGCCGCTTCGACAATCGGTTCCGCCTCGGCGTCACGCCCGTCGCCATAGGGCCTTGGCAAGATGACAAGGTCTGAAAATCGGGCGCGTCGTGCAACGTGCCGTGAAATATCTGCGATTTGGACCACTCCGCTTTCGGCGGCCCAACGGATGCCGGATTTGCCCAGATAGTCTTTGGCAAAGGCCAGAACCTCATCCGCTTCGGCATTGGCACGGCTCAAGGTTTCTTGCAGGATCAAAGCGTTTGCACCCGCATAGTAATACCCGGTCTGGCTGCGATCCACACCAAGGCAAAGCGCGTCCGCATGGGCATCGGTCGCATCTGCCAATGCGACCATCTGGGCCAAAGCCCCCTGCGCCAGCACGGTATCCGTCATGACTGTCAGCAGTGATTTATACGCCATTGTGCTCTCATCTTTCGCTGTTCTGGTGACCGACGCGTTCCAATCCCCTTCAGGGGACCCTGTTCAAAAGGACATGACCACAGAATTCGGCGAAACGTCTTGATGCAGATCAAGGCAAGTTGCGGCCCCTGGCGGCATTACCAACCCCAGTCAAACAGGTTTCGCGCGGCAAAAAGAATCGCGTGAGGCATGGCAAAGGGACGCAATATGTCAAATTACATCAAGCTGATTGTGCTTGGGCTGGTCGTGGTGTTCGCCGCTATCGGGACCAATTATGCACGCGATTTGGCGTATCAGGTGCATGCGATACTGGTGATGCTGATCGCCGGTGGGCTTTTCATCTGGACGCTTCGAAACACAGACGAGCCTGTTCTGCTGACGGACCGCTCGGGCGAATATATGGATGACGTGATCCGCTATGGCGTGATCGCGACCGCATTCTGGGGCGTGGTCGGGTTTCTCGCAGGAACCTTTATTGCGTTCCAACTGGCCTTTCCCGCGCTGAATTTTGAATGGGCGCAGGGATATCTGAACTTTGGACGCCTGCGGCCCTTGCACACCTCGGCGGTGATTTTTGCGTTTGGGGGCAATGCCTTGATCGCAACTTCGTTCTATGTCGTACAGCGCACCAGCGCGGCGCGGCTGTGGGGTGGAAACCTGGCGTGGTTTGTGTTCTGGGGCTATCAGCTGTTCATCGTCCTGGCCGCGACCGGATATATTCTGGGTGGTACGCAGTCCAAGGAATATGCCGAGCCTGAATGGTATGTCGATCTGTGGCTGACAATCGTCTGGGTCGCCTATCTGGCTGTTTACCTTGGCACGATCATCAAGCGGAAAGAACCACACATCTATGTGGCCAACTGGTTCTACCTCGCCTTTATCGTCACCGTTGCCATGCTGCACCTGGTCAACAATATGACCATCCCGGTCAGCATCTGGGGCTCGAAATCGGTCATCGTCTGGTCAGGTGTTCAGGACGCCATGATCCAGTGGTGGTACGGTCACAATGCTGTGGGCTTCTTCCTGACCGCGGGTTTCCTGGGCATGATGTACTACTTCATCCCGAAACAGGCCGAGCGTCCGGTCTTTAGCTATAAGCTTTCGATCATCCATTTCTGGGCGCTGATCTTCCTGTATATCTGGGCCGGTCCGCACCACCTGCACTATACCGCGCTGCCTGACTGGGCCTCGACGCTGGGCATGGTGTTCTCGGTCGTACTGTGGATGCCGTCCTGGGGTGGTATGATCAACGGTCTGATGACCCTCTCGGGTGCATGGGACAAGCTGCGCACCGATCCGATCATCCGCATGATGGTTATCTCTGTCGGCTTTTACGGTATGTCCACGTTCGAAGGTCCGATGATGTCGATCCGCGCTGTGAACTCTCTCAGCCACTACACCGACTGGACCATTGGTCACGTACACTCGGGCGCGCTGGGCTGGAACGGTATGATCACCTTTGGTGCACTGTACTTCCTGGTGCCTGTCTTGTGGAAACGCGAACGGCTCTACTCGCTGCAAATGGTCAGCTGGCACTTCTGGCTCGCCACTATCGGCATCGTGCTTTATGCCGCGTCGATGTGGGTCACCGGTATCATGGAAGGCCTGATGTGGCGCGAAGTGGATGCCAATGGCTTCCTGGTCAACTCGTTCGCCGACACCGTGGCGGCCAAGTTCCCGATGTATGTGGTGCGTGCTTTGGGTGGCGTGATGTTCGTCGCTGGCTCGCTGATCATGTGCTACAACCTGTGGATGACTGTGCGGAAAGCGCCGGCCAAAGAGGCCAGCCTGACCGTCGCGGTCCCGGCTGAATAAGGAGGGCCGGAGCAATGGCAATTCTCGACAAACACAAGATCCTCGAGACCAACGCGACCCTCCTGCTGATCTTCAGCTTTCTGGTCGTGACAATCGGTGGCATCGTGCAGATCACCCCGCTGTTCTATCTTGAGAACACCATCGAAAAGGTCGAAGGGATGCGCCCTTATACGCCCTTAGAAATGGCCGGGCGTGAAATCTACCTGCGTGAAGGCTGCTATGTCTGCCATAGCCAGATGATCCGCCCGATGCGGGACGAGGTTGAACGATATGGCCACTACTCTCTGGCGGCGGAGTCGATGTATGACCACCCGTTCCAGTGGGGATCCAAGCGTACCGGCCCTGATCTGGCCCGCGTCGGGGGGCGTTACTCGGATGAGTGGCATGTGCGCCACCTGCGCGACGCGCAATCTGTGGTGCCCGAGTCGGTTATGCCGAAATACGGTTTCCTGGAGAACCGCAAGCTCAACGGTGAGTATATCGGCGACATCATGGCGGCTAACGCGGTGCTGGGTACGCCCTATACCGAAGAGATGATCGAGAACGCGGTGGCCGATTTCCGGGCGCAGGCTGATCCCGACAGCGATTTTGACGGGCTGCTTGAACGCTATGGTGACAAGGTCAATGTGCGCAATTTCGACGGCCAATCTGACCTGACCGAAGCGGACGCGCTGATCGCATATCTGCAAATGCTGGGCACGCTGGTCGATTTCTCGACCTTCACCCCGGATCCGAACCGTTAAGGGGGCTAGAGATGGAACTTTACACTCTCCTCAGACAGTTCGCGGACAGTTGGATGTTGCTGCTCTTGTTCACGTTCTTCGTTGGCATCGTGATCTGGGTTTTCCGCCCGGGCGCCAGCAAGGAATACAAGGACACGGCCAACATCCCGTTCCGCCACGTTGATGCACCAGCGCCCCTTCGGGGCGACGATGCACCTGCACCTCAGCAAGACAAACCCGCCACATCCAAGGAGGCGCGGCCATGAGCAAGACACCTGAAAAACAGCCGGGTGATCCGAATACAACCGGTCACAGCTGGGACGGGATCGAAGAGTTCGACAACCCGATGCCTCGGTGGTGGCTATGGACCTTCTACGCCACCATCTTCTGGGGATTGATCTATACGATCATGTACCCGGCATGGCCCTTGGTGCAGTCGGCAACTGCGGGTGTCATGGGTTGGTCTTCGCGCGGTGAGGTTCAGCAGGAACTGGTAGCGTTCCAAGAGGCCAACGCGCCCCTGAACGCGCAACTCGTTGAAACACCGCTCGATGACATCGCCCAGAATACCGAGCTGCAGCAATATGCAGTAAACGCGGGCAGTGCGGTGTTTCGAACCTGGTGTGCGCAATGCCACGGCTCTGGCGCGCAGGGGGCTCCGGGCTTTCCGAACCTGCTGGATGATGCCTGGCTCTGGGGTGGCACCATGGAGGACATCCACTACACCGTCAGCTATGGCATTCGGAACGAGGAAAGCGACGACGCGCGCTATTCTCAGATGCCGGCCTTTGGTGAGATCCTTGAGGAAGACGAGATCACGCAAGTGGTTCAATACGTGATGTCCTTGACCAATGCCCAAACCGATGATGCCGCAGCGAAAGCGGGCGCGGTGGTTTTCGCGGACAATTGTTCAGTTTGCCACGGCGATGACGGCAAAGGCGATATCACGCAAGGCGCTCCAAACCTGACCGACGCCATCTGGTTGTTCGGTGGCAGCCAGGAAGAGCTGACCGAAACCGTGGTCTATAGCCGGTTCGGCGTGATGCCGAACTGGGACACCCGCCTGACCGAAGCACAGATCCGCGCTGTCACTGCGTATGTGCATCAGCTTGGTGGTGGTCAGTAAGAGCTAGAGAATACCTCCGGGCGGTCTTCCGCCCGAAGGCTGCGACACCGGCTGTTCCCTCTGTTCGCGCGTTTCCAGGACGGCCGGTGTCGATTTTTCAGCACGAGTTTTGGCATTGTCCAAATCTTGAAATGTCGTGCCGGCGGGTTCAAAGGTTGTTCATATCCCTGGCGCGCGGATGTTCTCTCCACCAGTGATGGTCAGGCAGCCACCGGGTTTTTCGGCTCTTTGGTCTTGGTGCATCCCGTACGTGGGGTGCGTTGATCTGGGTTTCGGTGACAAAGTACCGGGTAAAAACAGTCAGCATCGCGTTTCTCCTGTGCCGCAGCGTCTCTGCAAGACAGATTGACGTTTCAAATCTAAAATGCGACTCAATTGCTATTCTATTATGTAAGCTGGAATTACATATGGATTGGCTGAACCTGCCTCCTCTTGCGACCCTCAGGGCCTTTGCGGCCTTTGCCGAGAAACGCAACGTCGTCGATGCGGGAGTGGCCTTGAATGTCAGTCACGCTGCCATAAGCCAACAATTGCGCGCGCTCGAAAAGCATATTGGCGTTGCCTTGCTGGACCGCTCGGGCAAGGCGCTGACCCTGACGGGTGAGGGCGAACACCTCGCGCGGGCCCTGCAACTGGGTTTTGGTGCGATCGCTGCAGCTGTAAGCGACCTTGCCCGTTCCGGCCAAGACCGCCCCGTTCATGTCTCGCTGACATCGTCCTTTGCCGCATCGTGGCTTATGCCACGGCTGCCCGGTTTTCGCGCGGCCCATCCAGAGGTTAACCTGATCCTTGATCCGACCTATGAAGTTGTCGAACTGCGCCCGGGCGGGGTGGATGTCGCCATTCGGTACGGCGCGGGTGGCTGGCCCGGTGTTGAATGCGAGATGTTACTGCAAACACCGATGGTGATTGTCGCCGCGCCCAAGCTGTTGGGTGGTAGAAAAGATTGGTCGCCTGCCGAATTGGCTCAGCTACCATGGCTCGAGGAAATCGGCACCACGGAGGCAAGCAAATGGTTGTCAGAGCGCGGTGTTGGCCCGAAACGCGGTGCCGGGCGTACGCAATTGCCGGGTAACCTGCTATTGGATGGCCTCAGATCGGGACAGGGTGTCACAGTCACGGTGCGACACTTTATCGAGGCTGACATTCGGGAGGGCCGTATCATCGAGCTTTTTGTCGAGCCCGACACACGCGGATACCATATTGTGACGCCAAAATCGCCCCTTAGACCAACCGTAAAGACCTTTACCAACTGGCTAAAGCGTGAGGTGCGCACCGCTAAATAGCACCGCAGCAAAAAGATGCCTTTACGATGCGCGTTTTGACCCATGTCAAAGTCTCTGGTCCTGTGATCTGGAAGAAAGCACACTCAGAAATGCCAGTTGCGGAGCCTGTCTGTGAGCGATTCCAATCCAGCCCCAAGTCTCTACGCCCCAAGGGAGCCCATTTTCCCCAGACGCGTCTCCGGCCCGTTCCGCAATCTGAAATGGATCATCATGGCGGTGACGTTGGGCATCTATTACGTCACCCCTTGGATCAGATGGGACCGCGGCCCAAGCCTTCCTGATCAGGCAGTGTTGCTGGATCTGGCCAACCGCCGGTTCTATTTCTTCTGGATCGAGATCTGGCCGCATGAGTTCTATTTTGTCGCCGGTCTGCTGATCATGGCGGGGCTTGGCCTGTTTCTGTTCACATCCGCCTTGGGTCGTGTCTGGTGCGGATATGCTTGCCCGCAAACCGTATGGACAGATCTATACATTCTGGTGGAGCGCTGGATCGAAGGAGACCGCAACGCAAGGCTCAGGCTGCATCACCAGAAAAAGCTGGATGCGCGCAAAATCCGGTTGCGGCTGACGAAATGGACAGTGTGGTTCCTGATTGGTCTGGCTACCGGCGGGGCCTGGGTGTTTTACTTTGCCGATGCACCAACCTTGGCGCGCGATCTGGTGACCGGCAATGCGCATCCGGTGGCCTATACCACCATGCTGATCCTGACAGGGACTACGTTTTTCTTCGGTGGCTTCGCGCGCGAGCAGATTTGTATCTATGCCTGCCCCTGGCCACGTATTCAGGCCGCGATGATGGACGAAGACACTTTGGTCGTTGGCTACCGCGAATGGCGGGGTGAGCCGCGCGGCAAGGGCAAGCGGACCAATGATACCGATTTGGGCGACTGCATCGATTGCATGGCCTGTGTGAACGTCTGCCCGGTGGGTATCGATATTCGGGACGGTCAGCAGCTTGAATGTATCACCTGTGCGCTTTGCATTGACGCCTGCGACGACGTGATGGCCAAGATCGGAAAGCCGCGCGGCTTGATAGACTACATGGCGCTGAGCGATGAGGCGCGCGAACGCGGTGGCCAGCCTCCTAAAAGCGTCTGGAAGCATATCCTGCGCCCGCGTACGATCATGTACACAGCACTTTGGTCTTTGGTGGGTTTCGCACTGCTCTTCGCGCTTTTCATCCGGTCCGAGATCGATCTGACGGTGGCACCGGTGCGCAACCCGACCTTTGTCACGATGTCTGACGGTTCGATCCGCAACACCTATGACGTGCGCCTGCGCAACAAACACGGTGAAGAGCGGCCGTTCCGATTGACTTTGGCAGGCGATCCGTCGCTGCAATTGCAGATCGAAGGCATCGAAGGTGATACCGTCGAGGTTGCAGCAGATACCGCTCAACTGACTCGTGTCTACATCGTAGCCGCTCAGGATACTGGTCCGGCTGCGGCTGATGTGACATCGCTGCGTATCTGGGTCGAGGAACTGGAGAGCGGTGCGCGCGCGTATAAAGACACAACCTTCAACGGTCGGGGGAACTGATCATGGCGGAACGCGAATTCAAAGGGAAACACGCCTTGGCGATCTTTGTGGCCGCATTTGGTGTGATCATCACAGTGAACCTTGTGCTGGCCTATAACGCGGTCAAGACCTTCCCTGGGCTTGAGGTCAAGAACTCATATGTTGCCAGTCAGGAGTTCAACGAACGGCTGCAAGAACAACAGGCCCTAGGGTGGACGGTTGGTGCCGAGCTGACCGGTGGGTTGCTGGTGCTGCGCATCACCGATCAGACAGGTGCACCGGTCAAAGTGGCCGAACTGCAAGCCGTTGTTGGGCGCGCGACCCATGTTCGCGATGATTTTACGCCTGAGTTCAGTTTTGACGGTATCGCCTATGCTGCCCCTGCGGCGCTGGGTGCTGGCAATTGGAACATTCGTCTGGTGGCCAGGGATCTGAACGGGTCCGAATTTGCGCAGCGCGTACCGCTGTATGTGAAGGGCTAAGGCGTTGGGCGCGCAGATGACCACTGGCACGGCGGTGTGCCCCGGTTGCGTCGCCACCCCTGTGGACGCTGCACGCCCGATCCCCGAAGACGTGCAAATCGCGCTGTCTTTGCCGGGCATTCATTGCTCGGCCTGTATCGCCTCGGTCGAGCGCGCGTTGAACGCCCATCCCGGGGTCGAGGATGCGCGCGTGAACCTGACCCTGAAGCGTGCGATGATCAAAGCGGTCCCGGACACCCGTGCGGCAGATCTGATCCCGGTTCTGGAACAGGCCGGGTATGAGGCGCATGAGCTGGACCCCGGCGCGCTGTCAGCCACGCAATCCGACAAAGCGGGCCGCGATCTGCTGATGCGGCTTGCGGTGGCTGGGTTTGCCTCGATGAACGTGATGCTGTTGTCGGTGTCGGTCTGGTCTGGCGCAAGCGACGCAACGCGCGACATGTTTCACTGGATCTCGGCTGCCATCGCCTTGCCCGCGATTGCGTTTTCGGCGCAGCCCTTCTTTGCCAACGCCTGGAGCGCGCTGCGTGTCAGACGTTTGAACATGGACGTCCCAATTGTGCTGGCGATCCTTCTGGCCCTGGTCACGTCGCTTTGGGAAACCGCGCTCAGCGGTGAACACGCCTATTTCGACGCCGCCCTGACCCTGACCTTCTTTCTGCTGGCCGGGCGGTATCTTGACTACCGCACGCGCGCCGTCGCCCGTTCTGCCGCAGAGGAGCTGACGGCGCTGGAAGTGCCCCGCGCGATCCGCGTCGTGGATGGTGTCGAGAAAGAGGTCGCGGTATCCGAGCTGAAAGCAGGTGATCTGATCCTTGTGCGACCCGGCGGTCGGATGCCTGTCGATGGCGAAATCGTGTCGGGCCAGTCCGAGCTTGACCGATCGTTGCTGACCGGTGAAACACTGCCCGTTTTTGCCCAGCAAGGGTTGGCCGTCAGCGCCGGCGAGGTCAATCTGACCGGACCGTTGACCATTCGGGCAACGGCTGTGGGCGAAGATACCTCGCTGCACCGGATGGCCGATCTGGTTGCCATCGCTGAATCCGGTCGGTCGCGCTATACCTCTTTGGCGGACAAGGCGGCCAAGCTTTACGCGCCGGGGGTTCACATCCTGTCGGCGCTCAGCTTTCTGGGATGGTATCTCTATTCAGGCGATCTACGCACCGCGCTGAACATTGCGGCCGCAGTGTTGATCATCACCTGCCCCTGTGCGCTGGGGCTGGCAGTGCCTGCGGTGACCACGGCGGCCTCGGGGCGATTGTTCCGCTCAGGGATGCTGATCAAAGACGCCACCGCGCTGGAACGTCTGGCCGAGGTCGATACGGTTGTTTTCGACAAGACCGGCACCCTGACATCGGGCACACCCGAGTTGACCAATCTGGGTGAACATACGCGGGCGGATCTTGCGGTCGCGCTGGCCTTGGCCGAGGCCTCTTCGCATCCACTGTCTGTGGCTTTGGCGCAAGCGGCTCGTGAGGCGGGGATTAAACCGGCTTCTCTGCGGGATGTGGCCGAAGTGCCGGGATACGGCACTGAAGCCATCTACCGTGATCAACCTGTCCGGTTGGGACGCGCGGCATGGGTGGGTGGCGCTGACGGCGACCAGACCGCAGCCTGGTTGGCCATCGGATCACAGGCGCCAACGCGTTTTACTTTCACTGACAGCCTGCGCCCCGGTGCGGTAGAGGCGGTTGCGGGATTCCGCGCCGCTGGCAAAGAGGTGATCCTGATTTCCGGTGATACCGAGGGGGCCGTCCGTGCTTTGGCCGAAAAGCTGGGCATCGAAAACTGGACCGCTCAGGCCCTGCCGCAAGACAAGGCCGCCCGGGTGCAGGCGCTTGGTGCGCAGGGGCGCAAGGTTCTGATGGTTGGTGACGGCTTGAACGACACGGCGGCGCTGACGGCTGCGCATGTGTCGATCTCTCCTGCTTCGGCTCTGGACGCGGCCCGGGTGGCCTCGGACATCGTCCTGTTGGGCAATGACCTCTCGCCCATCGCCGAGGCCTGTGACACTGCTGTGAAAGCCACAAAACGAATTCGTGAGAATTTCCGTATCGCCACGGTCTATAACGTGATCGCCGTGCCTTTGGCCGTGGCCGGGCTGGCAACGCCGCTTATCGCCGCCTTGGCCATGTCGACTTCATCCATCACTGTATCGCTGAACGCATTGCGGTTAAGGTAAGTTCATGGAAGTTCTGGCCTATCTCATCCCGATTTCTCTGCTCTTGGGTGGTGTTGGTTTGGTTGCGTTCATTTATACGGTTCGGTCGAACCAATATGATGACCCCGACGGCGACGCACAGCGTATCCTGAGTGACGAATGGGACGACAAACCCAAGCCTTGACCGACAAGTCCAAGCGCCCTTGAAATTGCCGCAATGCCCGTTTATGTCCCAAACACCCGCTAGCAGAGAGATGTAAGCCTCATGGCCACCACAAACCCGATCCAGTTCATCCAGCAAGTCCGTGCCGAAGTCTCGAAAGTCGTTTGGCCGACCCGTCGCGAGGTGCTGTTGACCACGGTGATGGTGTTCATCATGGCCGCGCTGACCGCTGTGTTCTTTGCGTTGGTTGATCTGGGCATTCGCGGTGGCTTGCAACTGGTGCTGGGCGCGTTCAGTTAAGCCGGGCGGGGCAGGCGCAAACGCCACTGCCCCCTTGCACAGAACACGATGTCAGAGTAGGTGACATGATTATTCGGAATGGGCGTGCGGCGAATCAGGTTGCGCGCCGCTTTTTATTCCGGGTGACGCAATAGGAATTAACGAGGGGTGCCCACAGCCACCCCGACGAGAAACAAGGACGACAGGTTCATGGCGAAACGGTGGTACTCGGTCAGCGTTCTTTCGAATTTCGAAAAGAAGATCGCAGAGCAGATCCGCACGTCGGTGGCCGAGCAGGGCCTTGAAGATGACATTGACGAAGTTCTGGTGCCCACCGAAGAGGTGATCGAAGTGCGCCGGGGCAAGAAGGTCACCACTGAACGCCGCTTTATGCCCGGCTACGTGCTGGTGCATATGGAAATGTCCGATCAGGGTTATCACTTGATCAACTCGATCAACCGCGTAACCGGTTTCCTGGGCCCGCAGGGCCGCCCGATGCCGATGCGCGACGCCGAGGTGAACCAGATCCTCAACCGCGTTCAGGAAGGTGAAGAAGCGCCCAAGTTGATGATCACCTTCGAGGTGGGCGAGAAGGTCAAGGTCAACGACGGCCCGTTTGAGGATTTCGACGGCATGGTCGAAGGCGTCGACGACGAGGCGCAGAAGCTGAAAGTGTCGGTTTCGATCTTCGGTCGGGAGACACCGGTCGAGTTGGACTTTACGCAAGTGACCAAGCAGAGCTGATTGGTTTTCAAACCGCTCCAAGAGTTGCTTTAGCGGCGCCTCTATGGCGTTTGGAGCGCGGGCATTTGCCAGACAGTTTGGTCTTGACCAAACCCCTTGAGTGGCACGACCCCGACGGGTTTGCAGAGTTTCGGCAGAAACGCGGCAGCGGTTTCGGACAGGACGTGATCGCAATCCAGCTCGGTGGCAGCCGAAACCAGTCTGGCCGTCAAATTGACATCGGGACCAATGGCTGTGAAATCCAGACGGTGACCACCTCCGATATTCCCGTAATGGAAACGACCGTGATGGATTGCGGTCCGAACACCCAGCTTATGCTCGAAGTCCTCTTCATCCAGTAAACTCAATCCTTCATTTACGGCCTTAATGGCTGCCAGGATTTGGGTTCTTGGCGGAAGGCTCTCATGGGTTGGGAAGATCGAGAAAAAACCGTCACCCATGAATTTCAGTATTTCTCCTCCTTGATCCATGACCGAAGGAACAAGGCAATCAAAAGTGTCATTCAGAAGTTTGACCAACGCGTCGCCGGATATTGAGTTCGAAAGGCGGGTAAACCCTTTGAGGTCTGCAAACAGGATGACGGCTTCGATATTGCTGCCATCCCCGCGATGAATCTTTCCGTCGAGAATTTGTGCTCCACTGTTGCGACCTACATAGGTTGATAACAGATAGGTAGCGTCGAGCCGCAGCATGTAGGTTTCGGTCAATCGCGCAAGCGGTCCGCGAACTCGATTCAAGATCGCCAGATCCCGTTCCGAAAACCCACCTGGTGAAGCACTGGACCAAGTGCAGACATGGGTATCGCCGTTGATGTAAATCAGTGGCTGCGCCAGGTAATCAGTGAATCCTTGTTCGCGTAGTTCGCCCACTATGATGTAATCCTCGGGGCAATTGGGGTCTTCCAGATGACGGCGGATGGATTGTTGCCGCTCAATTACATGAGGAAGGGGGTTTTGAGTGTAGATTGCTTCGGTAAACAGTTGTGACGGCGCGTCAAACCTGTCGACACCCGCACCTGCTTTCCAAAGGAAACGGCGCCCTGTCAGATTGGGGTGCAACGTCCAAATGAACAAGCCAAACCGGTCAATTGCCACTCCGGCATCGAGAAGACGGGTGCAGATACCCTCGATTATTTCGACTGCATTCGCCGCCGGGCGGGCCCCGTCAACCATCCATTCGATCAGAGCGTCGACCTTGTTCTCTATTGGATCCGGTTCATGTGATGGTGGCAACATAGCATTTTCATGAGCAGCGTCGGGACAATTGAAGAGTCGGCGGTATCAGACCGGCTGCAAAAAGTTCGGACAGTTGAAAGCTGCGTGAACTGAGTTGACGAAGCGGGACAGCAAGGCCTTTTCACTAGAATTGAAACGCCGCGATGCATCAGGCACCGCGGCGTCGGGGTTCGACCGTTCTGACGTCAACGCAGACCAGTGCGCTGCGCTATTGGATCTGCGTCACCGCGGCGCGCAGGAGCTGTGGCCGATCGGACTGGGACGGCAAGAAAACCGCTTGTGAGCCGGTGTCGAGTGCCGCCAGGCTGGCATCATACCACTGCACCGCCAAATCGCGCCGCTCTTGTACGCCAAAGCCTTCTCTCAGGTGATGGCCTACCAACTCTCCGTAAGCGGGCTCGCCGATGGCCGCCAGCATCAGAGCAGAGCCAACCGCCGCGTCCATATTGTCCTGCCGGTAGCCCATCGCCAGGCATACTTTGCTGGTTGCCGCCAGGTTGTCGGGGCTCAGGCCGGAGTCCAGCGCGAACTGACGCATCTGCGCCTCGGCATCTGCCTTCGAGCTGAGGGACAGCGCAGCGACCTGCGGGGCGAGGGATTCGCCAAACGCGGCGCACTGGGCGCTGATCTGATCCGGCGTCAGTCCCTGAATGTCCTGAATCAGGTCCTCACCACCCGCCATGGCGTAGCTGCGGGCCAGACAGAACTGTTCACTAAGCGCGAAATCAGGATCGGACATATTGGCCAATGTTGTGTAGCCACCGTTAGACGATGTTTGCAGCATGACCGCGCTGCAGCTATTGGCTAGAGACGGACGTGCGGTTCCGCCCGAAAACAGACTGGGCAGGGTGCTCGATGCTGTTTCCGTCGATTCAGCCGCCGGAGCCGCTTCGGGTTGGGGCGTTGTAACAACAGGCGTTACGGGTGCCGGAGCAACTGGGGCCGGTGCAACCGGGGCGGCCGCCAGCGCAGTGGCCGCTTGGACCTGCCGGCGATACTCCAGCAATAGCGGTTGGCCGGTAAGTTGAGTCGCCGCCTGTCCACCGCTTGTCGCCCAATAGTAGGCCTGCTGCAGGAGGTCATATTGGTAAGGCGGAAAGTCGTAGCCATTGATAGGATAGCCCATTGACGCCTGATAGCGTTCGATTGCGGCGCGGGTTCCGCGTCCGATCTGACCATCGACTCGTCCGGCGTTATAGCCAAAATAATTGAGTGCGGTTTGCGTTTGCGCGCCCTGCGTGGTCGAAGGAATGCCAGAGCGATAGGTCCGCGTTGTCTGTGCCTGCTTTTTCCGTTGCTGATCTTTGCCAATGGCATAGCCAATGACCCCGCCAACAACCGCGCCTCCCAGAATTTCGCCGGCGTCGGCCCGGGCGATCTGCGGCGCGGTAACGGCAAGCGATAGCGCGACACCTAGAGTTGTTATTAAACGAATGAGCATAGTTAACCTCCACTGAAATACCAATTTTCCCGAAGTATAACACAAGCATACATAATTCGATGATGCATGGGCTGTTTCCTTCGCGGTCAAGAATTTCTGCGGGTTAACTTATCTTTATTAATCACTTAGCGGACTTCACGGTTATGTCATAAGCGACCCATTGCCTTCATCCGGTAAGAATCCGCTGAAGTTCGATTCGATCTGCTCGGATGTCGAAGGGCAGGCGACTTGCCAACCTCACCAATCCTCTGTAAACGCCCCCTCTATCGTCTTCGGGCGAGATTCTCTTGTGGGAGGTTGCCGGGATCGCGATCCTGGGCCGGACCACGCAACATAATCTGGGCGAAACGCGTTTCGTCCGAGTTGAAAGGAAAACCAAATGGCTAAGAAGCTTGCTGGTACAATGAAGCTGCAGGTTCCTGCAGGTCAGGCGAACCCGTCGCCGCCAGTTGGTCCGGCGCTGGGTCAGCGCGGCATCAACATCATGGAATTCTGCAAGGCGTTCAACGCCAAGACCGCAGACATGGAGCCCGGCGCTCCGTGCCCGACCGTGATCACCTATTATCAAGACAAGTCCTTCACCATGGACATCAAGACGCCGCCCGCGTCTTATTACCTGAAAAAAGCGGCTGGTCTGAAGCCGGTTGGCAAGCGTAACCGTCCGCGTGGCGCGGAAAACCCCGGTCGTGAGACTGTGGCCACCGTGACCAGCAAACAGGTTCGCGAAATCGCCGAAGCCAAAATGAAAGATCTGAACGCCAACGACGTCGAAGGCGCAATGCAGATCATCCTGGGCTCGGCCCGCTCTATGGGCATCGAGGTGAAGTAAGATGGCAAAACTTGGTAAACGTACCCGCGCTGCGCGCGAAGCTGTCGCCGGCAAGGAAAACCTGTCGGTCGAAGAAGCTGTTTCCCTGGTCAAAGGCAACGCCACTTCGAAGTTCGACGAGACCATCGAGATCGCTCTGAACCTGGGCGTCGACACCCGTCACGCAGACCAGATGGTACGTGGCGTTGTCGGCCTGCCGAACGGCACCGGTAAAGCGATGCGCGTTGCTGTTTTTGCTCGCGGCCCCAAAGCTGACGAAGCAAAAGAGGCGGGCGCAGATATCGTTGGCGCAGAAGACCTGATGGAAACTATTCAGGGCGGCACCATCGAATTCGACCGCTGCATCGCCACCCCGGACATGATGCCTATCGTCGGTCGTCTGGGTAAAGTTCTGGGCCCCCGCAACCTGATGCCGAACCCCAAAGTCGGCACCGTGACCATGGACGTGAAAGCGGCCGTGGAAGCAGCCAAGGGCGGTGAGGTTCAGTTCAAGGCGGAAAAAGGCGGCGTTGTGCACGCCGGTGTTGGCAAAGCGTCGTTCGACGAAGCCAAACTCGTCGAAAACGTCCGTGCTTTCATCTCGGCCGTTGCCAAAGCCAAGCCTTCGGGCGCCAAAGGCACCTACATGAAGAAAATCGCGCTGAGCTCGACCATGGGCCCCGGCGTGACATTGGACGTAGCGGCTGCATCGGGCGAATAAGCCTAGGCGACACGCTGTGAAGCTAGATTCCGGGTGGTGCGAACCGCCCGGGATTTTTTTGTTTTAGTCAATCTTCCCGTTTCACCATCCCAAACGAGACCGGGTCGAAACCTGCTGGAAACAGGGTCCGCGCATCATATTCAGAGCCATCAAGCTGCGTGCCGTCCAGTTTGGCCGCAGTCAGGTTGGCACCTTGAAGTTTTGATCTTCCACCAAGGTTATCTCGTCCCAAATTGGCGTCTCGGAAATTGGTTCATACACATGAGGCATTTGAAAGGTCTGCCCCCTGCATATCGGCGTTAACGAAGTTGGTCCCACCCAAGTGTGCTGTGCTGAAATTGACCCAGTAGACATCTGCAAGGCTAAAATTTGCCCCGCCCAGTTGAGCGCCATATAGAAATGCCCCCTCCCAATGGACTTGTTCAAAGCCGATTATTCCGAGACTTGCCATATCTTTGTCCCAAAGTCAGCCTAGCGTCGCGCGCGAGCGGGGTAGTGCCCTCAGCCTGGGTCATCGGAGGCTGTTCAATGCGAGTCACGACAAATGGGGCCATCGGAATTGTTTCGGTCAGCATGATGGCCGTCATGGTCGCGGCCATCGCTTATCAGGAGTTTTCTTGGTGGGTCATCCCATTCGCAGTGTTGTTTCTTACGATATTTGCGGTGATCCTTTTTCTTTGCCTGATGGACCGCACCGAATTTCGATTTCGCAGCGCATCCAAGACCGAATTTCCGAACAAACCCTGGATGCGCGACAAGCGTTGGCGGTCGGTCGAGATGACGTCTCGCAGCAGGTCAGAGTTCTGGGGAAGCGTGGCGCTTATGCTGATCCTGGGGATGTTCGCGCTGGTTGGAAGTGTGTCTCTGCGTTCCGGGGTGGCAGAGGGAAACTACTGGGTATTGCTCAATATCGTTCCCATTGCCGCAGCGGTCTATTGGGCCCGCAAGACCTTACTTGCCTGGAAGGTGTGGCGTTTGGAACGCTTTTTCACTCTGACGTCTGAAACGCGCCCGGCTTGGATCGGGGCGCAGTTTTCGGCGATGATGGAGATTGCGCAAGGTCTGAGTGCCGAAGGGGTCGAGGTCTGGTTGGAGCACCTGAAGACCGTGCGCGTCGAAGAAAGTGATGGCGTGTCCTATGAAAAGGTGACGGACCTAAAGTTGAGCGGTCAGGCAGAGGCTTTGGATAGCGGTCAGATCAAGCTTAGGGTCAACATCCCCCAGAACAGCCCCGCCACGTCTTGGGATGATGCGCAAAGGTCCTGGTGGGATTTTGTTGTCGCGGTTGGTTTGCCCGCAGGTAAAATCACATTGCGGTACGAAATACCCGTCGCCGACCCCGCTGCGCATCTGCATGTCAAAGCTTGATGCGTTTCGCCCTTGGCGCAGGCGTGTGGGTTGGGCGTTCTTTCTATTCAATGGTCAAAGTGTCGTGTTGCGCCACATTTTCCGATAGCGAGAAAAAGCTGCTTTCAGCAATCGGTGTCCAGGTGCCGGTTCCTTTGTCCAGAGGTTCAGAAGCAATCACCTTGCCGCCATGGTCCAAGCCTTCACCGAAATACAAACTTGGGCTGCGCCGATCTGTGGAATAGCGAAACGCATAAAGGGTTGAGCCATCAGATATGGCCACTGCCATCCTGTCCGGCTCTGTTCGATCATGTCCAAGTGTCAGGATTTGCTGCAATGTTGTTTGTATTGCTTCGGTGGCCGATATTTCCAAACCATTGGAAAGCAGCAATAGAAAAAGCAATTCAGAGTCCGTGGATCCCCGCCGCGCGGCGTATAGCTCATCGGTCAACGTGGTTTCCAACTGTCGTCTCAGGCGACCAAATTCGCCGATCTGGCCGTTATGCACAAAGGACCACTTTCCAAAGGTAAACGGATGGCAGTTTGAGCGTGAGACTTCGCCGAAAGTTGAAGCTCTGACATGGGCCAGAAACAAGGGTGCCTTGATCATCCGGCACAGATCGTTCAGATTGCCGTCGGACCATGCCGGCAGGACATCGCGGTACAGGCCGGGCCTGTCCTGATCCGCGTACCAGGCCATGCCAAATCCGTCACCGTTCACAGCCAGCTTGGCCTCGTTGGCGTGCTGACTTTGTTCCAAAAGCGAGTGACGAGGTTTGATGATGATGTTTTCCAGCGGTATGCTTGGCCCTGAATAGGCGGCAATTCGGCACATTCCTTGGTCCTCAAAATGGGCGGCGCATTTGCGCTGCAAGACTCGGACAAAAAGCAAAAGAAGTCATCTGACAATTTTGCACAATCGTGTATGCTGGATTGCAAGGAGCCGCATCCGGAAAGCTGGAATGGTGTGAGCCCCTGGTATTTTGAGGTTTCGAAGTGATTTACCCCTTGGAAACCACTGGCATCTGCCCTAAGTAGACCTGCGGAATAAAGCGTGCGATTCGTCGTGCGCTTTCTTTCGTTTCGTCCAAGACGGTGGGTGGTGTCCTCGGACCCCTTAATTTCCTGCCTGAGACGGGTAAGACCAAAGAATTCTGAGGGCTTCGATCCTCGGGCGCATTTTGGCCAATCCCGTAACAACGGACCTGAACGCCGGGGTTTACCTTCGGCAAATATGAGCCGGGATGTCTGACATCCCTAACTTGGAGAGAACTGTGGATAGAGCCCAGAAAGAGAAAGTGGTCGAGGAACTCGGCCAAATCTTCGAAAGCTCTGGCGTCGTAGTGGTTTCGCACTACGCCGGTCTGACAGTTGCCGAGATGCAGGACCTGCGCGCGCGTGCACGCGAAGCGGGTGGGTCTGTGCGTGTTGCCAAGAACAGGCTTGCCAAAATCGCCCTCGACGGAAAGCCATGCGAGAGCATCGCTGACCTGCTGACGGGTATGACCGTTCTGACCTATTCCGAAGACCCTGTGGCAGCTGCCAAAGTGGCCGAGGACTATGCCAAGGAGAACCAAAAGTTCGAAATCCTTGGCGGTGCAATGGGTGAGAACGCTCTGGACCGGGCTGGTGTAACAGCCGTGTCGAAAATGCCGTCGCGTGAAGAGCTTATTGCTTCGATCGTGGGCTGCATCGGCGCGCCTGCTTCGAACATCGCCGGTGCAATTGGCGCACCTGCAAGCAACATCGCAAGCATCCTTTCCACCATCGAAGAGAAGGCGGAAGCTGCGTAAGCGGTTGGCACTGAATGATCTGCGTGGGGCAAACGCCCTGACGTTGGAACACACACTGTAAACGGAAAGAGCTGATAAAATGGCTGATCTGAAAGCACTCGCAGAAAGCATCGTGGGTCTGACCCTGCTGGAAGCACAAGAACTGAAAACCATCCTCAAAGACGAATACGGCATCGAGCCCGCAGCTGGTGGCGCCGTAATGGTTGCAGCTGGTGGCGACGCCGGTGGCGCAGCTGAGGAAGAGAAAACCGAATTCGACGTCGTTCTGAAGAACGCCGGCGCTTCGAAAATCAACGTCATCAAAGAAGTTCGCGGCATCACAGGCCTGGGCCTGAAAGAAGCCAAAGAGCTGGTTGAAGCTGGTGGCAAGATCAAAGAAGGCGTCGACAAAGCCGAAGCCGAAGAGATCAAAGGCAAGCTGGAAGCAGCTGGCGCCGAGGTCGAACTGGCCTAAGCCCGTCGACAGGTACATCGCTGATGTGCCTAAAAATTTGGCTGGGTCCGGAGAAATCCGGGTCCAGCCGAACCTGTCTTAGAAAGGGCCTCATCGGTTGGGGCGTTTTCTAAGACACGGTTTTCGGATCGGGAGGCCGCCTTCGGGACGGTGGCCATGAATTGATCCGGACGTGTTGTCTCGATTGTGCAAGATGCCGGGGCCCGACGGTGTCTTTGCCCGCTGAGAACATCGAAAGGTGACATCTGACATGGCTCAAACGTTCCTTGGCCAGAAACGTCTTCGTAAATACTACGGCAAAATCCGCGAAGTGCTGGAAATGCCGAACCTTATTGAGGTCCAGAAATCTTCTTATGATCTTTTCCTGCGCTCCGGCGATGCAGACCAGCCAACAGACGGCGAAGGCATCAAAGGCGTGTTCCAGTCGGTTTTCCCGATCAAGGATTTCAACGAAACTTCCGTTTTGGAGTTCGTGAAATACGATCTGGAAAAGCCCAAATATGACGTCGAAGAGTGCATGCAGCGCGACATGACCTACAGCGCGCCGCTGAAGGTCACTCTGCGTTTGATCGTTTTTGATGTCGATGAAGATACCGGCGCCAAGTCGGTTAAAGACATCAAAGAACAAGACGTGTTCATGGGCGACATGCCCCTGATGACGCCGAACGGCACATTTGTCGTCAACGGCACCGAGCGCGTTATCGTCAGCCAGATGCACCGTTCGCCCGGTGTGTTCTTTGACCACGACAAGGGCAAGACCCATTCCTCGGGCAAGCTGCTGTTTGCCTGCCGCATCATCCCGTATCGCGGCAGCTGGCTGGACTTTGAGTTCGACGCCAAAGACATCGTGTTCGCCCGGATCGACCGTCGCCGCAAACTGCCGGTGACCACGCTGCTTTATGCGCTGGGTCTGGATCAAGAAGCGATCATGGACGCGTATTACAACACTGTGTCCTACAAGCTGGATAAGAAGAAGGGTTGGGTCACACCGTTCTTCCCCGAGCGTGTGCGCGGCACCCGCCCGACGTATGATCTGGTGGATGCCAAATCAGGTGAAGTGATTGCCGAAGCTGGCAAGAAGGTCACTCCGCGCGCAGTCAAGAAGCTGATTGACGAAGGCAGCGTGACCGACCTGCTGGTCCCCTTCGACAACATCGTCGGTAAGTTTGTTGCCAAGGACATCATCAACGAAGAAAACGGCGCGATCTATGTCGAAGCCGGTGATGAACTGACCCTGGAATATGACAAGGACGGCGACCTGATCGGCGGCACCGCGAAAGAGCTGATCGATGCGGGTATCACCGACATCCCGGTTCTGGACATCGACAACGTCAATGTCGGCCCCTACATGCGCAACACCATGGCGCAAGACAAGAACATGAACCGCGAAAGCGCGCTCATGGATATCTATCGCGTCATGCGCCCGGGCGAGCCGCCCACCGTCGAAGCGGCGTCGGCCCTGTTTGACACGCTGTTCTTCGACAGCGAGCGCTATGACCTGTCTGCCGTTGGCCGCGTGAAGATGAACATGCGTCTGGCTCTGGACGCGCCCGACACCCTGCGCACCCTGCGCCGCGAAGACATCGTGGCCTGCATCAAGGCGCTGGTGGAACTGCGCGACGGCAAAGGCGATGTGGACGATATCGACCACCTCGGCAACCGTCGTGTGCGTTCGGTTGGCGAGCTGATGGAAAACCAGTACCGCGTTGGCCTGCTGCGCATGGAGCGTGCGATCAAGGAACGTATGTCCTCGGTCGAAATCGATACTGTGATGCCGCAGGATCTGATCAACGCGAAACCTGCGGCTGCGGCTGTCCGTGAATTCTTTGGCTCATCGCAGCTGTCGCAGTTCATGGACCAGACCAACCCGCTGTCCGAGGTCACGCACAAACGTCGCCTCTCGGCGCTGGGGCCCGGTGGTCTGACGCGCGAACGTGCGGGCTTTGAGGTGCGCGACGTTCACCCGACCCACTATGGCCGGATGTGCCCGATTGAAACGCCGGAAGGTCCGAACATCGGTCTGATCAACTCGCTGGCCACCTTTGCCCGCGTGAACAAGTATGGCTTTATCGAAACGCCCTATCGCGTGGTGAACGAAGGTCAGGTGACCGACGAAGTTCACTACATGTCGGCGACCGAAGAAATGCGTCATACCGTGGCGCAGGCCAACGCGACGCTGGATGCCGACGGCAAGTTCAAAAACGAGATGGTCAACACCCGTCAGGCCGGGGATTACACCCTTGCGCCGGTCGAAAGCGTTGATCTGATCGACGTGAGCCCGAAACAGCTGGTCTCTGTCGCCGCTTCGCTGATCCCGTTCCTTGAAAATGACGACGCCAACCGTGCTCTGATGGGCTCGAACATGCAACGTCAAGCGGTTCCGCTTTTGCGGGCCGAGGCGCCGCTGGTCGGCACCGGGATCGAGGAAAAGGTTGCCATTGACTCGGGCGCTGCGATCCAGGCGAAACGCGCCGGTATCATCGACCAGGTCGATGCCCAGCGTATCGTTATCCGCGCCACCGAAGATCTGGAACTGGGCGATGCGGGCGTTGACATCTATCGTCTGCGCAAGTTCCAGCGATCGAACCAGAATACCTGCATCAACCAGCGTCCGTTGATCAAGGTGGGTGACACCGTCCAGAAGGGCGAGGTCATTGCCGATGGTCCGTCGACCGATATGGGTGAACTGGCCCTTGGTAAGAACGTGGTCGTCGCGTTCATGCCGTGGAACGGTTACAACTACGAAGACTCGATCCTGATTTCGGAACGTATCGCGCGTGATGACGTCTTTACCTCGGTTCATATCGAGGAATTCGAAGTTGCCGCCCGTGACACCAAGCTGGGCCCGGAAGAGATCACCCGCGACATCCCGAACGTCGGTGAAGAAGCGCTGCGCAACCTCGACGAGGCGGGCATCGTTTACATCGGTGCGGATGTTGAACCGGGCGATATTCTGGTCGGCAAGATCACTCCGAAGGGCGAAAGCCCGATGACCCCGGAAGAAAAGCTGCTGCGCGCCATCTTTGGTGAGAAAGCATCTGACGTGCGCGACACCTCGCTGCGCGTGAAGCCGGGTGATTACGGTACCGTCGTCGAGGTTCGCGTCTTTAACCGTCACGGCGTTGAAAAAGACGAGCGTGCGCTGCAGATCGAGCGTGAGGAAGTCGAACGTCTGGCCCGTGACCGGGATGACGAGTTGGCGATCCTTGACCGCAACATCTATGCGCGTCTGCAAGGCCTGATCCTGGGCAAAACCGCTGTCAAAGGCCCGAAAGGTGTCAAGGCAGGCTCGGTGATCACCGAGGAGCTGCTGGACATGCTGACTCGCGGTCAGTGGTGGCAGTTGGCGCTGGAGGACGAAAAAGACGCACAGATCGTCGAAGCTCTGAACGAGCAGTACGAAGTGCAAAAGCGTGCTCTGGACGCGCGGTTCGAGGATAAGGTCGAGAAAGTCCGCCGTGGCGACGACCTGCCGCCGGGTGTGATGAAGATGGTCAAAGTCTTCATCGCCGTGAAGCGCAAGCTGCAGCCGGGCGACAAGATGGCTGGTCGTCACGGGAACAAGGGTGTGATCTCCAAGGTTGTTCCGATGGAAGACATGCCGTTCCTGGCTGATGGTACTCCGGTTGACTTCTGTCTGAACCCGCTGGGTGTGCCGTCGCGTATGAACGTGGGGCAAATCCTTGAAACCCATATGGGTTGGGCCGCACGCGGTCTGGGTCTGAACATCGACGAGGCTCTGGGTGAATATCGCCGTTCTGGCGATCTGACCCCGGTGCGCGAAGCGATGAAGCTGGCCTATGGCGAAGATGTCTACGAAGAGGGCATCACCGGCATGGACGAGGATAGCCTGATCGAAGCTGCGGGCAACGTGACCCGCGGTGTTCCGATCGCAACCCCGGTCTTTGACGGTGCCAAAGAGGCTGACGTCAACGACGCGCTGGTGCGTGCGGGCTTCTCGGAAAGCGGTCAGTCGGTTCTGTTCGACGGTCGTACGGGTGAGCAATTTGCACGCCCCGTGACTGTGGGCATCAAGTACCTGCTGAAACTGCACCACCTTGTGGATGACAAAATCCACGCGCGTTCGACTGGGCCGTACAGCCTGGTGACCCAGCAGCCGCTGGGCGGTAAGGCGCAGTTCGGTGGTCAGCGCTTTGGTGAGATGGAAGTCTGGGCTCTGGAAGCCTACGGCGCCGCCTACACCCTGCAGGAGATGCTGACAGTGAAATCGGACGACGTCGCCGGCCGGACAAAGGTCTATGAGTCGATCGTCAAGGGCGAGGATAACTTTGAAGCGGGCGTACCGGAATCGTTCAACGTTCTGGTGAAAGAAGTCCGTGGCCTCGGCCTGAATATGGAACTCCTGGATGCGGAGGTTGAGGAGTAAGGGCGCTGCCCTTTCTCCCGTCCCCCCTTCCGCAAGATTTGAGGTAACAAATGAACCAGGAAATCACCAACAACCCGTTCAACCCGCTGACGCCCCCGAAGGTCTTTGACGAGATCAAGGTCTCGCTGGCGAGCCCTGAGCGGATCCTGTCTTGGTCCTATGGCGAGATCAAGAAACCCGAAACCATCAACTACCGGACGTTCAAGCCTGAACGTGACGGCCTGTTCTGCGCGCGTATCTTTGGCCCGATCAAAGATTACGAATGTCTGTGCGGCAAATATAAGCGGATGAAGTATCGCGGCGTTGTCTGCGAGAAATGCGGTGTGGAAGTCACCCTGCAGAAGGTCCGTCGCGAGCGTATGGGCCATATCGAACTGGCAGCACCCGTTGCGCATATCTGGTTCCTGAAATCGCTGCCGTCCCGCATCGGTCTGATGCTGGACATGACGCTGCGCGATCTGGAACGCGTTCTGTACTTTGAAAACTACGTCGTCATCGAGCCCGGTCTGACCGACCTGACCTATGGCCAGATGCTGACCGAAGAAGAGTACATGGACGCGCAGGATGCCTATGGCATGGACGCGTTCACTGCCAATATCGGTGCTGAAGCCATTCGTGAGATGCTGGCCCAGATCGATCTGGAAGCCGAAGCCGAGCAGCTGCGCGCTGATCTGGCCGAAGCAACTGGCGAGTTGAAGCCCAAAAAGATCATCAAGCGTCTGAAGGTTGTTGAATCCTTCCTCGAGTCCGGCAACCGGCCCGAGTGGATGGTGATGACCGTAATTCCGGTTATTCCGCCGGAACTGCGTCCGCTGGTTCCGCTGGATGGTGGCCGTTTCGCGACCTCGGATCTGAATGATCTGTATCGCCGCGTTATCAACCGGAACAACCGTTTGAAGCGTCTGATCGAACTGCGCGCACCTGACATCATTGTCCGCAACGAAAAGCGGATGCTGCAGGAATCCGTGGATGCTCTGTTTGACAATGGCCGTCGTGGCCGCGTAATCACTGGCGCCAATAAGCGTCCTCTGAAATCGCTGTCGGACATGCTGAAGGGTAAGCAGGGTCGCTTCCGTCAGAACCTTCTGGGGAAACGCGTCGACTTCTCGGGTCGTTCGGTCATCGTGACCGGCCCGGAACTCAAGCTGCATCAATGTGGTCTGCCCAAGAAGATGGCGCTGGAGCTGTTCAAGCCGTTCATCTATTCGCGCCTTGAAGCCAAAGGTCTGTCTTCGACCGTGAAACAGGCGAAGAAACTGGTCGAGAAGGAACGCCCCGAAGTGTGGGATATCCTCGACGAGGTGATCCGCGAACACCCTGTCATGCTGAACCGTGCGCCGACGCTGCACCGTTTGGGCATTCAGGCGTTCGAACCGGTTCTGATCGAAGGCAAAGCGATCCAGCTGCACCCGCTGGTCTGCTCGGCCTTTAACGCTGACTTCGACGGGGACCAAATGGCCGTTCACGTCCCGCTGAGCCTTGAGGCCCAGCTGGAAGCCCGTGTTCTGATGATGTCAACGAACAACGTTCTGTCGCCTGCAAACGGTGCACCGATCATTGTTCCGTCGCAGGATATGATCCTGGGTCTCTACTATGTGACCCTGGAACGCGAAGGCATGCCGGGCGAAGGCAAGGTCTTTGGGTCTGCGGAAGAGGTTCAGCACGCTCTGGACGCGGGTGAGGTGCATCTGCACAGCAAAATCACCGCGCGGATCACTCAGATCGACGACGAAGGTAACGAAGTTCAGAAGCGGTTTGAAACCACGCCGGGCCGTCTGCGCCTGGGTGCGTTGTTGCCGATGAACAACAAGGCGCCGTTTGAACTGGTCAACCGTCTGCTGCGCAAGAAAGAAGTGCAGCAGGTGATCGACACCGTCTACCGCTACTGCGGTCAGAAAGAGTCGGTTATTTTCTGTGACCAGATCATGTCGATGGGCTTCAAAGAAGCGTTCAAGGCGGGCATCTCGTTCGGCAAGGACGATATGGTTATCCCGGATGATAAATGGGGCATCGTCGATGACACCCGCAACCAGGTAAAAGACTTTGAACAGCAGTACATGGACGGCCTGATCACTCAGGGCGAAAAGTACAACAAGGTTGTTGATGCCTGGTCGAAGTGTAACGACCGCGTCACCGAGGCGATGATGAGCACGATCTCATCCTCGGAACGGGCAGAGGACGGTTCGGAACAGGAACCGAACTCGGTCTACATGATGGCCCACTCTGGTGCGCGTGGCTCGGTTACTCAGATGAAACAGCTGGGCGGTATGCGCGGCCTGATGGCCAAACCGAACGGTGACATCATCGAGACGCCGATCATCTCGAACTTCAAAGAAGGTCTGACCGTTCTCGAGTACTTCAACTCGACCCACGGTGCCCGTAAAGGTCTGTCGGATACCGCTTTGAAGACCGCGAACTCGGGTTACCTGACCCGCCGTCTGGTGGATGTTGCCCAGGATTGCATCGTGCGCGAGATCGATTGTGGCACCGATCGCGCGATCACGGCCGAAGCCGCTGTGAACGATGGTGAGGTTGTTGCATCGCTGGCCGAACGTGTGCTGGGCCGTGTCGCGGCTGACGACGTTCTGCGTCCGGGCACCGATGAGGTGATCGTAGCAGCCGGTCAGTTGATCGACGAGCGTATGGCCGACACCATTGACGAGGCCGGTGTTCAGTCGATGCGCATCCGCTCGCCCCTGACCTGTGAGTCCGAGGAAGGCGTCTGTGCCACCTGCTACGGTCGTGACTTGGCGCGCGGCACCATGGTGAACACCGGCGAAGCTGTCGGCATCATCGCCGCACAGTCGATCGGTGAACCCGGCACGCAGCTGACCATGCGGACCTTCCACATCGGTGGTGTTGCACAGGGTGGTCAACAGTCGTTCCAGGAAGCCAACCAGGACGGCGTTGTTGCCTTCGAGAACCCGCAGATCCTGGTCAATGCAGCAGGTGAAAGTCTGGTCATGGGCCGGAACATGAAGCTGATCATCAACGACGAACACGGTGAAGAGCGCGCCAGCTTCAAGCTGGGCTATGGCTCCAAGCTGTTCGTCAAGGATGGTGCGCAGATCTCGCGTGGCGACAAGCTGTTCGAATGGGATCCCTACACCCTGCCGATCATCGCCGAGAAAGCCGGTACAGCGAAATATGTCGACCTTGTTTCGGGCCTTGCCGTCCGGGATGAGACCGACGAAGCAACCGGCATGACCCAGAAGATCGTGGTTGACTGGCGCGCCGCCCCCAAAGGCAGCGACCTGAAGCCCGAGATCATTCTGGTCGGTGAAGATGGCGAGCCGGTCCGCAACGATGCGGGCAACCCGGTTCACTATCCGATGTCGGTGGACGCGATCCTGTCGGTCGAAGACGGCCAGACCGTCGAAGCCGGTGACGTTGTCGCGCGTATCCCGCGTGAAGGTGCCAAGACCAAGGACATCACTGGTGGTCTGCCGCGTGTGGCCGAACTGTTCGAAGCGCGTCGTCCCAAGGATCACGCGATCATCGCAGAAGCCGATGGTTACGTGCGCTTTGGCCGCGACTACAAGAACAAGCGTCGCATCAGCATCGAACCGGCGGACGAGTCGATGGAAACGATCGAGTACATGGTGCCCAAGGGCAAGCACATCCCGGTGCAGGAAGGCGACTTCGTGCAGAAGGGTGACTATATCATGGACGGTAACCCGGCTCCGCATGACATCCTGTCCATCATGGGCGTCGAAGCGTTGGCGGATTACATGATCGACGAGGTGCAGGATGTTTATCGTCTGCAAGGCGTGAAGATCAATGACAAGCACATCGAGGTCATCGTGCGCCAGATGCTGCAGAAGTGGGAGATCCTGGATTCAGGTGACAGCACCCTGCTGAAAGGCGAGCACGTCGACAAGCAGGAGTTCGACGCGGCGAATGAAAAGACCATCGCCCGCGGCGGTCGCCCGGCTCAGGGTGAGCCGATCCTGCTGGGGATCACCAAAGCCTCGCTGCAGACACGTTCGTTCATCTCGGCTGCGTCCTTCCAGGAAACCACCCGCGTGCTGACCGAAGCTTCGGTTCAGGGCAAGAAGGACAAGCTGGTTGGCCTGAAAGAAAACGTCATCGTTGGTCGTCTGATCCCAGCCGGGACTGGTGGCGCAACCCAGGCCGTGCGCCAGGTTGCCCAGTCGCGCGACAATGTCGTGATCGAAGTCCGCCGGGAAGAGGCCGAAGCCGCCGCTGCACTGGCCGCCCCGACCTTTGACGACGATATGGTCGGCGATGAGCTGGACGTTCTGGTGGAAACCCCGGAAAGCCGCGAGTAAGCGACCGTGTCGAAAGACGTGAAAGGCCCTGCGCAGCGCGCGGGGCCTTTTTTTGGGGTACACAGTTCTCATGAGTCGAAAAGCGAGCTACGTGCCTTGCGCCACATTGTCAGCCCTCTGGGGGCATCGCCAAAATATCGGTCGGCTCTGGTGTCACCCCCAAAGCTGTCAGCATGGCATGAACCTGTCCTCGGTGATGCGTTTGGTGGTTGAAGAACTGCACGATGCAAAGCCCTTTAGGCATCTGAACCCGATCTGATCCGTTCAACGGAAGCCAGGACACACTGCCGTTCAACGCCTCACGTGTCAGCCCGGTTGCCCATTTTACAATTTCCCTATCCTGTTGCTTACGCATTCGCTTGAACTCGGTCCATTGCGAAGGATTGCTCAGGGAATGGGTGATCCTGCCCTGCGGTCGTTCCTCCCCTCTGATGCGGGCCAGTTGCAAAGCATCCGCCCAATAGAGGTGGTTCAGGGTGGCAGAAATCGACTTGAAAAACGCACCCTGATCGGCCCAACGTTCGGTGTCTGTCAAACCGTCGGCGGCGGTTATCAAAGAGTTGTTTTGCCAGGCGTTATAGCGCGCAAAAAGGCGGCAATAATGAACTGAAATCATCTGATTGAACTCATGAATTGGATAGTTTCGGGGGAGGGTTGTGATTGACGCTTGAGCTAAGCTTCGGTCACACAGAAGACGGAAAGCCTAATCACAATCCGCGCTGCCAGAGTATTCGCTTTCCTCGCTCAGGCCAAAGAAAATCTTTGCACGATATGCAGATTCAGTCTTGGTGGACGTTTTGAGACAGACCACGGGCCTTGCAATGGTATGTCACTGCGGTGCTACCTGCGCCCACGAATACTGACGCTGACGACCCGACGATCTATTTCTACACGCAGACCGATGCTTATGCAGAGTTCTAGAACTTTGCGCCATTTAAGGATGTTTCGACGCAATTGTGGCGACCTTTCCAGTTACACGGATCGTCTATCCTTTGAGCGGTGCCGGACTGGCCCGAGGGGGTCTGGGGCGAGATCGCACCACCTATCGAGGCGGCATTGGACGGACTTGATCAAACGCTGGTCGAATATTCGGGCTCGTGAGCCGCCGCCAACTAAACACTGGCGTTTCACAGGCAGATCGGGTTTCAATGTCGGCGATATTCAGACCACAGAGATTTTTGTGACACTACAGAATTAGGACGGTTTACTTTGACCCCGAACGTAAAAGGCGCCTTGCTGATGATGGGCAGCATGGCCGCCTTTACCGTAAATGACACGTTGGTAAAGCTTGCGGGCCAGGACCTGCCCCTGTTTCAGTTGATTGCGTTGCGGGGGCTTTTGGCCACGGTGCTGGTCTTTGGTCTGACGCATCGTTTGGGGGCGCTGCATCTGAGGTTCAACCGGCATGATCGATGGCTGGTTGTGCTGCGATGCCTGGCCGAGCTGTTCGGGGCGTTTCTGTTTCTGTCAGCTTTGATCCATATCCCTCTGGCGAATGTTTCCGCTGTTTTGCAGGCCCTGCCGTTGACGGTGACCCTTGGTGCGGTCGTGTTCTTTGGGGAAACCGTTGGCTGGCGACGAAAACTGGCGATCGCGTTCGGTTTTCTGGGGATGCTGCTTATTGTCAGGCCGGGGCCCGATGGGCTGAGCCTGTATCTGATCTATGCTTTGCTGGCCGTCCTGTGCTTTACCGCGCGCGATCTGCTGACACGGCGCATGTCGCCTGAGGTTCCGTCGATGCTGGTCACGCTTGCGACCTCGGTATCCATCACGATCGCAGCGGGCATCGCCTCGTTGTTTCAGGGCTGGGCGCCGGTAACGTCTGATGCTGGGGTTCTGGTGGCGGCCTCGGCGGTGTTTGTATTGATGGGCTATCTCTTCAGTGTCATGGTCATGCGGGTCGGGGATGTGGGGTTCATCTCGCCGTTCCGGTATTCCAGCCTGATTTGGGCGCTTGTGCTGGGCTGGGGGGTGTTTGGCGACTGGCCCGATGCGGTGACGCTGATTGGGGCCGCCATTGTGGTGGGCTCGGGCCTGTTTACCTTGTTGCGCGCCCGCGCGGTTCATGCGGCAGATTAGGTTGGGCAGACTTTGTCCAGTTCAACTGCAAACCGTTCTGTGAACACGTCGCGCAATGCTTGATCAAAAGGGGTAAGTTTCAAGTTACCCTTGCGCGCTTTCGGCGAGTCGTTAAATCCGTTCAGGCTGCGCACCCACATCGGCGCGTCAGGATAACTGATCACGGGCATGAACCGGGCCATTCTTTGATGGGCAAAGTTCATGACAGACAGGTCACACCCGCCTGCCACATACATGCCCAACCCGGCCGAGATCAAAGGCCGGCAGACCTGTGCCGCGCCAAAATCCGTTTTCCGCGTTTCCAGCATGTAGCCGTTGTTGAAATCGATTGCGGCGGTTTGAGTGCCTTGGAACGCAGTGCTGCAATCCTGCGCAGCGCGGCGCAGGCGGGTGACAAAATCAACCGCGATGGCGTCGTCATCGTCCAGACGAAACTGCAAGCACGGTTGATCCGGTGCGTTTCGCGCTTCGTTCAAGATCTGTTGCATGAGCTTGCGATGCTCATGCGGCGCGTGGGCCATAATCCGGGCCTGCGGCAGGTCCGCAATCAGCTGTTGTAAACGATCCAAAGAATCTTTCGGCAGGCAGTCCCCGATCACAATGACAAAGTCGAATTCCGGGTCCGTCTGCGCGCGCAAGGCTGGCAGGGTAAGGGTTTCGAACAGGTGAAACCGCTCATTCAGGCGATCAGGGTTGTAAAGGTAATGCCGCTGCGCTTCGAGCGTTTCATGTTCAACTTGAAAGCCGCTAAGCGCGGGATAGGAAAAACGGCACAGGCCAATAACTTGCATCTGGGGTCCCGGGTAGCATATGCGCGTCAACTATGCCTACAGGGCAGCTGTGCTGCAACCGCCCGACAGTGCCAGACAGGCAGCATCTTCGGGCTGGGCGGCTCGACTGTTGACACTTGCGCCGACTCCCCTTAATACGCGCGCATCTCGGTACCGGGGGCCGCCCCAAAACCGATTTCAGTAATGAACTGGTCAAGACCCGGACAATTTTGCAGTTCGCGTCCTCTGATAACCAACCGCGACGTTCACCTCGGAATGGGAGCGCTCGCGGGTTTTGCGCTTGTGGACGCATAAGTGCAGTGAATTTAGCCGCACGCAGCGCGCGTGCATGTCATGTGTGTTGCAAAACGGGGAAGAAACCGGAATGCCAACTATTCAACAGCTGATCCGCAAGCCGCGGCAGCCGAAAGTAAAACGCTCGAAGTCCATGCACCTGGAGCAGTGCCCGCAGAAACGCGGCGTCTGCACACGTGTTTATACCACCACACCGAAGAAGCCGAACTCGGCGATGCGTAAGGTTGCCAAGGTGCGCCTGACCAACGGGTTCGAAGTGATCTCGTACATCCCCGGTGAAAGCCACAACCTGCAGGAACACTCGGTTGTTCTGATCCGTGGCGGCCGTGTAAAAGACCTTCCCGGTGTGCGTTACCACATCCTGCGTGGTGTTCTGGATACCCAGGGCGTCAAAGACCGTAAGCAACGCCGTTCGAAATACGGCGCGAAGCGTCCCAAGTAAGAAGGAGAGGCTGAGATGTCACGTCGTCACGCCGCTGAAAAACGCGAAGTCCTGCCTGACGCCAAATTTGGCGACAAGGTTCTGACCAAATTCATGAACAACCTGATGATCGACGGTAAGAAGTCGGTTGCAGAGCGCATCGTTTACAACGCCTTTGATCGCGTTGAGAACAAGGTAAAGCGCGCCCCTGTCGAAGTGTTCCACGAAGCGCTCGACAACATCAAACCGTCGGTCGAGGTTCGCTCGCGCCGAGTTGGTGGTGCGACCTATCAGGTTCCGGTCGAAGTGCGCCCCGAGCGCCGCGAAGCACTGGCCATCCGCTGGCTGATCACCGCTGCGCGCGGCCGCAACGAAAACACCATGGAAGAACGCCTCGCCGGTGAGCTGTTGGACGCTGTACAGTCCCGCGGTACTGCCGTGAAGAAGCGCGAAGACACCCACAAGATGGCCGAGGCGAACAAAGCCTTCAGCCACTACCGTTGGTAATTCAGAGGCTTATCAAAAATGGCACGCGAATATCCGCTCGAACTGTACCGTAACTTCGGTATCATGGCGCACATCGACGCAGGGAAAACCACCTGCTCGGAGCGTATCCTGTATTACACTGGGAAATCCCACAACATTGGTGAGGTGCACGACGGTGCCGCCACCATGGATTGGATGGAGCAGGAGCAGGAACGCGGCATCACCATCACCTCGGCTGCGACCACCACCTTCTGGGAACGCACCGAAGACGGTAAAACCGCCGATACCCCCAAGCACCGCCTGAACATTATCGACACTCCCGGCCACGTTGACTTCACCATCGAAGTCGAACGCTCGCTGGCGGTTCTCGATGGTGCCGTTTGCGTTCTGGACGCAAACGCCGGTGTTGAGCCCCAAACCGAAACCGTGTGGCGTCAGGCTGACCGCTACAAGGTTCCGCGTATGGTTTTCGTCAACAAGATGGACAAGATCGGCGCTGACTTCTTCAACTGCGTTCGCATGATCGAAGACCGCACCGGCGCACGCGCTGTTCCGGTTGGTATTCCGATCGGTGCCGAGACCGAGCTGGAAGGCCTGATCGATCTGGTCACCATGGAAGAATGGCTGTGGCAGGGCGAAGATCTGGGCGCAAGCTGGATCAAAGCTCCTATCCGCGACAGCTTGAAAGACATGGCTGAAGAATGGCGCGGCAAGATGATCGAAGCGGCCGTCGAAATGGACGACGACGCGATGATGGAATACCTGGAAGGCAATGAGCCCGACGTTCCGACCCTGCGCGCCCTGCTGCGCAAAGGTACTCTGGAAATCGCGTTCGTTCCGGTTCTGGGTGGTTCTGCGTTCAAGAACAAAGGTGTTCAGCCGCTGCTCAACGCTGTGATCGACTACCTGCCCAGCCCGCTGGACGTTGTCGACTACATGGGCTTTAAACCCGGCGACGAGGAAGAAGTTCGTGACATCGCACGTCGTGCCGACGACGCAATGGCGTTCTCGGGTCTGGCGTTCAAAATCATGAACGACCCCTTCGTTGGTTCGCTGACCTTTACACGGATCTACTCGGGCACCATGAACAAGGGTGACTCGATCCTGAACTCGACCAAAGGTAAAAAAGAGCGCATCGGTCGTATGATGATGATGCACTCGAACAACCGAGAAGAGATCGAAGAAGCGTTTGCAGGTGACATTATCGCGCTGGCGGGTCTGAAAGACACCACCACCGGTGACACCCTGTGTGATGCGAAGGATCCGGTTGTTCTGGAAACCATGACCTTCCCAGATCCGGTGATCGAGATCGCGGTTGAGCCCAAAACCAAGGGCGACCAAGAGAAGATGTCTCAGGGTCTGGCCCGTCTGGCCGCCGAAGACCCGTCCTTCCGTGTCGAAACCGACCTGGAATCGGGTCAGACCATCATGAAGGGCATGGGTGAACTTCACCTGGACATCCTGGTGGATCGTCTCAAGCGCGAGTTCAAGGTCGAAGCGAACATCGGTGCACCGCAGGTGGCCTATCGTGAAACCATCTCGATGCCGGTCGAGCACACCTACACCCACAAGAAACAGTCGGGTGGTTCGGGTCAGTTCGGTGAGGTTAAGCTGGAGATCACTCCAACCGAGCCGGGCGAAGGGTATTCGTTCGAAAGCCGCATCGTTGGTGGTGCCGTTCCGAAGGAATACATCCCGGGTGTCGAAAAAGGCATCCAGTCGGTTATGGATAGCGGCCCTCTGGCTGGGTTCCCCGTGATCGACTTCAAGGTGGCTCTGCTGGACGGTAAGTTCCACGATGTTGACTCGAGCGTTCTGGCGTTCGAAATCGCGGCCCGCATGTGTATGCGTGAAGGCATGCGCAAAGCTGGCGCGAAACTGCTGGAACCGATCATGAAGGTCGAAGTGATCACCCCGGAAGAATATACCGGCGGTATCATCGGCGACCTGACCTCGCGTCGTGGCCAGGTGTCTGGTCAGGAACCGCGCGGCAACGCAATCGCGATCGACGCGTTCGTTCCGCTGGCGAACATGTTCGGCTACATCAACACTCTGCGTTCGATGTCGTCGGGTCGTGCCCAGTTCACCATGCAGTTCGACCACTACGATCCGGTTCCGCAGAACATCTCGGACGAGATTCAGGCGAAATACGCATAAGCGAAGATTTGAGGGAGCGTGGGTATCGCGCTCCCTGCATTACCGAAAAAGGAGGCCATCATGGCAAAGGAAAAGTTTGAGCGTACAAAACCGCACGTCAACATTGGCACGATTG
>NZ_WQAG01000016.1:0-65391 GCF_013031565.1 Ruegeria sp. HKCCD7255 | reverse complement strand
AGCATCGAAAATCGATCAAAGCAGCGCTGACATTTGGGATTTGGATGCACTGGTCATGGCGCAAGACGAAATCATTCAAGATATGCTGGTAGAAATTGCAAAGGTCTATGAGACCGAGGTAGACATTCAAGGACCTCATACAGCGAACACGCTTTTGGTAACGCCAACTCCTGTTGCCTTTGAACCCGTTCCACCTTGCTCCCTAGATGCGGGTATGCGTGCTGTCTTGGCCAATAGCAATCATCCGGCAGCTAGTTCGGTCTTGGCCGCACAGCATCTCTTGAGCTGGGGATCAAACCCGGTTGAGGGCAACACCCAATCGAGTATAGCCGCCTTGATAAGCGTCCTAACACTGATGGGACCAGAAGGACCGATACCGGCGCCGGACGTAAGGTTGGGTTTGGTCTACATGCGACCCGACAGCTACTATCCTATGCATCTTCATGACGCCGACGAGACATATGTCATTATTGCGGGACAGGCTCTTTGGACGGCCGGAGATGACATTCGGATGAGAGGGGTTGGTTCAATGATTCACCATCCAAGTATGATGCCACATGCATTTCGAACAGGCGCAGAGGGCTTTATCGCAATCTGGCGCTGGAGTGGCGACATCAACACACACTCATACACCTTTACTGAACATCTCGAAGCTGATTTGTTAGCCTGACGCGCGGCTTTGGGCTCAAAGAAGACTTTTGACTATATTCAAACGAGCCTCACCACCCGCTCTGCCGTCTATATACCTGTTTGATGCTGACCGGGTGCCTGCCGCATCGGGTACACCGGGCTTTACCCAAAACGCTGCGCAGGGTGACATCACCTCCCAGCCTTTCAACCACGTCGCTGGGCCGGAGGCTCGCACCATGGATACAGCGGACATCATCGCAGTGGATGTATATCCAGTAGTCATCTGAGATGCTGGAAAACGGGATGGGCTGGATCTGAGTTCCGAGTTGGCGCGGCGGCATTGCGTAAGGTTAACTAGGGGCCTCACCTGGACAAGCTACAAAGTGGAACCACCGCGTTTTAGGCGTCGGGAACAACGTTAGCCAATTTCGGGTGTGCGCAACAAAGCGTACTTTCGCCACAACTCCGCCAACGTCTGCTTTCAGCGCCACACGCAGCAAGTTTGCGATTGGATATCAACCTAACTGGGTTGTGGCTTCACACAAGAATGAGCGACGCGGGGATGCTATTTTCGTCCTGTTACGACATTCACCGCGTCAGGATAGACAAGTCTATCTCCTACAACATATGCGTCGAGCTTTTCCGCGACCTCCTGGATCAAGGCATTTTGCGCCTCTTCTCCGAGTGCGAGAAACGCGCCTGCAATTGGCATAGACGCCAGATGCATGGGCACAAATTCGGGCGCAAGCGGAACATCGATCATCAGTTCTTGCCGGTGAACGGCCACATCCGAAAACCCTTGATCCGCGACCTGCTGTTTTAATTTTTTCGCTGTTGGCGTCTGCCGTTGAGCCCTTTGCTTTTCTGCAATCTCGGGGGAGATGTGGTGGGCAACAGCAGAGCATAGGGCTTCAGTGTAAGCGCTATGCCCATCCCAGATTGAGAAGGCCAGGCGCCCACCTGGAACCAGAAGCCGCAAGAACTCGCTTAGAGCTTTGGGCTTTTCCGGAAAGTAATGGTAGCCATGCTGCGAAAGAATGACATCGTAAGACCCTGAAGGCAGTCCGCTCCCGCATACATCGCTCTCAATCCATCGAATATCGAGATCAACAGCTAATTCTTGTGCCTTGGTGAGCATTGGCGCGTTGATGTCCAAACCATCGACTCGGCCGCTAGTTCCAACCTTTGACTTCGCCAGTCGGGTCGTCACACCTGTTCCGCAAGCAACATCTAAGACACGTTCCGAAGAACCTAGTGAAGCCTGTTCAACAAGCGCTTCAGCCCACCGGCCAAACCAAAGGGGCACCATGACTTCTTCGTAAATTTTGGGTCCGTTACCTGCCAATTGAAATGTCATGAAAAAAACCTTTGTCGCTTTTTTTGTCGACGACAGCGTATGCGCGTCCCGTTTCTCAGGTCAAACCGCCTTTAATTGTGTAGTGTTCAGGCTTGTCGCTTAATCCGGACATTCATGCGCCGTGCAGCATCCGTCAAAATGGGCTCGAAGCAGTCATTCGCTGCACTCGGTGTGAACGACTGTTCTGCGGGACAAAACTGCCATTGATCTCCCCCGCTCTAATGTCTGCTTGTTTTCCTTCTCTGAACGAGAATTACCAAGCTCAGCCGCAAAGGAAGGTGAAATGCTACAGCTGGACGCGGGAGGTTCAATCCCGTTGGAGCCGCTGTTACGTGTCCGCTGGTGCATCGCCGGCCAGAACGGTTGGTAATTCACGCTTCAAGAAATCAAGCAACACCTCAAACGCAGGCAACAATCCTTCCCGCGAAGGCATCAGGAGGCTGATTTGTGGGGTTCCCGCCGTCCAACCCGGCAATACGCGCACAAGTGATCCGGCTTCAACCTCTTGTTGGCACACGTAGGAAGGCAGGGCAACAAGCCCCAAGGACAAAGCCGCCGCGTTTTTGAGCGTTGACATATCATCGCTTGCAAAGCGCACCTTGCAGGGGATCGATGCGCTTTGCCCGTCACGATCGCTCAGCAGCCATTGGTGCGTCGCTCCGGGTCTGCCAAGAACCAGGGCCGGGTGATTTGCAAGCCCGGCCGGATCATCTGACGGATCGAGTGTGATCTGGTAGTCCGGCGAGCAGAACAAGTGCCATTTCACCCGTGCCAGTCGCACTTGGATGAGGCTCGAGTCGGGCAGAGTGTCCATGTGTCCGCGGATCGCCATATCGATCCCCCCTTTGATCAAATCCTCCATCCGGTTCGAGGCGCGCTGGACAACGGTCACTCCAGGATTGTCCTGAAGAAAACGCGGTAAGATTTGGTCCAGACCGAACTGCGCCATCCCCACGGAACAGGACACGGTCACAGTGCCTTCGATCCTGTTGGTTTTGCGACGGACGGCGGTTTCGGCGACTTCGAACTGTGCGAGGGCCTTTTGCGCGTGGCGGTAGTAGTCTTCGCCGATCTCTGTCGTCGTGACGATGCGCGATGTGCGCTGCAAAAGGCGCACGCCAAGGTCTTCCTCAAGCTGCCGCACACGGCGGCTGAGCCGGGACTTGGGAATGTTCAACGACCGGGCTGCGGCGGAAAATCCGCCCTTTTCAACAACATGAACAAAGTAGAAGGCGTCGTTAAGGTCCATGCTATGCCTCATCCTATTGTTCCATGTGTAGAACGATAAGTCCTGATATTGACCGATTTTCCGCTGATTGTCTCGCTCATATTCTAAATTCAACAGAAGCGAGAGACTGACATGACCAAGCAACTTATCGACACACTCGCAGGCGCCCCCTGTGAAACACATGCACAAAGCGACGGTCGCAAGATCACCATCGGCGATGGCTTTGTGGCTCAAAGCTACCAGCACGCGGACTTCCAGGGGCTGATGGACCCGCTGATCATGGTGGACCACTTCTACGCGACAAAGCCCACGTTCGGGCCCCACGCGCACGCAGGCCTGTCTGCTGTGACCGTGATGTTTGAGGACAGCGAAGGCGCGTTCCGCAACCGCGACTCCCTTGGCAATGACCTCGAGCTGGCGCCTGGCGATCTCTATTGGTTCAAGGCCGCGCGCGGCGCCCTACATGACGAAGCGCCGGGGCCCGATGCCAGAACCCACGCATTGCAGGTCTTCGTCAACTTGCCCGCAGAGAACCGGCACGACGCGCCATCTGCATTTCACCTCGCAGCCAAGGACATCCCAAAGCTTGCAGGCGACCGCTCTACCGCGCGGCTGATACTTGGGGACAGCAACGGTGTCATGGGTGGGGTCGCGCCCGACGTTCCGCTTACGCTCCTGGATATCAACATGCAGCCCGGCGGTCAGTTCACGCACAACGGCAACAGCGACCAACACGCCTGGGTCTTGGCCATCACCGGCACCTCCACTGTGACCTGGAACGCAGGGTCTGCCGACCTCGAACCTGGCAAAGCCATCGCATTTGCAGGTGCCGCGGACATCTCATTTTCCTCCGAAGAGGGCGCTCATGCCGTCCTGTTTCGAGGACACCCCCTGCGCCAAGCCTTTGTTCAACGGGGTCCATTCGCCATGGGCAACGCGGCAGAGCTTGACGCTGTCGAGGCTGACTACCGAGCCGGTCGCCTTGGATCAATTGACTGAAACCAACACCACCCAACAACAACCTTAAAAGGAGAAGACCGTGACGAAACTGAACAACCCGGAACCCCTTACCCGTGACAATGCCGCCGTTGTATTTGTCGACAATCAGGTGGGACTGATGACTGGAATCCGCGACTATTCTATCGCGGACCTCAAACTCAACATCGTCGGCTTGGCCAAAGCCGCAAAGGCGCTCGGCCTGCCGATTGTCACGACTACGACATCGTCAGAGACTTTATGGGGGCCTGCTATTCCGGAATTGCAGGAAGCCTTGCCAGATCAGACCTTTATCGACCGAACAACGGTCAACGCATGGGACGATCCACGGGTGGAAGAGGCCATTCGCGCAACCGGGCGAAGCAAACTGATCTTCGCCGGGCTGTCGCTGGAAGTCTGCGCCGCGTTTCCCGCGATGCGGGCCGTGCGCGAAGGGTTCGACGCCTACATCGCCGTCGATGCCAGCGGGACGTTTAACATGACAAAGCGTGAGACGGCTTTGCACCGGCTTACACAAGCCGGAGTTGTCATCGCGGATGGTGCCAGCCTGATGATCGAAATTCTTGCAGATAATGCGAACGCGCAGGCCGGTGACGTCTATAGCGCCTTGGGCATGGATTGGTCGATCCTAGTCGGCCAAGTTCGGGCGAGTGTTTAGCGATGCGCCGCGAAACTCATAGAACCCAACGCTGGCAGCTGGTCCGCAATTCGCGTCTGCACCGGGGATCGCAAGTCCAGTTCTACGTGATCTATCTCCCATCGCTTGTTTGCTTTGTCGCGATGGGACTGGCGGCCGCTGAGTTTCTTTAACCTCAGCAGCCATCCGACCAACTCCATTCCAATTCAACACAACCAACGAGCTCTCAGCTCACCATAGGAGATGACTATGACCAACCAACCCATCCTCGTAATTGGCGCCACCGGAAAAACCGGATCGCGCGTTGTAACCAAGCTTGAAGCCAAGGGCCTGCCCGTTCGTCGTGGCACGCGCCTCTCTGAAACCCCCTTCGATTGGGAAGACCAAAGCACATGGGCCCCGATCCTGACCGGCGTATCCAAAGCCTATGTCACCTACTTCCCCGATCTTGCCTTCCCGGGCGCGGTGGAAAAGTTGGAGGCTTTTGCCAAGGTCGCTCTGGAGACCGGCCTGCAACACATCGTATTGCTGTCCGGCCGAGGAGAACACTTCGCCAGCATGGGCGAGGACGTGATCCGCAACTCTGGCGTTCCCTTTACCATTGTGCGCGCGGCCTGGTTCGCGCAGAACTTCTCCGAAGGCTATCTGCGCGACCCGATCCTTGGCGGTGTGCTGCCGATGCCAGGTGGCGACATTGCGGAGCCGATCATCGATATCGACGACATTGCCGATGTGGTTGTCGCCGCTTTGACCGAAGGGGGGCATTTGGGTGAACGGTACGAGGTCACTGGCCCGCGTCTGATGACCTTTGCCGAAATGGCTGACATCCTTTCCACCACTCTGGGCCGCCCGATCCAGCATATCCCCATCGCGTTCGAGGACTTCCACGCCAATGTCGCAGCTGCTGGCGGGGACTTCGTGGCCGACGTCTTCACACAGATCGCGCGTGAAACGCTCGACGGGCGCAACGCCCATAGTGCGGACGGGGTCGAGCGCGCCTTGGGTCGCAAGCCGCGTGACTTCGCAGAATTCGCCGCGACCGCCATGGAAGCAGGCGCCTGGTCTGCGGCTGCCTGATCCACCCCAGATCAATCGGCGGGAGACTCTGCGCTCCTGCCGCACCACCCGCAAACTGGAGTAAGCCCATGTCGACCATTCTCTTCTGTCTCATCCAATTCTGCTGAGGCGCGAGAACGCAAGCAAAGGCACTAACCGCGAGAGTTTGTGCTATGGGTGCCAATTTGCAGCTTGGGCGTCTTCAGTTATCCTCGCCGAATGGGATGGATTTCGACGGTCTTCGTACACAAAGCACTAAATGCTGCGGTCGCTCTTGAATGCGTCGATACAGATGAACGGTTGGCACTTTTCGCAAGCGTTGGGTTGGACCCGTCGGCTCCAGCTGATCCCAGCGCGATGATCTTGGATGGCGACTTTTTTGGATTACTAGAGCGCATCGCGCACCTTGGTGATCTCGGTCGATCCGTTCCGATATACGTGGGCGCGTCAATGCGATGCGATGACTACGGCGCTTTTGGGCTTGCCTTCAAATCTGCCCCTAATCTTCTCGGCTCCTATGCTCGTGTCGAACGCTACGGGAAGGTCGTGACCTCGATTGCCAATTTCCGCGTAGAACGGTCGGGGACGTCGGTCTTTATGGAAGTCATTCAAGGACGGGACAGGCGTCCTGGCCTCAGGATGACCAATGAACTGGCTCTAGCCGCAGCGCTGTCTCTTAGCCGGGAAGTCGGCAGCGATGAGTTCTCCCCAGTCGCCGTTCATCTTTTGGCGGACCGTCCCGAGGATGACGGCGTGTATCAAGAGCACTTTCGTTGTCCAATTCATTTCAATGCTGGGCGCGACGCACTTGAAGTCACTACGGCAGCAGCAAGCCAGGTAAACCGATTGTCTGACGATGGCATGTCCAAGTTTTTTGAGACACATCTCGACACCCAGCTTAGCCAGATCAATGACACGTCCGAGCTTGAGCGGCGTATTTTGGATCAGATCCGTGAGACGCTCAGCGAAGGTGTGCCCACGCTTGCGGAGGTGGCAGAGCGTTTGGGTATGAGTACCCGGACTTTGCAGCGCCGTCTGTCCGCAGATGGTCTGGCCTACCAAGACTTGGTGCTAGACGCGCGGAAATCACTATCCGAGCAACTGCTGCGGCGCACGGATTATGCCTTAGCAGAGATCGCCTTTTTGACCGGATTCTCTGATCAGAGCACGTTCACTCGGGCCTTCAAACGCTGGCGCGGAGAAACGCCAGCAAACTATCGTCGCGGCGCTTAAGTCTAAACTCAAACCATCGAATTGGCGTTGGCGTCTTGAGCCCAAACACTGGCGTCCGATGCAAATACGGTCGCGCCTAGCGACGGCTATCCCTTGGTCATCACGTCAATCAAGGGAGACCAAACATGACATCCAAACCAATCCTCGTTACAGGCGCGACCGGAAAAACCGGGTCCCGCGTGCTGGCCCGGCTCAAGGCGGCGGGGCACGATGCCCGCTTAGGGTCGCGCAAAGCGCAGCCCCCCTTCGACTGGGACGATCCAACAACATGGGAGAATGCCATGCGTGACATGGGAGCGGTCTACGTCAACTATCATCCAGACTACGCATTCCCGGGCGCCGTAGAGAACCTGACGCGCTTCACCCGTGTCGCTGCGTCGTGCGGTGTCGAGCGCTTGGTCATCCTCACCGGCCGTGGCGAACACCATGCGCAACTCGGCGAAGAGGTGATTGCCAAGTCCGGTCTGGACTTCACTATCGTCCGCTCTGCCTGGTTTGCGCAGAACTTCTCGGAAGGGTCGCTCTGGGAGCCGGCAATGGAAGGTGTCGTCCCGATGCCCGGTGGTGATCTTGAAGAGCCCATTATTGATATCGATGATCTTGCTGATGTCATTGTCGAGGCACTAACGGGCGCTGGCCACTCCGGCCAGACTTATGAATGCACGGGTCCAAGGTTGCTGAGCTTCGCTGAGGTCGCCGACATACTGTCCGGTGCGATGGGGCGGCGTGTCGATTATCTGCCGATCTCTTTCGAGGATTTCCATGCCGAGCTTGAGGCGACGAGCGGAACCGTCTTCGCCGATATCGTCACAAGCATCGCGCGCGAAACCTTCGACGGTCGGAATGCCAAGATCGGCGACGGCGTGATGCGCGCCATCGGTCGGGCACCCCGCGACTTCACCGAATTCGCACAAGCCGCTGCAGCAGCGGGCAAATGGGCCAAGGCGGCCTAACGAAGTCAAACCAAAAGGAACAAGAAACATGCAACTTACACGTTTTCAGAAGATCACTCTCGGGATCAGCGGCCTCACGGCACTGGCTATCGGCACCTTGATCACTCTGGCGCCTCATGCCTTCTATGCCGGCTACGGCATTTCGCTTGGACAGGACCCCAACCTACTGAACGAGCTTCGCGCACCCGGCGCAGGACTGGCGGTATTTGGGGCACTTATGCTGGCAGGCGTCGTCAGCGTGGCCATGGCTCCAATCGCGCTTGCTGTCGCGCTCACGGTCTTCCTCGCCTTCCCCCTCGGGCGCATCGTGGGCATTGTCATGGATGGCATGCCGTCCGGCAGCGTGATCAGCGCTCTGGCGTTTGAGATCATCATCGCAGCCATTCTGCTCGCCGCGTTTAAGCCGATGCGCACAGCGGGCTCCAGCCGGGAGCGGCTTGTCGACCTGCCTGGCTAAACGGTCTGTCAACTCGTGGGCGGTTCCGGGATGCCGGGACCGCCAAATCCATGTTTTGCCGAAGAGGCAGCGAAGAAAGCCGCCATTGGCGCCCTGCGCGGCTAAGGCTGCTTCGGGCTCGAAGCGGTTGCTCATAGAGTTTTGGCGAATGCCTGCTGTGCGGACAAACGCGCCATTTGTGTCTGCTAACCGCACATCAGTGTTCAATCGCCCTTCGAGCGCCGGCTCGGAGGACAAATCACCAAGTTTTAGTGCATCAATTTTGGGTTAAAGAAAGCTCACTTTTTTGATGATGATGAATCGTCAACATTCTTCATGGCTGAAGTAATCCAGTTTCTTAAATCCGGTGCAGTTAGTCAGAAGTGCCTCTAAGACGCTCGGATCTACGTCGCAGCAATTCAAGTGTTGCTAAGAGAGCTATGGATAGAAGCACCAAAAGCGTTGCTACCGCGAGGATCGTTGGATTTATCTGCTCGCGTAGCCCTGAAAACATCTGGCGAGGGATTGTTCTTTGTTCTGGACCCGCCAAAAACAACACCAAGACTACTTCATCAAATGAAGTTACGAAAGCAAACAGTCCTCCAGAGATGACACCGGGCCGGATAATCGGAATAACCACATCGAAAAACACTTTAGTTGGCGAAGCTCCTAGACTAAGGCCAGCGCTGAATAGTGAACGATCAAAGCCAGTCAATGTTGCGGTGACAGTGATGATAACGAACGGTACGCCAAGGGCTGCATGAGCAATTATTAGGCCAGGGTAGGTGCTGACCAAATTAAAGCTTGTATAGAAAAAGAACATGCCAGCAGCGATGATGATTAATGGCACGATCATGGGCGAGAGAAGAAGCGCAGTGATCAAGCGCTTAAATGGCATCCAAGGCGACGCGAGACCAACCGCCGCAAGAGTTCCCAATCCTGTTGCTAAGATCGCAGCGGCGATGCCCACGACAAAACTATTCCAGATGGCAAGCGTCCATTTCTGATCCTGTGCGATGGCCTGGTACCAGCGCAGGGAAAAGGCATCCGGGTCTAGCGAAAGCATACCTTCAGTGAACGTAAAGAATGGTTCTGCATTGAAAGACAGGGGCACAATAACTAAAATTGGCAACATCAGAAAAACGAGTACCAGGTAGGCTGAGAAACGCAGACTATAATGTCCAGCTATGTGCCAAAAGGTAAAATACTCTGGGAACTTCCGCATCGCTCTAACCCAGTTTGATGTTGCCCGCGCCCACGAACCGGTCATAGAGCCAGTAGAGCGCAAGGATTAAGAACAACAGAAGCGAGCCAAGGGCGGCTGCAAGCTCCCAGTTGTTGGATTGCTGCATGTGAAAGGCGATGATGTTCGAGATCATCTGGCCATCGGTGCCCCCAACCAATGCCGGAGTGATGTAGTAGCCAACTGAAATTATGAAAACCAACAACGCGCCCGCTGACAGGCCCGGCAAGCTCATCGGAAGGTAAATGCGAAGGAAGGCCGGGATCGGTGGGCTGCCCATCGACATTGCCGCGCGCATGTAACTGGGATCAATGCCACGCATGACCGAATAAAGCGGCAGGATCATGAAGGGCAACAGGATATGCGTCATCGCAATGATGGTCGAGAATTGCGTATACAACATCTCAAGCGGCGCATCGGTCAGACCCAGGGCAAGCAGGGTGGAATTAACCACTCCGTTTGTTTGTAACAGTGCGATCCATGCGGTGGTTCGCACAAGAAGCGAGGTCCAGAAAGGCAACAGGACAAACACCATCAGGAGGTTCGCCGTTCCGCTGGAGCTGTTGGCCATGAAATAGGCTAGCGGGTAACCAAGAATAACAGTCAAAATCGTTATGATCAGCGCCATTCGAAGCGTCTTGCCATAGAGTTTGACGTAAATCTGCGTCTCGCGGCGTTGGATGCCGCCGTCTGGGTCGTTCTCGAGGTCGAGCGCAGTCAGGTAGTATCCGGCGGTATAGACCTGACCGGTCTTTTTTAGTGCTTGCCAGATCTCTGGTTCTGCCCATTTCGCGTTAGCATCGATCAGGATCGCGGCGCCATTATTGGCTAGCTCGCTGTCATCAACACGACGCAGCTTGCGCGCGGAGGATTTGATGACGCTGGAGGACCCGGGAAGGGCACGATTCACTTCTTCCGCCAGTTGACCCGAAGTGCGATCGTTGGCGAGCCTCTTTAGATCAAGGGCGAAGATGCTAAGAATCTCGTCGCTTGGACGTTCCTCGCCTTGCCAGCTTGGCAGTTTTTCGAGCGTCTCGGGTACGAGGCTGGCAACAGTCGGATTATAGACACCGCGGTACAGCATCGAGGCTATAGGTGCGACAAATGAGAACCCAATAAAAGCCAGAAGGGGCACAACGAACAGAAAAGCTCTCCAACGCCGTGACCGGTATTCACGCGCGGCGTTACGGGCGTCTTCGCGGCTCAACCCATCTGGGGTGACGCTGGTGGCTTCGGGCAATTGTTCGTCTCCGGTCGATGAACCTGCGCCGATTGAACGGCGCAGGTTGGTGCTCTTAGATTATTGAAGCAGCCACTCGTTGAACTTTTCCCCTAGTGACTCACCGTAGTCGGCCCAGAAGATGCCGTCTGCTTTGACACCTTCGTCAAGATGTGCTGTCGGCAGATCCTGCTTGACGTCATCCGGCAAAAGCGCCTGAGCAGACTTGCGCGTTGGGCCGTAAGCCACGTCTTGCATACCTGACAGAGGCACGGTTTGAGTTGCGAATTTGACGAACTCAAGCGCAGTATCGAGCTTATCAGTGCCTTTCATGACCGACCAAACATCAAGGTCATAGACATGGCTATCCCAAACCATTGTGAAGGGGGCGTTTTCTTCCTTGATGGCGGCGAAGATACGACCATTGGCGGACTGCACCATCTGGGCACCACCGTCGTTCAGAAGAACAGGTGCTTGTGACCAGCTATCATACCAAACGATATCGTCTTTGATTGTGTCGAGCTTCGCGAAGGCTCGTGCCTGACCTTCATCGGTGGATAGAACGTCATAGACCTCGTCTGGCGCCACGCCATCGGCCAGAAGGGCCCATTCCATGTTTACCTGCGGACGTTTGCGCAGGCCGCGCTTGCCGGGGAACGCTTCCGTATTGAAGAAGTCTTCGATCGTTGTAGGGCCGTCGGAATACGCATCGTTGTTGTATGCGAAAATAATGGTCCAAACGATGTTCCCGACGCCACATTCGTGCAATGCCTCGGGAATAAAGTCCTCGGCAGCGGGTGTGCCGTCGTCGCCCGGTGGCAAAATCGAATGATCGATGACTTCCAAATACCCTTCCGAGCAAGCACGCTCGAGGTCGATCACCTCGATATCAACAACATCCCATTGGATGTTGCCGGATTCGCTTTGCGCTTTCATTTCGGCGACGCCGCCGCCGTAGTCTTCAAACAAAACGTTGACGCCGCTGTCGGCCATATATGGGTCGATCATGTGTTTCTGTTGTGCCGCCCCGTAAGCGCCACCAAACGACGTCACGGTCAGATCTTGTGCCATGGCTCCCGATGAAACCATTGCCAGTGCAGCAGCATATGTAAGCAATCCAGAATTTTTAATCACATTCACCTCCTGTTGTCGCGAGAAGCTTTGGGTCCCGCTTTCCCTTTCATTACTTCGCGCAACCTCATACAGGGAACGCAATGCAATCCGAAGTCAGCCACATCAGACGCCCGTCCTGGCCTTCTGAAAACTCAGGGGCGGACAAATCGTTCAGGACTTTGACAATAATCTCTGAACCGTTTGCCAGCCTGAAATAATAACGGATGAAATCGCCCACATAGATGCGCGTTATGAACGCCGCGGTCACCTCGTTGTCGTGATCATGCGATGTCGGGTGTATGAACAGCTTCTCGGGTCGTACCGACACACGACAACCGGAATTCTCGGTCAACCCTTGGCCAGCCATCGCAACCACGATTTCGCCGCCCGGCGTAACGACTTTGGCCTGATCGCCTGAGATCGACTGAACGTGGCCATCGATAAAATTGTTCTCGCCAATGAACTCGGCCACGAACGCATTTGAGGGCCGCTCGTAGAGTTCCGCGGGCGGGGCGCATTGCTGTACGACGCCGTCGTTAAAAACAGCGATCCGGTTGGACATCGACAGCGCCTCGGATTGATCATGCGTCACGTATATGACCGTAACACCCAATTGCTCGTGCAGGCGCGAGATCTCATACTGCATTTGTTCGCGCAGCTTCTTGTCCAACGCACCCAGCGGCTCATCCATAAGGATAAGCGTCGGCTCAAAAATCATCGATCTTGCCAAGGCCACGCGTTGTCTTTGACCACCAGAGAGCTGGCCGGGATAACGTCCGCCAAACCCGTCCAACTCCACGAGCTTAAGCGAGGCAACCACTCTGGAATCTATTTCAGCCTTTGCCACTTTCCGAACCGAAAGCGGGTAGGCTAAGTTCTCCGCCACTGTCATATGCGGAAACAGCGCGTAGTTTTGAAACACCATCCCGATATTTCGACGATAGGGTGCAATACGATTGATCGACTGCCCCTTTATTGCGATGTCGCCTGAGGTAACGCTCTCAAAGCCTGCTAGCATCATCAGAACAGTTGTTTTGCCGGAGCCTGAGGGACCAAGAAGAGTGATGAACTCTCCTTCTTCGACTTGCATATCGAATCCCTTTACGACCAAGTTCTTCTGGTCGTAAGTTTTTTTCACGTTATCAAATACGAGAAACGGTTGTGATTTCCCAGCTTGTTGTTTGTGGGCATCCATGTTCTTCGCCATTACGTTGACCATTCATGTTTGCCGCCGCTATGGGGGCTGACAGCAAGTAAATCGTGTATTCCGGCAAACTGCAACTTATCGTTTTATATCTATAAAATGAGACTCTTGGGCAAAAAAGGTCCGCGTTGGGCTCTATGCCGACCTTGGAGCACGCGCGCCATCTCAAAACTTGCACCGCCAGGCTTCGTTGAGGGCGGCCCAAGGCGGACCTTGGTCGCATCATCGAGCGCCCGAATGCAGCGTCACCAAACCAGACATTCGTGCATCTCGCAGCATTCCGCTTCCCGCAATGACCGGGTCGCGGACAATGCGGCCACTACCCGGACGCTCTTGAGCCTTGGGAAGCGAGGTATGCGTCTAACTCACTGACGAAACGGTCTGATCTGTCTGTGATCCATTCGACGAATAACGCCCGTAGATTAGATTTCGCTCGGGATCGCGCCCATAGGAGACGATAGGCGTACTTTGTCTGGCACATCCTTGACGGTCCGAGTGGCAGAATGAGCGATCCTGCTTTCAACGCGTGAAATGCTTCTACAATCCCGCAAAGCGCCAGCCCCTGACCCGCTGCCGCCGCTTGAAGCCCTGAACCTGTTTTCGAGATGCGTACACCGTGTTTTAGATGATCGCGGTCAAACCCAAAGGCATCGCCCCATGCTTGGAAGTCAAGCCATCCCGGGTCCTTGGTGCGATTGGTGACGTGGATGAGCGGTACACCCTTTAGCGATCGCACATCCGGACCCAGCCCTTGCTGGTCTGCAAAAGCGGGCGAGCATACCGGGGCAACAAAATCGCCGAAAAGCACGCGTTCTTCCAATACAGTGTCACGGGTGGGTCCGTATCTGATCGCAAGATCATAGTCCTCTCTCACCAAGTCAATATCGCGATTGGATGGGTCCAAGTATAAGTCCGCATCCGGGTATTGATGTTGGAATTCCGCAAGCATTGGTGCCAACCAGTTTTCCGAAAAGGACTCCGGCAGGGTAATGCGTATACGGCCAGCCGCGTCGTTCGGCTTCAGTTGCTCAAATGCCTCGGCAAGCCTTGCAAAGCCGCCTTCCAACAATTCCCGAATCCGCAATGCATCCTCAGTTGGCTCGATGCCCGAGCTGGAGCGAATGAACAGACTTTTTCCGAGGTAAAGTTCTAGAGACCGAACCCTTTGCCCAACTGCAGCCGGAGTAATTCCAAGTTCGTTGGCGGCCAGTGAAAAGCTCCCATGTCGCAATGTAGCCTCCAGCGCGCGCAACGCGTTCAAATGAGAAAGATGCATGTCGACACCCTAAAGATTTCCTTTAGTGGGGCCAAATGAAATCACGCGTGCAAAGTAATCGAACCCACCCATACTGAGCATTGGCGCACAGGATGTCGCCATGAAAAACAGAAACATGGGGAAGACGGGGTATGTTCACGCTCTATTGGGAATATCTGGCAGGCTCGATTGTGGTGCAGTCAGTCCTTGAAGAAATCGGTGCAGAATATCGACTGATCTACGTGGACATGGGCGCAGACGCACATCGGACCCCAGATTTCCTGCGTCTAAACCCAACCGGCCGGATACCAGCGCTCGGCTACGCAGATGGCAAAACGATTGGAGAGACTGCCGCGATTGTGACGCTATTAGGCGAGATGTACCCTAAATCCGGGATCACTCCAGTGCCCGGCGATGATAATCGTGGAGAAATTCTGTTTTGGTTGAATGTCATGACGACCTCAGGCTACATGACGGCAGCGCGCCTCGGGCACCCTGAGCGCTATGCGGAGAGCAGCAAAGCGATCGAGGAGGTCGGCGCAAAAGCAGCTGTTGATTACGACGCCTTTTTCGATGTGATGGAAGATGCAATTGCGGGCGATCCGTACTTCATGACGCGCGGTCTGACCGCACTGGATTTTTACGTCACAATGCTGACCGAGTGGCACGCCAACAAACAGTCTCTCTTTGGCTCACGACCCAAGCTCAGCGCGCTGTGTGAGTCTGTGAATGAAAGCCGCTCCTACAAGGCCGCAATGCAGACACATGCACTTCCACAGACCCGAATATTCAAGCGGTCAGCCAAAATCTGCACTCTGGACTAGCTTCTGCGCAGGTGGAGCAATGCGGTCCCTACTTTCAGCGTTTTGATGCTAAACTACTTGGGCTTGAAGCAGATTATCTGCACGGGGCGGGTTCGGCGTTCTTCGATCTTTCGTGCAGCGTTTCGCACAATCTGCGGAGCCAATTTACCCAACAGGATAACTGAAAGACTGATCTTTCCATTGTTGTTAGCCCTGGGACCGTGCCATTCCAGTTTAAGCCAAGGATAGAGTGCTTGAGCAGTAGCTGGTAGTGCTCGCCATGCTGGCATCTGCATCATTGTCCTCGTTAATTTGGTCCAGTGCTCACCGCGCTGCTCATTCTTTTTTTCGCGTCCCACTGGCTAACCCCGAGCATTGGAGCACCCATACCTTTGGGATAAGGTGTGGTTGCTCAAGAAAGATCGATTATCGCCTCTGTCCGCGCCGAAACCGCGGCGGAGACGTTTTTCTTTGGACGATGACATTGCGTTGCTCGCTTGTTGACGGCGGCGGTTAACCTTCCATAAAACTGGAAAGAGAAAGCAACCGACATCCGGCTTCGTTCTTTCCAGCAAAACAAAAAGCGCGTCAGCGCGTTCCATTAATGGTGATGGTGGTGCCCGTTCCCGTGATGGTGACCGCCAGGGTGCGGGTTACCGTGAGAATGGTGTTGAGGAACAGGCTGATAAAGTGGGTGAGGGTAGTATGGACGATAGTGGCAGGCTGGGTCCTGCGGCGCGTGATAGCAGTATGGACCCGGCACGGGGTGGTAAGGGTGATAGTAGCGATTCCAATAAGCAAACCATGGGTAAGCCTGATAGTGGTTCTCCCAATAGGCTTGGCTAAACTCAACAATTGCTATTCCCAGCGCGGCTGCGACGACAGGGTTCATCACCTTTTTCTGGCCATCGCTCTCTGTGAGAATGTAGTTAGATGAAATCCAACCACGGGCGCTATTCCAAGACGTATCGCACCAGGAATAACCTGTTTGGCACCCGTAGATCTCGATTGTCGCGTCTTGTGGAAGCGTCGCCACGACAGGATAATTTGTACCAGGGCCGGCCCGCATATGGACTGAAGTGGTTGTAAAGCCTGCGGTCTGTGAAATGGCCGATGACGCCCAAAAGGGTAATACTACTAATGCTAGCGCAGCGAGTAGAACGTGTCTCATCGTGGATCCAATCTTTGTCTGAAAATCAATCTGATAGTACAACTGCGAGCAACGAGTTGGTCAAGACATGCCAGCGCTCTTTTGTCTGCCCGACTGGCAACAGAACAGAGATTTCACATGAAACCCCACGCCAACTTAGGGTAATGGCGTGGGGTTTGCCCCGGATATTTCGACTTTCGAACACAGGCCACTTTCACATAGGCTTGCGTCCTCTCTCCTAAAACGTCGAACTCCGAATTGCGTTACCCGAGACACAAAACTCGTAAAGAACACTTGTATCTGAGATTAGCACTTTCTGGTAAGACCAAAAGAACGAGCTGCTGAATGGGCACAGATCGCGCCTTATTGTTAGGTGCATCGGCAGCAGTGAGTTCACTTGGATTTATTGATGACAATTAGAAAAAAGTGTCGCGGTTTTCCGAAACGGGTTCTCTTCACTAGCGCCGCCCGAAACTCAAGAGAAATCAAAACTCCCTTGCTCGAGTGCCACCTCAATCAAACGACATCTTGGGGCGCGCCTCATTTTCGCCGCATTCTGGTGCTTTTCATGCCTTGTTTCGCAGTGTGTGTTGAGGGTGCGTATATGTATCGAAATGAACAGCCGAACGATGACCAGAAGAAATGGTCAGAGTGGTCAATGAAACCCCAAAAGCGGCCTAGAAAGCCTTCGCACTATGCCTCGGGATTTGTCATGTTGCTGTCTGCTGCCATCCTTTTCGGAGCTCCAGAGCTACTATCCGGCCTCGTCTAATCGCTTTCGCGCTGCCTTACTTAAACCAGCTAGAAGGCTTCATCTTCTTAACTTCGATAAGGTTGGACCTAAGAGCAGCCAACTGTTTCTCGAATTCGAAGATTTGCTTCTCAAGTTTCTTTATCTCGGCAGCTTGCCATTGCATCATAGCTTTCTCGGCTTCTTTTCTTAGCCTATCGGCATCACCTTTTCCCAGTTTAGGTTTTTCTGAAAGCGCTTTTAGGACTTGAGCCCAAAAGCGGCTGGAAATCTCGTTTTCTTTCTGCATTACATTTGCGAGACCTTGGAGATGATTTGAAGCTGCTCTTGTATTTTCTTGTGCCTTGGTCAGCTTTCTAATCTCGGCATTTGCCTTCTTGCCTTTCTCCGAATTCATGACTCGCATGAACTCTACGATCATGGTCGTTCCCATGGTTTTCCCCCCGCGAATTGCACCCCAGCCTTTTTGATACCGTCAAAACGGCAGGCTATTGGCATCTCATAGTGAGATTATCACTCAGCTCGTGACCATTGGACAAGTCTGGCCTCTAATCCAGTATCGTTTAAGCGCCCGACACACACCCAGGGGTAACCTTAGGGTCGTTCGGCCGCACCGGCCTGACAGCCATAGGTAGATCAAAGCCTTTTTTATAGGCCTGAAATTCGCTTGCACCCGTCGATGGGTCTTTGCGTCACTGAGCATGACGCGCCGCCGGCCTCGCTTACGATCAAGAATTTGTGGCGCCCAATCTCCAGCAGAAAGGTCTGGGTTTGAACAACCGGCAACAACTAGGGCTTGCAATCCCTCACAAGACAAATAGAAAACGGGTCCGTCTCACATCACGCATGAAATCAAACAAGCATTGGCGCAGACTCTATGGCAAATGCAGTAATCCTATACACCGGGAACGTCTGTTCCACCCCGATGATAGAGTATGCGCGGGAATCCAAAAATGTGTTTGTGCCGTTTCGTGAGCAGTTCGACTATTATCGGATTTCAGAACAATTCCCGAATGAAGACACAGTTTGCGAGGAATTCGCAGTTCTTCTACGAGACCTCTTTGAGCGGCGAAACAATCCGTTCTTTGATGACCCCGGCCTAATAGACTTCAGAGGCCAGCGCGCGCTCCCGACCAAATTTGAAAAGGCCAACATCCTTTTTAAGTGGCGATGTTGGAACCCCAGTCTCAAAGGTGTCGAGAGTATTGCCCGTGTCTTTCAGGACCACGGTGCCAAACCGATCATCATGCTGCGAAGGTCATTGATTGAGCAGGTCACCAAAATCCACCTGTCCGAAAAAGTCTATGGTGGACGCCACCAACAGTTTGCAGCAGCAGCAATGTCTGCAGAAGAATACCAAGACTATCTCGAACAGCAGAACCGGCTAAGAGTCAGGCTTTCCGAAGATGACATCGCAGCTCTTAGTGCGACCGCAACAAAGTTTATCAAGCGGACCAGGTTGTTGATCGACGCACAAGCGACCTTCTTCGGCAAAAAGCCTCTGCAGGTCATCGTTGCCGAAGATATTTTCAAGCCGATGATCGACTACGATGCCTATAATCGAGTTCTGAATAGGGTTTTCCCACCGCGCTCGGTCTTCAAACGTTTGACCGGTTTGCTCTCCGGGCCTGAAACCCTTGTTGAACCCGGATCGGAATCCGCTGTCCGAAAGGGCGGATTGGAATTGTCCCATTGTGAGAATATCGAAGACGTTTGGGCCAATGCAGAACTTGCCGAGCTGGAGGCCCAATACAAGGATATGATTTCAGGGCACACTAAACTGTCTTGAAGGTCACAAGCAGTCCGTACAGCCGATCTTTCTGACTTTTTAGCCCAAGGGTCGAGCGCGATGCGATCTACCTGAGACGACGAGTATTCTCAGTGTCCACTCAGAACCAATGTGTTCACTGGCATCAGGATCAAGCGCAACCGCAAACCTGCCGCGTGAACGACACCAATCGTGTCCACGACATGCAAGAACGCCGCGTCCCAAAAGCCGAGGTCGTCATGTTCCAGCCGCGCGTGATTATCCGTGTAGACATTTGCCAGGCAGTTGCTGCCCGGAGGAATGTCGTCTGCCATACCTTTGTACAAAGGTTCCATATAGACTAGGATCGAACCCGGCACGGTATTGGTTTGAACATCGCGCAATACATCTGACGGGCGGATCTGGCCGGACGGGATGACGTCCTGAACCTCGACCACCACCATAGGGATCACCGTGAAGGGTTTTGTCATACAGCCCAATTCGCCGATCATACCCGGCTTTATCACCTGAGCCGACAGCTGATTGAACGCAGCCTCGAACCGATCATGGCCCGAATGGGAGGGGACGAGAATACCCGCAGGACGCAGCAGCGGGCTGACATAGTCCCCGACTTGCAGACCGAATTGTTCAATCCGGCCTGTGACGCCTGCGTTGATGACGGTTTTATCCAGCTCTGTCAGCGCTGCATCCAGCTGAGCGTTCGCACTGGCCAATTGCGCCGGGATCAGGTCCTGTATCTCCTGTTCCACTGCGGCGCGCCGGGACTGAGCCGCCAGCAATTGCGCTTCGCGCTCGGCCACAAGGTTCTCTAGCCGTTCTATCTCGGCCAATCGCACTGCGCTTGATCCCTGATCACGCAGGGTCGTGTTGCGCTCCAGGTCTTCCAGCGACTGTGCAAGCGCGGCTTGAGCACCGGCAATCCCAGCATCCGCCTCGGCCAGATCTGTTTGGGCCACGTTCAACGACGCCTGAACCTGCGCAATTTGCGCGTGTGCCGATTCGACCTGAGCCCGCTGCGTGAAGTCTTCGATACGAAAGATCGGCTGACCGGCTGTCACCTGTTCATTGTTGCGCACATAGACTTCGGACACACGACCGCCCAGTTGAGGCAAGATCGTGACTGTCCGGAAATACGAGGCCGCCGCGCTGCTGGACGGATGAAAATAGAACAGAGTCGTGATCACGGTCAGCGCCAGAATGGCGCAGGTAGTCAAGCCCCAACGCAGCTCGTACCACATGGTAAACAGCGTGATTTCATGTCCGATCCGTTTGCCCTGTACAAAGCGGCGAAACAGGTAATCAGGCAAGACGGTCACAAGCGCGCACATCAGAGTTTCAAGCATCGCCTATTGCTCCTGCGCTGCAGCTGCGGAAGGTGTGGGATCAACCGGAGGCTCTTCGATCACAGAGTCCGTTTTGCGTTGCGTCCCAAGCGAACGAATGGCGTCGGCGATACTGCGCAAGGGGGCTGCAAAATCAGGAAATTGGAAGCCCGCAACCAGAATGGCCGCCACCCAGAACAGGCCGTTATGGGTAAAAAGAGCCAACAAGGCCAGTATACCCACCAACTGGAACTGCGGGTGGTTGGACTTATGCGCCAGTTTCTCGGGGATCGCGTGCAAGGTAAAATAGGCGACGCCGATCAGAACAATAACAATGACAGTAAAGACCAGCATGAAGGTGAACAGGAAATCACTTCCATCCGCCTGCGTGACATAGGAGGGAATATGTCCCGTCGCCATGGGATGTAAATCCGCTGTGCTCACCCTGCTCTCCTGTCTGTTGTTTGGTCTTTCTTGACGAGGTTGCAATGCGATTTCAAGGTTGATCTGCCCGTACAAATGGATTTGATCAGTGTCAGACTTCGTCGCAACGTCCTGAAAACGCAGGCAGAGGCAGAATGATTGACTTTCTTGTTATTGGCGGTGGTATCGCGGGGCTGAGCGCAGGTGCGCGGTTATCTGCTTTGGGTCGCGTCACGGTACTCGAGGCCGAAGAAGCGCTGGGCTATCACGCGTCGGGCCGGTCGGCGGCATTGTTCGAAGAAAACTATGGCCCGCCTTCAGTAGTGGCTTTGAACCGGGCCGGTGCCGCGTTTTTTCATGACAAGACATCCAACTATCTGACACCCCGAGGACTGATGCTACTGGGGAAAAAGGATGAAGCAGAGGCTTTTGCCCAAGACGCCGATGATCTTGGCATGACGCCGATCAATGTGCAGGACGCCATTGCACGTGTCCCGATCCTGAACCCTGAAACCGTTGGTTTTGCTGGGGAAAGTTCTAGCGCTTTTGACATAGACACGGATCGGCTGTTGCAGGATTTCGCCAAGATCGTCCGTGCCAATGGCGGTGACGTCCTCACGAAATCCCGTGTCTCTGCGATCCGAAAAGATCGGTATTGGATTGTCGAGGCAGGTCGCGCCTTTGAAGCCCGCACCCTGGTGAATGCCGCCGGTGCTTGGGCGGATCAAATCGCCGCACTTGCCGGGATCAAACCGATTGGCATAGTGCCAAAACGCCGCTCGATGGGTCGCATTCCTGCACCCGGAGGGCATGACGTTCGTAGCTGGCCGATGATGTTGGGCGTGAATGAGGCTTGGTATGCCAAGCCAGACGCGGGAAAGCTGCTGGTGTCGCCATCAGAGGCTGATCCGGTCGCTCCGCATGATGCTTTTGCTGACGATATGGTGCTGGCCGAGGGTATTGCGCGGTATGAAGAGATGGTGACAGAACCCGTCATGCGGCTTGAGGCCAATTGGGCAGGACTGCGCAGCTTTGCCCCTGATGGGACGCTCGTGCTGGGGCCGGACCCATTTGATCCCAGCTTTGTCTGGTCTGCTGGCCAGGGTGGCTATGGCTTTCAAACCGCACCAGCCGCTTCGCAACTGATTGCTGATCTGATTGCCGGAAAGCCGTCGGAGCTGGACGACAAGACCGTCGCCGCACTGCGCCCCGAACGGCTGCACCGATGACAGAGCGCGCCACCCCGCCAAGCACGCCAATGTCTGGCCAAAGGACAAACAACCGCCTCGTCGCGCCTGCAGCGGCTCGCAATGCGGACGCTCTGTGTAACGTGCTAAAGCGCCTCGCACCGCAATCCGGGAAAGCTCTGGAATTGGCAAGCGGTACAGGGCAGCATGTTGCTGCCTTTGCGCAGCACCTGCCGGGCTTGAACTGGCAACCCACAGAAATCGATCCAAACCGGCGTGCCAGCATCGATGCCTATTCACACGGCCTGAGCAACGTCGCGACGGCACGCCACCTCGACGCAACAGTCTCGGGCTGGGCGTTTGACTTTGGTGAAAAGGACCTGATTGTTCTGATCAACCTCCTGCACCTGATATCCTGGTCCAAAACAGAGATTTTGATCGCAGAAACCGCTGCGGCGCTCGCGCCTGGTGGGCAATTTGTTCTTTACGGCCCGTTCATGCGAAACGGGCAGCTAACCAGCGCGGGGGACCAACGCTTCCACACGGCGTTGATCCAACAAGATCCAAAAATCGGCTACAAGAACGACGCTGATATCCTCGGTTTGCTGAAAGAAAGCGGGCTCAATCTGTCGGAGATCGTGGACATGCCCGCCAACAACCCGGCTTTTGTCACACAAAAACCGTCAGGCGAGCCCCGGCCCTGAAAAAGCCTGCAGTGGCAGGCTTGCCTCCGGCGGAGGTATTTATAAACAGAAGAAGTAACGGATCATTAATCTTGATCAGCGACAGTCGCCAGGCGGTACAGGCGGAGGCGCCGATGACCGCAACAGGAGAAGGCCCCCTGTCCAAAAGCAGGGGGCTGGATCTTTTCAAGTCACCTGCTTCTTCTGTTCAAAAAATACCTCCGCCGGAGGCATGTGCCGCGCAAGCGGTGCATTTTACATCACCGGCCACCCGTCACGACTCAACCATCCTTTCGGATGGTATCGTTGTTAGGATCGTAAGGACTGTCGCACGTCACCACAGCATCCCAAAGCTTGTCCTGCATCTTGACCTTCAGCTTGGTGCCTTCGACCGCCAACTCGGGTCTTACATAGCCCATGCCGATAGATTTCTCGAACGCGACCGAATAACCGCCCGAGGTCAAACGCCCCACACGTTCGCCTTCTGGCGTATAAAGTGCCTCGCGTCCCCACGGGTCCGCATCATCCGGCCCGTCAATCAGCAAAGTGCAGCATTTCACGCGCACACCGGTCTCTTCCAGCTTGGCCTTGCCGTGAAAGTCCTTGGACAGGTCGACAAAACGCGGCAGGTCAGCCTCGAGCGGAGTCGCATCGCGACCGAGTTCAGTGCCAAAGGCGCGATAGGATTTCTCCTGGCGCAGCCAGTTTTGCGCGCGAGCCCCGACCAGCTTCATGCCGTGTTTCTCTCCGGCCTGTTCCAGCAGATCGAACAGATAGTTCTGCATCTCGATCGGGTGATGCAGTTCCCAGCCAAGTTCACCAGTATAGGCCACACGGATCGCGTTCACCGGACACATGCCCAGCTCAATCTGATGAGCCGACAACCATGGAAAGCGCTTGTTGGACAGTGCGGTTTCGGGATCGGCGTCCTTGATGACCCCTTTCAGAACGTCGCGCGATTTGGGTCCGGCGATGGCAAAAACGCCCCATTGGGTGGTCACATCCTGGATTTCGATATAGCCGAACTCCTCCATCTTGTCCTCGGCGGCCTTGCGCAGATAGTCAGCGTCATACTCTGTCCAGGCTCCGGCGGAGACGAGGTAATAGCTGTTCTCGCCAGTGCGGACGATGGTGTACTCGGTGCGGGTAGTGCCGTGCGAGGTCAGCGCATAGGTCAGGTTGATGCGCCCGACCTTGGGCAGTTTGTTGCAGGTGAACCAATCCAGAAATTGGGTGGCACCGGGGCCTTTGACGACATGTTTGGTGAAGGCTGAGGCGTCGATCAGGCCGACGCCATTGCGGATCGCCTTGGCTTCTTCGACGGCATATTCCCACCAACCGCCACGACGGAACGAACGGCTTTCCTTGTCGAAATTGTCCGGCGCGTCCAGCGGGCCATAATAATTCGGACGTTCCCAGCCATTGACCCAGCCGAACTGCGCGCCGCGGGCCTTCTGGCGGTCATAGGCTGGAACGGTCCGCAGCGGACGGCAGGCTTCGCGTTCTTCATCCGGATGGTGCAGAATATAGACATGCTCATAGCATTCTTCGTTCTTGCGCGCCGCAAATTCGGTGGTCATCCAGTTCGAGGAATAGCGTTTGGGGTCCAATGAGGCCATGTCGATCTCGGCCTCACCCTCGACCATCATTTGCGCAAGGTAGTAGCCGGTACCACCTGCGGCGGTGATGCCAAAGGAAAAGCCTTCGGCCAGCCACATATTGCGCAGGCCCGGAGCCGGTCCAACCAGCGGGTTGCCGTCTGGCGTATAGCAGATCGGGCCGTTGAAATCGTCTTTCAGGCCCGAATCCGCACAGGATGGCACGCGTTCGGCCATCGCCATGTATTGATCGGCAATTCGGTCGATATCCAGCGGGAACAGGTCGGCGCGGAAACTGTCCGGCACGCCATACTCAAAGCGCGCAGGCGCACCGTGTTCGTAGATGCCCAGGATCCAGCCCCCACGCTCTTCACGCGCATAGGATTCGTTGTCGGCATCGCGCACAACCGGGTGTTCTGGGTTACCTGCCGCGCGCCACTTGACCAGCTCGGGGTCTTTGTCCATGACGATGAACGTGTGCTCGACCGGGATGGCGGGCATCTTGATGCCCAGCATCTTGGCGGTGCGCTGCGCGTGGTTGCCCGATGCGGTCACCACATGCTCGGCTGTAATCACCACTTGCTCGTCTGACGGAACAAGGTTGCCGCCCTGCTCGACCATTTTGGTACAGGTCACCTCCCAATGGGTACCGGTCCAATGGAACGCGTCGGCCTGCATCTTGCGGACGATGTCAACGCCGCGCTGGCGCGCGCCTTTGGCCATCGCCTGGGTGACATCGGCAGGGTTAATATAGCCGTCTTCAGTGTGGTAGATCGCGCCTTTCAGATCGCCGGTTTCGATCAGTGGCCAACGTTCCTTGATCTGCTCAGGCGTCAGCCATTCATATTTGACGTCACAAGTCTCGGCTGTGGACGCGTAGAGCATGTATTCGTCCATGCGGTCCTGCGTCTGCGCCATGCGCAGGTTCCCAACCACGGCAAAGCCCGCATTCAGGCCGGTTTCTTCCTCGAGCGTCTTGTAGAAGTCGACCGAGTATTTGTGGATATGCGTCGTCGCGTAAGACATGTTGAAAAGCGGCAGCAGGCCCGCCGCGTGCCAGGTGGACCCCGATGTCAGCTCATCCCGCTCGATCAGCATCACGTCATCCCAGCATGCCTTGGCCAGGTGATAGGCAATTGATGTCCCAATGGCGCCACCGCCAACAACCAATGCTTTGACTTGGGTTTTCATAACCGGCGTCTCCCTAGAATTCAGCTGACACCATATGGCGCATTTGCGGGTCAAAACGCGACAGTCATCCGACCCCTGATCAATAAAAAACGACCCGCTTTAGGGGCGGGCCGCAAAATTTGAACATCGATGTTGTTTTAGTTGCCGACAGCACAGCGCTTGTTCGCGCCCCACATCGAGCAAGACTTGGTATCCAAACTTCCTTTACGCACCTTGACCTCGGCAGACTGAGAACGGCTTCCTGATCCGTTGAAGATCGAAGTCAATCCGCTGAGCAATCCGCCGCCCGAAGACGCCTGCGTGGGAACGGGCTGCTGAGTTGGGTCGGCCTGTTCAGCACTGCCACCGGTCACCTTGGCGAAAAGACGGCCGAACATGCCTTGTTCCTGATTGGTGCTTGCTAGATCGGGCTGATCATACATCAGATCGTTCAAGCCTTTACGATACCCCAATTGCATCAACTCTTGCGGTGAAGAGATTTTGTTCGCAGTCAGGTCGAACGTATCACCCGGCAACCCGTAGCTACCGGCAAGTGTGTTCGCCACCAGCGACAGGTTGTCCAGATTGTTTATCCGCATCTGGGCCAGTTCACCGCGCAGTTTGACGAATTCGGTGCGCAGTTTGGCCATATCGACTGCAAGCTCAGGCTCGACTGCCTTATCGATCACCCGATCATTGCTGACCCCCGGCACAGGCAGGCTAAGCAACGCATTCAGTCCGTCATAGTCGACCTGTTGAAGGAACGCATAAACCTCGTCGCGGGGCGCATCCGACATGACCTTCAGGCGAATTTCCTGCCCCAGACCCAGCGTACCAACATAGGTTTTGAAACTGACCTGTTTTCCGGTTTCAGCTATTTTCTTCTTCATCAAAGCCCAATTTGTGCGGGTTCCCTTCGACACATCGTAAAAGTCGCCCGCGACCTCTTCGAAATAGGCGACGCCCCCGATGACACCGAGCGCGGCGTAATCGGTGCCTTTGAAGTTCATTCCGGCCAACGATGCTTCTATGTTGCCGACAATGGTATTCTGGTTTGGGCTGCTGACCAAGCGCGCTTGTAACCAGATGGTTTTTTCGCCGTTCTCATAAAGCCACCCGATGCGATCCAGCTTGTCGGCGCGGACCTTGGCCTCTTGCACTGCAACTTCGATCGCCAGGGGCCGGGCTGCTGCACTTGCCTTGGCTTGTTCGGCGCCAAGGCGGGCATCCACGGTATAGTCGTGATCGGTTATCGCGCGGCGCACCCATTCTTCGCTGCTTGGGGGCAAATAGGGCTTGGCACCTTGCCGCCAGCGCTTCTGCCGGTCTTGTTCGACCTCTTCAGCAAGCCGTTCCTCTTGGTAGAGGTTAAAACGGCTGGCAACCGTGTCGAAATACCCTTCAAGCGTCAGGGTTTCTTCGTGCTTTTTGTCCTGCTGATAATAATCCAGCCCAACCACAACTGCCAACGCGACTATTGCGAATCCTAAGAACCGCAGGAAATCCATTTGAGACCTCAAAACACTTTCTGCTCCGAGGTCTCGGATCTCATAACATTGAGGCAAGGTTATGGCCCGAAATGGCCCACGAAAGGGTCAATCCAGGATCTTGCCGGGGTTCATGATGTTGTCAGGGTCAAGCGCTGCCTTTATCGCCGACATATAGCCGGTCGCGGCCCCTAACTCTTTGATCAGATAGGGACGTTTCCCTTGTCCGATGCCATGCTCACCGGTGCAGGTGCCGTCCATTGAAATCGCAAGCTCGTTCAGCCAATCCACAAACTCCTCGGCGTTGGCCACCTCCTCCGGGCTGTCCATATCCAGCAGGACCAGCGTGTGGAAGTTCCCATCGCCGACATGACCAACAATCGGGGCCAAAAGGTCCAGTTCTTCGGCTTTTTTCTGTGTCAGACCAACGCATTCGGCCAAACGCGAAATCGGTACGCAGACATCCGTGGAAATCCCGCGGGCACCCGGGCGCAATTGCAGGCTGGCCCAGTACATATCGTGCCGCGCCTGCCAAAGCTTGGTGCGCTCTTCGCTGGTGGAGGTTGCGGCAAAGTCCCTGCCCTCGAACTCTTCGGCAATTCCTCCAAAGGTTTCCGCCTGCTCTTTTGCACCGTTCTCCGACCCGTGAAATTCAAGCAGCAAGAGCGGCGTTTCCGGCAGATTCAGGCCAGAATAAGCGTTGGCTGCTTTGACGGACATTTCATCCAGCAATTCAATTCGCGCCACTGGGATACCGTATTGGATCGTCATCATAACGGCCTGACAGGCCGCATCCACCGTTGGAAACGAACACCGAGCCGATGTGATGGCCTCGGGGATCCCCTGCAAACGCAATGTGATTTCAGTGATAATGCCCAGCGTACCCTCGGCGCCGATCAGCAAGCGGGTTAGATCATACCCGGCCGAAGACTTTTTCGCCCGATGGCCAGTGCGAATGATCTGCCCGTCCGGCATTACCGCCTCAAGGCTGAGGATATTGTCTTTCATCGTCCCATAGCGCACTGCGTTTGTGCCCGACGCCCGCGTCGCCGCCATGCCGCCCAATGAGGCATTGGCCCCCGGATCGATTGGAAAAAACAAACCCTGATCGCGCAGATAGGTGTTCAAGTCTTCGCGGGTAACGCCGGGTTGCACAACACAATCCAGATCGCTGGCATGCACCGCCAGAACCTTATTCATCTGCATCAAGTCAACCGAAATACCCCCGGCGGGCGCGTTCACATGCCCTTCGAGCGAGGTTCCCGTGCCAAACGGGATCACCGGAACTTTGTGCGCCGCGCAGGTCTTGACGATCTCGGCAACCTCTTCGGTCGAGTGTGGAAAGACCACGGCATCGGGGTTTTGATTGTCGATCCAAGTGGTCGTATGCCCATGCTGTTCGCGGATGGCCGCGCCTGTTTGCAGACGATCACCGAAACGTTGTTTAAGAACCCCAATCGCGGTTTCGATCCCCTGTTCGTTGCGGGGCAAGGCCATTGCCTGAACCATTCTGTTCCTCCCTTGGCCCAAAGACAAAGCGGGCCTTTCAGCACTATGACTAAAAGGCCCGCCGATGGCGCGCAATGATTTTGAGGATCAGAGCTTATTCGCCCAACGCGATCCCTTCGCGACGCGGATCGGCTCCACCACTCAGGCCCTCACCGATCTCGATAGCATGCAGGCCCGAGGTTAGGTCGCGGGCGTTTACCTCGTACCCAAGCTCTGCCAGCGCGTCGGAATACCCTTCGGCGGCGGTGCCAGCTTCGACATCATAGGTGCCGAAACGGTTTACCAGATGGGGCAACATCACGGCCTGCTGGACATCCATATCCCAATCGGCCCAGGCGATGATCGATTTGGCCACATATCCGATGATCCGACTGCCACCGGGCGACCCGATAGCCAGAACCGGCGCACCGTCTTCAAGAACGATCGTGGGGCTCATGGATGAACGCGGGCGTTTGCCCGGTTCAAGCCGATTTGCGATGGGCACGCCATCGGAATGAGTGCGGAACGAGAAATCGGTCAGCTCGTTGTTCAGAAGGAACCCGTTGGTCATCAGGCGCGACCCAAAACCGTTCTCGATGGTGGTCGTCATCGACAAGACGTTGCCATAGGCATCGACGATCGAGATATGAGAGGTCGACGGCAATTCGATCGAGACATCATCAGCCCAGTTGAGCGCATGGTCAAATTCGGGATTGCCGGGCGCAACATCTTCCAGCGCTGTGGTTCCAGACATCAGCCCCGCGCGTTCAGCCAGATAGGCCGGATCGACCAAACCCTGCGTCGGGACGGGCACAAAATCGCTATCCGCCATGTATCGGCCCCGATCAGCAAATGCCAGGCGCGAGGCCTCACCGATCAGACGCCAGGCCTCGGCGCTTTCGGGACCCATTGCACCCAGATCATAACTGTCCAGCATACCCAGAATCTGCCCCACCGTCAGCGCACCGGACGATGGTGGCCCCATGCCGCAGACCTCGTAAGACCGGTAGTTGGCACAGACCGGTTCGCGCTCGATCACCTGATACAGCGCAAGGTCAATGCCAGACAAAACGCCGGGGTTGCCGGGGGCATTGCGCACTGTGTTCACGATCCCGGTGGCAACGTCACCACCATAGAACCCGGCAGCCCCCTGAGACGCCAGCGCCTTTAGCGTATCTGCATAAGCCTGATTGGTCAGCCGCTGCCCCTGTGCCAAAGGCTCACCACCGGGCAGGAAATAGTCAGCAGTGGCAGGAAAGCGTGCCAGTCGTTCCGCATCCGCTTCTACCAGCGATGCCAATCGCGGCGACACAAGAAACCCGTCTTCGGCCAGAGCAATGCCATCGTCAAACAAGGACGGCCACGGGCTGCGGCCCCAACGACGATGTGCTTCTGCCATCAAGGCAGGGGTGCCGGGGGTTCCCACCGACAACCCACCGACTACCGCATCAAAGAATTTCAACGGCTCACCATTTTCGTCCTGAAACAGCGTGGGCCGCGCCGCGAGCGGAGCGGTTTCCCGCCCGTCCAACGTAGTCAGTGATCCGCTGGTCGCATCATACCAAACCAAAAAGGCACCGCCGCCCAAACCGGAAGATTGAGGCTCGACCAGGCCCAGAACAACTTGCACCGCAACCATCGCATCTGCTGCTGTTCCACCCGCACGCAGCACCCGTGCGCCAGCCTCAACGGCCAATGGGTTCGCCGCTGCAACCATCCAATTCTCGGATTCGACCGGCACACCGGCCAGCTTAGCTTCAAGCGCCGCAATGACCTGCTCGGTCAGGGCCTGAGCTTCGCCTTCGGTTGCCGCCTCGGGCGCAACGGCGTCAGCGGTTTCCTGCGCCCATAGCGGGCCGGCAATAAAAGTCGCCGATAACAGCAACCCCGATATCAAACTCGCACGCATGTGGATCTCCCTTTTGGTCAAAATCAATAGCGTTTGCTCGCGCCGGATAAACCGCGCAACACGATGTTCAAATCAAGACAGCAGGCCCGGCCCAAAAAGGGGCAAAAATCACAGCATCGACGGAACAACCTGATCCGGTGGCCGGTGACCATCTTCGAAGGTCTTGATATTAATAATAACTTTCTCACCCATCTCGATCCGGCCCTCAAGCGTCGCCGAGCCCATATGGGGTAGAAGAACGACATTGGGCAATTGCCGCAAACGGGGATTGGCGTCGGTGCCATGTTCGTAGACATCCAGCCCCGCGCCCGCGATTTCACCGGCACGCAGCATCCGGGTCAATGCGTTTTCGTCGATAACCTCGCCGCGCGACGTATTCACGACCACTGCTGTGGGTTTCATAAGCTTTAGCCGCCGCGCATTCATCAGATGGAAAGTCGAAGGCGTCGATGGGCAATTGATCGAGATCACGTCCATCCGCGCAACCATCTGGTCAAGGCTATCCCAATAGGTCGCCTCCAACTCTTGCTCGATCTCGGGGCGCAGCTTGCGCCGGTTGTGATAATGCACCTGCATACCAAAGGCGCGCGCGCGCCGCGCAACCGCTTGCCCGATCCGGCCCATGCCCAAAATGCCAAGCCTCCGCCCGCCGACCCGACCGCCAAGCAAAGCGGTCGGAGCCCAACCGGCCCAATCGCCTTTTTGCATGACGCTCAGCCCCTCGGGGATCCGGCGCGTTACCGCAAGGATCAACCCCATGGTCATGTCAGCGGTGTCATCGGTCAACACACCCGGTGTATTCGAAACCAGAATCCCGCGCTGGCGTGCCGTGGCCACATCAATATTGTCGACGCCAGCCCCATAGTTTGCAATCAGACGCAACTGCTCGCCCGCCTGCCCCAGAACACCTCCGTCAATGGTGTCCGTGATCGTTGGCACCAAGACATCAGCCGTCTTGACTGCAGCGACCAATTCATCCCGGCTCATGGGGTTGTCGGTGTCGCGCAACGTGACATCGAACAGCTCGCTCAACCGGGTTTCAACAGCCTCGGGCAATCGTCGCGTAACAACAACACTCAGACGTTCTCTTGGCACCTTGGCCCTCCTATTGTTTTGCAAACGGTCACGCGCCATGGCATCGTGGCGCAGGATCAGGCGGGGCACAAGAACCCTTGGGCACAGACCCACCCTTTTTTGAGAGCGCAGAAGACAAACATAAGAGCAGGCAGTGAGTGCTATTTTTTCGCTAGATCGTCGTGTGTTGGCGTTTGCTTTGGTTTTCCTCGCATTTATGGGACCGGTGGCGGCCCTAGCGCAGGATGCGCGTGGCTCGGTCACGAATCTGCCGCTGCCACGTTTTGTGTCGATGAAAGCCGCCGAGGGCAATGTGCGGCGCGGCCCTTCACTGACCCATCGCATCGATTGGGTCTTCAAGCGCCGCGGGATGCCTTTGCAGATCACGGCCGAATACGGAAACTGGAGGAAAGTTCAGGATCGCGACGGCGCTGGCGGTTGGGTCCACTATGCGCTTTTATCGGGAGTCCGCACGGTGTTGATCGAGTCCGATCTGCTGCCGGTTTATGCCTCTGCGGATCCGCAATCTCAGGTCAACGCGCAATTCGAGTCGGGCGTTGTCGCACGATTGGGTAGCTGCACGCTCGACTGGTGTCAGATCTCGGCTGGCGGATATCGTGGGTGGACGATGAAAGAGAATCTCTGGGGTGTTGGTCCAGAGGAAATAAGAGAGTGACGGCAAAAACCATGTCGATTCCGCAGGGTTATTCGTTGTCAAACAGCACGGCCCAGCGCGCATAGATATTTTTTCCGAGACTCGCTGAAATTTTGCGCCAACCCTCTTGAACCCGGTCAGCAACAGTCGTAGATAGCCGCTCACCGTTGGGGTGTAGCCAAGTGGTAAGGCAGCGGTTTTTGGTACCGTGTATCGTAGGTTCGAATCCTACCACCCCAGCCATAATTTTCCCTAAAATCACACACTGAATATTTGGCCACCTATTACCGCTTGTTTTCAGCAGGTTATCATCCGGCTATTCCAGCTGAGACCCGAGTTTATGAACAACAATGGTCGATTTCTGGCCGCAGTCTCCGTTCGCGATTCCGGCGGTACGAGTTTGGTAACTTTGGGAGAGTCTGCAGATCAGAGCGCAGCGAACTGTTTGTGCTGATCTGACCAGATAGCAGGGAAGCCGGACTTGATCAGGTAATCCGTGGTCAGGCCGTCAGGTTGTTCGCCTGCAGCGATGGCCTCCAGGACGTCAGGCGCCAGCGTGGCCAGATCGACCACATCCTGAACTCGTCGTTTGGAAGTGCCCTCTGTCTCCGCAATTTCTGAGAACGTTCTGCCATCAATAATCATCGCCAACCACCGGCGCGCCTTAACGACGTTGCGGACAAGTGTTTGATCGATCTCAGGCGGTGAATCGCCAAGATGCAGCTTCAGCTCCACGCCTCTGCGGCGCATCCGGAATGGCGCTTCGATCGTTAGCTCCCCGGCATCGACCTGATCTACCCTGCACTCAATCATCTGTGCCAGTGCCTGGAGATCCAGTTGTACCCTCAGAGAGCCCTGTTGCAAATCTGCCCGCAAAATCAGACCGAGGTATTTCCTGACGGACTGGCAATCTCTGAGAAGCTCCGTTGCTGAAGCAATCTCGGCCGCTGACATATCCCGCGCCATTGATGTCACGGCGTTCGGTCGCTTCAGATATTGCCTGATCACTTCGGCCAGGAGGCTCTTGAGCTGTTCTGCCGGCAACCGCCACGCATCAGAATGCTTCTGACTGCGATCCGTCACCAGCCGGCCGGAGATATAGTAACGCAAACGCTTCCCATTTTTGCGACTATGGCTGGGCGTCAGCCGATCTCCGGTTTCATCAAAAAGCTTTCCGGCGAGCAGTGATCGCTTCGCTTTCTGCTTTACTCCACGCTCCCTTGCCGCTCCATCCGTCAACAGCTGCTGCACCCGCTCCCACACTGCCGGGTCAATGATGGCAGGGTGCTGCCCCTCATAAACCTGACCCTTGTGTCGGATGCGGCCAGAATAGATAGGATTGCTGAGCAAATGATGGATGTGTCCGCGGTCAAAGCCCTTACCGCCTGCCACGCGTCCGCCCGGGCGCTCTCGACGGCGCGAACGGAGTCCCAGTGCCTCAGCCTGCTCTTTCACATCAAGAATGCTCCGATGCTCAAGATAGAGATCGTAGAGCGCCCTGATGATCTCAGCTTCTTTTTCATCGATTTTCAACGTTCGGCCATCCGCCTGATACCCGAGTGGAACATTCCCGCCCATCCACAGACCCTTGCTTTTCGAGGCTGCGATCTTGTCCCGGATGCGTTCAGCGGTGACTTCCCGTTCGAACTGGGCGAAGCTGAGCAAAACGTTGAGTGTCAGGCGGCCCATGCTGGTAGACGTATTGAAGGACTGAGTAACGGACACAAACGATGCGTCGGCTGCGTCGAGACGTTCGACCAGTTTCGCGAAGTCCGCCAGCGAACGAGTCAGCCGATCGATCTTGTAGACAACTATCTGATCAACACGATTATCATCTACAGCCTGCATCAGCCGCCGTAGCGCCGGGCGGTCAAGATGACCGCCCGAGATACCGCCATCGTCATAACAATCCAGCAGAAGCTCCCAGCCCTCATGTTTCTGGCTGGCGATGTAAGCTTCGCAGGCTTCCCGCTGGGCATCGAGTGAGTTGAAATCCTGCTCCAGCCCCTCCTCCGAGCTTTTCCTTGTGTAAATGGCGCAGCGGATACGTCGCATCATTGAACCCCGAAGAAGCGCGGGCCTGACCAATGCGCTCCGGTAATGTGCTTTGCGATGGCTGACAGGGAACGCCACGTTTTGCCATCCATGACGTACCCGCGATCAACCACTTCAACCTGATAGGTGCGACCGTTCCATTCCCGCACCAGATGTGATCCCGGTTTCAGAGCAGTTGGTGGTGCTTTTCCCAACGCGATGTTCTGCAGTCGACGTTCTGTCTTCACAGACAACCCACCCAGTTCCCGGTTCTGATGCTCCCAAATCAGTACCCGTTTCATAAATTGTGGGGACAGGTATTTTGGCGGGGGTCGACCAAACACTTCCCGCCACTGATCAAGGCAGCCGGCGCGGTCCAGATTTTCGATGTCGGCGAGTATTTGCGTAAGGTCGCTAATGGTGAGGCTTGCATTCATAGTGCTCACGCCTCCTTCACAATCCGATAGACCGTGCCTTTGTCAGATCCAGATCGTTCAACAGTATGCCCCGCCTTCCGCATCATCGAAATTGCCGCGCGCGCAGAATGTGGTTGCCAGCCAAACACACTCTGAATCTGCGCAATCGTGGCACCACACTTGCGGGACAGCAGTTTGTGTAATTGTTGCTGACGCGTCAGGTTGTATCGGGCCGTTTTGGCGGGTGTTGATTTGATTTCCAGGTTGGATGCATTGGTCATTTTTTTCTCCACTCTACGGGCACAGGATAAATCCGCGCCCTGTACTGAGCGGAGCCCGGGCACCCCGGGCGAATCTTGACTGTTGTCATTACTGCGTCCGAACAGCCCAAAGTCCAGTTGTTTACGGAAAAACGGGCGTATTTCTTTGAAAAACTCTGGCTTGACCGATTGGTAAGTCGCTGATTCAATTTTGCCAACAAACGGGAGGGTCAGATATGATAAAACTGAGATAGCGGACCCCGTCGCAACGACCCTTGAGTCCACACATAACCATCCTTATCAGTACCGCAGGTGGTGAGCGAGCGCTTGGCCATGTCATTGCATTTCAGATGTTCTGACCACAAGAGGCACCTTGGTCGCGTCAGAGATTTCTTCCGTCATAGATTACTTCAGGTAGGCGAAGAGCGTCCAACTCATCGATGCATCCGAGGTTAACTCGATAGTGGCCCGGGTTCAGCCGCGTCTCGACGAATGTATGAATTCCACAGCGATTGCAAAAATAGTGCCGCGCCGTTTCTGTGCCAAATTGGTAAGTTGAGAGAACACCCTGCTCACACCTGATTTTAATATCTTCAGGCGGTACTACTGTTGCACTCATCACCATGCCTTTACGAGAACATAATGAACAATCGCATCGCATTGCATGATCGATGTCCGGTACCGAAAATGTGAACTTTACAGAACCGCAATGACAGCTGCCTTGAAATTGTTTCACCTTTCACTCCACCGATTGAATGCGGAAAGAGCGCCCACAAACGATCTGTAGGCACTCAATGACTATTCAAACTTTATTCGGCCACCATTGGGTCCGCATCCGAAACTGTTGAGGTAACGCCAACTGCGTTCCGGCGGCTATCGTTGATGATTGCCTTGATCAGAGCAAACCCGATCAGCACTATTGCCAGCCTCCCGGTCTTCTGGACCGGAAGGCGTAAGGTTATCAAACACTCTAGTGGAATTCGTTACCGCCCGAAGCATTTTTAGGTAACGTATGTCACTAACGGAACCAACTGTCGACAACAGCCGAGTTGTCTTCAACCCATTGCTTTGCAAATGCCTCGGGGTCCTTTTTCTCGACCGCCAAGGCAAAGGACATTTCCGAGAGCATCTCGGTCTCCAAATTGACATTGCTTAGCATTGCGACGGCATCGGGCTGCGCGCTTTCCAGGCTGGTCGCATAACCGCCTCCAGGATATCTCGGCTCGACCGGTCTCCTTTTTCCAGTTAACGGCCTAGCGCTCCTAAGTCCTCGAGGCTTCGAACGCCGCCCATGCTTTTTCGAAGGCGTCGAAATTGAACCCTGATGCGCGGGCGGGATCCAGGATCAGTTTTTCGGTTTCAAGCAGCTTGATGATCGCCCGTTCAAGCTCGTCCACCACCTCGGGCGGGATCACCAGAGCGCCATGCCGGTCGGCATGAACAAGGTCACCGTCCTTGATCGACAGGCCGAAGATCGTAACCGGCGTTCCAACCTCTTTCACGTGCACGAACCCGTGGCTTGGCCCGACAGACCCGGCAACCACCGGAAATCCATCCGGCAGGTCGCCGAGGTCCCGCATCACGCCGTTGGTCAGCGTACCGCTGATGCCAAAACCCTTGTGGACGGTCGTATTGATCTCACCCCAGTAGGCGCCAATGCAGTCGGGGTAATCCAAGTCTTCCACCACGGTCACGGCGGGACCGGTGCCTGCGGCCATGTGACGGTAGTAATCCATACGACGCGCGCGGATCACGTCAGGTGCCTCGGCCGGTGGGTTCACGGCGGCAATCTTCGCGGTACGGGCATATCCCACCATCGCGCCCGCTTCGGGATCAGAGCATAACATTGTGCCCCGGGTAAAATCATTGAAACCGCGCTTGCCCTGAGCCACTTCGATAGCGTTGCAAACGGTTGGCGTGTCGACCTTTTTCAGCAGGTCCAGCAGGGATTGGTTCATATCATCTCCAGCCAGCGGGTCAGGGCCGCCGTGGTTTGTTGCGGTTGTTCCAGAGTCGGCAGATGGCCGGCGTTTTCGATGATCTCCAACCGGCTCTGCGGCATCAGATCGTGCATCAACTCATGCCTTGAGACGGGGCACAGGGCATCGTCGCGCCCACAGAGAACCAGCGCTGCGCCGGTGAAGTCCCTCAGGGTATTGCTCTGTTCAGGGCGATCACGCAGGGCTTTGGATTGATTGATGAAAACGTCCGACCCAAGATCCATGGCCATATCCATGCACAAATCCAGAATGGCGGCGCGGCGCGGGCCGTCGGTCAGGTAGTTCGGCTTCATCTCTTCGGCCATCACCTTGCGCAGATTGCCGCGTTCGACGGCGTCGATCTGAGGGCCGCGTCTGGCCTTGACCTCGCCCAACTCTGCCAGTGGATTGGTGTCCATCAATGCCAACCCGGCCACACGGTCTGGGGCCTGCCGCAGGATTTCCATCGCCACGATGCCACCCATGGAGAGCCCGGCCATAGCAAAGCGTTCAGGCGCGCAGGTCAACACATCGGCGGCCAGCGCCAGCATTGTGTCCTGTCCACCGATGGGCGCAGACAGGATCGGGTATTTGCCTGACAGAGCGTCAATCTGCGGGGTGAACAACCGCGCATCGCACATCATTCCGGGCAGGAGGATAAGCGGTGTCATTTGACCAGGGAAGCCCCTTCGGCCAGCGCGCCCAGCTTGGCATAAGCGATATCCGGGTCGACCGCGCCAAAGCCTGCAAAGGTGCCAAAGCCGCAATCCGATCCGGCAATCACCCGTTCGGCGCCTACGATGTTCGCAAACCGCTCAACGCGCTGCGCGATCAGTTCCGGGTGTTCGACAAAGTTGGTCGTGGTGTCAACCACACCGGGCACCAGAACCTTGTCATCCGGAATCTCATCCTTGCGGTCACGGAAAACCGTCCATTCATGCGCATGTCGTGGGTTCGAAGTTTCGAACAGCACATAACGAGACTTGGTGGACATCAGCGTCGAAAAAACCTTGTCCATACCGATGTCACAGCAGTGCGGGCCCTCGTAATTGCCCCAGCAAATATGGACACGTACTTTTTCTGAAGGGACGTTTTGCAACGCGTGGTTCAGAGCCTCGACATGCATGTCGGCGATTTTCACGAACTCGTCGTCGGACAGATCGGTGAACAGCATATGGCGTGACAGGGCCAGATCCGGGCAATCCAGTTGCAAATCCAGACCCGCACCAACGATGGTTTCATATTCTTCTTTCATCGCATCGGCCAGCGCGGCCAGATAGGCCTCGCGCGTCGGATAGAAATCATTTTGCAGAAACAGGGAAATCACCCCGGGGCTGGCGGCATTCATAAAACCGCGCTCGACCCGGTGTTCGACCATCGCCGCCTTCAGATTGTCTATGTCCTTCTGTAACTCGCCCTGCCCTTTCGAGCGTACTTCGCCCACACACATGGGCCGCGCATATTGCGGCGTTCCGCCGTCATCCGCCAAACGTTGCAGAAAGCCCGGAAACATTTTGAGGTCCGCCGGCGCGTTACGCGGGCTGTCACCGGCAAAGCCGGTATAGCGGTCCTTCACATAAGTGGCATAGGAGATTTTTGAGGTCTCACCGTCCGAGACGATATTAACCCCGGCCTCGGTCTGTTTTCGCACTGTCTCAGACACGGCAGCGGTCATGCAGGCATCAAATGCAGCTTGATCGAACGGCTCCTCCCGCTCGCGCGCGAAGATGAAGTCAACGACCTTCTGACTGCGCGGCAGGCTTCCCACATGGGTGGTTGAAATGCGGGTCATGTCTTCATCTGCCTCCAAATCTTGTTCCTGCGCCGGGCTGGAATCCCGGTGCAGGATGTGCTGAGCATGCCGCGATTGAAATCGGGACACGCAATTTTGGCGCTATGCACCTGTCCAGGTCGCTCCAGCCGGATCGTCGGTGGCAGTGATACGATACAGACCCGCTTCGCCGGTCATCGACGGCTCTGCGCTGTAGCTTTCGCCGGGCAGAACCAGTGCGGTATCGCCGTTGGACAGGGTTACTTCGACCTCATTGATCCTGATACGCCAATGGCCGCTGGCCGGCATCAGAACCACGGGTTTGTCCGCCTTGACCTGTTCAGCCACGGCCGATCCGCGTGTCAGGAAATCCACCTCGAAACCGGGCTTGTCCTTGATCAGGCCATTTTCACCAATCACAACTGCAGGCTTGTACGCCGACAGCGCCATCAGGTCCCAGTACCGGGCGACATATTTTCCGATCACCGCATCAACGGGAACCTCGGGATACGCCTTCAGCTCCTCCTCGGTAAGCAACGGCATGGGCTGCACGTTGTGCGGCAGTTCTTCGCCCTTTTTGCTGTCGTATAACACGCCATTATTACCCAGCACCAAGCCATGGGCCTGCGCGTCCTGAATGACTTGCGGTGCCCAGGTCACACCGCCACCGGCGTCGTCGCCACCCAGCATCGACATGATCATGCCGTAGTCCTGGCCTACATTCTCGAACCCGCGGAAGATGCCGGTCGGGATGTTGAAGATGTCACCTTCTTCGGCGATGAACTCACCTGCAGCGCCGTAACGACCCCAGAAGAACCGCCAGCGGCCCTTGGCGACAAAGAAGACCTCGGCGGTGGTGTGACTGTGCAGTGAGTTGCGGCATTTAGGCGGTTGCCCCGCCGCGCCGATGTTGAACCCGATCTTGTCGGTGATGTGGACGTGCTGGTCGGGGCTTTCGCTGACGCCACCGCCAATGATGGTAAAGTTCTCCTTCTGGTCAGACCCCGGTGTGTGCGCGTCGATGAACGCGGTTTTGCAGGGCTTCAGCTCGCCATAACGGACGATGCGGCTTTGAATTGTGCTCATTTCTTTCTTCCTTTTGCTTTGAGGTTTGATCGGCCCAACCCCCAAGGCCCGGCGGGCGATTGTTCAGCCGCCGGGCGCGCAGGCTGGCGCGATAGGCGTGGAACCGCCGCAACGCCTGCCCGGCATCCAGATTTGAGACACGGAGCGACATTCTCAGAGATCGCCGGTTTTCAACAGTATCTGTTTCCAGATCGAGGTTTCGTCAAACAAAGTGTATTCCTTGCGCAGACCCCAGGGACCGAACTCGGCTTGGCTGATGCCCAGCACAAACACCTCGGCCCCGGTCGGCACGCCGAACACACCCCAGCCGTCATGCTTGCCGTGCAGCGTCCAGCGGATCGCGGCGCGGGGTGGCATCATGGGATCGTCCCGTCCGATCTGATGGTGGATTTTGAACTCGGCATTTGGGAAAGAAGCGCGCAAACCCATCCAGAGCCGATCCACCGGGCCCCAGCTATGTCCTGTGGTGCCACCGGGATACTCCGACAGGACGGCGCGGTCATACTCTTCCTCAATCACACCCATATCGGCATTCATGATCCGGGTCAGAATGTCGGCATATTTTTGGCCCCATTCGTTGTCGTTGCCATGGCCTTTATAAGGGCCAGGCTGATCGTTTGCGGGCGTGTAGGGCTGAATACAGGCGTCAGGTCCGCCCTCGCGGGCGATCAGGTCGCGGGCGTATTCCTTGGGATCCCAGCCCATCTGTTGGACAATCGCGCTTTGGTCGCGGATCAGCCATTCATCGTTGATCTGATCATTGATGGCGTGGCAATCAGCCAGGATGCGATAGGTCAGCTTCTTGCCAGTCGCCTTGCCATAAACGCCGTCGCCCAAATGCGTTGCCGTGGACAGCAGGCGGTGCGAGGACAGCATGCCCTCTTCCGGTGTGCCCGACCAGATCACATCCTCGCCCAGAAGGGTGCGGTCGGGGAATTCGGCCAAGGTCGCCATGGTTGCAGCGATCACGTCCTGGTTGCCGACGACCACAGACGCGGGTGAGCGCACGACGATGTCCGGGGAATAATAGTGATGCAGCGTGGCAATCCCACGATCTTCCCAGATTTCCTTGGTGATCCCGATGATATAGTCGGGAAAATCTTTGAACTTGGGATCAAATCCCTTCATGTCTTCCATCCTTCAGGTATGCGTGCAGAGCCGCGAACAATTAGAGGCCCGTCAAACTCGACGCGGCGCGGTTCAGCGTCGGATTCTTCGATCTTGCGGAGCAGAATATCGACGGTTTCAGCGACCATGCGATTGGCGGGTTGGCGCACAGTTGTCAGATCGTAGGCCGGCCACGCGGCCACGGCCACGTCGTCATACCCAACCACCGAAACGTCTTCGGGGATATTCAGGCCCAACTCGAACCGGAGCGAGTCCATCACCGCAATCGCCATATGATCATTGGCGACGAAGACAGCATCCGGCGGGTCCGAGGCAAACATCCTGCGGGTTGCGCCCCGAGCATCTTCCGCCCCAAAGTTGCCAACCTCGCGGCTGTGTAGCATCACGCCAGCTTGGTGCAGGGCCGCGACAAAACCGGCCTCGCGGTCGCGCTGGGTCGAGGCGCCTTCCCAACCGGCAATATAGCCGATTTTCCGATGCCCCCCGGCCAGCAGAAACTCGGCCGCCTTGCGCCCGCCGGCAATGTTGTCAGAAGTAACTGCCGACATGTCTCGATCATCCTGAGCCCTGTTGAATAGAACCATCGGGATACCGGCCGCACGACAGCGATTGGACAGGTCCGAAGACAATGCAACCGAGGCGGCAATGATGCCGTCAACCTGAAAATCCAGGATTTCCTCGACGACTTTGTCGACATTTCCGGCCGATCGCGCAGCCATGAAAATCAGCACGTGGTATCCACGCTCCTGCAGCGTGTTTGTCAGCTTTTCAAGCGCCTCGGGGTAAAACTGGTTGTTCAAATATGCGACCACCAGCCCGATGATGCCGCTTTTGCCCGACACCATGGCCCGCGCCAGAACATTGGGACGATACCCCAGCTCTTTCGCGGCTTTGCGCACTTTTTCGATGGTCTTGGCAGAGGCCGAGGCACCGGGCGTGAACACCCGGCTGACCGCCGACTGGCTTACACCAGCAAGGCGGGCAACTTCTGCCGATGTGACTTTCTGCGCAACCATCAGTCTGCTGTCCATCCTCCATCCACCATCATCGCCGTGCCGGTCACCAGCGCCGAGGCATCCGAGGCCAGGTAGACCACCGCGCCCATGATGTCCTCGATCTCACCTGGGCGGCCAAGCTTGATCTTTTCGAGAATCCAGGCGCGTTTGTCCGGATCGTCGAAGGTGGTCTTGGTCAGCTCGGTCAGGATGAAGGTCGGGCAGATCGTGTTAACCCGGATCTTTCCTGGTCCGAACTCAAGCGCCATGGCCTTGGTAAAGCCCTCGACCGCGAATTTCGACGCACAATAGACAGCGCGCTCGCGACCGCCGACATGGCCCATCTGACTTGAGATATTGATCAGCGATCCAGGACGACCGGCATCGAGCAGGCCCTTGGCAACGGCCTGCGTCAGGAAATAGGCGCCCCGGACATTCACCCCCATCACCGCATCGAAATCTTTGGGCGTGGTATCAATCGCCCTGCTGTGCCGGGCCAGCCCTGCCGAATTCAGCAATACATCAAACGGTCCGTTCTGCGCCACAGCCTCAGCCGTTGTCGCCACGTCCGAGACATCCAGTTCAAGCACATGGGCAGACCATCCCTGCGCCGACATATCCTGTGCAATATCCTGCAGCGCGCCAGTACGGCGCGCCGCCAAAGTGACCTCAGCACCATGTTCCGCCAGCGCCACGGCGCAGGCCATGCCGATGCCCGAAGAAGCTCCGGCGACAAGTGCGCGCTTGCCGCTGAGGCTGAAACTGGGGGTGCTGGGGAATTGGGGCATATCAGACCTCGCCAACCGGGAACGGAATCGTGCCCTGAACGCGAACCTTGTTGAACTCGCGCAGGCGGGCAAAGACATCTACGCCCAGTTGGCGGTAGGCATCCAGCAGGTCGACCATGACCCAGTTCTCGCGGATCAGACCATTTTCCAGCCGCCAGAAATCCAGCGATCTCATGGTGATCTTCTTGCCCGACGGCGCAATGCCCATCCAGCCGTCATGGGTGACAGTCTGGATCATGTTCGGCCACCCGGTGACGGCGGCATAGTCGCCGTCGCCAAAGAAATGGTAGGTGATATCTTCGATGTATTTACCGCGGTCAGGCATGCCGTTCAGGAAAGGTATCTGGTGCCAGTTGCGGAACCCCGCGATGCCACGCCCGGTGCCGATCCCGGCGGGGCCGTACCAGTTCATGCGCGGATGCCAGAATTTCTCCATCTCCATCACTTCGGGTCCACCCTGGCTGGGGTGTTTCTTCAGATGGTTCAGCATGTCGACGATATGATTGCACGAGGCCTGAGATTTCGCCTCATCCCACGGACCGGGCACGATGCCGTCCAGCGTTGCCGGGCCGGGAATGCAGAACTCCAGCCCCAGCGACGGGGCCATCGGCCAGGCTTTCGCCTGCATCATGACCTCGGGAATGTCCCATAGTGTCTGGATCTCGACAACCTTGCCATTTTCGAAGCGGTAGAATTCGTGGAACCGCATATGGGTAAGATGCCCCGTCGGCGGGATGTCCAGCCAGGGGGCGACGAATGTACCAACATAGTGGCCGCCGCAGCCGATCCAATCATCGCCATGTTCCGTTGGCCCGCCCATCACGATCCAATCCCGTCGTTCCAGATCAGGCATGGATGTCAGCAGCGGCGCATAGCAAGTGTCGTAAAGTTCCTGCGGCCCGGTCAAGTCGCCTAATGGATGCGGCATGTGAATGACGGCATCGGGTGCAATCACCGACTGCAGCGCGGCGCGGACGCCAGCTTCGTCAAAGTTGTACATGGCCTCGCGCAAGGGTGCGATCAGGGCCTTGTGGGTAGAATGTGTGTCCATTGCGAAATCTCGCATTGTGTTATCTGCTTCTTTCTCAAAATCCGTGACGACCGGGCGATCCCGGGCGCAAGTTCTGTGGTGGTTGCCTGACAGTCACGTGGGCACCTCGGCAGTCTCGCGATAACCCGCGCCTTCCCCGTAGGGCACGTTAACGCCCCCATAACGCCGGACGCGGATATTGCATTGCTCGGCATGGCCAACAAAACCTTCCAGCATGCACAGTCGCGAGCCGTATTCGCCGATCATCGCTGCGGCCTCATCAGTGACGACCTTCTGATAGCTGTGGGTTTTCATGAACTTGCCCACCCAGAGACCGCCTGTATAGCGACCGGCCTTCTTGGTCGGCAGAGTGTGGTTGGTACCAATCACCTTGTCGCCGTTTGCCACATTGGTCCGTGGCCCAAGGAACAGCGCGCCGTAGCAGGTCATGTTTTCCAGGAACCAATCGTCGCGGTCGGTCATGACCTGAACGTGCTCGGACGCTATGTCATCTGCCACTTTCAGCATCTCGTCATAGGTATCGCAGACGATGATCTCGCCATATTCCTCCCAGCTGACCTTCGCGGTGCCGGCAGTGGGTAGGATGCCCAAGATACGGTCAATCTCGCTCAGTGTGTCTTCGGCCAATTTGCGTGAGTTGGTGACCAGTACGCAGGGGCTGTTATAGCCATGTTCCGCCTGACCCAGCAAATCAGTCGCACAGAGCTCGGCATCGGCGGTGGTTTCATCGGCGATTACCATAGTCTCGGTCGGACCCGCGAAAAGGTCGATACCGACACGACCAAAAAGCTGGCGCTTGGCTTCGGCCACAAAGGCATTGCCCGGTCCCACCAGCATGTGAACCGGATCGATGGTTTCCGTACCAATCGCCATGGCACCGATCGCCTGAATGCCGCCCATAACGTAAATCTCGTGCGCGCCCCCCAGATGCATAGCCGCAATCACGGCAGCATTCGGTTTGCCCTGAAACGGCGGGGTGCAAGCAATGATACGCGGAACACCGGCCACCTTGGCCGTCGCCACCGACATATGCGCCGAAGCCACCATCGGGAACTTGCCGCCCGGCACGTAGCAACCAACCGACTGCACCGGGATGTTCTTGTGACCCAGAATCACGCCTGGCAGGGTTTCAACCTCGATATCCAACATCGAGTCGCGCTGCGCCTGCGCGAAGTTCATTACCTGATTCTGTGCAAACTCGATGTCGGCCAGTTCGCGCTCAGACAGCGAGGCGATCAGCTCGTCAATCTGTTCCTGGCTCAGGCGGAAGCTTTCCGGCGAGTAATTGTCGAACTTCTCCGACAATTCGCGCACAGCCGCATCACCGCGGGTTTCGATGTCTTTCAGCGTCGCCTCAACGACGGCGCGGGTTTTGGCATCGTCCTCGGCCCGGTCTGCCTCGGGTTTGCCGCGTTTCAAATATTCGATAGCCATTGTCCTAATCCTCAATTGTCGGGCCGAGGCGGAGTCTTTTCTCCCCGGTCGAATGTTTCCCAGCCTTCGCCGTTAAATAGGTCCACGCCCAGTTGAGCGGCGACATGGGCGAAATCGACATTCACCCAGTTGTCGACAATCTTGCCGTCGACGACTTTCCAGAAATCCATATAGCGGATCTCGACCCGCTTGCCGGTGGGCGCAATGCCCAGAAATTCACCGGAATGGGTTGCCTCTTGCCGGCCAAAGGCCGCAGCCCATTCACCCATGTAAAGCCGGGCCTCGTCGATGCAGGTCTTGTCGGAAAACGCAGCCTGGAATGGGCGCTGCCAGTTTTCCTGAAATTCCTTGAGCCCGGTCTTGGTGCCGCAGCCCTGGTTGCCCATCCAGCGAAACCCTTCCGTGAAGAACTCGCCAATGTCGTCAATGCGGTGGTCGTTCAGCCCATCGACCATCCCTTCGATCACCGCGCGGGTCTGGTCGGTTTTGCTCATGTCCGTGTCGCGTGTCAGCACGGCCTGTTCGGGGCGGGAACCCTTCATGTCTCTATTCCTTATCCGGTTGCCAAGAGTTTTTCTGTGTGGACGGGGAGGGTTAATCGGCCGTCAGAAAATCCCTTGGCATCCGGTTGAGCGCCGGGTGGCGCCCAACTGCGTTATGTCTTGCAGATGCACTCATCAGCCCTTGACCGCCCCTGCCGTCAGACCGCTGACGATCTGGCGCTGGAAGAACAGGATCAGGACAAACAGTGGTGCGGTGGCCGAAACCACGGCCGCGACCGCGTACATGACCTTGCCTTCAACCTGGGTGGTGCCCATGAAGCTGTTGATGGCGGGAATGATGGTCTCGTTCTCTTCACTCAGAAGCATCACGGCCACGGTAAAGTCGTTGTAGGCCAGCAGGAAACTGAACAGACCGGTGGTAATCACGCCGGGCCACATGACCGGGACGATTACATGCCGGAAGGCCTGGAACCGGGTGCAGCCATCGACCATGGCACTTTCGTCCATGTCCTTGGGGATGTTCTTGAAGAACGAGTGAAGCATCCACAGGGTAAAGGGTTGATTGATAGCCACAAGCACGATGATGGTTGTCGGCAGGATGCCCCAAACATTCCATTCAAAGAACCACAGCAAATAGCCCGAGACCAGTGTCATATGCGGCATAGCGCGGAACACAAGTGCGGCCATCAGGATCCAGAACGCATAGCGGAAACCGGACCGCGCCAACGCATAACCGCCGAGCGTTCCGAAGGTCAGCGAGATGAGCACGGTGAAGAAAACCACGATGCCGGTGTTCTTGAAGTTGAACCAGAAATCTTCCAGAACCCATGCCCCGTGATAGCCGGCACCGGTAAAGGCACTGCCGGTTTGCTCAATCGTGTTGGCACCGGTCAGGGCGTTCATCCAGTCGGCCTTGGACAAGAAGTCGGCCTGTACCTTGAAGCTGCCCCAGAAGGTCCAGAAGAACGGGAAGGCGGCAATTATCAGCCAGAGGGCCACGAAGCCGTAAGAGAACAGCTTTAGCGGGGTCATGCGGGATTGTGCTTTGGTCGCCATGTCGTGTCCTCAGTGAGATTTACGGGTGAAGTCGCGCCAGGTGCGAACAAGCACCGGTGACATCAGGATCAACGCAAGGATGATGGTAATCAGCGAGGTTGCACCTGCTGACGCATAGAGCGGATTGCCGCTTTCGCGCAGGTCGTTGAAGATGATCCAGCTAAGCGACTGTGCATGGGCTTCGGCCTTGAAGCTGACGATCGGCTCAAAAACCCGAAAGTTATCCATGATCAGCATGAGCGTCACAAACGAAACCAGCGGCATTAGGTGCGGCACGATCACGTGGATCAGGCGTTGCCACTTCGTCGCGCCATCGATCTGTGCCGCTTCCATCGTATCATCGGGGACGGTTTGCAGACCTGCGTAGAAGGTGATGAAACTGAACGGCAGGGTATGCCACACGCCGTAGACCATCAGCATTGTCCATGTCAGCGCCGTCGAGGCCTTCAGGCTCAGAGACGGGTCATTGAATATGCGCTGAATGGTGGCTCCGATAACGCCGTCGCCATCGACCATCCAGAACAGGATCAACGAGCCAACCAGCGGCGTAACGAGAAACGGCAGAAGCGAAATGAAGATCGCAACCCCTTTGAGCGCACGCGGCAGGTTGTTGACACCTACAGCAATTGCCAACCCAAGGGCCAAAACCAGCGGCGTGACAATAAAGGTGTACGCCAATGTGAATGTTAGGGCGCTGTAGAATGGCAGGTTGTACACCTTAGCCCAGAAATCACCGAAACTGTCAGAATTCGCCCACGCCTCTCCGATCTCTGCAAAGGCCAGGTGCGAACGGTTGGTGTATGTGCCCAGACCATTGAACCGGCCTAGCGGTTGTTCTTCCTGCAGCTTGGCAGTGGCCTCGGTATCGACCGACGTGGTTGGCGTGCATCCAAATGGACCACAGCTTTCGGAAACCACCAGAACCTGCTCGTGTTCGACGAAAAGCGATTGAACAAAGACCGAGACGATCGGCAGCGCAATGAACAAGATCATTGCGGAAAGCGTCGGCAGAATGAACCAGAAAAAGGTGCGGTGCTTCATAGCGTGCGTCCCAGTCTAAAGTCCGGAAAAAGATGAGGGGGCCAAGTAAGCCCCCTCCAGTCGGGGAGTGTTATTCGAGGAAGCCGGCTTCTTTGGCCGAGGTCCGGTAGGCGGATTCGACATCCGCCAGCGCCTGTTCAGCGCTCTCGTCACCCTTCAGGAAATCCGTCAGTTCCGAGCCGAGCGCCGCATGCAGCAGACCCATCTGCGGAATCATCGGATATGGCTTCGCCCCACCCTGTACGGTTGCGGCAACACCCGCCGCCGCCGGTCCGGGCTTGAACCCTTCAAGCAGCCAGACGGCATCATCGTTGTTTGCGGCAACCATTTCCGGGGTCAGGCCGCTGATCAGTGCAGCAAAGGTTGCCTCTGCCTCTTCGTCCGACACGTTGGATGCTATGGTGATACCGTCCCACCACAATGTGGCTGCGGGGATCGATCCGCCACCAACTGTTGGCGCAGCAGACAAAACCGTGTTCGAGGTCACTTCTTCGGTAGACCCTTCGTCATCCAGAATCGGTGCACCACGCGAACCCCACATGACGGCCAGAGCCGCCTGACCGGATTCCCACAGGCCCTGCGTTTCGTTCGACGCGTGGGTCAAGTGGTCAGGGTGGGCGTATTCCACCAGGGCCTTCATAGTTTCCAGCGCAGCCACGCCTTTTTCGTTATTGATCGAAGGTTCAGCAGAGCCTGGCTCGAAGAAGTCGCCACCATGACCCAGATAGATCATGTTGAACACTTCGCCCACGTTCCAGCCGGTCTGAAGGTTCATCGCGATCGGATGCTCCATGATACCGGCGGCGCGGATTTTCTCGGCGGCTTCGATAACTTCTTCATAAGTCGCCGGAATGCCGTCTACACCGGCCTGTTCCAGGATATCCTTGCGCGAGAACAGGTGCTGCGAGTTGGCCATGAAGGCCACGGCCATAACGTTGCCATCAATGGTGATCAGCAGGTTCGGCGGGATGCTGTCCTTGTATTTCTCAACCAGATCGTTCAGCGGACGCACCAGACCGTCGTTCATCAGCTGGGTCAGCGTCGAGTTGGCCAGGATCACCGATGTATATTCCGACGGGTTCGGTGTCAGAGCGGCGTTCATGATTGAGCGCGCTTCGGTGGTGTGGTTGGTGTTGAATTCAGCTGCAGCCCCACCGCAATTGGCTTCGGCGGCTCCCGCGACTGCGTGGATTGCCGGGAAGTCGCTGGCGAGAATTCGAATGGATTGACCTTCCGGCCCACAGTCGGCGGCGTAGGCTGCCGAACCCATCAGGCCCACAAAGGCGGTTGCAGTAGCGATTTTTCTCAGGAACATTTCTGTCTCCTTGTTTTTCTGAGTTTTTTGAGTGCGTGGCCCGTTCACGCATGAGTTTCTAACGCCGGGGTTTGTCCCCGATCATAAAGCGGGGCCGTGTTCAGATCCGGGCACCGGTCTTGCCGTCAAACAGATGGCAGATTTCAGCTGGAACCGAGATTGAAACCATGTCGTCGATCTCTGCTCGGAAATTCTTGTCCGCTTTCACCGATACCAGGGCACCACCGACGCGAACCGAAATCATTGTGGCGTCGCCCAGCAATTCCTGCGTGTAGATAGGCGCGTTGATCTGCCCCTGCCCTTCCACGGCAAGATCGGCATCTTCGGCACGGAAACCCAATGTCATCGCACCATCCGGTGCGCTCAGACCAGAGATTTCGACGTTCTTAGCCGTGAAAACACCGTTCCGAACCTCACCTTCCATCAGGTTCATGGCCGGGTTACCAATAAAGCTGGCCACAAAGGTGTTAGCCGGGGTGTCGTAAATCTCGGTCGGGCTGCCAACCTGCTGCACAACACCACTCTTCATTACCACCACACGGTCGGCCAGCGTCATCGCCTCAATCTGGTCGTGCGTCACGTAGATCGTGGTCACCGCCAGTTCATGGCTGAGGTTCTTGATCTGCGCACGGGTCGACACGCGCAGCTTTGCGTCGAGGTTCGACAGCGGCTCATCCATCAGGAATACATTCGGTTCCCGCACGATGGCACGGGCCAACGCAACACGTTGGCGCTGACCGCCCGACAATTCTGCGGGCTTGCGGTGCAGGAAGTCGTCCAGTTCGACCATAGCGGATGCACGTCGCACTTTTTCGTCATGCGTGGCGGGGTCGATGCCGCGAACCTTCAACGGGAACCGGATGTTCTCGTAAACGTTCATGTTCGGATACAGAGCGTAAGATTGGAACACCATCGCGACGTCACGATCCTTGGGCTCCATATCGTTGACACGGGCGCCGTCGATCAGAATATCACCCTCACTGGCATCTTCCAGACCCGCGATCATACGCATCGTCGTGGTTTTGCCGCAGCCTGATGGACCAAGAAGAACCAGAAACTCTTTGTCGGAAATCGTCAGGTCGAAATTGTCGACCCCGACAAACGAACCCCAACGCTTTCCAACGTTGCGAAGTTGAATCTCGGCCATTGAGTCCCTCCCTGATGGGTCGCCGTGCATACGTATGCAAAGAGACTAGACGAAGCACGATATTCAGTATAATGAAATCGTTCTATGGTAGATATAAACAAAATTAATTTGAGATTGATCGACACAACGGTGCTGTTGATCTTCCTCAGCCTTATGCGGCATCGCAAAGCAACAGAGGTTGCACGCGAGATGGGATTGACCCAACCGGCTGTCAGCCATGCCCTGAAACGACTTCGCATGCTCTATGAGGATCCGCTTTTTCTGCGCCGCGCGCACGGGCTCGAACCGACATCTCTGGCGCAGGAATTGGAACCCAAAATTCGCAGGATTGTACGGCTGCTTTCAGAAACGCTCGAAGACCCGGAAAAATTCGACCCACTTTCCACTGCGACCGACCTCAGGATCGGCGCGTTCGATTACGAACTGACGAGTGTGATACCAAAGCTTGTTGCCGAAATGCGCAATCTCAGCCCAAACATTGATGTACAGGCTTATCCACTCGTCTATAGCGAGGCACTCGACGCTCTTGTGCAGGGACGGATCGACCTCGCCATTGGATACTTTGATATTCCACAAAAAAGCGAGGCGTCTTTTGTTGTCGAGGACCTCTATACAGAGCACTACGTTCTGGCTGGTCGCCGCGACCACCCTCTGTTGACTGCAAACCCGACACTCGATGACATGGCGCAAGTGGACCACCTGCTTGTGTCGCCCCACGGTCTGATCAGAAACAGGGTGGACGAAGCGTTGCAAATTCAAGGCTACAAAAGAAATATTCGCACGGTCGTTCCTTCGCTTTTTTCGGCGCTCTCGATCATCGAAAAATCGGATCTTGTCGTAACTCTGCCCAAGCGTGTCGCCCAAGCTAATGGACAACGTTTCGATATCGTCCACAGACCATTGCCGATTGAGGACGGCGGTTTTCAACTGCAAGCTGTTCGACACGCACGCAATGCCAACAGTCCGCTCCACTTTTGGCTGCTCGAAAACTTGCGCCGGGTTGCGTCCCTTTAGGTGTTCGGGACTGCGACCAGAACAGCCCTGTCCTACCGCCTGAACATGCGTGGTTCGACTGTACCTGAATTCACAAGTGCGTGGCCTTCGTCTGCGAATGTACTGGACATGCAAGGTTTGGATCGACAAGTACACATGCTGCAAACAGGCGAAAAACTCGGGAAAAAGCTGTGAGCTTTCAGGAAGAAAAACAAGTCGTTCGAGACCTTTATACTATATTGGACGGTACTTCTCCGGATCGAATCGGATCGATACTTTCCGAAGTAATGACACCCGATGCGCTTTGGCGCGGGTTCCATCCGTTTGGCGAATTGACCGGACCGGACGCACCGGCTGAAAAATTCTGGACGCCGCTGCGCCTTTCACTGACACGGATGCAACGGCGGCAGGACATCTTCTTTGCAGGGCGCAACGAGTTGGACGGGTTCACAGGCACCTGGGTAGTATCGATGGGTCACTTGATGGGCCTCTTTGATCGGCCCTGGCTGGGCATCGCGCCTACCGGAAAGATGACTTTTCTGCGGTACTGCGAGTTCAACAAGGTCGAAAATGGCCGCATCGTGGAAACCGCGATGTATTTCGACATTCCGCACCTGATGATGCAGGCAGGGCTCAACCCCTTCCCGCCACAGACAGCGGCGCATCTGGTACAGCCCGGCCCGCTGACCCACGATGGATTGCTCTACGATGATGCACCTGAGGCTGAGGGTCAGGCCACGCTTGCCGCCATAAATGCCATGATCGGCGATTTGGGTACCTGGCAGTCGGGTCTTTCGATCGAAGATGAACTCACCCAAACCTGGCATGACGACATGATCTGGTGGGGCCCTGCCGGGATCGGTGCGACCTATACGATCGAGCGCTATGCAAAGCAGCACTCAGGCCCGTTCCGCGCATCCTTCACGGACCGTTCAAAGACCAAACACATCTGCCGCATGGCTGAAGGCCACTATGGCGGCTTTTTTGGCTGGCCAAATTTCACGGCGCGGCCCACCGGCGGGTTCATGGGCATGCCCGCCACCGACAAGGCCGGTGAATTCCGCGTGATCGACATCTATCGTCGCGAGGGCGACAAGCTGGTCGAAAACTGGATCTTTATCGACCTGCTGCATTTCTGGAAACAACAGGGCGTAGATATTCTTGGGCGCATGGCGGAAGCACCGCGGACATGACCGACTGGATCGACGCGCATCACCACCTTTGGGACCTTGAGGCGGTGCACTATCCGTGGCTGATGGCACGCGGAGTGGAAAGGTTCTTTGGCGACCCGACGCTGATTCAGCGAGACTATATGCTGCGCGAGTTCCGATCCGAAGCCGTACCATACGGAGTCGGTGCTTCGATCCATATCCAGGTAGGAGCCGAAAACGGTCTGGACGAAGCCCGGTGGGTCCAAACCGTCGCTGATACCAATCCAGACTGGCCGATGGCGCAGGTTGTGTTCTGCGACCTGACCTCGACCGACCTGCCCAATCAGCTTGACACGTGTCAGGACCTTCCAACTGTGCGTGGCGTGCGCCAGATCGTTGGCCGGGCACCCGGAGAGGACGTGCAGACAGGTACCAATCTTTTGCTGGACGATCCGCGATTTCTGGTCGGGCTGCAGGAGGCCGGACGGCGCGGTCTCAGCTTTGATCTGCAGCTCATTCCTGAGTTGTTGGAGAAAACGGCAGGGGTTTTGGCGCAGGCTCCGGATACAAAAATTGCCCTGTGCCACGCAGGCTCACCGCATGACCGCAGCCCGGCGGGCCTGAACGACTGGGCTCAGAGACTGTGCGCGCTGTCCGATCTACTGCATGTCTCGTGCAAGCTCTCCGGTCTGGGCATGCTCGATCACAAATGGACGCCAGACAGTATTTGCCCGATCATCGAAGTCTGTCTTGAACAATTCGGACCTGAGAGGGTCATGTTTGGCTCAAACTTCCCGGTCGACAAGCTCTACAGCGATTACGCCTCTCTGATGCAGGCTTAACCCGGCACACACATGGCGATGGGTCGGTGGGGTCAGGAAATGTGGTTGAGTGATCGGGACTTTCTAAGCGGAATGCGCGCCGCAATAGATGCCAAGGATATTTCCTTCGCAGCCCTAAACCTAATGTCAGATAACCCGGGGATGCGCTGGAATATCAACGAAACACGGCAAGCGATTGGCTACTCTCCAATGGATGGAAGCCCCGCGAAAATAACAGTGGGCATTGTACTGAGATCCACGCTGAAACGGCTGTTTTCAGTCTGGCTCCCCAGCTACGTCACGACACGTTTTCCAGATTGGTAAAGTACAAGGTCCGGGCATTGTTGTTGCGTTGCGCAATCATTTTCCGAAACCTCGCATCGAAGTAAGCGCAAAAGGTCAGCGTTGTCCGCTTCGCAGTCGACGGAGAGTGACAGAAAGCTGTCAGCACATGGCGGGTGAACTTGCACCATCAAGACGCTCAATGTCAGCTTTGATCGGGTAGCATTTTTTGACCGGCGTTGCAGGCCGAGAAGTCGAAATGAGTGTCCTAAATCTACCAGTTCGCCAACAGTTCGCCCATGCGCTCTAGGCCAAGGTCAAGGTTGGCAGCAGCACCTCCCCCCACACCCAGTCGGATGTGGTTCCGCATCCCATAAGACGAGCCCGGTAAGAGAAACGTCCGATAGGGATCTGCTAGTAAGCGTTTGGCGAAAACATCGCCATCTATCCCATCGAGCCTTGCCAAACCAATCAATCCAGCCTGAGGTTTGACCCAATCGAGGCCGGGTTGATCGGCAACAAACCGATCCAAGCGTTCCAGCGTTTTCATCCCGGCTGCCCGCGCAGTTTTCAAAGCCTGGCTATATCGGTCAGGCCTTAAGGCGATTTCGGCGATGACTTCGCCGAGAATATTCATAATCTCGCTAGAGTTTTCCCGCAGAATGATGGCATCCCAAATCAAATCGGGATCACGGCAAACCATCCAGCCGGTTCGCAGCCCTTGGAGCCCCAATGCCTTAGAAACGCTGCCTGTCGTGATACCCCTAGGATACAAACCAGCAATCGAAGGGGCACGGGATCCGACCCACTCCAATCCTGCATAAACCTCATCAACAACCAGCCATGCGCCGACGCGATCTGCAATTTGAATAAGCCTTTCAAGCTCTGCTTGCGTCGTCAACTGCCCGGTGGGATTATTGGGGTTGGTTATAAAGATCAGTCGAGTGCGTTCTGTTACTGCGGCCTCAACTTTGTCGAGCGGCAATACCCAACCAGCACTCTCTTCCCGGTCGACAACTTTTAGCGTCGCGCCAACTGCCTCTGCCAATACGCCCGCTTGTGGCCAGCCCGGGCGTTCCGTTACGACTTCGTCGCCCGGTTGGACCAATTGCATGAATGCAAGATAATTGGCTTCCGCGGCGCCGGCGGTGATCAGAACGTCGTCTGGCTTGCAAACATCAGACAAGCCGGCGCGATCCAAGACATGTCGTCGTAAAGCAGGCAGACCCCGAAAACTCTTTTGGTTCCAATCCAACGGCAGCGCTGGATCCAGCGCATCCATGAACTCACCCAAACGCGGCGACTCTGACAAGGAAAACCCGACGAACGCATCTGGATCCGCTTCCGTAGTATCCAATAGGTATTGAAAAAGTGTGTGTATCTTGACTTTCATGCTCTACTCAAAATCCTTGTAGTCAATCCGGGAGAGATTCTGTGCAAGCAGAGGGATTTGTCAAAGGGCGACCGATTGACCTTGCGGTTTTGGACTACGGGCTGTTCAAGGTCCATTCCACTGGCCGCATAATTGGTATCTGCGGGTTTCTGATCCGGACAGATTTGGGAGAAGCAATACTCATCGATACCGGGTTCCCCGAAAAATATGCCACCGCCACTGACGCCGCAGTCAAAGAAGATCGATTGTTCGAGTTTGGCGAGGTTCTGAAGTGCGAACCAGACAATCTTCCATGCGCACAGCTGGCAAAACTTGGGCTTATTCCTTCAAACATTACACTACAGATTTGTACGCACACCCATATCGACCATATCGGTGCATTGGGCGACTTTCCAAGCAGTCCAATTCTTATCTCTGCTGCGGAGCGAGCCTTACCCCGCCCGTTGTACTGGGGCGATATGCGGCCTTTGGAATGGCCCGATCAGGATTACCTGGTTGTTGATAACGACGTAGAGATTGGGCCAGGTATCTTCGTTTTGATGGCACCCGGTCATGCGCCTGGTCAGATCGCGGTAATGGTCGATCTCCCGTCGGGGACGGTTTTACTAACCAGTGATGCGATTTCCCGACCAGCAGAAATCGACGAGAAGTTTGCCGGGTCTTGGGACGAGGATGCAGCGATTGCCAGCGCAGACAGGTTGATGCGTCTGGCATCCGAGCGAGATGCGTTCGTAATCTATGGGCATTGTCCAAAGCAATGGCCTGTCCTGAAAAAAGCACCAGAAGTCTACAGCTGATCCCACCCCATGGACCATTTTCCATAAAGGCAACGGTGCGCCTAGGAGTTATCTGACGTCGCGCCCTTGATTCAGGACAATCACATTCCCACTGGAGACATCACCAGCCGGCGAAATTAGAAAACCGACCCAAGCGGCGATTTGCTCGGGCAGCATCGCGCGGCCATGCGGCATAGCATTAATGGCTTTCTCCAAGACGTCCTTGGTTAAGACATTGAACAACGGTGTCTCAGTCATGGCAGGTGCCAGAGAATTTACACAGATTTTTTCCTGCGCGTATCGACGGGCAAGGTCTTTCGTAAGTGTATCCATCGCCGCTTTTGACGCCCGGTAATGGGGAGGGTCGAACACATCGAAATTGTAAGCTCCATTCGATGAGATATTTACAATCTTTTTGATGCCTTCGCGTTCCAACATCAACTGAACCGCCTGCTGGCAACAGTGGAATGCAGAGTTAAAGTTTATCGCCATCTGCTTTTCGAGTTCCTCGGGCGGAATGTGCGGAAAGTCAGACATGAAGCAGGTGCCCGCGTTGTTTACCAAAGCATCCAGACTGCCATGGGCTGTCTTAATGCGCTCAAACGTTTGAGCCACGGACAAAGGATCTGTTAGATCAACGGAAATAGGCGTGAAGTCCGAACTTAATTTTGATGCCAGCTCGACGAGGCCCTCTTCTTTGAGGTCCAGACCAATCACATGCAACCCGTTCGTCTGCAATTGGCGACAGATGGCCTGCCCCATCCCTCCCGCGGCGCCAGTCACAACCGCTGTTTTCATAACAAATCCTCCCACCTTGGTATGTTTTGGGATACTCCGAGTTAAAGCAGAAAACTCACAACCCTTTTTTCTGAAAACCGGGAAAGTCAATTCCGTTTGAATTCAGCGCACGTTCGTTTTGGGCTCAAGCTAGACTTTGCAAAGTCCGCTTTCTGCGCGTAACAGTCGTTGGCCCGGACTGCAGCATTCGGCGTTTTGTGCTCAGAGCCGTCGTTCGCTGCGGGTTTTCTGATTGACTGCTCAGCGGACGAAGGGGACATTTATAAAAGCTGAATTTCTGCTTTCTTGAGACTTACCTTCTAGTAAAAAACTCCAGGTTTGAGTTGCTTCGACATCCAATGAAAGTCAGGCGGCATAACCGGTAATTTGGTCGTTACCATTGGGTCTGTCGAAAGCTCCCGCGCTCTTTGAAGGCATTCCTCGGCTTGGTCCTCGAGCCTCATCTCTCTCAAAGCCATGGCACGTAGTTTCAGGTGACCCGCTTCATTGGGTCGCAAATCCGAGGCGGTTGAAGCGTCTTGCGCTGCACCTTCGTAGTTTCCTCCGCAAAAACGGGCCACGCCTCGCATAAACAATCGATAGGGCTGAAGAGGGTTCTGCGCGCCGCGCTCAATCAAACGGGAAAAGGCAGCATCCGCGCCATCAAAGTCGCCTTCCCGCATCGCAATCTGTCCCTCCAGTTCGTAGTTTTCTAGATACGCAGGGTTTAGTTCAGCGCTACGCTTCAAATCCGCACGCGCTCCTTCAACATCGTCCAAGACTACAAGGCGAAAGACCGCTCTCGTCCAAAACACGTAGTCACTTTGCGGCGATTGAATAACCGCCGTATCGAGATCCTCTTTGTAGGCCGCTTGAAGCTCGATTGGTAATGGCTGATACCGCGCACCGAAGAGCATAATTTGCGCCTCAACCCGCATGCACAGAGACACTCCGTCCAAGGGATTCAGAGAAATGGCCCTTTCCATCAAGGCAAGCCCATATGACCAGCTTTCCATGGTGGTTTTGTAGTATTCATTGGCCGCCCGGGCCCGGAGCTCCGAGACACTCAATTCCTCAAGCGGAATGTCGACCAGTCGGTCTCCATCGAAAGCGTTGGTTTGTAAGCGCAGGTCCCCTTCCGCTAATTCGAGCACTTCATCGCAGAAGGCAAACACATCATCGGTTGGAGCTTCGTAGGTTTGCGACCAAACCGGCCGGGCATCTTCTCGAGAAGTCATGGTGATTGTGAAGCGTCCACGCCCCCCAGCCATCCGCACTCGACCGCGTAAATCATAGGTTGCTTTGTCAACGGCTTTGCTCAAAGCGTCAAAAACTAAGACGCCTTTGCGCCGTGACACCCGGACGATCAATTGATCCCGCAGATCGCCCGCTATGGCCTCGGTTTCCGCGTCGACTGGGGCAAACTCAAAGGCTTGAACCGCGATGGATGGAACGTCATCCAGTTTGCGTTGAGATCCAGGAGCCGGACGCCACTGGTAGAGTCTTACTGGTTGTGAGATGTTCTTTAAGTTGAACGTGCCAGCTTCGTTTAGTAGCTTCGCACGGTCGTCAGACAATTGCCGAAAAAGGTCTTCCGAAACCATCACGCCACCTGGAGGCGCTTCCGTCTGGATGCGCTGGGTAATGTTTACCCCAGCACCGTAAAAGTCGTCTTCGTCTTCAACAATCTCGCCCAAATGACAGCCAATCCTGAGCTTTAGTTTTCGATGGCCGTAGAGATTTGTCTGAACTTGAATGGCGCTGTCCAAAGCAGCGCTTATCGAGGAAAACGCGATGATCCAACCATCACCCATTCTTTTGAGGATTTCGCCTCCAAAATCTGAGAGGACGGGTTCAAGCTGATGGTTCTTTAACTCCCGCACCGCTTGAATTGTGGCGTCTTGGTCAGCGTTCATCATGGCGGAATATCCGACCATATCTACAAACATCAGAGTAGTAATCCGTGAACGCATCGCGACCCTCCGACTAAGAGCTTAGCAAATCCAAGCGCTGCAACAAGCAAAACGAATATTGATTAGTCTGGAACACTCAACCTTTCGAAGCCGCGACCACGGGTGGCGCTTCCGAATGACTTTCTGCGCAAGCGACTCTGTTGTTCAAAAAAGATTGACGTCGGCGCGGTATCTTCCAGCAGTAACCGCGCAGACTTACAGGATGCGTGAATATGGATATGTCTTTGATGATAGAGCACGGTTCTAATACGCACTGTGTCGACTTTAGATTGCACCTGCCGCACCAATAGGCGAAAGCCCTTGAAACTTCTTCCGGTACGCACTTGGAGTGAGGCCGACGCGCTTCTTAAAAAGCCGTCGAAATGAGGCGGGATCCTCGTAGCCAACAGAAATCGCAATATCCTCAACCGGGCGCTGGTCACGTTCGAGCGACTGTTTCGCTTCTTCCACCCTAAGCGCTTGGACATAGTCCATCGGCGCGTAACCGGTCGCTGAACGAAACCGCCTTGCGAAGGTTCTCGCTCCCAAACCGGATCGATTGACCATATTCTCGACCGGGTTCGGGGCATCATAGTTTTCGGCTATCCACGACTGGCAATCGGCTATTGCCGCGTCCTTGGCATCCATCGAACGGGTCATGACCAGATAAGGCGATTGACCATTGAGGTGTTCGCTCATCAGAAACACTTTCGCCGTGTCTATCGCGTGACGGTACCCACAATATCGGGCGATCAGATAGAAGGCGAGGTCGTGCCAGGCGAAAACTGCACCGGCGGTAATCACACCATAATCTTGATCTTTCAAACAAAGCGCATCGGATTCTCTAAATGTGACCTTCGGATAATAGCGGTGAAACATGTCTCGATAGGCCCAATGGGCAGTCGCCTCGCACCCATCCAACACCCCCGCATCTGCAAGCACGAGCGCGCCAGAGCAAACTGATGTCAGAAGCACACCTGCTTCATGCAAACTGCGAAGCCACGCACATTCGATCGGATACCGACCGGTTGGGTTACCCTTAATCGAAATATATGTGTCACTGACGATGACCGCGTCTGGTACCGTGTTCGACGACTGGATTTCGGCGATAGATGCATGCGGACGAACTGGAACATCACCCACACAGCTGAAGGGACGACCATCTGAGGAGATAACTCTGACATCCAGTAATTCGGCTTCGGGTTCGCCCTTGACCATGTCGGGGAATACGGCACCAACCGACGACAAGACGTCGTAGAGACCATAAAGAACCGAGGCCGAGGTTTCCGGCGTCGCTAAGAGCAAAATCAGCGGCTTTCGCTTGGGTAGGTCTGATGCGTTGGTCAAATTCTGCATCGTTTTGTCCAATAATACCCTGTCTGCTGGCAAGTTTGGCACGAGTTGGTCCAATTTGCCACTCCCGCGCGCTCTACCTTTCGGCGATGCTTGAGCAGTAGATCGCGAATGGGAGAGCCAAATGGACGTCCGGAACACATCAATCGAAGAGCTTAAGGGCAAACTCACCGGGACAGTCATGTCCGTAGGCGATCCCCAATATGACGATGCACGCGGGGTCTGGAACGCAATGATCGACCGCAAACCCGCCGTGATCGCCAGATGCCGGAATACCGAGGACGTGTGCCGCGCGGTAAGGTTTGCAGGTGAGCAGGGTCTTCCGATTGCAATTCGCGGGGGCGGCCACAACGTAGCGGGTCATGCGGTCTGCGATGATGGCGTAATGATTGATCTCTCCGAAATGCGCGGCGTGACGGTCGACCCGGATCAAAAGCGGGCCATCGTGCAAGGCGGAGCTTTGTGGAGAGATGTCGATAGCGAAACCCAGAAACACGGGCTGGCCACTCCGGGTGGTTTGATTTCTGACACAGGCGTCGCGGGCCTGACGCTTTCAGGCGGAATCGGATGGCTAAGAGCCAAGCATGGACTTTCAATCGATTGCCTGAAAGCCGCGGAGGTCGTAACGGCGGATGGCTCTGTGGTTCGCACAAACGCCGAAGAAAACCCCGATCTTCTTTGGGCTCTGAAAGGCGGAGGCGGCAACTTCGGCGTCGTTGTAACCTTTGAGTTCGAGCTTTTCCCCATTGGGCCGGAGGTCATGTTCGCGGCCCCCATCTATCCGCTTTCAGCCGGCCCTGAGCCAATCCGCTTCTGGCGCGACTTCGTCTCAGAACATGAAGGTGTGATCGGGTCGTTGTGCGAGTTTTCGACAGCGGCAGAAGGAGAGGACTTTCCCGAAGAGTATTGGGGGCAAAAAGTCTTTACCCTGGCGTGCGTCTACAACGGCGACGCCACAGAGGGTGATAAATTGCTCCAACCTTTGCGAGAGCTTGGACCGATGGCCGCCGATTTCTCAGGCCGGATGAATTATGTCGACGTGCAGCAACTGTTTGATGAACTGATGCCAGCGGGAGATTTCCGCTGTTACTGGAAGGCACGTTATCTTTCGGAATTGCCCGATGAGATGATCGACCATGCAATGGCGGATGCCGGAGCGGCGCCCTCAGCAAACTCACTTTCGTCACTTTGGAACTTTGGCGGAGCTGTCTCTCGCGTGCCATCCGATGCAACGGCCTTCGGCGACCGATCAATGGGGTGGATGTATTCGCTCGATGCCGTCTGGTTGGACTCCAAGGAAGATGCCGCGAACATTGCGTGGTCACGAGCGGGTTGGGAAGAATCGGCCAAATGGGATCACGAAGGACGCATTTATCTGAATTTTCCTGGGCATGGAGAAGACAACCTGGAATTAACCAAAAGAGCTTTCGGTCCGAACTATGCTAAGCTAGCGCAGATCAAAGCCCAATACGATCCGAACAACGTCTTTTGCTTCAACCAAAACATTAGTCCGGCAGCATAGCTGCCAAGGTCCCAAATCTCTGGTGTTTTTTTACAAGAAGGATGCCTGCTCCGGGCTCAAAGCGGTCGCTCAGCCAAATTCATTGAACGACTGCATTGCGGACAAAGTGAGATTTCGCTGCAGTTCCGCCAAAGTCCGCTTAAACGAGTTAGCAGTGTCAAGTACTATCGTTATCGCCCGTGACAAAAACGTATGAGTTTTGGCTATCACACCCCCGCTGAGGTCCTTGAATGCAACCTGATGAAAATCCAGAACCGGTTGGAATAAAACGACATATCAGAATTTGTAATTCAGAGTGAACACAAACGGCAAGGAATTGCTGTCTTTAGGCCACGCCTCGGCGGCTTGGGCGCTGTCCCTGGTCAGTTCCTGTTGCAACAAGAAACTTGGCGCGTAAGATGTGCTAAATTCTAAGGGCGTATTGCCGTAAACAGAAAACTCGAACGTGACGCCAGACACAATCAAAACGTTCGTCGAGCTTGTCGATCCGATGTTACAGACAACGGTGGTCGATGTCGGTGCGAGTCCGATCACTGAGACGCCACCCTATGACGGATTGGTCAAGAGCGGGTGCGCACAGTTAATCGGTTTCGAACCCGACCGCCAGTCGCTTGACACGTTAAACGCCAATAAGGGCCCGAACGAGACATATTTCCCAAATGCGGTCGGAGATGGCAGGCCCAAAACGCTCTATGCGACACCAGCTACCGGTTTGTCTTCCACAAAGAAGCTCTGCCCGTGGGTCGGCTCTTATTTCGGACCGTGGTGGGGAAAACAAGCAGTGCGCGCAACGGAAATACCTGTCTCGACCGTAAGGCTTGACGCCTTTGACGCAGTGGATCGAATGGACTTCCTGAAGATCGACATTCAGGGGGGTGAGCTTGAGGTTTTTGAGAACGCAGGTCGATTGCTGTCTCAGACAGCGATGCTACAAACCGAAGTCGCTCTCATGTCGTTTTATGAGGAGCAACCAAGCTTCGCCGACATCCAAAATGAACTGACGAAATTTGACCTTATTCCATTCCGGTTTGCGACCGTGAACCGCCGTCGGATTTTCTCGCGATTTACCCGAAAGCTCAGCGGGAAGATTCGTCCCAGCCAAATCCTGGATCTGGATGTTGTATTTGTGAAAAACCCGGTCCGCCTTGATCAATTTGACACCGAATTGGTCAAACAAATGGCCATTTTGGCATTTAGCGTGTTGGGCGCGGTCGATCTGGCCTGCAAATGCTTGGACCGGCTTACGGAAGACGATCCAGAGGCCTTCGAGGCTTTTGCCGAGTTTCTTAACGTTGATGTGCTAAAAACCTGATCGAACGACACTCTAGCGGACTCAGAGATGCCAACATACCCCCTTCTAGGCCTCAGCGTCGTCAAAAACGAGGCAGATATCATCGAAGCGATGGTACGACACAACCTGCAATATCTCGACCACATGGTCATATTTGACAATGGAAGCTTGGACGGTACGGTCGATATCCTTCGCGCGCTCGCAGCCGAAACAGGGCGCGTCGAGGTACGGATTGACACCCGCGGGCGCCATATCCAGCGCAGCATTATCAATGGCTTCCTGAGAGCCCATGCCCTTGAATACGACCCTGTACAGGTCGTCCTTCTGGACGGTGACGAACTGATTAGTGCCGAGATCGATGTGTTTCGCGGGACACTGCTTGGTTGCAGTGATCCCATCTCACTCGAATGGACAACCTTTGTTCCAACAGTGCACGACGATCTATCGATGTCGAACCCCGCTTTGCGCATCCAGCACCGGCGCATAAAAGAACGACCACCTTTCAGAAAAACAACCGTGCCCGCACCGAACATCGGATACAGCCGTGTCACCGCTGGATCGCATGCGCTCAAACGTGATGGGGTCGCAATTCAGCCAGCATCCTTCGATGATATCAAAATTGCGCATTACCCGGTCAGGTCAAAAAACCAGATTCTGACCAAAGCCCTACTTGGGCACTGGAGCATCAGGCGCCGGACGGATAGCGAGAGCGAAGGCTGGCAGTGGCACCATATCGCTGCGCAATATCTTGAAAACGGCCAGTTGAATGACGCTGATTTTTTTGAAGTCGCGGAAATGTATGCGGCGAAACGAAAAACCGGACTGACCCACCAGCCACTTGGCTATAGCCCCAGTCTCAGCCTCAAATACCTTGACCTGGGCAAAAGCGACCCGCTTTTCGCCTTGGCTCACTTCACTGAAGATATGATCCTCGGGAAGAAATAATGCGCTTTTGCTCCGCTTAGCGGGAGCAAAAGCGCTGTTCAAAACATAGCACGAAAACAGTGACGATGTTTCGACCGATGCCTTTAAGCAGTACCAGAGCGCACTTCAGGGTAGCGCGCTCCCATCACTTTGCACTTTGGGCAATTACCCCCTGCTAATACTTAAGCGCCAAAAACGGGTGGCTTTTGTCACTGTGAACGATCAAACCGGAACCGTTGAATATTCTTGTGCCACAAACCCTTGGCAAAAAAGCCTCTAATTTTGTCACGTTTTGGTCCGCTCATAGAAAGCGGCCGTTGGCTCACACTGCAGCATTTGTCAAAATGGGCTCGGTGCCCTCGTTCGCTGCATCTGGCGTTAACGACTGCTATGCGGACTTTTCTGTCATACAGAGCGTGTTGCACAAGGTCAGCTTTACCCAGGAAAGCCGCTAGGGGTTGAAAGTAACCAACTCAACCTAGCGCTCGGCAATCCATCAATTAGTCTTCGCGATCAGCTTCAATGAAGTTCCTGTTGGGCTTCATACAATGACCACTCTCCTGGCAAACCTTTGAGTGGTTGCTTTTCGATGAATGCAAGCTCGAGTTTGGAGCCAACGACCAGATCTTTCACTGTGCCTGAAACCCGTATCTGGCTCGGTAATGCAGTGTCCAAAATTCGCGCGGCAATGTGAACTGCCAAGCCCCCAATATCACCGCCACGTCGCTCACATTCTCCAGTGTGGATACCGGCCTTCACTTTTAACTTGGTCTTGGCCAAGTCAGAGTTTATTGCGTGAGCACATTGAATGGCACGCGTCGGTCCTTTGAAAGCGGTGATGAACCCATCCCCCGTAGTGTTGATTTCAGAACCATCGTAGATTTCCAGCTGTCGACGCACGATCTCATCATGTTGGTCTAACAAGGCACGCCATTGGTCGTCACCCAAACTGGCGGCCAGTTCTGTGGAACCTGCGATATCTGTCATCAATATCGTCAGTAGCACCCGCTCGCTCGGAGTGACGGTTTTTTGCCCCGTCGCAAACTCTTCGATTTCGTTTATCACCCGGTCCTGATCTCCATACCAGACCAGGTGATCAACGCCGGGAACGAATTTCAAAACTGAATTGGGAATAAGGTCGGCCACAAATCGCGCCTCATCTTTTGGGTGCCAGATATCATTTTCGCGATTAACTATGAGCGTGGGAGCATCGATAAGTGGTAAGACTTCTCGAATGTCGAGCTCCGCGTTTAATCGTGTTATCAGCTCGGCAGTCTTTGGACTTGCTGAATTGCGCATGTAGCCGCCCCACCACTCACATGCCTCAGCATCTTTTGCCATACTTGGCGCGGCTTCATCGAGCCCAAATGCACTTCCCCAGTTTTCGCGTAGATAGCTGATCGTATTTTCGGTAGCCTGCAGCGTCGGCGCCCAAGGGTAGTCAGGTGCCCAACTACCTTTGGCTGATGTTCCACTCAGAATGACAGCTCGTGTGCGCTCAGGGTAAGTAGCTGCGAATAGTGCACTTATGTTGGCGCCTTCTGATACACCAAGTAATACTGCCTGATCTGAACCAATGGCATCGAGCACAGCGGTGATGTCCTCAATGCGTTGCTCCAGCGTCGGAAAGCCAACATTGCGCTCAGAAAGACCGGTCCCTCGCTTGTCATAGAAAATTAATCGGCAAAACCGGCTGAGTTTGGACAGAAAATTCGCATAGTGCGAGCTTTGCCAAGCATATTCGATGTTAGTAAGCCAACCTTGGCTATACACGACATCTATAGGTCCATCGCCAATCACCTGATACGCGATGGCAATGTCGTCTGCGAATGCGTACTGAGTTTGCGGTTGCTTCATTGTCCGATAAAATGGGCTCTCTGGGCTCATACCAACGTCCGAGCCCACCAGCTCAATTCATGCCAGACAAAACCAATCGGATCAACTTCCTGCTTCGGCCGCCCTGCTTTGTTCGACTGATAGCGGACTTTTGGTTCAGTTTGCAGCACCCGTAACTTTGGGCTCGAAGCGGTCATCCGCGTGTTTTTGTCAGATGACCGCTCTGCGCTCTCAGAAGGCATTTGCGAGCTGTTTGGCCTCGTTATCACTCCAACGCAGGTTGCTCGA
>NZ_WQAG01000015.1:0-75680 GCF_013031565.1 Ruegeria sp. HKCCD7255 | reverse complement strand
AGCATTGAAAATCGATCAAAGCAGCGCTGACATTTGGGATTTGGATGCACTGGTCTCCGAGCCGGGTCTCATGGGCCTGCTTTTCGTTCTAGGCAGCCATCTGACAGAAAGGTTCAGATTTGCGCTGCGAACCCAATCCAGAAGTGCATCGAGCTGAGGCTCGCAGGTGCAGCACCCCTCTCGATCAAAACCGACATGAGTACTGCAGCTAATAACCAGTCGTTGCGTGCAACTGCGGCTCATTGTAGAATTCAAGTAGGGGGGTAGATCCATGCGTTGGATTGGCACCATCTTTATAACAGCCTTTTTAATACTTGGGCCCGCTCAAGCAGGTCCGTTATTCGATGCGGCAAAGCGGGGCGATACATCGGCCGTTAAGGCTTTGTTGGAAAGCGGTATCTCGGTCGATGAGCGAGGCCCAAACAAGGCTACTCCCTTGATTGCCGCTGCGTTGGCTGGAAACACCGAAACCGCTGCGGCCCTGATCGAGGCAGGGGCTGACGTGATGGCGCGCAACCACAGTGGTTTCACACCGCTTCACGCCGCGGCCTTCGGCGGCAATATTGAGACAGCGCAGTTGCTTCTCGACCAAGGCGCAGATGTGAATGGGCGCATTAACAGGGCCGAAAAATCACCCATCTTCATGGCGGCCGATGAGGGCCATATCGAGATGATCGAGCTGCTGGTCAACAATGGGGCAGATATTGTGACCCTCGATAATGATGGTTTTTCGGTTCTGATCCGAACCATGTTCCGTAAACACTATGATATCGTTGGGCTGCTGAAGCAAAACGGGGCCACGTGCCCTCCGCCAGACGCCTTTGGTCCGGAATTTTACCGCCTGTGCCTGGAAGCAGGCACCTAAGGGAAGGTCAAAAAATGAACTTTCGACTTCTGATAAGCGGCCTGTTTCTTGCAGCCATGACCCTTGGCGCGCAGGCCGATGAGCCCATCAATACTGGACCCTTCGGCGATGTTGCGATCAAAGGCTATGACACTGTCGCTTATTTCACCGAAAACCGCGCGGTAAAAGGATCAAGTGAGTTCGCATATGATTGGCTTGGTACGCCATGGCACTTCAACAGCGCAAATAACCGCGATCTGTTTATGTCTGACCCAACTAAGTACGCACCGCAATACGGTGGGTATTGCACATTGGGTGTCGGCCTTGGGGCCAACGCGTCTGAGAACATCGACCCTGTAAATTCCTGGCGCATCATTGATGGGAAGCTTTACTTCATATCGGACCCCACTGGTGCAGAAATGCTTGACCATCCGGAAGGGGAAGCGGTGATCGCCAAGGCGGATGCGAATTGGGAGAAGACAAAGCCGCTTGCCGCCAAGGATTACTCTAACTGAAGCGCATCTCGGTTGAGGGTCATCCCCCCGGACTAAAGTTAAACAAAATGTGCGCGTTGATGTAACTATACGGCAAGCTCGCTTCGCTTGCATCTTCGGCACTTTTGTAGATCGAGCCACAAGCCGGGCGACCGAGCGCAAGACCGGGTTGTTGTATGCACAATTTGTCATCTTCCACAAAAGCCGATCCAGTGACAAACAATGTGGATGCGCGTAAGGCCATACTTCCGTTCTCTGAAATCTGCAACAAGCCGGGTCCACGGCCTTCGAAGTTTCCCTGCCAGACTTTCCCGTCAATCAGGGCGGTGACCTCGTCGGCAGATAGCTTTTCGCGCGCGCCAGGTCGAAAATCGAAAGGCCATTCCTGCACGCCTGCTTGCAACATTGCATCAATGATCCGATCGAGTTCTTCCTGCTGCCGAAAATGCGCAAACATGACCCTGTAGAGTTGCGCCGAGGTATGCGGCGCAAATCGTGCCACCTCTTCCGCTGTTGATTGCGCCTTTTGAATCTGGCCAGCCTCCGCATAGGCGGCCGCGAGGATGTTGAAGTAATCCTCAATGCCTTGAGAATTGCCCTTTATCTCTTCTAGGATTTCGACGGCACGTTGGGGACGCCCGGTGAGAATATGAGACAAGCTTGCGATCTGCCGAGCATAACCCGGCAATAGTGGGTTAAGACGCAGCGCGGTTTCGAAATTCTCAATCGCCTCTTCGTGTCGACCATAAAAGGTTTGAGCGAAGCTCAGCGCAAGATACGCAGACGCTTCACCTGGGGCTTTCTCGACAGACAGTTGCGCCGAACGTATCGCTTCCTCATACCTTCGATCAACAGTTTGCAATTCGCTCAAAACGGCGAAAGGCATCGCGGCATCGGGATCAATTTCCAAGGCGCGCCCAGCATGTTCGTAGGCGCGTTTTCGGGCAACTGGAAACGGCAGCACATCGTCATAGTTGCGGCGCATGACCAATGCCTCGGTACGCGCCTGTGCCGCGAAGGCCCGGGCAAAAGTCGGGTCGATTGCAGTTGCGTCGGAATAGAGTTTCAATGCCTCGCGCAACCCGGGCCGAAAGCCGCTACGAGCGGCCTCTTCGGCCCTCAGGAAGAAGTCGTATGCTTCCAGATCAGTTGTGGGAAGGCGTTCGATCCGTTCCCTCTCGGAAACACTCACATCCACATCCAATTGGTCAATGATCTCGTTGATCAACCCGACTTCAATAGCGAAGATATCGCCTTCGTCTCGCTCCAAACGCTCGGCCCAAAGCGTCTGCCCGCTGCTCACGTCTGTCAGCCGTGCGTTGACCAAAAGCCGTGTACCCGCTCTGCGCACGCTGCCTTCGAGAACGTAGCCAACCCCCAATTCGCGACCGATGGCCCTGCTGTCGATTGTTCGGTCCCGATAGGAAAACGCGGTATTGCTGCCGATTACCATCAGCCCGGCGACTTTCGAGAAATCGGTAATCAGATCGTCCGTGAGCCCGTCGGCCAGGTACCTTTCCTCGTCTGGCAGCCCGAGGTTTTCAAAGGGCAACACGATGAGAGAAGGCAGCGTGTCCTCTGCCACGATCATTTCACTATCAGCGCCGCTAAAACGGGCAACTAAGTCATCACGCAAAACAAAAGCGGCAATTGAAAGAATGGCCGTCACGGCTAACACCGCGACAGCGACGCGAACCTTCAAGCGGGACTTTAGTGAGTAGTTTGAGCCGTTCGGGTCAGCCATCCGAAAGACTGCAAGAGGCTCAGGTATGTTCTTCACCCGATGAATGCCTGCAGGCTCAAACGATCTGCTCACTTTGCCGCGAGTATGTTTGTAAACCTCGCGCGAGATACAGATGCCTCCGGGTTCCGCAAGTGGTTCCAGGCGCGCTGCAATATTGACGCCGTCCCCGTAAATGTCGTCACCATCGATAATCAGATCGCCTAGGTTGATACCGATCCGCAATTCGATACGCTGGTTGGGATTAATGGTGGCGTTTCTTTTTCTGACCGCCTCCTGTATCTGGATCGCAGCCTCGACAGCATCAACCACACTCGCAAAATCGGCCAGTAGCCCATCGCCGATAAGCTTAACGAGCCGTCCGTTTTTTTCTTCGATCAAACGGGTCAGGATGTCTTGGCGCACAATGGTCAAACGTTCGAAGGTACCGACCTCATCCTCGGCCATCATACGGCTGAAACCGACGACGTCTGCGGCGAATATGGCGGCAAGCCTGCGTTCCAAGGTTTGCCCCTCTCCTCCAAATTGCGGGCAGTACAGCAAAGGGTAACACTGAAAAAACGTGACTGAAACTGTGCTCGCTCAAAAATTTTTAACTGGGCGGGCGCTTTTCAATCAAAGGCACAGGGGGCAAAGAGCCGATTGCTGAAGCAGCCTAAGGTAGCTGATCCCGCCAAACAGGCTCTCAAGCATCTACTGCGAATGACCGAACCGAGCCCAACCTCGCCATCGAAAAATTGTGCTGCGCGCGCAGCGCGAACTATGCCGCACTCGCATCGTCGGTGTCTTCGCAAAGTGCCGTGAAAACTGACCATTCGAAAGCCGCGCAGCGAGCGTCTTCTTTGTAACGCACAGGTCGCGGACACAGCGGCCATTGCTCAAGTGGTTGGAACCGACCGCTTTGCTGCCCAAACAGGTTTGGGCGATCCGGGCAAAACCAAGCGACCAGCCCAGTTCAAGTCTCCACACGGCGGCAGAGATTGCGGACAATGGTTCATAGCGCAGCGAAGATCGACAAGTGATATTACGGGTCGCTGAGCAAGACTTTACTTAGTCAATGGGTGGTTCGTAGGGATCCGGTGTTCCTGGGGGTATCGGAGGATATTCTTCGAATGTGGCGAGGTGCTCCTGTAACTGTGGCAAAGCCTTTTCGGCCGCCCATGTGTGCGGGAAGAGTACGCTTTCACGCTCGTGTGGATCATTCAGAAGATTGTAGACGCGTGGCGTATCGAATGACTCCGTTGCACCAAATGCCGTCGTATTCTCTTTGAAAAGAACTTTCCAGTCCTTCCATTTTACACCGAATATCTGTTCGCCCATGTAGACGATCACGCCTTCTCGGTTTGAGTTTGGTTGGGCACCAAGAAAGAACTTTGACTGATCGATGCCATCAAACGCCCTGTCATCAGGCACCCTGCCCCCAGCAAATGCCGCACGTGTCGGATAGAGATCCATAGAGTGGACAACATCGTTGCTTTCTGAGCCCGCAGGGATCTTTCCTGGCCACTTGATCGCAAAAGGCACCCGCATGCTTCCTTCGAGGCTTGTGAACAGAGTGCCGCGCCAAGGTCCGGCGGTACCGTGTACCGCTGGCACGGGCGAGACATTTGCATTTCCAACCGGAAGAGCTTCGGGTCCGTTGTCAGCAGTAAAGATCACGACTGTGTCGTCGGAAACCCCCGCATTCTCAAGCGCATCAATCACGCGTCCGATATAGGTATCTGTCTGAAGCAGAATATCGGCCCAAACCCCGTTTCCGGTGGCGCCATCAAACTCCTCGGACACGATGTTTGGATAGTGGGTCTGCGTATATGCAAGATAGATGAAAAACGGCGCGTCTTCGGCACTCTTCGCTTGGATAAATTCGATAGCCTTTTTCGTCAGGTCACCATCTATCTCACCGCGATAGTCCAGATCGTAGTCCCGCGCGACGGTTGCGGGCTCGCCCGCAACACCCTGCATCACCACGGGCTCTTCCATGTTGGCTTCAGCAAATCCCGGAAGCGTGCGCCAGACTGTAACGTCAGTGGTCTCAACTCCGTAGAATTCGTCGAATCCTTGATTCGTTGGGTAGCGTCCTTCGGTCCATCCAAGGTGCCACTTGCCGTACATGGCTGTGTTGTATCCTACATCCTTCAGCATTTCGGCCATCGTGATTTCCCACTGGGTCAAACCGTAGACGCCGCCACCCAGTGGGACCGTATGGTTGCCGCTTCGGATACCGTAACGTCCTGTCATGGTCGCTGCGCGGGACGGTGTGCACTGGCTTTCCACGTTGAAGTTCGTGAGTCGCAATCCTTCCGCCGCGAGGGCGTCCATCTCGGGGGTCGCCGTACCACGGATTATGCCACCCCCGTTGAATCCAGGTTCGCCCCAGCCAAAATTATCCATAAATATGAATACGATGTTGGGTTTATCCTGAGCTGACGCGCCCGCGGCAAATAAAAAGGACAAGGACAGTAAGACTGTTCGCGATAACCACTTCATAACGGCGCCTCCAATCAAGATCACAGGTTGAAGACTGACGAACCAGGTCACTCTTCGTCAAGAACATCCACTCGGCACTGTATTTTCCACTGGCGGCTGAGCGTTAGAGTTATGGGCAAAGCAGCGATCTGGGAACAGCCAAACCTCACTTTGGGTCTCTTGTGCTGAACCAAGAAAACCTTAGTTTTCCTTGACGAACAGCCCGTTCAGATGGTGCCATGGGTTGGCATTCAGCTCGGCTGGGAGGTTCAAATGAAGCTTTTTCTGAAGACATCGACAGCAATAATTTCCGCATCATTCATAGCAAGCTCTTCAAATGCTCAAGACGCTGCTCAAGGCGGGCAAGTTGGAGAGATGACAATATCTGTTGATGATATGCGTGAACCCGCACCTGCTGATTTTTCGCCTTATGCAGGTCGAGATTTTCCTACACGCCCACTGTGGGGGGACACTCACCTGCACACGTCAAACTCGCTCGATGCACGCGGATTTGGCGTCATTCTGAGCCCAGACGATGCCTATAGGTTTGCACGTGGTGAGGAAGTCACAACATCGCATGGCCTGCGCGTGCAGTTATCGCGCCCCCTCGACTGGCTTGTCGTATCTGATCACTCGGACGCAATGGGGGCTATGAACGAGATCGTTGCCGGGAACTCCACTCTGATGCGTGATCCAACCCTTCGAGACTGGAACGAACGCCTCAACGCCGGCGGGGACGTCGCTTTGGGCGCAACCATGGAAGTTATTGAAACCTTTGCGGGCATCACCGGGGATGCTCTGCCTGAAGCTGTTTCAGACCGTAGGTTTGTACAATCCGTATGGGACGAGTTCACACAAACTGCAGATCAACACAACGACCCTGGTACATTCACTGCTTTCATTGGATACGAATGGACTTCCACCGAAGCTGGAAACAACCTCCATCGCAACGTGATCTACCGCGATGATGCCATTCGTGCTCGGCAATTGTTGCCCTTCACAACCGCAGAAACCTTTAATCCTGAACGTTTGTGGGACTGGATGGAAACATATGAACAGGAGACCGGCGGTCGTGTGCTGGCCCTTGCCCACAATGGCAACGTCTCCAACGGCCTAATGTTTCCGGTTGAGACGAACCCTGAAACGGGTGAACCTTTGACAGAAGATTACGCAGAGCGGCGTGCCAAGTGGGAGCCGATGTATGAGATCACCCAAATCAAAGGTGATGGAGAAGCGCATCCGTTTTTGAGCCCAAACGATGAGTTCGCAGACTATGAAACTTGGGACAAATCCAACCTTGGACCAACGCCCAAAGAAGACTGGATGCTCCAGTACGAATACGCCCGAGAGGCTTTGAAGAACGGGCTGAAGCTTGAGGCTCAACTTGGCACCAACCCATACAAATTTGGAGTGGTAGGTTCGACAGACAGCCATACCGCTCTGGCAACGGCGGAAGAAGACAATTTCTTTGGCAAACACTCTGGCGTCGAACCAGAGCCGGGTCGTTGGCAGCACGTTGTTGGTGAGTTCGATACGACAAGAATTCTTGGATGGGAAATGGCAGCGTCGGGTTACGCTGCAGTTTGGGCAGAAGATAACACGCGCGAAGCAATATTCGACGCTATGGAACGAAAAGAAGTCTATGGGACAACCGGTAGTCGTATTGCGGTTCGCTTCTTTGGCGGCTGGGACTTTACGGAAGCTGATGCCAAATCTCGACTGCCCGCCGAAGTCGGATATGAAAAAGGCGTTCCGATGGGTGGGGATCTCGCCGACGCGACAGAAGGTGCGGACGCCCCAACATTCTTGGTAGCTGCGCTGAAAGATCCGTTTTCTGGCAATCTCGACCGTGTTCAGATTGTGAAAGGTTGGCTAAATGCCAATGGCGAAACTGAAGAGCGGGTCTATGACGTCGCTTGGTCGGGAGACCGGGAACTTGATGCGGACGGCAAGCTGCCAGCGGTGGGGAACACCGTGGATGTTGCATCGGGCACGTTTACCAATTCGATCGGGTCTCCAGAGCTAATCAGTGTTTGGACGGATCCTGAATTCGATCCTTCAGTCAGCGCTTTCTACTATGCCCGTGTCCTGGAGATTCCCACACCGAGGTGGACAATTTACGACGCCGTGCGGTTTGGAGACGAGCTGCCTGCCGACGTGCCTACGTCAACGCAGGAACGCGCTTACACTTCGCCAATATGGTATACTCCTAAAGGCTGAGATATGCCTACCGGCAGCGCCGTTTCTGCAAAATCCCGGCAGTTCCTGTCGCAGCAGCATTAGGCTGATCCGTTCATGCGAGTTTCTGCCCAGGCTCTTCGCAGGTGTTCTATGCGTGCCAAACAAAGCGAGGGCCTTGGCATTGTGAGTGTCCGGTTCCGAGGAGGGTTCCAGTAGCTCTGCGAACAAAGCGTGCGTTCGCTGCGCCTGTGCGAATAGCCGCATGGACTGACGTATGCTCAAGAACCTAAAGCTGCGACCCAATTGGCAGAATACTTAGAAATCCAGCAACTATGTGATCCCAAGTCGATCCTGTTGGCTCTGATAGATATTCGATAACGTTGCTATCATCGCCTCTTGTTGTCCATTTGAGCTGACCAGCTTTCTCGAGCGTCACGTTATATGTGTATGCCGGCAGCGCGTCGTCCAAGGCCCCCATGGTTTGTGCCGTCAATGCCGGTGAGTCTATCAGAATTCCCATCTCGGTGTTGATGTTGACAGACCGCGGGTCCCAGTTGAACGACCCTACGAACAAGTAGCGGTCATCAACGGCAAATGCCTTTGAATGCAAGCCTGATCTGGATTGAGCCCAGTTAACGCCCCGGCGTTGGACCTGATAGGCGTCCGGTCGCAATTCATAGAGTTCTACTCCACCACGTAGTAATGCACGGCGTTTTTTTGCGTAGTGCGCGTAAACGGGTGCAACGTCATTAGATGCAAGCGAATTGGTTACAACCTTTACGTCGATCCCTCGGTTCTCCAGTTCGGTCAGCCATTTCACGCCGTTGTTGCGTGGCACGAAATAGGCGGAGACGATGCTCACCTCACTGGTGGCATTCTCAAAGTACGGAAGCAGTTGAGATGCGAGAACGGGGCCTGAATTCTCAAGCCCGGCGGCTTTTGAAGGCGGATCGGAATAGAGTTTGGCGGGCAGCCAATCTAGTGACAGGGCTCCATCTGCGAAGTTCTCTTGTGCAGACCTTCTGAGCGCAGCGCCGTACTGGGTTTGCTTCGCTTCCTCGACCAGTTCATTCAACTTGCTTCGCGCATCGCTAAGGTCAAATTCTTTTGGTTCTCCCACGACCACGCGCGCCGGAACTGCGAACTCGCTGTTCCAGTAAGAGTCAAAGCTGCGCGACACCTCGCGCACAACGGGGCCTGCGGCCAGCACATCCAGATCAGCGTAGTTCATTTCTTCCCGCGCGAGAAAGTACTCGGCACCGATGTTTCGCCCACCCACAATCGTGAACACGTTGTCGGCCGTCATGGATTTATTGTGCATTCTGCGATTGATGCGTTTGAAATCCGTCAACCCCGCGATCAACAAGCTTTGTTCGCGCCAAAATGGATTAAAAAGTCTGATTTCAATGTTTTCGTGATTGTCCAACGCTGCGGTCATGGCGTCGTACCCGGATGTATCCATGTCATCCAGCAACAGCCTAACACGAACACCCCGATCTGCCGCTTGCAAAAGACTGGCGGCGAACAGGTGACCGGTTGGGTCATTGTGCAGAAGGTAGTATTGGGCGTCTATCGTTGTCTCGGCCGCGGCAGCCATCAATAGCCTTGAGACAAGAGCTTCTTCACCGTCACTGATCAGCTTGACCCCCGACCGACCGTCTTTGGGGTCACCAAGCCGGTTGGCCGCCTGACTAAGCGCTGTGCGCGCGTTTGCAGGAAGCGAGGCCGATACGCTCTTTTCGTAGGTGCGCGTTTTGGGAGCGCAAGCAACAAGAGTAAACACACACCAAACACAAACCAAGAACTTCCATCGGGCCATCAGCTTTCTCCATCCCTATGTCCTAGGTGACTACGCCGAGACGGGTGATTGCAAGTTTGTTCTCTTAAACATGGGGTTGTTTCTCTGGTTGTTGTTGAATTGGTGAAACCCTCAACTGCCGCATGCAGGTATGTGATTTTGACGCAACCTCATTTCAAACGTACTCTGGCAGCACCAAGCGCAAACGAGGACCATGTCTGAATCCAAACACAGAAATGACTCTGCCGCAGAACCAGCGCCGCGTAGTTTTGCCGACGGTATCGGGGTAGCAACAGAGGAATTCAAGATCTCGATGCCAATCGGGGTTGGCGCCGTCCTGGCTGCTTTGGCTTCTTTGGCCACCTGCTATTCCGGGATTTTGCTGACATATTTGGTTGGCTACGAAGCGATTTCCCTAAACCCACATGCGCAAGCTGTGCTTATGTGGGTGTTTGCGTTGTTGGCGGTCAGTTTCTTATGGAGAGACCGAAAACGGCATGCAAAGGAACTTCCACTCGTCCTCGGTGGAATTGCTGCTGCCATCCTGATTGTCACGCTGTATTTCGGCTATGATGAACGCGTCGAAGCGCTTGCCTATGTGCTTTTGGCGATCGCGGCTTTGCTAAACCAGAACTTCATACTCGATGCCTTGAACCACACGGTTCGCAACCAGACACATGAAATAGAGGCATTGAACGAAAGACTGACCGAGAAGGTAAAGCGCCAGGAAAGCGAGATTGACAGGCTCGGGCGACTCAAACAATTCCTTGCGCCTCAGGTAGCAGAGCTTGTCGTCGAAGAAAACGCTGACGAGCTTCTTAAAACTCATCGTCGATACATCGCTTGCCTATTCTGCGACATCCGGAATTTCACAGCGATTTCCGAGGCGATTGAGCCTGAAGATGTCATTACTCTTCTCCAAAACTTCCACGATGAAGTTGGTCATCTAGTTGCCCAACACAAGGGGACAATCGGATACCGAGCTGGAGACGGATTGATGGTTTTCTTCAATGATCCAGTTCCCTGCGATCAACCGGTTCTCCAAGCCGTGCGACTGGCCAAGGCAATAAGCGAAGCATTCGACGGAATACGAGCACCCTGGCAGAAACTCGGACACTCGATGGGTTTGGGTATCGGGATCAGCAGCGGTTACGCGACACTTGGGCTTATCGGGTTTCATGGTCGCGCCGACTACACCGCAATCGGCGGAGTGGTGAATACCGCATCCAGGCTTTGCGACTTTGCCAGTGACGGACAGATCCTTTTGAACCAGCGGGCGCTATTAGACATAGAAGAGCATGTGGAGACAGAGAAGTTAGGAGAAAGGGAACTCAAAGGCATCGGTAACCCTGTGCAGATTTTCCGCGTTATCAGTCTCTCTGATCAGGCAAAGTGATGCTCTCGATTGTTAGGAGTGGACCTGTCACAGAATTGTTCCGCTTCTTTGACTTGGTATTTTGCCACAAAGGAGAGACATCATGGCATCGAAACCAACCCCGATGTTCCGCGCCGAACCATTTCGCATTGCACACTCCAGCGGCCTGAGCCGCTGCCAGGTTGCCGCTGACCTTGATTGGAACCTTCGATCAACCTAGCGTCTATGCACAACAAGCACGAGTTGCCTTCCTGTGATGCATAGGACCAGAACCGAATGAAATGGCCGTATCTAGTGCTGATCTACGTTTTGGTGATCCTATCCCCACTGGCTGCCGCCTGGTCGCTGAACTGGCCCTCGCGACCTTTTCATCAAGAGCTTGCATCAGGACTTGGAATGCTTGCATTTTCAATAATCTTGATCGAATTCCTGTTGTCGGGACGGTTCAAATTCATCTCGGGCAATGTGGGTATGGACGTGACCATGCGGGTGCATCAGCTAATGGCGCGAACAGCACTTGGCTTTGCGCTCATACATCCGCTTTTGTATCAGGGCACACCAACTGGCGGGCATCGCCCATGGGACGTGACACATCAACTCACGCTTGCGACCGACTTTTCTGCGCTGGTAACGGGCATAGGTGCATATTTTTTGTTTGTTATTCTGGTCGCCTCAGCGATTTTTCGTAAGTCCCTTGAATTCAAATATGAGACATGGCGCCTGTTTCACGGTCTCGGGGCTTTGGTCCTTGTATGCTTACTGCTGCACCACACGGTATATGCCGGACGCTACGGTGGACATCCGTCACTGTCATATCTTTGGTTTGTACTGACCGGTATTGCGGTCGGAACTTTATTGTATGTCTACCTCGTTCGCCCATTGCGTCAGAGAAAAAGACCTTGGAGCGTCAGTACCGTGTCTCGCCTGACACCAAGGCAATGGGAATTGCGCCTCAAACCTGTTGGTCACAAGGGTCTGACCTATGAAGCAGGTCAGTTTGCGTGGCTGAATGTTGGTCATAGCCCATTCTCGCTAAACGAGAATCCTTTCTCGATCAGTTCGGCACCAGCCGGAGGCCCCGAGGTTTCATTCGTGATAAAAGAGCTTGGGGATTTCACATGCGGCCTTGGGCAAATCGCTCCGCGAACCCCGGTCTATCTAGACGCCCCGCATGGCAACCTGTCGATCAAAAACCGCTCTGAGAATGGCATCGTCCTGATCGCAGGTGGCGTCGGCATCGCACCCATGCTGAGCATATTGCGTCAAGCAAAGTTGAGCGGAAGACCGTGCGATATCAAACTTATCTACGGCAACCGGTTAGAGGAGCAAATTGTCTATCGTGAGGAATTGACTCAAGAAGATACAGTGTTTGTTGTGTCCGAACCGTCAAAAGATTGGCAAGGCGAAACAGGCTTGATCGACGGGCCTCTCTTGGATCGCAACTTGTCGAAAGAGCATTTTGATGGCTGGCTGTTTGTTCTGTGTGGGCCGACTGCCATGATGGACAACGTCGAAGATCACCTGATCGCGCGGGGAACTTCGTCAGAACGGATCTTGTCCGAAAGGTTTGACTATGATTAATCGGTTCAGAAACCAGCCTGCGCGTAAACGGGTGAAGCTGGCGGTCTGGGCCATCAATATTTTGGTTTTTGCCATTATCCTGGCTTACTCGCTGAGATAGCGGAAGAGATCGATGGTCGGTCACGATTGTTGGCTCATGGAGGAGAAATGCCCATATTTGGCGCGGTTTTCGAGAGAGACCAACTGTTCGCGCTGGCTCTACCGAATGGCCAAACAATGATGGTAGGTCTTCCGCTGGCGAATTTGCTTGCTTTTCTTGAATCGGTCCAAGTCGATTAGGAACTGGCCCTGCCGCTATTTGGTATCAGCGGTGCGTCTGATCGAGAAAAGTGTAAGTGGCGGCCCCAACACTTCGAACACCACCGTACTGGCCAACGTAAAAGCCATGATCGCCGCAGCCCAGTGCGGAAATTGCTCTCCGGCAACAAGGGCCATACCCACAGCGACTCCGGCCTGCGGCAGTAGCGCAGGACCGTACCAGTAGGCATGGCGAACCGGTAAGCCTCCCAGCCTTGCGCCGCAATAGCCACCAATAAGACGTGCCATTGTGCGTAAGATCAGGAAAAGCACGCCAGCCCACCCCATTAAGCCAAAGGATTCAATATCTAATGTGGCTCCAGCCAGCAGAAAGAACAGGATCATAAATGGCCACTGAATATGTTCGATCTCGTGAAAAGCACGGTCGTGATGCCGGGCAAGATTTCCAATGGTCGCGCCCACGACCATACCTGCTACGAGGAACGAAACCTCAAGCCAAAGTGCAAAGCCTGCCGTGAGAAAGACAATCCCAATCGCTTCTGCCTGCATTGGCTCGCCCGGCTTCAAGCGACCGGTTAGGTAAGCGGATGGCACCCCCAACACAACGCCCAACAAAATGGCCCCGCCGAAATCCCATAGTGCAGTTGTCGTGACCGAAACCCAACCATCCGTATGACCTGCAAGCACCAAGGCTATGCTGAAAACCATCAGCCCCCAAACGTCATCAATCGCGACCACACCTTTAAGGGTTTCAGTGAAACCGTTTGATACTCCAGATTGTTGGATCACGTCTGTCATTGCGGCCGGAGCCGTGGCGGTCGCGATTGCGGCCAAGACCAATGCCAACCCTGGGGGAAGCCCAATTACGGTCAGTCCGCCAGTCACAATGATGATGGTTACAACCAAAATCGAAATTGAGATCGCCAGAATTGCGCGTCCGTGTCGAACCAGGTTCTGCCGCGTCAAAGATCCTCCAAGCAGAAACGCGACCATCGTCAGAGCAACGATCGAAATCTCATCGAACCACATTGCGACATCGCGAGGGATAACCCCCGTTCCTGCATTTCCCGCAATCAAGCCAAGAAATAGCAAAGCTGTAACACGCGGAAGATGCGTGGCCCGGCCAAGTTGATCTGCCACCAAACCAGCGAGGAAGAGAACACCGAGAGTAATCAGAAGGCCGGAAACGTTCATAGAAAACCGCGCATTAAGCACTTGTTGGGGTCACTGTAACTTCAATCCAACCCATTAGGAACCAGTGTCCCTGATGACGCAAATAATTGGCCGCCATTAGGTTACAGAAACGTATTTTGGGATTTTGATCTAAGTTAAGGCGGGTTTTCTCAGCATATGGCAATATGAAATCTTCAGGGGATGAGGAGGAAATCGCAATGTCGACACAGAAATCTAACTCAAACTACCCAGCTACTCTTGTAGACATCTTCAAGCAAATGCAGCCGCCAACTGCGGGTAATGCAGCTTTTGGCGCGCAGATAGAACAGTTCTGGGATGCTCAGGAAAAAATGCTGGAAGAAACAGAGGCCTTTGCACAGCACTGGTTTGAAAGGCGCCACATGGCCGTTCGCACGGCTTTGCAGGCCGCGCGCAACGTTTCGTCGGCGAATCCATCTGATCCTTCAGAAGCTTTAAAGAGCATAGCTGAATGGCAGCGTCATTCCTCGGAACGTCTAGTCGCTGATGCTCAGGAATGGTTCGAGACTGTCGCACGCTGTGCGGCATATGTAGCCGAAACCGAAGCTGAGGCTGTAGAGAAAACAGTCGAAGATATTTCGACCGCGACAAAGAGCGCTGGGAAATCGTCGAAGTCTGAACCTGTGTAGCTTTCCTTGTGCTGCAGACGTATGGCTGAAATAGCAGAAGCTTCAGAATGGAGTTCGTATGTACAAGAACATCCTGATACCTGTCATCCTGGACCATGACACGGGAGCGGCTTTTGAAGCTGCGCGCCAATTGGCCGATGCCAACGCTGTCTTCACCGTCGTACACGTTCAAGAGCCAATACCAGCATATGTTGGATCTCAGATCCCGAACGAAGTGCTTGCGCATACGCGGCATGAAATTCTGGGAAAGCTACATCAAAAAACCTCTGAAATACCCGGGGCTTCGTCACGGCTCATCTCGGGGCATGCGGGTAGAGCGATTGTCGATTTCGCAAATGAAAACGATGTCGATTGCATCGTTTTGGCATCACACAAACCCGGCTTCCAGGACTTGTTCCTGGGCTCAACGGCCAACAGAGTCGTGCATCACGCTAGGTGTTCAGTTCACGTTATCCGATAAGGGCGCATCTGGAGCTCTACGATCAAACGCGCGTGGCAGGGAACGGGCACATTGCTGTCGCGCAACTCTGGGCAGAGCTGCCGGATGACGTTGAAGAATATGACCGGTTGGAAGAACAGAGGGCAATGAGATTACGGAAGCAGAACCGCCTTTTGGCGCATCTCAAAAGCCGCTCCCGATTTCGCTTGTTCGCTTGCGTGCTCTTCTCAGCTATTTCCCTGATCACAGCGCAAAAATTCCCTGTTTCTTTAAGGACAGGGAATCGCTTTCTGGCCCTTTGTAAAACAGCAGGTAGCCAGAGCAAAATTCACCAGCATTGGCGCATTCGAAGCCCAAACCGCCAGTATTCCCTGTAAAATCCTCATAAACAGGCCTTTTGAGCCGAGATTGTATAGCTCATGACTACGCGCACTGCCACGACGTCTTAGAATTTCCGTAGATTTCGGCGTCAAAAGCCGCGTTTGTGTTTAACCACTACGTTGATGGCGGCGTCTGGGTCCGGCGCATAACTTTGGTGGCGCGCCCTCTGCATCTGCACCCAACTGTGACGTTTCGGGTGAATTGCGCATACAATATTCATAAGAACTGGCTGCGCGCATGAAAGCTGTTATATTCCTCGGAAAGCTAAAAAAGGGATAGCTGCGGAAGCTTCTCCCAAACCGGAAACGTCGCAGCAAAATAATTCCCCAAGCCAACAGGGACGGACCAATATGAACAATCGTTTGCGCAAAATCACCATTGTGGGTGGCGGCACCGCTGGCTGGATGACCGCACTGATCCTCGACATGGTGTTTTCACGCACATCCGCGACCAAGGATCGCCCCCACCTTTGTCTTATCGAAAGCCCCAATATCTCGACAGTGGGTGTCGGTGAGGCGACAGTGCCGCGTATGCCGGTCACGCTAAGGCAAGCCGGTATCACCGAGCGCGACTTTTTTCGTGAGACGAACGCATCGTTCAAACTGGGGGTAAAGTTCTGCAATTGGAACAACGATGCCAAGGGCAATCGCATCGACTATATGAACCCGTTCGCGCATGGTCAGATGCTGGAGGGGCTGGAGGCGGCCGAGTATTTCCTGCGCTTTGGCAATGGTGATCGGGATTTCACTCAGTCGATCTCACCCCATGATGATCTGGCCCGTCTTTGCAAAGGCGCGCGCGCGCTGGGGCAGCCTGAATTCGAACAGCGCTTTGGCTATGCCTACCATCTGGACGCGGTGAAATTCGCAGGAATGCTGACCCGGATCTGCACCAAGCGCGGCGTCGAGCATATTCAGGACGAGGTGCAATCGGTAGAGCTGGATGAACAGGGCAATGTCAGCCATTTGATGCTTGAGGCCAAGGGCCGTCATGACATCGAGATGGTGGTGGATTGTACTGGCTTCCGGGGTTTGATCATCAATCAAGCCTTGGGTGAGCCGTTTCTGGATTACTCGGATTACCTGCCCAACGACCGCGCAATGGCGTTGCAAGTCGAACATCCCGATCCCGAAAAAATCGAAAGCGCCACGCGATCCACGGCCCTTGGGGCTGGGTGGACATGGCGTGTGCCGCTCTTCAATCGTGTGGGAACGGGCTATGTCTATTCGTCGGCGCATCGCACCGATGATCAAGCCGCCGATGAGTACCTCGAATGGCTAGGGGACAGTGGCAAAGGGCTCACCCCAAGGGTGATACCGATGCGCGTCGGGCGGGTCCGCAATGCCTGGGTCAAAAATTGCCTGGCCATTGGTCTGTCAGGCGGGTTCATCGAGCCGCTGGAAAGCACCGCCATCCATATGATCGACCATGCGATACGTTGGTTTGCAGAACACTTGCCAACGCGAGATATCGCACCTTCGCTGCGCGACAGATACAACCGGCAAATGGACAAGCTTTACAATGAGGTGCTTGAATTTATCTGCCTGCATTATCGCTTGGGCAACCGTACCGACGACCAATATTGGATCGACGCGCGCACCGAGATGAAAATCCCCGACCGGCTGGCCGAAAACCTGGAACTTTGGCAGCACCGCTTGCCGATGCAACATGACGTCGAGTTCGCTACGCTTTTCGATCACCGCGTCTACCAAACGGTTCTGTTGGGCAAGCAATCATACGACACCGGCTATGGAACTGGCATCCGGGATCGCATCCGCCCCTTGAAGAAGCCCATCTGGTTCCAGTGGTGGAAGGGGGCCAAAGTGGATCTTGCGAAGATTCTCAAAACCATGCCGGATCACAAAACGCTACTGCGGGACATCCGTGGTGAGCTGGAAAAACCCGCCTTTGGCAAAGCTTTGGCGCCCAAACCCACCGTGGCCATGCCAGGAGCCACGCCCGCTCCAGCGCTGATCCAGAACATGCCCAATCTGGCAGAGATCCAGAGCGGCAAAAAGGATTTGCAGCTGTTCTAGCACCGCTGTCCGGGCCTATTGATTGGTTCGAGGAAAATCCTCGAACCAATTTGTGTTGCAGGCGGGAGCTTAGGCGCTAGGTCACCACAGATGACAAGCAGGCAAGACACCTCCCTCGGTAAAGTGATCTTGATCCTTGGCGATCAACTGAACCCGGATATCCCGGCGCTTCGGTCGGCTGACCAAAGCAAAGACACCGTTCTGATGGCCGAAGTTGCGGAAGAGGCAAGCTATGCCCCGCATCACAAAAAGAAAATCGCTTTCATCTTCTCGGCCATGCGCCATTTCGCGGCGCAGTTGTCTGACGAAGGTTGGCAAGTTCGGTATGTAACCCTGGATGATCCTGAAAACACGGGTTCTATCACGGGTGAGGCCCAGCGCGCCTTGAACGATTTTTCGCTTAGTCGGCTATGCCTGACCGAACCAGCGGAATACCGGTTGAAGACAGCTATCAACGATTGGGCGGATCAGCAGAACATCCAGCTCGATGTGCTGGACGATGACCGATTCATCGCGACACATCAGGAGTTCGAGGATTGGGCCAGAGGTCGCAAGCAACTGCGGATGGAGTATTTCTATCGCGAAATGCGGCGCAAGACGGGTCTTTTGATGGATGGTGCTCAGCCAGAAGGTGGCAAGTGGAATTTCGACTCTGAAAACCGGAAACCCGCATCCGCGAATTTGTTCATGCCGCGCCCGCCTCAAACCCAACCCGACAAGATCACCACAGAGGTGCTGGAGCTAGTAGAGGCTCGGTTTGGCACAAACTTCGGCGAGCTCTATCCGTTTTGGTTCACCGTGACCCGAACCGGAGCGCTAGAAGCGCTGGACTGTTTCGTAGAGAGCGCCCTGCCCCATTTCGGCGATTATCAGGATGCGATGCTAGAAGGCGAAAGCTTTCTCTACCACTCGGTCCTGTCTCAATACCTAAATGCCGGGCTTCTTAGGCCGTTGGAGATCTGTCAACGGGTCGAACGCGCCTACTACGAAGGGCAAGCACCGCTGAATGCGGTCGAAGGATATATTCGGCAGATCATCGGGTGGCGTGAATTCGTGCGCGGGATCTATTGGCTGAAGATGCCGGGCTATACGCAAATGAATGTTCTGGGTGCCCACCGCGTCCTGCCGGATTTCTATTGGACGGGCCAGACGGATATGGCCTGCATGGCCGCCGCGATCACCCAAACCCGGCAAGAGGCCTACGCACATCACATCCAACGCCTGATGGTCACCGGCAATTTCGCCATGCTTGCAGGCATTGACCCGCAACAGGTGCATGAATGGTATCTGGCGGTTTACGCAGATGCCTATGAATGGGTCGAGGCCCCGAATGTGATCGGCATGAGCCAGTTTGCCGATGGCGGGCTGCTTGGGTCCAAGCCTTATGCGGCCAGTGGCAACTATATCAATAAGATGTCCGATCACTGCAGCCGTTGCCCCTATGACGTAAAGCAGAAGACCGGGCCCGGAGCCTGCCCTTTCAACCCGCTTTATTGGGATTTTCTTGATCGCAACGCCGAAAAGCTGCGCGGGAACCCTCGGCTGGGGCATGCATATCGCACATGGGATAAGATGACGCCTGAAAAGCAGGCCGACTATCGCGACAGCGCAAAGCAGATACTTGAGGGTCTCTAGCCCGTTCTAACGACGGGATGGGTGTACAGCACTACATCACTCTTCTGAGTGCGGATAGATCAGGATCGCGCGAAAATCGTTCACATTGGTCAATGTGGGGCCGGTCACGACCTGAGAGCCCACGGCCTCGAAAAAACTATGCGCGTCGTTGCGGGCCAAGGCATCGCCGGGATCAACCCCGGCGCCCGCCGCCGCGTCCAGCGTATCGGGGCCAAAGACCGCACCGGCCACCTCTGCCGCTCCGTCCACACCGTCAGTGTCACAGGCCAGACCCCAAATGCCCGGTTGGCCCTTAAGCGCGATCGCCGCAGCTAGTGCGTATTCCGCGTTGGGTCCGCCAATGCCCCCCTGATTGCCGCTTACCGTGCATTCGCCGCCGGACAAAAGCGCAATTGGCGCGTCTTGGGGGCCAAGCCCGGCTTGCAGCGATAGCGCCAGCTGCGCATGTTCTGCACCCAACTCACGCGCTTCACCCTCAAGCGCATCCCCCAGAATTCGTAGATCAAATCCCAGCTGTGTCACCTCTTGCCCGGCTGCCGCCAGCGACTGTGACGGGGCCGCGACGACGATGTTTGTGGTTTTGCTGAGCCGTGTGTCAACGGGTGCGACAGTTGTGCTGCTGTTGCGCTGCAAATGCGCCCGTGCCGCAGGCGGCAAATCAATCGAGTGGCGCTCCACAATGTCCCAGACATCCTGAACCGAGGAGGCCTCACCAACCGTGGCCCCCGACCCGATCTCGGCCGGATCGTCCCCCGGGACGTCGGAAACGGCAAGGCTGAGGAGCGTCGCAGGATAAGCTGCCGCCGCAAGCTGCCCGCCTTTGACATGAGACAGATGCTTGCGAACGGTGTTCATTGCCGCGATGGGCGCACCGGAAGACAACAACGCGCGGTGCACCTCTTGCTTGTCCGACAGCGTCAGATCCCCCGCCGGGGCGCAAAGCAGCGCCGATGCGCCGCCGGACATCAGCGCCAGAACAAAATCGTCTTCACCAAGTGACGCAACCAGGGCCAGCAACTGTGCTGTGGCATCCTGACCGGCCTCATCTGCCACCGGGTGGCTTGCTTCGATGACCTGAACGCCCTGGGTGGGTCGGGCATACCCGTACCGCGTAATGATCAATCCCTCACAGGGGCCCCAAACATGCTCAACCGCTTCGGCCATACGTGCCGACGCCTTCCCTGCGCCTATGACGACCACGCGCCCAGGCGGTTTTTCGGGCAGTTGTGCCGGGATAACCTGCATCGGATCCGCTGTCGCGACAGCAGTGGAAAACATCGATCGCAAAAGCGATTCCGGTTCGGCCATATCAGCCTCCTTAACTCTGGTCGCAACTGACCGATCACCAATCGCCATCAACGTCTCCGCCGGATACGCGCATCTTGTGAGCGATTGGAAACACAGCACAAAACTAGGTCAACTGTGGACAGCAGATAGCGGTCTGCCCAACCTTAGGTCAACACTCATGCCGCAGAACGAGGCAAAGTCACGAACTGATCGCTCAGCCACGGGTACTGCGTTTGCATGGGTTCAACAAAATACTGAGTTATCAGGGCTTGCAGAGTCTTGTGGATCAGGCGCGACGTTGAGGCGGGATAGACGTCGGTCGTGAACAAAGAAACGGTGCGGATAAACCCCTTGCCAGGCAACGGGGCGACCCTGGTTTGCCCGTGGAACTCTTTCGCCCTCAGGTAGCTGCCAACCGTCGTGATGGTCCAGCCACTGCCTTCGGCCACCAGACCGATGATCGCAGGGTTGCACTCCAACTCGAACCGGTTCGGCAAATTTATCTTGCTGCGCGACAACTGAATCTCGATCAGCTGCCCGATCGTCAGATCTCGGGAATAGCGCAAGAAAGGAAGCGTTGTATCAGCGCTGCGCAAATCGTCAAAGCTACCCTGAAACTGAGAGGGCAATACAATCACAAAAGGGTCACGCATCAACGGGTATTCGATAAGGCCTTTGACATTCCCAGCTGGTCGCGTCGCGACACCCACATCCAGTTTCTGTGCCTGCAGTTTTTCGATGATCTCATGGCTGGGGCGCGTGAAATGGCGAAAATTGCAGCGCGGCAGGGCAGAGGAAAGGTATCGGAACAGCTCTGGTGTCACCGAGTTGTCAAAATCGTCGATCAGCCCAAGGCGCAGGTCGGTAGCATGCTGCCAACTGCCCGAGCGGATCTCAACCTCGCCCCGTCTTAGGGCTGTGAGACCTTCATTGACATGGCGTGCAAACACGGTTCCCGCTGGCGTCAACCCCATCGGTCTGCGGCTGTGATCGACGAGTTCAACCTCCAACGCATCCTCAAGACTGCGCAAATGGTTCGAGACCGTGCTAACCGAAAGACCCGCCTCTTCGGAAACCTTTTGGACAGAACCGAGTTTCGAAATTAGACTGAAAATCTCGAGCCATCTCAAACTGAGAGCTTTTCTGGTCATCTGCCCTATCCCTGGCCACATCAATACGAGAAAACCGAAACAGAGTTTCGCATTTCCCGCAATGAAAAAATTAGTTCCCTGTTTGCGGTAGCCGCGTCTATGCTTTTTCAATGACCCGAAATCCTGGGGTCGCAAAAAGCGAACAGCTATAATCTACAGGGAGAACACAATCAAAATGTTCAAGAAATATCTGCTTTCGACGGTATGTGCCGCGGCGGCTGCGGTGTCTGCTTCTCAGGCTTCAGCGGCGGATGAAATCACTGTTGCCTACTTCTTGGAATGGCCAATGCCCTTCCAGTATGCCAAAGCCAATGGCACCTACGAAGAAGAAATGGGCGTCAAGATCAACTGGGTATCCTTTGACACCGGCACCGCGATGTCGGCTGCAATGGCTTCGGGCGATGTCCAAATCGCCGTGAGCCAGGGCGTACCGCCTTTTGTTGTCGCCACCTCTGCCGGTCAGGATCTGCAAGCCGTTGACGTTGCCGTAAGCTATTCGGAAAACGACAACTGCGTTGTTGCCGAAGCTCTGGAAATCGACAAAACCAACGCGGGTGAACTGAACGGCAAGAAGGTCGGTGTACCGATCGGAACCGCCGCTCACTATGGTTTCCTGTCTCAGATGGAACACTTCGGTGTTGATCTCAGCTCGCTGGAAATCGTTGACATGGCTCCTGCAGATGGTGCAGCTGCCTTTGCTCAGGGCAACCTGGACATGGTCTGCGGTTGGGGTGGAGCGCTGCGCCGCATGACCGAACACGGTAACGTTCTGCTGACCGGTGCTGAAAAAGAAGAACTGGGTATCCTCGTCTTTGACGTAACGAGCGCGCCTTCGTCCTTTGTAGAGGAAGAGCCTGAACTGCTGGCCAAGTTCCTTGAGATCACTGCAGCCGCGAACGCGGAATGGAATGCGGGTGACAACCAGGATGCCATGCTGGAGGTCATCGCCAAGGATGCCGGTATGGATCTTGCCGATGCAAAAGCAACGATCGCAACATTCTCGTTCCCGTCTGCCGAAGAACAGCTGTCGGAAAAATGGCTGGGTGGTGGCGCTCAGGACTTCATGAAAGGCGTGGCAAACGTCTTTGTCTCGGCTGGTAGCATCGATTCAGCCTTGGACACATATGAAGGTGCTGTGAACGCGGCGCCGTTGGCCGCAGCGTCCAACTAAGACAACCAAGCAAAGTTCTGGGGGCTGGTCCTGTTGCCAGGCCAGCCCCCAGTTATAACAGCAGGAAGGAAACAGAATGCCCGAATTGGACATTATCGATCTGTCCATGCGTTTTGACTTGCCCAATGGCACTTCTGTGCAGGCGCTTCAGGACGTATCGCTCAGTTTGAAGGAAGGCGAATTGGTCTCGGTTCTGGGGCCGTCGGGTTGCGGCAAGACAACTTTGCTCAATATCGTAGCCGGGTTTCTGGCGCCAACTTCGGGCCGGGTCGAGCTTAACGGCCATGTGGTCAAAGGCCCCGACGCCGAACGCGGCATGGTGTTTCAGAAAGGCGCGCTTTTTGAGTGGATGAACGTCCGCGAAAACGTTGATTTCGGCCCGCGGATGAAGGGAATGCCCCTGGCCGAACGAAACAAGATCTCAGACCATCTCCTTGAAGTTGTTGGCCTACAAGACTTCAAAGACAAAGCGGTTTACGAACTGTCCGGCGGGATGCAGCAGCGTGTGGCGCTTGCACGGTGCCTGGCCAACGAGCCTGATGTCATTTTGATGGACGAACCTCTGGGGGCCTTGGACGCGCTGACCCGCGAAAAGATGCAGGGTCTGGTTCTGAGGCTTTGGAAAGAGACCGGCAAGACCATCATCCTGATTACCCACTCGGTGGAGGAGGCTTTGTTGCTGGGCGAACGCCTGATCGTGATGGCCCCACGTCCGGGACGCATTCACAAGCAATATAACCTGCCCTTTGCGGAACGCGGCGTGAATGCGGACCTGCGCGACGTGAAAAAATCCGAGGGTTTTGCCGAAACCCGAGACGAAATCCTGACCATGATTTGGGAAATGGAAGAAGAAATCATGGGCCGCACGGAGCAAGCATCATGATCGTTCTTCTGTTTTATGTCGGCCTGTTTGGCGGCGCGTTTCTGATCGTCAACCTGCTGCGCAAAGGTCTGGAAAGCCGTCAGGACTTTACCAGCCTAAAGACCGTTACCTTCGGCGACGAAAGCGCCGTGCGTGCGGACCGAGTGGCCTCGTTCATCTCGGTTCTGGTGATCTTTGTGATCTGGGGCGCGTTCACCGGATCGAAACTGCTTCCGATCCATGTTCCGGGGCCTTTTGTCGGTGACACGCAGTTCACCTATACGTTGGAACACCCTGACGGATCGACCGACGAAGCGACAGTCTTTGTCCGCGTCCCCCCGTTCGGTGAAGATGCCGAGGCGTTTGACGTTGATCCCGGTGATGGGTTTGCGAAAGATGACGGGTTCGGAGCTCCAAGCGGTCGGTCCTCGACCTTCATCTTCGACAAGAACGACGAAACAAGCCGCAAGGATGGCGCCAAGATCGTCGCGATCAATGGCACTCCAATCGGACCAGACGCCCGCGTTGACGTGGGGGATGGTACCGTTTCTCTGACGGATAAAGGCGCAATTACCTTTACGCCTGCTCAGGGATTGCAGATGAACCCGATCTGGCTGCCTGCGCCTGAAACCGTTGTTGCCCGCTTCTTTGAAATCGCGACCGAAGGCTATCAGAACTTCTCGCTGTGGGAGCATCTGGGCTGGTCCCTGTTCCGTGTTTTTGCAGGCTTTGTCACCGGCGCGCTTATCGGCATTCCACTGGGCTATGCCATGGGCCTGTCGGGCTGGTTCCGCGGTTGGTTCGATCCGATCGTCGAATTCATGCGCCCGGTTCCACCGCTTGCCTTGATCCCGCTGGTCATCATCTGGTTCGGCATCTGGGAGACGGGTAAGATCGTCCTGCTATTCCTGGCGGCCTTGTGGATCATGACCATCGCGGCGCGGGCTGGTGTGTCCGGGGTCAATATCTCGAAGATCCACGCGGCCTATTCGCTGGGGGCCTCGAAATGGCAGATCATGCGCCATGTCATTGTTCCCAACTCGCTGCCCGAGATCTTTACGGGCGCGCGTGTTGCGATGGGCGTCTGCTGGGGCACCGTGGTTGCGGCCGAACTGGTTGCCGCCCAGAAAGGTGCCGGGATGATGATCATCGCCGCATCCAAGTTCCAGCTGACCGATATCGTCATCATGGGTATCGTCCTGATCGGTATCATCGGGTACGGCATCGACATCCTGATGCGCATGGCTGAAAACTGGTTGGTGCCCTGGAAAGGTCGCAGCTGATCTTTCAAAGAAACAGAGAACCCCGGGCTACCACCCGGGGTTTTTTTTACGATTTGATGATTTCGAAACCCGGATCATAGGGAGATGGTGGGATCACACGCGCCTGCACTATGTCACCGCACAGATCCATTTGCATCTGGTTGCCGTTCTCTGCCAACTCCGGCGCAACAAAGGCATAAGCCAGGTTCATGCCGACGCGATACCCCCAGGCGCCAGACGTTACCGTACCCACGACACGATCCCCAAGCATGACAGAAGCACCTGCATGCGCAGGCGCGTGATCGCAATCAAGCTGTAACGTGACCAGCCTGCGCTGCGGGCCCTTGGCTTTTCTCGCGATCAGAGCATCTTTGCCAACGAAGTCGCCTTTTTCCAGCTTCACGAACCTGCTCAACCCAGTCTCATATGGATCGAATTCGGTGATCAGATCGGCTTTCCAATGCAGAAACCCCTTCTCCATCCGCATCGACTCGACAGCGCGCGCGCCAAACAGCTTTAGCCCATGCGCCTCGCCCGCTTGGCGCAAAGCCAGGTAAGCCGCATAGAGCGAGGCGTTCGGCACATGGATTTCATAGGCCAGCTCGCCCGAGAAACTGACTCGCATGACCGTTGCCGGTGCAAAACCAACGAAACATTCGCGCAGGCTGAGCCAGGGAAAACCCTCATTCGACCAGTCGCCGCGCGCGCAAGTGGCCAGCACATCACGCGCCTTGGGTCCGGCAAGAACCAATATGGTCTGGTCATTGGTCAAGGACCGTATCTGCACGTGCTCGCCTTGCTGGATATGCTGTTGCAACCAATCCATATCGTGAAATTCACTTGCAGCTGCTGACCCGTACCAAACCCGGTGAGGCCCGCGATCACTTGCGGGCAGATTGGCGATGGTAGCCTCAGCTTTGATCCTGCCGTGATGGTTCAGCAAATACCCCAGCCCGACGCGCCCATCGCGTTTGGTCACCGCGCCGCAGACCAAGCGGTCCAGAAAGCGTTGGCGATCTGCGCCGGTGATCTCAAGCCGGTTGAACCCGTTCACCTCGCATAGGCCCACGGCCTGTTGCACCGCGCGCACTTCGGCACCCACAACGTCAAACGCTTCGTCAAAGTGAAAGCTTGGCGTGTGACGGAACTCCGGATCTGGCTTGAAGTAATCCGCCCTTTCCCATCCGTTCACCACTGTAAAGTCAGCGCCTTCCGCTGCCAGCAAGGGCGTCAGCGGCGTTGTCTTGGCTGGGCGTCCGGCAGGGCGATGTTCGTGGGGGAAGTGAAACCGAAACTCGTTTTGATAATCCTCAATCGCCTTCAGCGCCGTCAGTTCGACATTCGCGTGCCCGGTAAAGCGGCGCGGGTCCAGGCACCACGTGTCATAACACGCCTCACCATGAACGATCTGCTGTGCCAGAAGCCAGCCATGCCCGCCACCCTCGCCCAGCCCAGCGCGCAGTCCAATGATGCAAAATGCGTTGCGCTTGCCAGGGATCGGCCCCACCAAAGGAGCACCGTCGATGGTATAGGTGATCGGCCCGTTGACGATGGTGTGAATCCCCACCTCCATCAAGGCAGGCATCCGGGCAAAGGCCCCTTCCAGAACATCGGTCACACGGTCCAGATCATCCGGGCACAACGCATTGACAAAGTTGTGGTCAATCCCGTCCATGCCCCAGGTTTTGCAATCCTGTTCGTAAAACCCGACCAACAGGCCATGTTTTTCCTGGCGGCAATAATAGTCGCTGATCGGACAGCGGATCAGGGGCATCCGGTGACGGGCGTCTTTGATCGCCGGGATTTCTTCTGTCAGGAAATACTGATGCTCCATCGAGGCCACGGGGTGATGAACCCCCATCATTGCACCAACCTCGTTCACCCGATATCCGCAGGCATTGACCACGATGTCACAGTCGATGTCTCCCTTGTCAGTCTGCACGGTCCAAGTGTCATCCTGGTGCTGGATCAGACCTGTGACGGGCGTGTTGCGGTAAACTTCCGCACCCGCCTTTCGTGCGCGCCGCGCCAAGGCCTGACACAACTGCGCAGGGTCGATATCGCCGTCAAGCGGGTCCCATAGCCCGCCAATCAAGTTGTCGGTCGAAATCAACGGATGACGGCGCGCGCACTCTGCCGCATCAATCACCTCGAAATGCACGTTCATACCGCGCGCCATCGAGGCGAAGTGACGATAGCCCTGCATCTGCGCCTCTGTATTGGCCAAACGGATGCCACCATCTCCATGGTGATAGTTGATGGGATACTCAGGATCTTCGGACAGCTCTTTGTACAGGTTGATCGAATGGGTCTTTAACCCAACCATGGTTTGGTTCATGCCAAAGTTCGTCACCTGCGCGGCAGAGTGCCATGTGGTTCCGCTGGTCAGCTCATTGCGTTCGACCAGAACGACATCGCTCCAACCCTCTTGCGTCAGATGGTACAAGGTCGAACATCCGGCGATACCACCGCCGATGACCACAACTTTTGTGCGCGATTTCATTCAACACCTCCCAATGCCTTTCCAAATTACACCGCCGTGACGGCACCTCGAGCAACTGAAACACGTCAGCATCGTAGAAAACGAAAACCGGAGTTTTGAAAAACGCGAGATGAAGACGGCCCTTGTCGGCAGGCTGAAATAAAAGGCAGTGTGGCCTGACACAGCGGGGAATCAGTACGGTATGGCAGAGGCTTCCGAAACCAAAGCGGTGTTTCTGACCGGCAGCCTGATGCGGCACGTCGTGCGCATGTCCCTGACCACCAGTATTGGCCTGATGGCGATCTTCGCGGTCGATTTTGTCGACATGGTTTTCATTTCGATGCTGGGCAATGACGCTCTGGCCGCAGCAGTCGGCTATGCTGGCACGCTGTTGTTCTTCACCAATGCGGTCAATATCGGCCTGTCCATCGCAGCCGGAGCGTTGGTCGCGCGCGAGCTGGGCGCTGGTCGATCTGATCAGGCCCGGACCTATGCTGCAAGCGTCGCCGCCTTGGGCGTGTGCAGCGCGATTTTGATCTCAATTATCGTCTTGCTCAACCTTGATAGCCTGCTGTCTCTGCTTGGCGCAGAAGGCGAGGTGCTGCGTCTGGCCGCGCGGTATATGACGATCATCCTGCCCACCATGTGGGTAATGTCCTTTGCCATGACCGCAATGGCCGTCCTGCGTGCACGCGGGGATGCCCGCCGTTCGATGATGGCGACAATCTACGGCGGCATCGTGAATGCAGTGCTTGACCCGATCCTGATCTTTGGGGTCGGTCTGGGCCTGGACGGCGCTGCCATCGCGTCCGTACTGGCGCGGATCACGATGTTGATCGCTGCGCTTTTGCCCGCGATCCGTGTGCATAACGGGTTTGCGCGCCCATCACCCGCTCAGGTGATCCGGGATTTCTCGGCCGTCCGGCTTATCGCAGTGCCTGCCGTATTGACCAACGTCGCCACACCGATTGGCAACGCCATCGTGGTGCGCGAGATTGCCAGCTATGGCACCGAGGCGGTGGCAGGCATGGCAATCATAGGCCGTCTGATGCCTGTCGCGTTTTCTGTCATCTTTGCGCTGTCCGGTGCGATCGGGCCCATCATTGGGCAGAATTTCGGAGCAGGCCGCTTTGACAGGGTCCGTGCCGCCTTTCTGGCAGGGGTCAAATTCACCGCCATCTACGTCCTGATTATGGCAACTATCTTGTTCTTGCTCCGAGCCCCGATCGCCGGTCTTTTCGACGCTCAAGGTGAAACTCGCACGCTGATCTACCTGTTCTGCGGGCCGCTGGCGCTGGCTTCGTTCTTCAACGGCGTCATCTTTGTCACCAATGCCAGTTTCAACAATCTGGGCCACCCCATCTATTCCACATGGATAAATTGGGGGCGGCACTCGATCGGAACTTGGATTTTTGTGATGATCGGATCGCAATTGGCCGGTGCCCCCGGGGTGCTGCTCGGGCAGGCTTTTGGTGGTGTGATATTTGCGGCCATCGGATGGGTGTTGGTCAGCCGTGTCACGACACGCCTCTCAAAGCCCACCGAAACGGATCCGTTTGCCACCCAGAACCGCATTCACGCCCTGTTCGGACGACGCGGTTGGTGACCCCAGAGGGGTCACGCAAATGCACGCTTTATTTGGTTGCGCTGACATCTCCCGGTATACAGCCGCGCGCGCAGAACAGCATCGAGGTCGGGCTGGACCAGATCTTATGGTCATTGGTTGGCTTGTTCTTGAACACGATGTCCAGACAGCTGTCTTCGTGCGGGCGATAGTATTTGTTGCGCGGATCGACGTTGCCAAACTCATCAAAAGCTGAAACCAGCTTCATATCTTGCTCGTAGCGGTCCCCGCTGAGTGTCAGGTTCGAATAATAGGCCATTAACCGCAAATCCTTGCCTCCCGCCGACATCATATAAGTCATATCGGTCTGGACCGTATTGCCGCTTGCGTCGACGAAGGTAATGGTCTTGGTAATGTCGCGCTGCTCCAGGCCGCGCAAGGCCGAGATTACCCAACGCCTCTTCAAAGGTATGGTCAGGAGATTGCCGTTTTCCGTGCAGGTGATCTCTTTGTAGGAAAACACATTGAATACCGCATTGCCGCGGATCGGGTTGGTGTGCAATCGGATGTTGCTATAGACAGGCGTGATCGCCGAATTTGCGATCGGCTCGCCATTCGCCACGCAATTCTTCTGTAAAACCGCAAGTTCAAACAAAACCATGTCCGAGAACGCCGCAGCAACGCCACCCCTTGCGGATTGGCGCTGCAGGGCCTGAAACTCGGGGGCCTCAATCAACTCCTCACCCCGGTACTTTTGGAACAGGTCGACCGAATTGATTTCGACCGCACCGCCCGAGGTGTCAAACGGCAAACCCTCCTCCAACAACGCGCGGCTGTCTGCTTCGGGGTGATAATGGAACCGAAACTGGTACTGTCCACCAGAATAATCGCCGCGTTCCCCCTCGATCTTGACCTCACCATCTTGGGCCTCAACCTCGCTGGCGATGGCCGCAAGCGGGACCGCAACAGACGTCAATGCCCCGAGGCAAAATCTTCTGAATGTCTTGCTGGTGAACATTATTCTCTCCTGAAACTAAGGTTTTAAGAAGCTTTAATGCATATTCATATTAACGATTTTTTCCAAAAATTTCAAACATAACGCGAAAAGCGCAACAATCATCGTCACAACACGGTCGCACCCAGGGTCAATCTCAGCGTATTTTCCACACGGTCTGTCAGTGGCATTTGATAGCGAACAGTCAGGCGTTTTTCGTCTTCGCGGATCCTCTGGATTTCTTCCAGACCTTCCTCGTATCGGGCGGCCTCAAGATAGGCATCAGCGAGCAATGTGCGGGCATAAAGCAAGATCTGCGTCGAGCCCGTCGCCTGGTAATCTTGAATGCCTTTTCGTAGTTCTTCGATCCCGCGTTCATATTCGCCTTGGGTTGTATGGGCCCACCCCAGCAGAATTTCACCCCAAGCGTACCAATAACGGAACTCGCGCTTGCCACTGATCTCCATCGCCTCATCAACAAGACGACGCAGGCGCGGAACATCCCCAAGGTTTTGGTAAGCCGTCGCCAGGACGTTCAGCGCATAGCAGCGGGTGAAGTCGTGTTGATCGGCTCGCACCAATTCCTGCGCTTCGGAAATCAACTGCTGCGCAGTGGCTTGATTGTCCGGCTTCAGCGCATGAGCCCAACACCGCATGACCGCATCAACAAGTTGGATATCCGACTCGTGATAGGTTAGCACATCTGCCCGCGAAGTTTGCTTGCGCAAGTATAGGGCCTGATCGAAAGCAGAAATCGCCGCGTCCAGACGGCCCAGCATGAAATTGCTCATGCCGAGGTTATGCGCCGTCAGAGCCTGCATTGTCGGATCCCCGGTGCGGTCAGCAATTTCCTGAAGATAGTCGCACAGCACCAAAGCTCCCGGCGCGTCGCTCTGCATCAATTGCGCGCCAAACTGCACGTGAACGGCCAGAAACGTATCCGCGCCATCTCCGCTTGTGCGCTCCAGAAGGTCACGGTAGCGCCGGAAATTTTCCATCACTTCGGCCGAGCCGAAGGCCCGCTTGCTCAGCGCAAGGTTCAGCATTTTTCGAACAGCGATCTCTTCACGGTCACGCGTCGCTGATGCTTCGGTTTTCTCGTTTTCGCTCAGCGCCGATCTCAGATGCCGGATGGTTTCTTCGTTGGCCGACCGGCTTGCCGCCACTGCGGCCGCTTGACACCAGGCATCGCGCGCTTGGGAAAACATCTCGGCGCGTGAGAAGTGATAGGCCAACAGTTCGGGATGTTGATCGGACAGGGTCTTGAAGTCTTCACGCATCACGGCGGCGATGCGTTTGTGTACGGCGCGTGCTCGGCTGGGAAGCATCAGCTCGTACGCGGCTTCCTGAATAAGCCCGTGCCGGAACGCGTAAAGCCGGTCCGCATCGTCGCCACGCGGAACAAGGATCTGAGCCTCGACCAGCTCGTTCAGCGCAGATTGCGTTTCCGCGTCCGTGCTTTCACTGACCATCTTGACCATGGCAGGTCGGATATTCTGACCGATGGCGGCGCAGATCGGCACCAGCGCGCGCGCCTCATTCAGCCTGTCGATCATCGACCAGAAGAGTTCTTTTAATGTGGACGGTAGGAAAAGCGCCTCATCCTCGGAACGTTTGGGATCGGTATCGGAAAACCGATCCTCGACCATCCGGGCCATTTCTTCGGTGAACAACGGAACACCACCCGTGCGGGTGGCGATCCTTTGTTTCACATCCGGCGAGACGGGAATGGTCTTGAGCAGGTTGTTGAGCATCTCAAGCACATCCCCCTGCCCCAACCGCCGCAGTTCGATGGTGTTAACGCCGTCGCGCCCCGCCCAAGGAGGGTGATAGCCCGGTCGGTAGGTGCAGACGATCATTACCGGGACCGACCGCAATTGCTTTGATAGCAGATCAATCAACTGCTCTGTCGACGGGTCCACCCACTGCAGATCTTCAAACAGCATCAAAACCGGTTGGCGCGCAGCCATTGAGCCGACAATCTTGACCAAGGCGGCCTGTATCTGGTCGCTGGACTGGCTAGAGGCAAGATCGGGTGCCTCTTGCTGCCCCGGCAGCGACACAGAGATCAGGCTGGCAAAAAGTGCGAGTGTGCTGTCGGTCTTGCCGTCGTTGTCATCCAGAAGCTTTTCAAGTTTCTTAAGCTTTTGTGCGTTGTCGTCTGAAATGCGGATGCCCGCCAGAGTTTCGATGCAGGTCTTGATCGGGAAATAGGCGCTGGCCTCATGATTGGGGGCACATTGAAAATCCAGCTGCATCCGCCCACCCGATGCTATGGACTGACTGACCACTTCGATCAGACAGGATTTCCCAATCCCCGCCTGGCCCGAGATCATCACGGTTTGCCCTTTGCCACCCCGTGTCAGGCGCCAGCAATCTTCCAGCACCCTGCGCTCATCTTCGCGGTCGACAAATGTATCTTCGCGCGCACGCGGCCTGTTTCTAAAGCGCAAGGTCGATTTCTCTGCCCGCACCAGTTGCCAAACGCCAACCGGGTCATCAAACCCCTTGAGCGCATGTTTGCCCTTCCAGTCGCAGACAAAGTTTTTGCCGATCAGATCCTTGGTCCGGTCGCTTATGACCACCGAACTTGGGTCGGCATGGGCTTGTATGCGCGCTGCCAGGTTAGGAACATTGCCAAATACCAGACCGCCAAAGGTCGAATGCTCGTCGACGACCGCCTCACCCGAAGAGATGCCCACCCGAACCGCCAAAGGGCGCCCGTCTGTTCGCCGCAATTTGCCCATTGCTTCGCAGAGCTCTAACCCGGCGGTAACCGCGCGTTCGGCATCGTTTTCTTCAACCCGAGGGTAGCCGAAATATCCGACAACTCCGTCGCCGAGAAACTGCGCCACATGTCCGTTATGCGCGCGGATGACATCCAGACACAGGTTCTGATAGCGATGTAGCGTACCGCGATAATCCTCAAGGTTCATCTGATTGGACAGTTGCGTTGATCCAATCAGATCCACAAAAATGACGGACAGATGCCGCCTCTCTGGGATCGCATGATGCGCCAGGTGCCCGGTCTGTTGCAGATCGGGCCATTCCGCGACAGCACCATATTTTGGAAGCTCTTGAATCGCGCGCATTGCACGCTTGCGGTCACCCAGCGACAGGCCAAGCTCAACCAAATCCGCCTCGCTCAGCGATGCGACGATATCCAGATCAATCGCGTTGGCCAGAAAAGCATCTACGTATTTTCCCAACGCGTTGCTTTCCAACCAGGTTTTGACGTCCATTGTGCCGCAGTCCCTGGTACCAATTAAAAACAAATATTTCAAAAGCCGTAAGGACGGCACAATAAACTGGTATTCCTTGTGTGACCGGTGCCGGGCCGTCGGTAGAAAAATTACCTGGCTCCGAATTCTCGGATCGCTTCAATTTCCAGAATGATAGCCATTTGGTGGCGTGTTGCCAAGTTAAGCTTACGCCAAGGTCAGGCTGCACTGTCCAACTGGCGCAGCAGTTCAGGCAAGTCTGCCACAGTGTCGACCACATAGTCCGCACCTGCGTCTTTCAGGATCTGCGTCGCATGTTGGCGCAACGCGTCAACCTCAGCCTCGCCCAGCGCGGCCAGCTCATCCGGTGTCTTTCCCACCGCGTTGCCTGACATGGCCACACCAACGGTCAGACATCCGGCGGCGACACCTTCCTTGATACCGGGGGCCGTATCGTCAACTTTGATAAGTGCCGCTGGTGGATAAGCGACCAGATCAACCATGCATTTATACATACCTAATGGCCCTGGGCGCCCTTCGGGCAAATCGTCAGAACAGACCAAATTATCGGGCACATAGCCCTGCTGCGCGGCCACCGGCAGCACATTCTCCATGATCGATCTAGTATAGCCGGTGGTCGACCCGATCTTGAGCCCCATTTCGCGCAACGCGTCGACGGCCTCTTTGGCACCCGGCACCAAATCCGCATAATCGGCGGCAACCTTCTCGTTCATGGGCACAAAGACTTCATAGACCTTGTCGACATCCGCATCGCCGGGAGGGTTACCGAATTTTGCCTCCCACTGGGCAGCAATGTCATCCATCGCCATCATGGTTTGGATGTGGTCCCATTTGGCAGCCCCCATCGGGCCACGGGCCTGTTCGATTGTCGCCGTGATCCCAAATTCAGCAAAAGCTTTGACAAAAACCCCCATCGGCGCAAATGAACCAAAATCGACGACGGTCCCAGCCCAGTCGAACACAACCGCTTTGAACTTGCTCATTTTTCTTCCGTCTTTGGGTCAGAACTTACCGATGAATGTCAGCCACTACTGACAAACTGTAACGGTTTCATGACCTTTCAGGGCATCTGGCAACCTGGCGTGGACTTTGAGATCTCAATCTCTTCCTCGGTCATCTCTTCGGCAATACCCTCAAAAAGAGGCGTGCTCAGATAGCGCTCACCCGTATCGGGCAGCATACACAGAATGGTGCTACCAGGTGCGGCCTTTTCAGCGATGCCCACTGCGATGGCGAACGTTGATCCGCCGGATATCCCGGTCAGGATACCTTCCTGACTGGCAAGTTTTCGGGCCCACTCCACTCCTGTTGGTCCGGGCACAGGGATCAGTTCGTCATAGTATTTATTGTCGATGCTCTCCTGCAAAACTGCAGGGATAAAATCGGGTGTCCAGCCCTGGATCGGATGAGGTTCAAACGCAGGGTGGCCGGACAAAGGATCACCGTCAGGTCCACGCTCGGTTGCGATACCGCTGCCGATCAGCTGCGCGTTGGCAGGTTCTGACAGAATGATCCGTGTCTCGGGGCGTTCTTTCCGCAGCACACGGGCCACACCGGTCAGAGTACCGCCGGTGCCGTACCCGGTCACAAAGTAGTCCAGAGTACGCCCCGCGAAATCCGACATGATTTCTCGTGCGGTGGTTGCCTCATGAATGTCGGCATTGGCCTGCGTTTCGAACTGGCGCGCCAGCAACCAACCGTGGGCCTCAGCCAGCTCTGCTGCTTTGCGATACATGCCAAAACCTTTCTCGGCACGCGGAGTCAGCACCACCTTGGCCCCCAGCATCCGCATCAGGCGGCGGCGTTCGACCGAGAAACTGTCAGCCATGGTGACCACAAGCGGATAGCCTTTTTGCGCACAGACCATGGCCAGCCCAATCCCCGTATTGCCACTGGTGGCTTCGACAACCGTTTGTCCGGGCTTCAGCGCTCCGCTGCGTTCTGCTGCTTCGATGATGTTCACAGCCAAGCGGTCCTTGACCGACCCTGCCGGATTGAACGCTTCGAATTTCACATAAATGTCGACCCCTTCAGGGCCCAGATTGTTGACCCGAATGGCCGGAGTGTTGCCGATCGTGTCCAGCACGCTGTCATAGACGCGTCCGTTTCCATCGGTTGTGCGCAGTTTCTGATCGGCCATTATTGTCCCTCACCCTTTATGTTTTCTGTGTCTTTTGTCAGCGCAATAAGGGCACAGCACATTCATGGCATCCGCGAAAATGCGTGCCAGGCCGTTAAACAAGGCCCAACTTAACGCGATGAAATAAAGGCAGAACCCTCCCAAGCCTTAGGATCACATTGACACAGTAACAGACATTCTGGATTCCGCGAAACGATCCCTCGGGGCGGATCAACGGGGTCAGGTCGCCTCTGACAGCACCTTTTTGGCGACGCGAAAACACTCTAGGGCCTGAGGCACGCCGCAATAGATGCCGACGACATGGATGATGGCGCGGATTTCATCCGGGCTGACACCGTTGCGCAAGGCGCCCCTGCAATGAATTTCCCATTCCGTCATCTTTCCCAGCGCACCGATCATGGCCAGGTTCATCATGGACCGGGTCTTGGCGTCGATGACATCGTCACCCCAGCCAAAGCCCCAGCACCAAGCTGTCATCGCCTCTTGAAAAGGGCGCGTAAACGCGTCTGCAGCTTCGAGGTTGCGCTCGACATATTCCGCGCCCAGCGTGCTTTTTCGCTGCTCCAGACCTTTCAGAAAAAGGTCTTCATCAAATATGTCGGCCATGCTGTCTCTCCGCTCGAATAACTGAATGTTTGGTATGCGCTCACTCGTCCACCGCGTCGCGCATCCATTGTTGAAGCCGCGCGATGGAATGCTCAGACAATACCCCGCAATGGGGATCCAGAACCAGTGGCCCCGGGCGATAGCCGCGCGATTTCAGCCCCCTATGGACGCTTTCGACGAGGTGGATATCTTCCTCGACCGTGGTTTCACGGTCTTGCACAGCCAATTGTCGGATCACGGCGCTTTCAGATCCACCTTCGGTATACCAGCCGCGCCAGACGGTGCAGTGATCGGCATCGTGTGCGCGCCAGTGATAGGTGTTGAGCACATTGCCCGGATAGCATTGGAACGAAAACATGGGCCACAGGAACCACGACTGATAGTCACCGGCATGCGGCACCGAAAGGTCAATCGGATATGTCATATTCTCAAGGCTTTGACATTCGGTGGTGTGACGCAGCACAAAGCCTCCGCTCGCGTCGGGCTGAATGTCATAGGTCTCGGGCTTGACCACGCCTTCGGCGAAGGTCGGGTGATTGGTCGGGCAGTGATAGCATTCCGAGTAGTTCTCGATACTGACCTTCCAGTTGCAGTTCTCAGGTATTTCGACCCATTCCAGCGGTTCAAGCGCGTCGATATTCGGAACAAAGGCGCGCAGTTCTTCGCGCACGCCCGGAAACCACTCATCCATCGGGGCCGCGTCGTCATCCAAGTTGACAAAGATGAAGCCGTTGAACAGTTCGGTGCGCACCGAAGTCAGGCAAATAGTGCTGCGATCAAAGCCCGGAACCGATTTGATATTTGGCCCCGCGCGCAATTGGCCTGTCAACTCGTAGGTCCAGGAATGATATGGGCACACCACTACGCGCGTATTGCCTGCTCCACTTACCATTTCATGCGCGCGGTGTTGGCACACGTTATAGAACGTGCGGATTTCGCCATCACGCCCTTTGATGCAAAAGAGGTTCTGCCCGGCAATTTCAAACGCGAAATAATCGCCCGGCGCGCGCACCTGCGCGACATGGCCTGCGAACTGCCAGGTTCGCGCCAACAGTCCCTGCATTTCTTTCGCAAACAGCTCAGGATCGGTGTAGTACCGCGCGTCGAGCGAATGGATCAGGGGGGCATTCATTCGGGCTCCTCCACGTAAAGGCCAAGCTGGTGGCGACGACGGTGAAACCTTTCAACCCGTTCGACAATTTCATCGCTGGCAACGGCGATAACGAAGGACAGAAGAGTTTCCAAAACGGCGAGTGTGGACACTGATGACGGGAAGAATTGCGGCGTATCTACGGCCACCACAAACCCGTGCTGCGCATTCAGGATCACCGGGCTGGCCGGGCTGTCGGAAATCCCGATAACCGTCATGCCCTGGTCGCGCGCCAGCTTTACGGCCTCGATCACTTCGGTCCGGTACGGGTGGCAAGTGATGGCGATCAACACATCCTGGTCGTCCGCCCAAGCCAGATCGTCAACCGGTGTGGACCCAGGCCGCGGAATCGCATGGAACTGCTTCATGCCCGTTGAGGCCAGATAGGTGAAATTGCGCGCGTTCGAATTGTTGACGCCAACTCCCAGCGTAAAGATCTGGCGGCTATTCCATATTGCTTCGGCCGCAGCCTTCAGCGCAGCAGCATCAATCCCTGCAAACGTGTCTTCGATATTGCGGATCGCCGCGCCCACCATATCGGCATAAAGCCCGCCCAGCTCACCCGACTTGCCGATATCCTGCAGCCAACGGGCACGATCCGGAAAGGACACGCTGCCCTTGCGTATCGCATCGCGGAAGGGTGCGCGAAAATCCTCATAGCCGTCAAAACCCACCTGCCGGGCCATACGTACAAACGTGTTGGGCTTGACCTTGGCGGCCTCGGCAATCTCGCGCACGGTTGAAACCCCTACATCCGTGGGGTTCTCCAACACATAACGCGCGGCTTTCTGAGCCTCTGGGGTCAGCGCCTCCCACTCTTGTGTCAGGCGCGTCAAGACGGTCATTGATACATTTGTGTCATTCATGATTGACGATGGTACAAATGTGGAATTAGCCTGTCGAGCAGAAAAGCGACTCGGGAAGAGGAAATGTCATGTCCGAGAAGAAACTGCCCACTCATGCCCGCGTTGTGATCGTAGGCGGTGGTGTCATGGGGGTCGGCTTGGCCTATCATCTGGCCCATGAAGGCTGGGGCGATGACACCATCCTGCTGGAAAAGGCAGAACTGACCAGCGGCAGTACCTGGCACGCAGCAGGGCAGATCACCCATTCGACCTCAAGCTTTGGGCTGGGCAAATGCGTGGACTATAACATCGGCCTCTATTCCGGTGCTTTAGAGGCGGAAACCGGTCAACCGGTGACATGGCATGGCTGCGGCTCTTTCCGTCTGGCCTATACCGAGGATGAGATGGACTGGCTGCGCCACACCCTGTCGGTAGGCCGGTCGCTGGGCTTCAGCATCGAACTGGTCAGGCCCGAGAGGGTGGCTGAACTGCACCCGTTCTACAATCTCGACGGTGTTTTAGGTGCGCTGCATACGCCCGATGACGGCCATGTGGACCCAACCAACGTGACCATGGCGATGGCGGCGGGCGCGCGGCAAAAGGGCGTGCGCATCTTCCGCAACTGTCGCGCCAACAACATCACGCAGGCCAAGACCGGCGAATGGGTGGTTGAGTCTGAGATGGGCACCATTACCTGCGAGCATGTGGTGAACGCGGGCGGCACCTATGCTCGCCAGATGGGTGAATGGTCGGGGCTGCAACTGCCGATGACTTCGATGACACACCATTATTTCGTGACCGAGCCTGTGCCCGAATTTCAGAACCTGGATACCGAACTGCCGGTGATCCGCGACGACCGCAAGGTCTCGGGCTATATCCGTATGGAGCAGCAGCGCGGGCTGATCGGGATCTATGAGAAAGAGAACCCGAATTCGGTCTGGCATGATCACTGTCCGTGGGAATATGAGAATTGGCTATTTGATGCCGATTACGACCGGGTGATGCCGTGGCTTGAGGAAAGCCTCAACCGGATGCCGATTTTTGCCGAGCTTGGAATACAGCGCGATGTGCACGGGGCGATCTCGCACCCGCCGGACGGCAACCCGCTGATCGGGCCCGCACCGGGCGTTCGGAACTATTGGTGTTGCTGCGGTACGCAGATCGGCATCGGCTGGGGGCCGGGCCTGACCCGCGAACTGGCGCGCTGGATGGTGCATGGGGCCGCCGATATCTCGATGCGAGAATTCGACCCGCGCCGGTTCGGCAGCTATGCCACCAAGGACTGGCAGGTGATCAAGGCCGAGGAAGATTACTGCTTGCGCCACGAAATCCCCTTCCCGCATTTCAACCGACTGGCCGGACGCCCGGTGAAACCTTCACCCCTGCACGATCTGCTGAAATCCAAAGGCGCCGTGCATGAGGAGGTTTTTGGCTTTGAACGCCCCCGCTGGTTTGCCCGCGACGGGGTGGAACAGCGCGATCACTATTCCTTCCGCCGAACGCAAGCCGATGACATGGTCGCGGTCGAGGTCAAGGCGGTGCGCGAGCGTGTGGGTATCATGGATGTCTCCGCCTTTACCAAGGTCGAGGTTTCGGGGCCGGACGCCTATGCTCTGCTGGACCGGCTGACCGCAAACCGGATGCCGCAAAAACTGGGCTCAATCACCCTGACCCACATGCTGAACCGCCGGGGCCGGATCGAGTTGGAGACCACGATCGTGCGCATGGCCGAAGACCGGTTCTATCTGGTCTGCGCTGCGTTCTTTGAACAGCGCCTGCTGGATCACCTCACCCAACAGCGCAACGACGAGGTTGTGCAGATCACCGCGCTCTCTGCCGACTGGTCGGCTCTGTCACTGAACGGCCCCCGGTCGCGCGACGTGCTGGCGCGTTGCACCGATGCTGATCTGACCAATGCCGGGTTCCGATGGCTTTCGGCGCAAGAGATCACCATCGCGGGCCACAAGGTTTGGGCCTTCCGCATGTCCTATGCCGGTGAGCTGGGCTGGGAGCTGCACATGCCCAACGCCGCTTGTCTGGATGTCTACACCGCGCTCTGGGCGGCGGGTGGGCCGCATGGCATCGCCGACTATGGCAGCTTTGCCATGAACGTGATGCGAATGGAGAAAGGTTTCAAAGGCGCTGGTGAACTGACCAACGAGGTCACGCTGGCCGAGGCTGATGTGCAGCGCTTTGCGCGCACCGACAAGGACTATTTGGGCAAGGACAAGACCCTCAACACCGATCTGCCGTGGATCTGCGCCTATCTTGAGATCGAACCGGATGGCGAGATTGACGGGCACGGCGGCGAGGCGGTGATGCTGGACGGGTGCGTTGTCGGCTCGGCCGCTTCTGTCGCCTATGGACATACGGCCGGCAAGATTCTGGCCTTTGCCTATGTCAAACCCGAGGCCGCCGCACCGGGCACCGAGCTGAGCGTCGTTATTCACGGAATGCCACGGGCCGCACGGGTGCTAGGTGAGCCCGCTTATGATCCAGGCAGCCTGTTGCCGCGCACTGACAGCGCGCTTGAGGCGGCACGATGAGTAAGTGGAACGCTTCGAAGCCTCTCCAAAGAGCGAGCCGATGAAGATCATCCGCTTGTCACTGTGGTCCATCGATTTGAAAAGCCATGAAACCTATTACATGGCTGATGGCAAAACCTGCGCGACCGTTGAAACTCACGTCCTTTGCCTTGAGACGGACACAGGCCTGAAAGGATGGGGCGAGGTCTGTCCCATCCCGCACTATCTGCCCGCCTATGCCAAGGGCGTTCCAAGCGCGGTGACCGAGTTGGCCCCCTTGTTACTGGGGGCAACGCCAATGGGCGTCGAGGCCAAGATGGCGGAATCGGAAGCATTTTTACCCGGTCATTCTTATGCCAAGTCAATCATCGACATCGCCTTGTGGGACCTGGTCGGCAAAGCCATTAACTTGCCTGTCTATACCCTTTTGGGCGGGCGAAGGTGCGCAGACATGCCGCTTTACCATTCGATCACATGTACCGCACCGGATCAGATGGCGCAGATCGCGCGCGTGGCTTTTCAAAGCGGGATCAGGCAGTTTCAAGTCAAACTGGGTGCGGATGATGACTGGCAAGCAGATGCCGAGCGGTTAGCCAAAGTTCGCGAAACCGTTGGCCCCGGGCCTTTGGTCTACGGTGATTGGAACTGCGGTGCCACGCGTTTGCAGGCAACGCGCACGGGACGTGCGGTGGCGCATCTGGATATCATGCTGGAACAACCTTGCCAGACGCTGGAGGACTGTGCCGCCGTGCGTCAGGCCACAGGCTTACCCATGAAGATCGACGAAAACGCTTTTGATCTGGCAAGCTTGCTGCGGGCGCACGAATTGGGGTGTCTGGACGCGGTGGCCCTGAAACTGTCCAAATTCGGCGGCCTTTCCGCGATGCGGCGCGCCCGTGATCTGACGGTGCATCTGGGGGCCGAGATTTGCGCCGAATGCACCTGGGGGTCGGATATCGTAACCGCCGCCTCATTGCATTTCGCGGCCTCAACCCCGCAAAAATCGCTGCTGAACACGTGTGATCTGTCGGCCTATGTGGCACCGCGCCTCTGCCCCGACGCGCCTATACGCAAGAACGGTCGCATCGCACCACCCGAAGGTCCCGGCTTGGGCGTAACGCCCGATCTTGATCTTCTGGGGACCCCGATATTGGAGTTGGACTGAGACATGCAGAAACTGACCACCCAAGCTGAATGGATCACCCGCGCTCGGGCCGTGTTGCCCGCTGGCGGGTTCGGCAATTTCGACCCCGGCATCGTCATTGCGCGCGGCGACGGCAGCCGCGTCTGGGATGAGGATGGCAATGAATATATCGACTATCTGATCGGATCCGGGCCCATGCTGCTGGGTCACGGCCACCCCGAGGTTATGGAAGCTGTTCTGGAACAACTGCCCGAGGGCATGACGTTTTTTGCCAACAACGCCAAAGGCATCGAACTGGCCGAAACCATCATCGACGCCGTGCCCTGTTGCAAACAGGTTCGGTTCGTAGCCACCGGAGGCGAGGCGGACATGTACGCGATCCGCCTGGCGCGGGCTTATACCGGGCGCTCGAAAGTTCTGAAGTTTGAAGGCGGTTACCATGGAATGAGTGCCGAAGCGCAGATGAGCCTTGCGCCATCCAAACGCGTGAATTTTCCGCAACCTGTGCCCGACAGCGCAGGCATCCCGGACGCGGTGGCCCAAGAGGTTTTGGTCGCGCCCTATAACGATCTGGAGGCCGTGGCCGCGCTTTTGTCAGAGCATAAGGACATTGCTGCAATCATTGCCGAACCCCTGCAACGGATCATCCCGCCCGAGCCGGGCTATCTTCAGGGTCTGCGCGCGCTTTGTGACAAACATGGTGTTCTGCTGATCTTCGACGAAATCGTCACCGGGTTTCGACTTGCTTATGGCGGCGCGCAGGAACGTTACGGTGTCACACCCGACATTTGCACCCTAGGCAAAGTCATCGGCGGCGGGTTCCCCTTGGCCGCCCTTGGTGCCAGCGGCGAGATCATGAAGCATTTTGACAAATCCATTGTGGGCGATGACCGCTGGCTGATGCAGCTGGGCACGCTTTCGGGCAATCCGGTTGCAGCCGCGGCCGGTCTGAAAACGCTGGAGATCCTTAAGCGCCCGGGACAATACGACAGGCTGCGCGAAGTCGGCACCGCGTTGCAAGACATGCAGAGCCAAGCGCTGACCCAGGCCGATATCCCGCACCGCATTGTCGGGGATGCGACCCTTTTTGATGTCTATTTCACCACATCGCCCTGCCGGGATTATCGAGAGGCCAGACATGATGACGCTGCACGCAACAAAACCTACAATGACAGCTTGCGGGCCAGCGGCATCTTCAAATCGCCGGGCAAGCTTTACCCTTCATTGGCGATATCGCGCGACGATCTGGACCAAACCCGCCAAGCGGTCGAACAGGCCGTTGCCAAAATCCGCTGAGGCAGCATCTTGCCCCTGACCCTTGATGTCAGTGGAAATCACGGCTGGGGAACAATCGTTTGGCCTGATCGCGCGGATGCATGGCGCGGCTGGGGTAGCGCGCTGTCTTGGGGGTGTCGTCGGCCCTTGGTCCTTCGGTGGTCAGCGCTTCGGGCTGCGGATGGCCCAGCTCTGACAGCTTATGCGAGAGATCTTCGATATCTTGCGCGATCAGATGGGTCACGATCCCCTCGCGTTGCAGATACCCCGTCACGCGCAGCAGGCGCGCGCCCATCACCGCCCGGCGGAACCGTTGATAGATCTGCTGCCAGACCACCACATTGCTGACCCCTGTTTCATCCTCAAGGGTCAGGAAAATCACGCCCGACGCAGTGCCGGGCCGTTGTCGCGTGATCACCAGGCCACACACACTGTGGCGCCCCAAGGCAATCTCGGGCAGGGATGCATGTGTCACAAGGCCGGGGATCGCGGGGCGCAACAGTTCCATCGGGTGGGCACGCAATGTTAGCCGGGTCGAGACATAGTCTTCCACCACCTCTTCCCCCAGATGCATGGCGGGCAGTTGCACATCCGGTTCCTGAATCGCCTCGCCATCAATGGGGTCATTGAACAAGGGTAGTGGCGCCGGGCTTTGAATCGCCTTCACCTGCCACAGCGCATCGCGACGTGTTAGGCCCATATCTGCAAACGCATCCGCCTCGGCCAGATGTGTCAGCACCGCAGGGCGTACCCCGGCGCGCAGCCAAAGCGCCTCGGGGTCGGGATAGCCATTGCCGCGCGCGGCCACAATCCATTCGGCGTCTTCTTCTTTGAATCCTTTAATTTGGCGAAATCCAAGCCGCAGGGCCAAGGCGCCATCGGGGCGGCGCTCCAGCGTGTTGTCCCATTGGGAATGGTTCACGCAGATCGGACGGGTTTCGACCCCATGTTCGCGGACATCCCGCACAATCTGGGCAGGCGCGTAAAACCCCATCGGCTGGGAATTGAGCAAGGCACAGGCAAAAATCGCCGGGTGGTGGCATTTCAACCAGGCCGACACATAGGCCAGCATAGCAAAGGCGGCGGCGTGGCTTTCGGGAAAACCATAATCCGCGAACCCTTCGATCTGACCAAAACAGCGCTCGGCCACTTCCAGAGGATAGCCGTTATCCAGCATACCTTTGATGAACTTGTCACGATGTGTCCCGATCGTGCCCATGCGCCGGAAGGACGCGAGCGAGCGACGCAAATGATCCGCCTCTTCAGCGGAGAACCCGGCACCGACCACGGCGATTTGCAAGGCCTGCTCTTGAAACAGCGGCACGCCCAAAGTGCGCCGGGTCACCTCTTCCAGCGCCGGACCAAAGGGCTCAACCTGTTCCAACCCGTTGCGACGGCGAATATAGGGCTGCACCATATCACCCTGGATCGGACCCGGACGGACAATGGCGACCTCGATCACCAGATCATAGAACTCACGCGGTCGCATCCGGGGCAGGAAATTCATCTGTGCCCGGCTTTCCACCTGAAAGACCCCAACCGCATCGGCCCGGCAGAGCATGTCATAGGTCGCACGATCTCCTTGCGGGACCGTGGCGATGCTGTGGGTTATGTTTTCGTGCTGCTGCATCAACGCAAAGGATTTGCGAATACAGTTGAGCATCCCCAGCCCCAGCACATCCACCTTGAGAATGCCCAAGGCATCAATGTCATCCTTGTCCCAGCAGATGACGGTGCGATCTTCCATCGCCGCGTTTTCAATGGGGGCCAGTTCGTCCAACCGCCCCTGGGTGATGACAAAACCACCCACATGCTGCGACAGGTGACGCGGGAAGCCGATGATCTCGCCGATCAGGCGAATGGTCTGCATCAGGCGGCGGTCACTTGGATCCAAACCAAGCTCGCGGATACGGTCCATATCCACGCCGCCATTGCTCATCCCCCAGATTTGGCTGGTCAGACCGGCGGTGACATCCTGAGACAAGCCCATCACCTTGCCAACCTCTCGAATGGCGGCACGAGTGCGGAAATGGATCACGGTGGCGCACAGCCCGGCGCGGTGGCGACCGTATTTCTCATAAATCCACTGGATCACCTCTTCACGCCGTTCATGTTCGAAATCCACATCGATATCCGGCGGCTCACCTCGGTATTTCGAGACGAAACGCTCAAACACCATGGCGATCATGTCCGGGCTGACATCGGTGATCCCCAGAAGGTAACAGAGGATCGAATTGGCAGCAGACCCCCGCCCCTGGCACAGGATGTCCTTGGACCTTGCGAATTGCACAATGTCATGCACGGTCAGGAAATAGGCCGGAAAGTTCAGCTCTTTGACAACGGCCAGCTCTTTTTCCATCAGCTCAAGCGCCCGGGGGGGCGGGCCTTTGGGATAGCGGCGCCTTAGCCCTTCCTGTGCAAGCCGTTCCAAACGCTCTTGCGGTGTTTCCGTTACCGTTTCTTCATGCGGGTATTCATAGGAAAGCTCGCCCAGATCAAAGCTGCATCTATCTGCAATTTCTACTGTCCGGCGCAGGGCAGCCGGATGCGCGCGAAAGATCCGCGCCATATCAGAGCCCGCCTTCAGACGGCGCTCGCCATTGGGCAAGGCGCGGGTGCCGATCTGATCAATCGTGATATGTTCACGTATACAGGTCAGCACATCCGCCAACTGCCGGCGACTGGCGCGGTGCATGATCACATCCCCCAAAGCCACCATCGGGGCCGAGCTTCGCCGGGCCAATTGGGCGCAGGCCGCCAGATAGGCTTGGTCACTGCCATCATAACGCGGAGCAGCCCCCAGAAAGACGTGCCCCGGAAAATGGCGTGCCAGCTTTTGAATATCGGCGGTCGCGTCGTTCAACTTTGCCCCGGGCGCGGCAATCAGGATCATCCCCCTGCAGGCTGGCACCATATCCTGTGTGTAAAGCAGGCATTCGCCCTTTTCCGCCCGCTTCTTGCCCAGTGTCAGCAGGCGCGTCAGCCGTTTATAAGCCGCCCGATCACGCGGCAAAGCGATCCAGTCCACCGAACTGTCTTGCAAGGCAAGACGGCACCCCACGATCAATTTCGGCAGCCGTTGCGCCTTGGGGTTTTCCAGCGGCCTGTGGTGCCCGACATCCTGGCGCGAGGATGAATCCACCTGCTGGTGAGACCGGATTTTCAAAACGTCTTGCGTTTCCTGTTTGAGCTGTTTCAAAGCACTCCAGGCGCGCACAACCCCCGCCAAAGAGTTTTGATCGGTGATTGCAAGGGCCGACAGGCCAAGCTCTGCGGCGCGCAGCACCAGTTCTTCTGGATGGGACGCCCCAGTCAGGAAGGTGAAATTCGTGGTGACGCATAGCTCGGCATAGTCCTGCACACGCGTGCGATTGACGTCGGTCATGCAAATTCCCCCTGTACGAACCAGCCGGGGTTTTGTGGCGTATAAAACAACCACAATCGGCGCCCTTGCCGCGTTTCGACCCGCCAGTAATCGCGCATCCCCGAGCGCCAGTTGTCATCCTCAAGCCACCATTCCGGCGCGATCCGTTCAGGCCCGGTTACCCGCTGGGTGGTCAGGGCCATGCGCCGCCACCGAAAGCGCGCAGGCGGACGCGCGCCTGATCCCGCGATCGGTTCAGGAGGAAACAGGCTGAGCGGGCGCGGCTGCGCACCAAACCCAGTCTCGGCAGGATCCGAATAAGCCGCAGGGGATATAATGAAACTGCGTTCGGGGATATGGCTGTCCGCCGGCAGAAAACGCTGGATATTTTCCAATCCAATCCGCGTTCCAAGGCGTGACGTCAGATCATCCAGCTTATCTTTCCCGCCATCCGAAACATGGTTCATTTGCTGGACCGGCAGAGGCTCGACCTGTGTGGCCTCAAGCCGCAACATATCAATACCAAAGCCCGCATCGATCTCAGACAATCCACGCTGGAACAAAGGCAGGATACGCTTGGGATCGCGCAGCGGGCGGGCCAGACGCAGTTCGACCTGTTGTTGCCCCTGATCCACCCGGCGCAAACTCATACATAACCTGCGCGCGCCCATGTTTTGCGTGTTCAGCTTGGTGCAAAGCTGCTCCAACAGCCTCCGTGTACCTGCCATCACATCGTCAATCAGACCAATCGGCTCGGGGAGTGTTAAGCGCACGGCGTAATGCGGCGGGTCCGATTGCGGTGAAATCTCTTCGGGCTGTGCACCCAAAGCCTGATCCAGCCGCAGCAAAAGACCCGGACCAAACCGCCGCGTCAGCGGTCCGCGTGCCGCCTGCGCCAGATCACCGATGCAGCGCAACCCCAAACGCTGCAAGGCAACAGACATCTGCTCCTCCAACCGCAAACCGGCCACGGGCAGAGCTCTCAAGGCCTTCAGCGTATCACCGCGCGGTGCAATGCCTTCCCCGTAATGCGCCAGCGCCCAGGCTGCGCCGCGCGTATCAGCCAGACCAATCTGCACCGAGATGCCAACCCGCATCAGACGGCTGCGCATATCGGCCAGCATTGCCTCTTCGCCACCAAACAGATGAGCCGACCCGGTGATATCCATCACCAGCCCGTCCTCACCTTCCAACCCAACCCACGGGCAATACCGCGTGGCCCAACGGCACAGACTGCGCAAAAACCTCTGATCCTGCTCGGGCTCTGCCACACGGCTTTGCAGATCGGGACAAAACGCGCGCGCATCCGCATAAGACATACCCGGATGCAGCCCTTCTTTCAGCGCGGCTGTGTTCAAGCAATAAATCCTGTTGGCGTTTTGCAGTTTCGCCGTCAGAACAAACGGCCCCTCTACAGGACATGCGCGCAGAACCCGGTCACTCGCCAAGCGAGAAAACCACAAAGAAACAATACGACGCCCTTCGCCATCGATCATACCAAGTACCATTTGTTCGCTATTTGTTCTTTTTAGATTTCCATCGTCGAAGAGTCGAGTCCCTGACGTTACTCTCTTATTCTAAGCGGTCTTATTATCGGTCTTCAGCGGAATATTGAGAGGCGAAGTGCGACCCCAAACCCGAAGATCAAACCCAGATTAGAAAGACTTGAAGAATTCCCAAGAACAGACACCGACAGGACGCGATACCCAACGCGATCATGCACGGCGATCCTTGAACCAATCTCGAACATGGTCGCGATCCAATTCGCCCTGAGCGGCTGACAACGTGAAGACCAATTCTCCCGGCGCGACCTTAAATCCATGCGGCCAAATGTCTAAAGGCAAAAAGCGACGCTTCGTTAAACTCGCAAAAGTTTCAAGAAAAATAGGTCACAGTGACTTTGGGAGCAAACGAGCGCTCGGCGCACTTTCACAGCTCACAAAAATAATCACACCATAGTAGTGACAAAAGGCAGAAATCAATAAGTCGCGGGCAATGCAAGACGAACATAGTTCAAATTTCTTTGGGATAGATCTGCCAGAATCCGGCAAACGGTCCTCGTCCATCCGAACAACTACTTCAGGCCGTTCCATATTCCTGACCTGGACATCTACGTACCACCCTTGTTGGAACTCACCTTTCTTCGGAATGATCGTTTCGAGAGAAAGGACCGTTTCGGGGTAGTATTGCCTCATCCGTTAGATATCCGCAGCAACGTCCGAACCAAACCACCCGTTTTTCTTGACGATTTCTTTCGTGGTCGACCTCCATCCGAGAAAGAGTCGTTGCAGATGCTCGAGGTTAGATCAAGTTGGCAGTTCCAGGAAGAGGCACAGCTGCTTGAGGAACGCTCCAACTTGGTTATTGAAAAACTGAAATCGGAAAAGGAAAAGTTCATTCGTGAACGAGACGTAGCACTGTCACAGCGAAACGCTGCTTTTGCCGAACGGGACATCGCGCTGGCAGAGCGCGACATGTATCGCAGAAAACTCGCCCATGTCATAAGATATCCTTGGAAACACGCGGGTAAGTTTATCAGGCGTAAGAAGACCAACGTCTAAAGGTATGTCGAACATTTTGGCCTTGGGCCGATACAGTATTTAAGCTTGCAGCCGCGAACGCCGAGATTTTGGCGAAATCCACAGGTCTCACTTGTCGCTGATGCGGGCGCTGCAAAATGCGAATGAGCGGTTCAAGAAGTCTGTTACTTTTTCTTGGATCTCGTCACGGCACGTCAGTCCTCTGCCAGTGACCTGTCCAATAGGCTTTGGGCGCGGGCTTTCATTGCGACTGAGGCCGGATCCCCGTTTCGGGCCTGGTCTGCGGCCTCAAATGCAGCAATAGCCTTTTGCAACTGCCCGGCCCGGTAGTGTGCAAGCCCCTGCTCGTAAGCCTTAATCCAAGCAATGGATCCATCAAGCGCATCTCGCATCGCGATCAGTTCATAAACGACTATTTCTTCGGTGCGCCCTGACAAGTTAAGTGTGTCCAGTTCGCGAACCACTATCGAGTCGGCCGCCTGACGTCTCGTCTCCGGCCCGATCAGGATCAGCGTGCCATAGTCTTTGTTGGACCCTTCCAATCGGCTGGCAACGTTCACGACATCACCAATCGCAGTGTAATTCAGACGCTGTTCTGAACCGATGTTTCCGACCAAAGCCTCACCGCTGTTCAGCCCTATCCTGACGCGCAGCGGGTTGCCCGCCTCATCTTCAATTCCGGACGCGTCCACGGAAGCGACAAGGTCCAACGCTGCGCGGCAGGCATGTTCAGCGTGGTTGGAATCGTTTCGTGGTGCGCCCCAAAATGCCATCACTGCATCGCCAATGAACTTATCAATTGTCCCACCGTTGTGAGTAATGGCCGAAGCGGCTGCGCTGAAAAAAGGTTCCATCAATTGGACGACATTAGGACCGAGTTTTTCTGACATTCCCGTGAAGCCAGCGACATCGCAAAACAGCACCGATATTCGCTTTATGTCCCCACCAGGCTGCGTCTTGATGCCTTCGGCAACCAGCATGCGCACCAAATCGGTCGGTACATACTTTCGGAATGCAGAAAGACCTGCAGCCATGCTTGCGGTCGCCGCCGAGAGATTTTCAAGCTCAGACAGTTTGGAAGGCCTACGCTCGATCCGTTCGACATCAAAGCGTTCGATGCTACCAAGGTCTTCAGCAATGCGCGCCAACGGATTTGCCACAACCCTGCGGATCAACCAGATGGCCAGCCCGCTTGCGAGGACCACTACAACGATCAGCACGTAAACAAGGTTGATAAGCGTTTCATCGATACCCGAAAGAAAGGCCGCTTCAGGAATGACCGTGGCAACGCGCCAGCCGTAAAACCCTAGCGGCGTCAGCGCTACCGCATAAGGCACCCCGTCAACGACGATACGTTTCGTCAAAGTGCCCGGAGTATTCGTTTGGGGTTCAGCCAATAGCCTCTCGCCTGAGATCATGGCGGCTTCATAAAGCTTACCCTCGCCCATGCGTGCCGGTGTAGTTTCATCCGCTTCTGCATCAGGAACCGCTATTACTTTTCCGTCGGCGTTCAGAATAAACGCCGCACCAAACTCACCCGGTGCAAGCGTGGCGAGAAAGCGTGACAATCGGTCCGTTTCGATCGCCACCGCCAAAACCCCTTGCCGCGTTCGGTTAACATCTATCGGACCGGCAAAGGCGTAGATGGTTTTTTCGCTCTCTGGAAGATCTCTCGCTTCGATCCACCCGGCAGAGTTGAGCCCCATGAAGTTTTCAAACCAAGCATGTTCGCGCGGATCATAGGATGTTTCAGTAAAGGTCCGCTCTTCAAATTGGATGTCACCGGGAATGAAGATGTATCGGTCCTTCCTTAGCATTCGATCCCGGATACCCTCATCGATTTCAATCATCTCAAGCCCACCGTCACCTAAGCGATGTGACGCAAAAAAATTGCCATCGGGCCAGCCGAAGAAAATCCATGAGATATTCGGCTGCGCCTGCAATTGTGACAAAAAAACAAACTCTCGCTTGTCGGCCTGCCGTGTCGCGATAACGTTCTGAACAAAGATAGTGCGAACGGCTGCCCAGGCGGCTTCTGCCGACCTGAGGGTCACGCCCACCTCGATACGGACGGTGTTCGCAATCTGGCTATTGATCTCAGCCGCTAGCATACGGCTGTTGTCGCGCGCTGTTGTCCACCACAAGGAATGCACGATAACCGTCGATACTCCGATGGACACGGCCACCAGAATTGACACAGCTATGCCCACGCTCAATCGCAATTAAGTCTCCGATAGAAAAGTAAATTGCTTCAATATTGAATTGAGACTGTCAGGAGAGCAAAGCTTTCATAGATCAAACCCCGTATTCTCACGTATCTGTTAGGTTCAAACCGAGGATTTTGTCGAAACGGAGACCTAGTCATTATCTGCTGTATCTGATTTTCGAGGTGTTTCGGATGTTTCGCCAAGGTGATGGTCCGGCCTATTCCCGCCTTTCACCAACCGCAAAAAATGCTTCGAACGCAGCCTGAATAGCTGTCATTCGCTGCAAGCGCTCGTTCAAACCTTTCAAGTCAATTGCAGGTCACATGCAGTGTTGCCTGATCTTGGAGGCCAGTTCTAATCTTCGTGGGAAGTTGTTGCGCAAAGGTCCGTCCACGAGTCCGTGATTCTTTGTGGCGAAGATCCTAAGTCGAACCGCCAGAAAGGAGTTTCGGAACAAGTTCCTCCGCAAGCGAGGCGACTGCGTCCACTCTAGCGATGCGCCGCGAGCCCGGGCGGAATGTCAGATAAACCGAATATGAGCGCGAGACGTGCTTGGGTAAGCAGCGGATTTGGAAATCTGATGGTGGCGGATTTGGTCAAGGCCGGGCATCGCGTTGCCGGGACGGTGCGCGATCCCGCAGGACGCAACAAAGAGGCCGCGCAGACCTTGCGCAATCTCGGCGTAGAGGTTGTCGATATCGATGTGACAGACGATGCTTCTGTCGAAGCGGGCGTGGTCGTGGTAGAAGCCACGCTCGGGCAAATCGACGTGTTGGTCAACAACGCTGGGGCTGACGCACACGGTCTGCAAGAGAACTTTTCTGGCGACGATTTTCAGCGTGTTTTCGACGTCAATGTCTTTGGAATGCAGCGAATGACCCGCGCGTTCTTCCCAAGATGCGAGCGCGGCAATCCGGGCTGGTATTGAACGTCACTAGCCTTCTTGGTCGCGTGACGGTCCCCTTCCTTGCTCCTTACAACGCGGCGAAATGGGCGGTGGAGGGGCTCAGCGAAAATTACCGCTGGGAGTTGAGCCAGTTTGGCGTTGATGTCGCCGTCATCGAGCCCGGTGGCTTGCCGACGAACTTCTTCACCAACCTCATTCAGCCGTCTTCGCGTGATCGGGATGCAAGCTATGGCGAATTTGCCGGCGCGCCCGAGGCCATGCTGCAAAGCATGGGGGAATCCCTGGCCAACAACCCGCTACAGGTTCCGCAGATCGTGTCAGACGCGGTGCTTGAGGTGATCCATGCCACGCCTGGACAGCGGCGGTTCCGAAATGAAGTGGACAAGAGCGGCATGGCAGACCCCGTCATTCTGATGAACAGGCAAGCGGAAAAGGCTACCGAGGTGCTCTTCACCGCCTATGGTATGGAAGGTATGATGAAGCTCAAGACTAACGTTGCCAACGCGGCCTAATAACTATGGCGGGTCTGGGGTATTCCGGGCCTGTCGATCCAACACGGGCATAGGAGGAGCCTAGCCGATGACACACCCCGCATTTACCTCAGACTCTGTGGCCGTGATCACCGGGGGTGCCTCCGGCATCGGCCTCGCTGCCGCAGTGAAGTTCGCTCAGATGGGCATGCGCATTGCTATTGTTGATCAAGACACTGAGAAACTGGTGACCGCGGCAAACACGGTGTCAGCCGCCGGTGCGGCCGATGTGATGACGTCTGAGACAGATGTCAGTGATCGCGCGCAGTTAGAAGCGTTGGAACGGATGGTAGCAGACCGCTATGGCGGAACAGACATCCTAATGAACAACGCGGGTGTCGGAGGCAAATCATCGACCATTGGGGACCCCACGGCGTGGGAAAAGATGCTGGGCGTGAACCTTTGGGGTCCGATCCACGGCACTCAGGTATTCGCGCCAAATATGATCGCGCGAAACAGACCAGGTGCAATAATCAATACAGGGTCCAAGCAAGGTATCACCACACCGCCGGGCAACCCGGCATACAACGTCTCCAAAGCGGCTCTGAAAGCATTCACCGAGGCGCTATCACATGAGCTGAGAAACAGTCCCGGCCATCAGATCACCGCGCATCTCCTTGTGCCTGGTTTTGTTTATACTGGTATGATCTCCCTGCCTGAAAAACCTGCCTCCGCTTGGACCGCAGAGCAGACGGTCGACTTCTTTGTCGACAGCGTGAACCGAGGGGACTTTTACATCCTCTGCCCCGACAATGATGTCTCACGTGATATCGATGAGAAACGCATTGCCTGGAGTGTCGGAGACGTCGTCGAAAATCGCCCCGCACTAAGCCGATGGCATCCAGACTATAAGGAGGCTTTCGAGGCGTTTATGGCGAAGGCTGACTGAACGTCGTAACAATCCACCACCTCGGACAAGTAAATATTCAAAACTGTCCGAGGGTCCTTCTGGTTAGGCGGCACCTTTCAATTCGCGTTTAATCTATCGTAAACAGCTCCTGCCTTTCAGCAACACCGCGCAATCTGTATTGCCCCAGGGAAACAAGACTTGGAATGGAGCCCACCAAGTCGCCGGCCACTTTGTCGGAAACAACAATGTTCTGGTCGAGCGCGCTGCACATGCCAAGAATGCGGGAAGTCGTATTGACTGCTGGGCCAACCACTGTGAAATCCAGGCGAGACCGACCGCCAATATTGCCATAAAGAACATCGCCTGCGTGCAACGAGAGAGTGAAGCCGGTCGTTGGCAACCCATCCGCTTGCCGTTGTTGGTTGAGTTCGTCAAAGGTATCTCGCAACTCCGCTGCCGCGTGAATTGCGACGCGGCGCGCGTCCGGAACTTGATTGATATCGAAGATGGCAAGCATTCCATCTCCCATGAACTTCAGAACGTTACCGCCATGGCGTTCAACGACGTCAACAGCTTCCGCGAAGTAGTCGTTTAACAATTCAATGATTGAATGCCCCGGAAGCGCCTCTGACAACTTGGTAAACCCTTGTAGATCAAAGTACCAAATCACCGCCGAAATCGTTTCGGATGAACCTCTGGTGATGTCCCCGGAAAGCACACGCCTACTGGCGTCCTTGCCCAGGTAAGCGGCGGTAATGTCCTCAGCCATCAGCCTGTTCGCACCACATTTCAGCGTCAGGCAAAGTGGAGATATGAGTTGACGCAAACCGTCAAGTTGTTGACTTGTGAAGCCCCCGCTCGTGTCAGTCGTCAGTGAAATTATGGCCCCTTCCTCAGCCTGCATTGGGTCAACAGGCGTAGCATTATCCTGTAACAGGAAAAAGCGTTTGACAGCGAAGTAGTCTGTGGCGCCGCGCTCGCGAAGTTCATCAAAGATTGGAAAGTTAAGCTCGGGTTCTTCGACTGTCAGATCTTGTCTGATCTCTTCGACGTTGTTTACCAAAAGATAGTAAATCGGGCTTTGGATATATTGTTCAGGTGCATCCGATCTTCGGGCAAAATCCTCTCGCTGATTTCCCCCATCCCTGTGCCAGCGGAAAGCGACCGTCCCAATCTCGGGATGATGAGCGCGCACGGTAATGTTAGCTCTTTGCAGCGGAATCCCTGCCGATACAAGACGCTTGCAGAATGCTTCCAGCCAGATCTCGACCGGCGCATTCTCTAAGCCCTGTTGAACAAGCCAATCTGCTATGTCCTGTATGGCGGCGGTCAGTTCCCAGTTTTGGACTAAAGGAGCTGCCATGATGTCCTCTTAGTGAGCTAGCTGAACTGATATTTGGCAGTCTAGTTCACTTCAACGACACATCAAATTCAATTCTCCCTCTGCTCTCGTAAACCAAAGCGGTCGCTATGAGTGCTCTGACGTTTGAGTGATCCTCATACCGACTCGGTTTGTCTCACTCCTGCAAAGGCTTTTGAACTCGTATCGGCGCATGGCGTTTTCGTATGAGATTTTGGAGAGAGAAATGACATTCGAACTCTGGTTGGTTTATTTAGCTGCTGCGGTCGGATTGTCCCTGATTTAGGGTTCGACTGGGTTGTTGTCCGTTACACATGGTACCTGCTACGGTTTCCACCCAACAGTTCGCACCGTTCTCGGTGGCGCGCTTGGCTTCTTCATTCTAACCACAACGCAGCGCTACGCACTTTGTTTCGACAGGAGTTACCTATGCGGTCGTCGGCGACTCGGTTAATTGACTGTTTGTTTCAGATGACTGGTGTGCGGTTGGTCGACGTTTGTGGAGGTGTTTTCGAAGTTCCGGCCGCGAAAGGCTGCTTAAATCAGAGAGCAGATGGTGGCTAAAACTGAAGCTATGTCCGTCTCAAGGACGAAGCGGACAGCTGCAGTCGCCGATATTGCTGATGCAGCATTCGCTCGTATCTACAGCGCCCACATCGCACCTTCGCGGCGGATGTCACAAGACCGGTTATTAACGGATATGGATTTGGCCAGGATCGAAACTGTACTTGCGACGCGGTTCTGTTGGACCACTAAACCTGATCGCTGCCCAAAATCGCCACACACGCTGCGAGGTCTGCGAAAATGTGGAAACTGGGCATGAGCTGGATCCGCGAAATCGGGCATCACCTCCACATACGATGGCTAGGTGCCGTCAATCTTTCCTAACATGGTCGAGAACTTGTCAAATTCATCGTCTGCGATCGCTGCAGTTTCGGCGAAGGCAGGGTAGTCGCCGGATGTGGCAGCTTGGTGGAACGCGGTAAGTGCCGCCCGACGCTCGGTTCGGATCTGTTCTTGCAACCGGTGAAGGTTACCAAACGCGCGGGCGTGGCGCGGGCTTTCGGGTTGTTCACCGCAGATGTCATTCTGGAACAGATAGATGATATCGGCACCAGCGCCTGATCCCAGCGACGACGTAACCAACGTGGTGCGCTTGCTGATCTCGGCCATCACGCGGTCGCAAATGACCTCTGCCTCAACAGAGAATGCGCCAGCGTTTTCCATGTCGCGAAAAGATTGCCAAAGCACCATCGCCTCGTCCGCTGTCTTGCCAATGGCGCGCAGGCCGCCGTTCCAGGTCGATCGGCGCGGAACAAGGCCGAGATGGCACATGACAGGGATCTGCTCGCGTGCCAACATCTCAACAATATGCGGCCCGCGCGCGGTATAGACTGAATCTGCACCCTGTTTCATGGCTAGAAAGGCAGCCTTCAGCACATCCTTCTCCGTCGGGTGATCCGGCATCGGGATCGCGGCGGTGTAGAAGTGATTTGGTGCGCCGCGACGGACGGCCTCGGCGTTGACCGCATTGCCCATGACGAGGTCGACGCCGGCATCGGCGGCTGCGGCGGCCTCTTCCTCGGTATTGGCGGTGGTTTGGGTGAGTTTCCGGATGCCCTTCAGCGCCCGCAGATCGGCGGCGGTATAGTTGCGCAAGCTAAACTTCGCGTCCCAGTCGTAGATCCGTTTCATCCGCATTTCCCCTGTTCAATTGCCTGCGCTATGCCAGCCCCTTTGGGGCCAGATCACCTATGGACTTTTCGTCGTCCCCTGCCGCCTGGCGTCGCGTTGTCTTGGCCGTCGCGGGAAGGGGCGTGTCGAACGCATAGTCGGGGTCGGTCTTCTGGCGCTTCCAAGTGTCGAGCATTTCGCGCCATGCCCCGCGCAGCGTGCGCGGTTCCGGCATGTCGGCTTTGATCTCCTCGGCCAAGAGCGGCAGGTTGTAGCAGGGCACACCGGCGTACATGTGATGTTCGGTGTGCCAATTCATGTGCCAGTAGAGGAACTCGACGAATTTCGGCAGGCGGATGGAGCGAGTGTTCTTGCGGAAGTCAGTTGTCGCTGCGGTCAGTCCGCAATGCTGAGTCAGCCCGAGAAAGTAACTCAGCCAGTTGGCGATATAACTTGGAAGTGTCAGGATCAGCGGCAAGACCCATTGGCCGGTGGCAATCGCCAGCACCAGAACAAAGCCATGAAACACCAACTGGATGCGTGACCAACGCATGGATTTTCGGGCTTGGTCGGGTTGATCTTCATGCAGCGCATGAAGCCATTCGTTCGCCGGAACATCGATCGAAGGCAGCTTGCCAACTGCATCCAGCATCGTCATCCAGATGGTCGACAAAACGCCACCCTTGCCGAAAGTGCGTCCCGGTTGGGTCAAAAGATTCAGTGTGAACATCTGCAACAGGAAGGTTCGGCCAACATTTGGATGGATCGGCAGCAGCACCTCTCGATCGCCTTCGGGATGCAGCGTGTAGCGGTGGTGATAGGTGTGGCTGGCGGCATAGTCGAACGGGTTCCACCAACTGATCATGCTGAAAAGGTAAAGGAAGACATCGTTTAGCCGCTTGCTTTGAAATACCGTTCTGTGGCCTAGCTCGTGCACGGAAGTTCCGCGAAAGAACGAGGCAATCGTGCCATGCGCGAAAAGCGCGATCAGAAACAAAAGCCACCAACCTTGGGCCCATGTTAGGTAAACCGCTGTACCCGTAAGGCAGAACAGGGCGAAGTGCCCTCCGGCTTGCACCCAGCCTTTCCTGTCATCGCGCTTGGACAATTCACGGAAGCGCTCGGGCCGAATCTTGGAGCGATACCATTGCGGGTTCAGTGTATCTCTTACTTCAGAGAGCGGCTGATAGGGCATGTCTTCACCTTCTTGCTTGGTGGGCGATGCATTGGGATGGGATTCCCGGAGGATCATAGTGAAACGGGTCGGTTGTCGTTGACAGAACATTTGCAGGCTTCGGCAAGGCGCCTTGCAGTGCCCGGATCAACGTCGCACACGGCGGTGAGATCAGCACGAGGGTTATCGAGAATGGGCTGGGCGTGAATTGCTCCGATCACGCCTGCACCTGCGATTGCGAATTTCATCTCACGCACTTTCTTCCATTTGCCATTGCTCCTGCAATCAGACCGGACGTGACTAAACCTTCACCCATGCGCCTCCCTTTTCATTCGAGCGAACCGTCGCGTCGATGAACCGGACACCAGTGGCGCCATCGGCCACGCGCGGCATGTCCAGCCAGGTGTCCGGCACCTTTATCTTGTCACGGCGGGCAGCGGTGGCCAGTGCGAACTCTGTATATAGATTTCCCCAGGCTTCGATCAGCCCTTCGGGGAAGCCACGACCCGTGCGGATCAGACGTTCGGTTCTGGGTGACACGCCGTGGCCATGGCCGCGGCTGAGAATGCGGTCAGGCTCTCCGAACCGGGCGTGTTTGAGATACTCGGATTGTTCCAGATCCCATTCCAGCCCACCCTCTGAGCCGAAAATGCGGAGCCGCAATCCGCCGCGATTGCCTGGGGCAAGGCGCGTAGCCATCAATGTGCCGGGTACGTCGTCGGCGTAGCGTTCCCATGCAAAAAATGTGTCTTCCAGCGGCTTTGGCGCGCCGCAGACATGGAATTCGCTGCGAAGATGGGTCAGGGGCAAGTGGCTGACGAACTGTGCCAGATGCGCCGCGTGAGTGCCAATATCACCGACGCAAGAGGTGCGACCTGACTTCGCGGGATCGAGCCGCCATTTGACATGCGCCGCCTCGGCGACGTCTTCGGGCGTCATCCAATCCTGCATGAATTCCACATGGATCTGGTTGATCTTTCCGACGCCGCCTGCTGCTACGATCTCGCGTGCCTGCCGGATCATCGCGAAACAGGACATGACATAGGAAACGCCAAAAGTGCATCCCGTTCTGGCGGTGGCATCCTCCAATGCGTCGGCCTCTGACACTTCGTTGGTCAGCGGCTTGTCGCAAAGGACGTCGATCCCGGCCTCAAGGAAGGCTATCGCTGCATCGTGGTGCAGGTGGTTGGGCGTGGTGATCATCACCGCATCGACGCCGTCGGCACGTCCGGCTTCGGCCTCAGCCATCTCGGTGAACGAGGTATAACAGCGCTCCTTGGGCAGGTGCCAATCTGCTGCGGCAGCCTTGGCACGGGCGGGGTCAGAAGACAACGCCCCGGCCACGACTTCCCAGCGGTCCGTCAGCCGCGCCGCCATGGCCTGCGTCTGCGAAATCCGCCCGCCGCCTATCACGCCAAGACGCAAGCGGCGGGATTGTTTGGGGAAAGGACCTGTAAAGTCTATGTTTTCTGGCAGGATAGGCATGGATCAAAGCTCCGGAGGGGTGGCGCCTTCGGGCAGCATTTCGACCGCCATGAAGATCGAGGGCGTGATGGTTTCAAACTGATGCCAGGGAAAATTACCCTCGTCATCATACATCGGGCGATGCGTTGTGCCTGGCGCCATAAGTTCTTCCAGATAGAGCGTGGCCAGATCCTTTTCACGGCATTGCTGCATCTTGCCGAAGCCCATGATCTGCGTGTGCACCTCGCGAAAGCCCGGCACCGGACAAAAGGCGTGCTCTTGATGAAGGCCAACATTCAACGGCACGGTCGAGGAATGGTATAGGGTAAAGCCGAATTGCCCGACCCAGGTCTTTGGCGACATGTAATGTCCGATGCCGCGCAGACGCTCTTCTCGCCGGACATCGAAGGCGGATGGCCAGGTGTCACGCACCCGCGCCATCAACGCATCCTCGTCATCATAATCCGCGAAACGTTCGATCACAGCGGCGTGGGTCACATCCTTGGCCACCGTATCGGCCAGCACAGCCGATTGCAGCGCACCCAGGGATTGCTTGCGGATGCGCACTGGGTTTTCAGAGAGGTTCAGAAGGATGACCTTGTCATCAACCCGGTAGGATCGCTCATCCGTGATCAGCCTGATGGTGAAAAAAGGTTCGGCGATGTCGAGTGTCTCGATCGGCATGTTTCAGCGGTCTTTCGGGAAGGTTTCGGGCAGAAGTTCGGGGCGCGCGCAGGTGCTGGCAACATCGACAAACCGGGCCTCACGTGCAGAGGTCAGCATGGCCTCCATCGCCTCGGTCACGTGATAAGCCAGCGCGCCGCTGGCGCGCGGGCTGCGGCCATTGGCGACGGCGTCCGCCATTTCCAACAAGCCAACGCCACGCGCATCGTAGTTGAAGCCATGGGTGTTCTCTGCCACGCACCACTCCGCCGGCGCGTCAGGTCGGGGCCGTTCGGTCCAACGCGCCTCGGCTCGCGTACGATACCAGACCGGCCCTTGAAAGATATTGGCCCCATCGCCGGGGTCGGGATCGGGAATGCATATGGTGCCGTCCTCGCCATAGATCTCGAACCGCGGCGTTTCGCTTTCCCAGACATCGAAGCTGACCATCATTTCGCCCAGAACGCCATTTTCGAAGGCGATGAGGTTCAGGCTGTGGGTGTCTTCCTCGACCGGCATCATCTCGCCATTGCGCGGCCCATTCTCGATCATCCGCTCTGCAAAGGTTTTCTTTCCCATCGCCGCTACTTCTCGAATTGGACCCAAAAGGAACACCATCGCCGTCAGGTAGTAAGGACCCAGATCAAGAAGCGGACCGCCACCTTTGGCGTAGTAGAAGTCTGGGTTTGGATGATGGCGTTCGACACCGTGTGTGGGCACGAAGGCGGCGACACCGGTCGGCGCGCCGATCACGCCCTTGTCGAGCAGTTTGCGCACCGTCTGCCAGCGCCCACCCAGGAACGTATCTGGCGCATTGCCGACGGTCAGGCCCTTGTCTCGCGCCAACTCCAATACGCGACGTCCATTCGCAAGATCCGTGACGAAAGGTTTCTCCGAATAGACATGTTTGCCCGCCTCGAGCGCGGCGACACTGATGTCGGCATGAGCCGCTGGAATGGTCAGGTTGAGGATCGCGTCGATCTCGGGATCGGCGATGATCGCGGCCGGTTCCTTTGCGCAGGGCACGTCGAATTCTGCCGCCTTCGCGCGGCTTTCGTCCATGTTCAGCGAACCACAGGCAACAATTTCCAGCCCGTCAAACACGGCACAGTTCCTGAGATAAACATCACTGATCCGCCCGGTGCCGATCAAACCGACACGAAAACTATTCATACCGTCACTCACCCGAAGATCTCTTTGAACAGGCCGATACACTGCCGAAACCCGTCCTCGAAATTGCCATTGCCAGGGTGGTAGACGCTTTCAAAGCTGATGACGCCATCATATCCATCCGCACGCAGGGCCTCTGCGATCAGGCGAAACTGATCGGCAAGCTGTCCCTTGCCCAATTCGCGCACCTCGAGCGTGGCCCGGGGCGTGTCGACCTGCACGTCCTTGATGTGAACGTGGCCGAGATACCCATCACGGACCTCATCATAGCCGTCCGGATAGGCGCGTTCGTGGCACCAGCAATTATTGGCCGGATCCCAAAGCACCTTGAGTACGTCTTTGGCGTCAAGTTCGTCTATCAGACGGCGCGCGGTGTAGTTTGAATTCACCATCGTGCCGTTGCCGGTTTCAACGACCAGCGTCACGCCTTCCGCGCGGGCCAGATCACAGGCTGGCGCGATCAGCGGGGGCATCGTGTCCCACGCGCCATGCGCCACATTCCACTTCTCGGCGCCGCCCTTGCCCCAGAGTATCTGTTCCTTCTTCTGGGTCATAATCCGCACCAGCGGTGAGCCGACGATATGCGCCATCTCGATCACCCTCTTCAGAGCGTCCATGTGTTTGATGTGAAGTGCGTCGCCTGGGCGGTTTGCGGTTGTCATGCCCGCAAAGATATGGCGCGACAAGCAAGAGACCGGCTTGCCCCTGTCCCTCAGCAGCTTGTCGATTTCGGCGATTTCGCTCGCCGAATGGTCGCCAACCTCATGTTCGCCCACGAACTGAAGTTCGGCATATTCCAGATCGAATTCGTCCATGACGTCAACGGCATGGGCAAGATCACGGCTGATGCCGTCGCAAATGACACCCAGTTTCATTTGTTCACTCATTCCTTCTCAGCGGCGCAATTCGGCACCGATAATTTCCTCGATCACGCGGGTGCAAACCCAGTTATCGCCGTCCGGATACTTGGTCTTTCCCGCGTGGAAGATCTGCATCGCGGTAGACGCCATATGCAGCGGCATCCCGATCTGTTCCGCAAGGTTAAGCGAAATTGTCAGGTCCTTGTGCATGGTCGTAATCGAGCTGCCCGTGCCTTCAAACTTACCGTCGACGATGTTCTCCAAAGCACTTTTGGTGACGTTGCAGCCGACGCCGGATGTCGAGAACACGTTCCAGACTGAATCAGCGGACAGGCCAGCCTTGGCACAGAACGCCGCCGCCTCGAAAGTCGCGGCGAATACCGAGCCGATTAGACTTTGCAGGCAAGCCTTGACCGTCTGCCCATGTCCCGGGGCGTCTCCAACCCGGTGGATGGTGCCCGAGACGGCTTGCATGACCGGCTCAAACCGGTCCAGAACAGCCTCTTCACCCGCAGCCATCATGGTCAGCGTCCCGCCCTGCGCACCGGCGAACCCACCAGATACCGGGCTGTCGATGAGATGAATTCCTGACCCTTCCATTGCTGAACCGATGTTCACGGCTTCGGCTGGCTTGATGGTTGCAGTCAAGATCACGGCGCTGCCCTTCGGCATGTAACCGATCAAGCCATCCTTGCCGAGGATGACGGATTTCGCCTGATTACCATCCATGACCATGACAAAGACCGCGTCCGCATATTCGCCAATTTCGGCGACGTTTGCAGCGGGCGTGCCTCCCATGCGTGCAAAAGCCTCCATCCGGTCCGCGCTCAGATCCCGCCCGATCACCTCATGCCCGTTCGCGATCAGGTTCTTTGCCAGACCCGATCCCATATCCCCCAATCCTATGACACCCACGCGCATTGCAACACTTCCTTTCTGCTACGGTTTTGGGGTTTCATGCAAAGTTCCCTGCGCTGGCCGGTCCGGAAGACACCCCTGGCCAAAGCGACCAATTCGGGCAATTTTTCATCGGTCGGCCATTACTTCATGGTTTTAACTGTTCCACGAATTTCAGGATCAGCTGTCCCGGCGTGGATTCAGCGTTGAAGTGTATCTGAAACCTGAGTTGGTCCTGGGCCATCGCGCCCCCGGCGGGGACAGCAACCTCCGCTGTGCTCGCCAGTATTCTTGTGTGCCTCCCTGTGCCCAGTGAACGGCTTGTTGATTGCGGTGGATGATCCTAACCGGGCGTTCTCGTTGGCAACAAGAACTTGCATCAAGTCGATGAATTGATGTTGATTGAGGTACTAAACTCGCCAGATCGGCCGAATTTGATGTGATTTGATGGAAAACTTGTCTGATTCAGGTGACATACATGTACCAAGAAGGGCGACGATTTCAGCGATCGCCAAACTTGCGGGAGTCGGCACCGCCACAGTCGACCGCGTGCTCAACAATCGCGCGCATGTGGGTGAATCCACCCGGCAGCGTGTTATTCAGGCCAAACGCGCAATAGAGGCGGGCACAGCGATTGGGTCGCGCCCCCGGCCCTGGCGCTTGAAAGTATTCCTGCCCGGAGAGGCCGGTCCATCGACTGATCTTTTGGCCGACTGTCTTCAGGATTATGGCGCACGCGGTAACGCAACCATCGAATGTGTTTTCACCAAGAAACTGGAACCGGCTTCACTGGCAAGAAAGCTTCACGCCTGCGCCGGACAAGGCGTTGACGCGGTTGCGTTTCAGGCGCTTGACGATCCGCGTGTGCACGACGCAGTTGAATCTCTCGCGCGGCTCAACATCCCAGCGCTCACCATCATGTCCGGTTTGGAGCACCCAGCCCTGATCGGCTATATCGGCATCAACAATCGCGCCGCCGGTCGCACTGCCGGGTACCTGATGGGGCGTCTCACACGGCAATCTGGGTCTGTTCTGGTTGTCACCGGAGGTGAACTCTACCGCGTGCATGAGGACCGCGAGATCGGGTTTCGCGCCTGCCTGCGGCAGGACTTTCCCCATATCGGCGAGGCCATCGTCGTTAACGGGCAAGACGATGCCGAGGGTAACTATCAGGGAGTCCGGAAAGCCATCAGCCAAAGAGACGACATTATCGGCATCTACAATGTTGGTGGCGGGCATCAGGGTGTCGCACGTGCTCTGAAAGACGAAGACGCCGCGGATGAAGTCGTCTTCATTGGCCATAACCTGACATCGCGCACGAAATCATATCTTCTGGACGGCACGATGGATATTGTGATCCATCTGAACGTTCGCATTGTCGCCGAGCAAACCGTCGAGGCGCTGGTCTCGTATCTCGAGAAGCGCGACTTCAAACCCAGCCCGATCCTGACCGGCGTAATCACTCGCGAGAACATCACCGGCGCGACCTTCGCGTGATGATCAGACCCAGCGAAAAATATCCCGTTCTCCTGTGCTCTGCTCGGTCAACTTCTGCAGCGTTGTCGTAGGGTTGGTCCAGATTGACAAACAACATCGACCGTCCGCCAATACCGTTTGGATGTCGATTTTTTCAGCAAGGTTCAGCGCATCTTCCAATTCGACGCCACAGCAACGCACAGTGCCATCGACGTTGTTGTGTCCAAGAAAGATCTGTACTGCTCAGAGATTTCCAGCCTTTCGCTAGATCTCCGCAGCCTTAGTTCGGCGGGTTGAATGGGTGCCGTATCCGCTTGGCTCCTGACCAATCGCAGTCAGCCATTCCCCAACTCGTCGGCCATGTTGGCGTTGAAATATGAGGTCGGTCTTTAAACCGGCTAGTAAACATAAATGGACAGCCAATCATTTCGGGCGAACAAACCCAGCCGGAAACGGTACCCGGCGTAATCTCGGTCAGCTCGAACGAAACTGGACGCTTGGTTTTGCGCTGGATCACTGAAACCCGTTCGCGGACGCGCTGTTTCTTGACCAGATTGGTTACAGAAAGTTTTCCCAAATCGCAGCCTCGCAATTTACTGTCGATGGCGACATTGAACAGTGTCAAATCGCGCAAGTTACCTGCGAGTTCGAGTCGAGTACGGATCGCCCAGACTTGCTTTGGAAGTAGAAGTCTTTTCTGACCGGTGATCCGACCCTTTTTCCAATCTCTGCGTTTTTTGCAACTGCGGGAAGTTGTACTCTTGGCTTGATATGCCCTCCGATCCTCCATGCCCAGAAATCAGCAACGCGATAACGATCAGAGCTTATTGGGTGAATATATATCTCACAAAGTCTCGCTGTGTCCGGCGCGAAGGGCCTCATTTTTCGCCACAATACGGTGCTCAAGACGATGCGGACTGGGCAGAATCTGTGCTGCGAGCGCGCAGCGAGAAAGTCGAACTTACGCAGATGGCTCAGTGCAGGCCTTGGAGGAAGCACGGCATTGACGAGCACACAGCGTTTGGCCGTATCAAGGACGGCCCATTGCTCACATCCAGCGTTTGCCATCCACGTTGCGATGTGGATCGCCCAAAAAGCGGCGCTCGCTGCGATCGCAAAATAAGCGAATTTTAATTGACAAATTTAGACACGATTTCACAAAATCAGCCATGTCTATTCCGATGCCAATCCAACATGAAATACTCGCCATTGTAACACCGCATTTTAATGTCTCTGCAACGACATCGTTCATTGATCCGTTTCGTGTGGCTAACTACTTGTCCGGGACGAACAGGTTTTCGTGGAAGTTCGTCTCGGAACATGGCGGCGGGGTTGAGACCAGCAGTGGGATGTTAATTGAAACCGCCCAATGGCGAGACGACTATGAACGCAAGCCTTGGCTCGTTCTCGTAAGTTCGAGCTGGACACCCGAGCGCTATGCGTCGCGCGCGCTTTGCACTGCGCTTCAAAGGTGGCAGCGGTCTGGTGCGATCATTGGTGGATTGGACACAGGCGGGATTATTCTTGCGAAGGCGGGATTGTTGAAGAACAAAACAGCGACAGTACACTACGAACATATCGACGCTTTCATCGAAATTGCTCCGGATACAACCGTGTCCGAGAACATGTTCGTGCAGGACGAAGGTGTTTTCACCTGTTGCGGCGGCACAGCGTCGACTGATGCCGGACTGCGGTTCGTGCATTCTGAGGCCGGAGAAAGCGTTGCAAACGCGACGGCGCGATATCTTTTTCATCATGAGGTACGCGGCGAAGGTCGGTCTCAAAATCCCAAGGTGGTCGAGCCGATGGGCTATGTCACATCTGGCGTTGTCCGCGCCGCCATTGACTTGATGGAAGCGCATCTGGAAACAACGCTCTCAATACCCAAAATTGCCGAAAGAGTGGAAGTCTCGCAACGTCAGCTCAGCCGATTGTTCCATCAATACGTGCGCAAATCACCTGTCGCCTATTACCGCGATATTCGTTTGGACCGAGCGCGTGGGCTCGTCACGCAAACTGAATTAAAGTTCAGCGAAATCGCAGCGGCATCTGGGTTTAACAGCCAAGTTCATTTCAGCCGCGCCTATCATCAACGGTTTGGCTTATCACCAAGCGCAGATCGGATCGACGGGCGCGTGCCATTCGAGTTCCGCGCTTGGCCAATGTACAAACCAGATCTCAGGAGCGGAGCGGACGCGTCGCCATCTGCATCGCCGTAAGCATTTTGTCCCGCTGCGCGGACAGCTCTGCCGGGCTTTTTCCTTCAGATGCGGCCGCCATGCCATCGACCAACAGCTTGATACTATTGTCGTCCAGTCGCGGGTCGCCAAGGTCATCCCACCAGCCGTTGAATGTATCCTTGAAATGGTCGCAAAAGGCTTGGAGGCCACCTTCCCCCGCCCCGAGATGAAACAAGGTTGTCGGACCCATCGCCGCCCATCGCAACCCGGGCCCGGCCCACATTGCCTTGTCGATATCTTCGACGCTGGCGACGCCCTCGACAGCCATATGCACAGCCTCACGCCAGATGGCCGCTTGCAGCCGATTTGCGACATGTCCGGGCATGCCTTTTTTGATGCGGATCGTCACTTTGCCGATGTCTTGGTAGAAGGCTTCGGTTCGATCTAAGACGCTCGCCCCTGTTGCAGCGTTGGCCGTAAGTTCGACCAATGGGATCAAGTGCGGTGGGTTGAAGGGGTGTCCAAGGATGAATGGGCTTGGATCTTTCCAGCCCTCCTGCAGGGCTTCCAACGTCAGACCAGAGGTTGAACTGGACACGATCGTTTCCACCTCCAACCGGGGTTCGATTTCCTGATAGGTTTGATGTTTGATTGGCAGTCTCTCTGGTACGTTTTCCTGCACGAACTGCGCACCATCAACCGCATGGCCCGCGCTGGTCTCAAAGCGTAAGGCATCGGGTTTCGCCCGCTCGGTCAAGCCAAGCTCTTCCAACGCAGGCCATGCCGTCTCGACGTATTTGCGCACGGCGGCTTCGGCGCCTTTATCAGGGTCGAACACGGCGACACTGCGCCCGGACGCAAGAAACAGAGCGGTCCAACTCGCGCCTATGACGCCAGCGCCCAAGACTGCTATATGTTCAATTTGGCCCATCAGAACAAACCGGGATTTAGAGGCGATGCCGCGGTCATACCGCCATCGACAGTAAAGAGTTGTCCCGTGGCAAATCCGGCTTCTTCTGATGCCAGCCAGACAGCCATCGCAGCGATATCAGCGGGTTTGCCAAACCTCCTGACCGGGTGACGCACGAGCGCATCCTGCTTTGCTTTCTTGGGGTCTTTGGCCAGTTCAAAACCTGCGTCCAACATGCCGGTTTCAATCCATCCTGGGCAGATCGCGTTGCAACGAATGTCCGGTCCGTGATCCACGGCGATAGAGCGCGTCAACCCGTGCACAAATGCCTTGGACGCATTGTAAAGCGCCATCGACGGGTCGGCGACATTGCCCGAGATCGAACCGATATTGATGATCGAGCCGCCCTTTGGCATCACGGGAATAAAGGCACGGCAACAGTTGAACACACCGCGCGCGTTGGTGCCCATCACTTGATCCCAGTCGGCATCCGTGCTGTCAGCTACGGTTTTTTCGACCTGAACACCAGCGTTGTTGACCAGAATATCCGTTGGAGTGGCGACCGCATTCACAGCCGATGGATCAGACACATCCAAGGCGAGCCAAGTGACCTCGGTTGGCAATCCCTTTGGCCGAGCGCCGCGCCCGCAGGTCGTCACTGTCGCGCCTTCGTTCAAAAACGCATCAACGATCCCCCGGCCGATGCCTTGTCTACCACCCGTGACAAACGCTTTTTTGCCTGCCAACCGCATCAGTGCGCAACCATGACATGGCGGATCGCGGTATAGGCGTCGAGCGCGTAAACTGACATGTCGCTGCCCGTGCCAGACCCCTTCATAGCGGCCCAGGGCATTTCAGGCGTCGCAACCCCGTGGGTGTTCACCCAAGTGAAACCATAACGCAGTTTAGAAGTCATCTGCATGGCGCGTCCGACATCGCGGGTCCATACCGATGAGGCCAAGCCGTAGCTGCCTGAATTTGCGATCCTCAAGGCTTCATCCGCGTCAGAGAACCGCGATATCGAGACAACGGGACCAAAGACCTCATTGCAGGCAACCTCTGCATCATTGTCGACATTGGCGATGACTGTGGGTTCGTAGAAGAACCCATCACCGTCGCCTGCCGCTCCGCCTGAGACAATTTCGGCAGCGCTGCGAGCACGGTCTACGAAACCAGCAACGCGATCGCGTTGCGCCTCCGACACCAATGGGCCCATTTCGGTTCCTTCAGCTTTTGGCGCGCCGATTTGTATCTGACCGACTTGTTCTTGAATGGCACTCACAAGTCTATCATAAACACCATCCGCCGCCATCACGCGGCAGGGTTGCGCACAATCCTGACCTGCGTTGAAGTAACTGCCATAGCGGATCGTTTCGGCCACAGCATCGACATCGGCATCCTCAAACACGATCACCGGGGCCTTGCCACCCAGCTCCAAATGCACGTGGCGGATTTGTTCTGACGCCGCCCGCATCGCCGCCATCCCGGTAGCGGGCGAGCCGGTGACGGTAATCGCCTCCATCTGAGGGTTGTTGATCAGAGCATCGCCAACGCTTGGCCCGCGTCCGTGGATCACGTTCAACACGCCTTTGGGCAACACATGCTGCAGCAGCTCTGCAAGACGCAATGTCGACAAAGGTGTGATTTCAGAGGGTTTTAGAACCACAGAGCATCCTGCGGCGATTGGCGCGGCCAGCTTCCATGACGCCATCATGAGCGGATAGTTCCACGGCGCGATGGCTGCCACAGGTCCGACTGGGTCGCGGCGGATCATTGATGTGTGGCCAGCAACATATTCCCCGGCCGCAGACCCCATCATCGTACGTGCCGCGCCCGCGAAGAAACGGAAGACATCGATTGTCAGCGGCATCTCATCATCATGGGCTGAAGGCCAAGGCTTGCCGACATCAAGGCTTTCCAACTCAGCGAGCTCTTGGCTGTGTGCCTCTATTACGTCAGCGATCTGTAACAGCATCGCGGAGCGTTCGGCAGGTGATGTGCGGGCAAAGCTGTCAAATGCCTCTGCGGCGCTGCGTGTTGCCGCCTCGATCTGCTCAGAGCCTGCCTCTGCCACAGCTCCGATCACTGCGCCCGTCGCCGGGTTCAACACATCCAGCACCTCGCCTGTGCCTTCGACCATTTCCCCGTTGATCAGCATTTTCGTTTGCATGTGTTTCTCCCTCAGAACCCGACCTGATCACCGCCCTTCAGTGCCAGACGCGCACGCGCCTCCTCAGGCGTGGCAATAGTCAGGCCCAGATTTTCAATTATGCTGCGGATGCGATGGACTTGCTGCGCGTTGGACGTGGCAAGCTCGCCCTTGCCGATGAACAGGCTGTCTTCCAGTCCGACACGCAGGTTGCCGCCTCGCATCGCGCTTTGGGTCGCGAAGGGCATCTGGTGTCGTCCTGCAGCGAGCACAGACCATTCAAAGTTGTCAGGCCCAAAGAGTTTGTTCGCGGTGTTGTGCATATGGACGAGGTGATCTGGATCGGCGCCTACGCCGCCCAAAATGCCAAAGACCATCTGGATGAAGAAAGGTGGCTTGATGATCCCTTGATCCACGAACCATTTCACGTTGTAGAGATGGCCCAGATCGTAGCACTCGAATTCGAACTTCGTGCCATGATCCCCCCCCAATTTTTCAATCGCGTAGCGGATCGTCTTGAAGGTGTTGGGAAAGATGAAGTCTTCGGTCATTTCAAGGAAGGGACGTTCCCAATCGAACTGGAACTCCGTGTACTTCTGTAACATCGGGAATATGCCAAAGTTCATCGAGCCCATGTTCAGACTGGCCATCTCTGGACTGGCAGACGTGGCAGCCAACAACCGTTCGTCCATCGACATGCCGAGCCCGCCTCCGGTGGAGACATTGATGACGGCATCGGTTGATTGCTTGATGACCGGCAAGAATTGACCGAACAGCTCGGGCCGCGGATCGGGCTTTCCTGTCTCTGGGTGACGCGCATGCAAATGGATGATTGAGGCGCCAGCTGCTGCTGCCTCAATGCTGGCCGTTGCGATCTCTGCAGGTGTGATCGGCAGATGGGGCGACATGGACGGCGTGTGAATTCCACCCGTTGGAGCGCACGTTATGATGACGGGCTTCGGCATCAGAGTTTCATCTGTTGAACTTGCGCAGAGAGCCCGCCATCAAGCACCCAAAGCTGACCCGAGGCATAGCGTGCCTCATCCGAGGCAAGCCAGTTCACCAGGTTGGCAATGTCTTCCGGCGTGCCATAGGTGCGCATCGGGTGGACGTCGCGTACAGCTTTCTGCAGCGTTTCAATACTGCCTCCGCCGCCACCCGAGCCATCGCCGTTAAAAAAGCTTTGCAGCATCGGCGTGTCGATATAGCCGGGGCAGATCGCATTGACGCGGATGCCTTCAGGCCCGTGATCGCAGGCCATCGCGCGCGTCAAAGCATGCACCGCGCCTTTGGTTGCACAATAGGCCGCCAGACCGGGGTCGGCGATAAAGCCGTCATAGGACCCGAAGTTGATCAGGCTCGCGCTGCTGCCCGACGTTGCGGCCTCACGCATCAACGGCAGCGCGTATTTCGAGGTGAGGAACGTGCCCGTCGAATTCACGGCAAAACTCTGGTTCCATTCCTCAAGCGTTGTGTCTTCAACCGTTTTCTCAATCTCGATCCCTGCAGCATTGACCAAAATATCAAGCTTGCCATTCGCTTCGCGAACCTGGTCCATCACGGCAATAGCGTCAGCTTCTTGGGTGACGTCGAGTTTCACGAAGACGCCATCGTCAACATGCGCGTCGAGCGATCCTTCGGGCGTGAGATCTGCTGCGTAAACAGTAGCCCCTTCCTTGACGAACCGCGCGACGATCGCGCGCCCAATCCCGCCGCGTGCGCCCGTGACCAGAGCGATCTTTCCTTCAAGTTTCATCCTACTTCGTCCTTCAAAGGGGGATAGCGGTAGCGCTTCGCGGCCACAGTCCAATCCATATGGTTACGGACATACTGCCGGCTGGCATCGCTCGGCGGGTTATAATCCCAAGGCTCACTCACCCCGGCCTCCATCGCGGCATGCAAGGCACGCCGCGACCTCTGGGTCGCGATGATCTGAGTGCGCAGCGCTGCGCCATCCCATCGCGCGGCGATCTCTGCGGCGAAGTCCGACGCTGCATCGGCATAGTCCGGAGCCGCAGCAAAATTGCGCGTTTCCATAGGATCATTGCTCAGATCGTAGAGCTGCGGCGGATCGCTGTCGCAGTGAATGTATTTGAGCGACCCTCTGCGGATCATAATGACCGGATATCCTGTCATCTCAGCGCAGTATTCGCCGATCGCTTCGTCAATTGGGTCGTCTTCCCCCCGCATCAGTGGGACAAGACTGCGCCCATCAATCGGCTCGCCCAACATCGACGCATCACCGCCCGCCAAATCAATAAACGTAGGCAACAGATCGACCAGAGATACGGCATTCTGGACTGTGCCAATGGCGACATCGGGACCTGCGACCACCAGAGGCACGCGAGCGGAGTGTTCAAAGAAGTTCATCTTGTACCACAGGCCTCGCTCGCCCAGCATATCGCCATGATCTGCGGTGACGATGACGACAGTATTGTCCAACTCGCCCGTTTCTTCGAGCGTTTGAACAAGCTCACCAATCTTGCTGTCAAAATAGCTTACATTGGCCAGATAGGCGCGGCGCGCACGGCGCACTTCTTCGTCTGTTAGCGGCACATACGACGCTTCGATCCCATCCATCAAGCGCCGCGAAAACGGGTCCTGTTCCTCTAGCGCTGGCAAAAAGGCTGGCATTTCGATGTCATCATCTGAATAGAGGTTCCACCATTCAGGCCGCGCCACATAGGGATCATGCGGGTGGATGAAGCTGGCCACCATCGCAAAAGGCGCCCCTTGGCCCTGTGCCTTGTCTCGCGCAGCATCAAAGAGCCAACGCTTGGCAGCGAAGGCGACTTCATCGTCGTAGTCGATTTGAAAGGTCGCATGGGCCAAACCGCTTTCCTTCACGGTCTGCATGTTGTGATACCACTTGTCGATCCGTTCGTCCGGTGCTTCCCAGTCCGGCGTCCAGGCGAAATCCGCAGGGTAAATATCAGTGGTCACGCGGTCCTCGAAGCCGTGCATCTGATCGGGACCTACGAAATGCATCTTGCCGGAGAGACAGGTACGGTAGCCCAAGGATTTCAGGTAATGAGCGAAGGTCGGCACCGACGCCTTGAATTCGGACGCATTGTCGTACGCGGCAATCCGGCTGATGTATTGACCCGACATGAATGCATACCGTGACGGTGCGCAAAGCGGCGAATTGCAATACGCCGCGTCAAACCGCATGCCTCGCGCGGCAAGCGCATCCAGATGTGGTGTCTTGGCGGTTTTGTGCCCGTATGTTCCAGTGAAATGCGGAGCCAGTTGGTCCGCCATGATCACCAGGATATTGGGCCGCGTCACATTGCACCTTTGGTATAGGCATCCAGAACAAGCCCGTGAAAATGGTGCACAGCATGCTCCGATTTCCCTGAACCGTCTGGATCGTGCACGATACGGCCTTGGGTAAACGCGGGCGTGTTCATGCCACGCTGAACGCTTTCGACCAAGTTGATGTCCTCCACTTGCAGGACCTCGTCGAGATAACGAATTGCATCCAGCTCCATCGCATCAGGCTCTGGCGTCTCCAGGAAAAAATCGTAGGTTTCCAACGTTCTGTCAGGGCCCACGGGAATGATATTCAGCACGATCATGCTGGAGCGCCCGGGGTAGCGCATCAGGCACGTCGTGGGATACAGCCACCAAACCGCGTGGGTCTTTACGGTCGCATTGGACACGTCATAAGCGCTGTTGGCGTTTTGACCTGCGTCTGCCATATGACTGGAATAAATGCCGTATGTGGTCACCTTATAAGTGTCCATGTCCACAAGGTCACAGAAATCCTTGTGCGCTGTGGGGCAATGGTAGCATTCAAGAAAGTTATCTACGACGTTCTTCCAATTGGACTTGATGTCGTAGGTCAAGCGGTGCCCAAAAGTCAGTTGTTCGACGTCCGGGGCCCAGTGACGGATCTCGGTTTCAAGATCGCCGGACTGTTCTGCCAAAGGCCGTGCAGCCCGATCAAGGTTCACGAACACAAATCCGCAGAACTCTTCGACAAGTACTTCATCCAGGCAAATCTCAGCCGGGTCGAAATCGACCAGGTTCTCCGTGTGCGGCGCACGGGCCAATTGACCATCTAACTTGTAGACCCAAGCATGATAGGGACACATGATCCGCGTCGTGCTGCCGTCTCCAGACAAAAGCTCATGAGCGCGATGCTTGCAGACATTATAGAACGCTCTCAACGTGCCTTCTTTATCGCGCACAACCGCAATTGAATGGCCCGCGATACTGACGGTCACAAAGGCCCCCGGATCACGCGTTTTTTCGACGTGGCACACCCATTGCCAAGTCTTTGCAATGACAGCTTTGAGATCCGTATCGAACCATTTCGCGTCGGTATAAGCCTCGGCCTTAAGTGAAAATGAACGGGCCGGATCATCGTTGTAGCCAACAGAGATGGTAGCGTCATCTTTCATTTTGTCCTCCCATCGTTGGAGAGATAGTATGAATGTAGGTCAAGTTGGCTTAACTAAATTGGCCACTTCTTTAACATTTTCAGAAGCCTTCTTCTAATTGGATACTTCTCTTCAAAGGTTCGGTTTCAGCGAGCGAAGCTACGAAACACAATGTGAAAATGTCTTTGTGTCAGCGCCGGGTTGTCGTCGTGGAAGGGCGTGGCGGATCGGAGGATCAGTCATGCAAACTCCAAGCTTACCGGCCATTCGCGCGCTTCGTCCAGCCTCGAAAAAAGACGTATCCTTGGTCAGAAACGGCCACTGGAACCAAACCATGTCCGGAGATACGGGTGCGACACAAATTGGCCGAGAACCTTCGCGACCTACCGCAGTTCAACTATCGCTTGGGCGCACCAAGATGGACAGCACTTTCCGGTATCTTGGTGTTGAGCTATAGAATGCATTGGTAATTGCGGAAGTTATTGAGATTTAGCGGCCGAAAGCTGCCCTTGATCGATCAGTCGAGATGGTGCGAGCGCAGCGGGCAATCCTGCCATTGCCGGATTGGGAAGTAATGTCTGCTATCAATCACTCGATTTCTGCACCAAGCACCCCCAACCGTCATATGATCCGCCAAGGCCCGCCGCCAGTTCTTTCAGTTCATACGTGATTGGATCGAGTCTAGACGGCGGATCTACCCTTTGGACAAGAAGATCATAAGTCTTGCTAAAGATACCACTTGATTTGATTTCAACCGTGAAGCCTCTTCCTTCAGCAATCATTGAAAACTCCTTCGCCGGATCGCGGTTTTTAAAGATAATCGTGTGGTCAATTCTGCGCGGAATGTCCAAATTGTCGCCATTTGCCTCAAGCTGAAGAAATACTGATCGGTTTGAAATCTCGTTCAATGCAATCGCATTTGGATACAAGTCCTCAAAATAGGTTTGCCAGTCGGTGTCCTCAAATTTGAATGTGGTCATTTCGTAGGCTGGAAAAGCTTGGCCAAGGACATCGGCAATTGAGACGAAATCAAATACTGGGGATGCATAAAAGTAGAATTTGCGCTTCCCGCCACCAGTTTGACGAGCGATGTACTTTAAGTCCCCAGTTTCACAACGTTCTATCAAATCCTCCATTTTGCTTACGGTTTGAAACTCTTGGTTTGTCGTCATTCCATGTTCGGGACTAGGGTGCTTCAACGTGATTTCTAAGAAGTGAAAAATGTTAAGTTTCGGCATTGGTGCAATATCAAACAATGAGAGATTGACCATTGTCGAATGCGGATTGCCCTCAATCTCGCAGGAGTAGAAATCCCAGCGGTCGGCCGATCTGTCTGGTGACATTGTCTCAGACGCTCCTTTCTAATGGCGTCGTTACGGTAAGTGTCAGAGAGGAATTTTCAACGAGCTTGAGCCATTCCTGACGTCAGACAGGGCAAGCTGCTAACGCAGAAGCAGGCGCAGTGCAGGCAGCCCGGACTTGCCTGCAATCCGAACGTGACAAAGCCGCGCGCAAACTGAATGGATTTCATAACGCGATTACAGAAGCCATTCGAACCCCAAGTCTTAAGGCCTGGCTTGAATATCTCGAAATGCAGATTGCAAATCTAGATGCAAAACCCTCCGAACCTGCGCCCTCACCATTGCAACGAAACCCAAATCTGTCCGAACTCCATCGTTCCGAGGTCACAGATTTGTCGGATCCGTCGATCCGTACAAGAGCACTGGAGGCCATCCGTGGCCTGATCGAACCTGTCATGATCCAGCATGAGTTGGATAAAGTGCAAATCGGACTTGTAGGTGCCCTGTCGGTGATGATTGGGTTGGCGCAGAACGACAAAAGCCGCCTTTCGGCGGCTTGTTCGACCATGCTGGTCGCGGGCGTAGGATTTGAGCCTCTGACCTTCAGGTTATGAGCCTGACGAGGTGAAGACGTTAAGCAATTGATCCGGGGGATCAATTTTGGTCTGAACGGGCTGCTTTTGAGATATTCCGACGCTGGTTGCGGGAGTAGGATTTGAACCTACGACCTTCAGGTTATGAGCCTGACGAGCTACCGGGCTGCTCCATCCCGCGTCAGTGTCAGATTTGTTTACTCGTATTAGAGAGGTTTGGGCTTTTACTAGGTTTGGCGGTGACCTACTCTCCCGG
>NZ_WQAG01000014.1:0-137481 GCF_013031565.1 Ruegeria sp. HKCCD7255 | reverse complement strand
AACACTCCATCTTTGCTCTCAAAGTGAAGTGTTGCGGCGATCCATTGAGACCGCCGGACAAAGCGGACTTTCAAACTTGGCCGCAAGAAAGCCTCTGCGTTAAACCGGCTAACGCGCTCAAGGTTGTAATTAGAACCTGACCCTAAACGCCAGGCCAATCAATGGGGCAGTCTCATAGCTTTGACGACTAATTTCCGCCCCGTTCGCATCATCCAGCGTCAGGCGGCCGTCAAATTCAGCGCCTGCAAATACGCTCAATGAAACCCCAGGATTCGGGTTGTACCCAACAGAGAGAACGACAGGGATGCTCTTGTCTTCGCCCACCCCATCCGGGGCAAGGCCATCTCCATTCAACCTGAACCGAATTCTCTCGGATCGCGCACTTAGTGAAATGTCCAAGGCCTCATTTAACTTGTAGCTTAGCGTTAACCCCGGCCCCTGCGTCGCTCCGACTCCAGAACCTGTGTTCAAGTTCCAGCGATCATTTATGTCCCAATCGATCAGCAATGCAGGAAAAAAATCTGCACCGTCCTCGTCAAACTGAGAAAACGCACCAAAGGCCGGACCTATCGTCAGACTCTCGTTCAGTTGCCAAGCAATACCTGCAAATACTCCGTAAGTTCTGCCGTCAGATGAGGAAGCCCCGCTTTGATAGTCCCACCTGAGCTGTGGTGACACAAAAATTGTTGCTGTGTCGCTCGCACGAAATCGCATGGGAACACTAACGCGAAAGTCACGGATGTTTTCCCATGGCTGATTGTTCAATTGACTAAAGCTATATTCCAGCTTGCCGAAGCTGGTTGAAAGCCCAATGGAGTTTCCCCCTTCAAGATTGTAAAGTGCGGTCGCACGTAGAAATGCCCGGCTTGCAGAGAACTCACCACCGTCGCTCAGATCCGCGTCCCCTTGAAACGCAGCAATCCCATCAACCTGATACGTCCAACCTAGCCGGGGCTGTGCAGCTAACGGAAACGCTGCAAACCCAAGTGAGATAGTTCCAAAGCAACACGTTAGAACTAGGCTTTTCATCTTACATTTCTCACGTGACGTTGGTTTCCTATTGGGTTGCCATTCATGGACGAGCGGTTCAAGTCCTTTAGAGTCTGCCCAAATTACAACGCAGCCGCCCGTTTCAAGCGGCGGCTATGTAGGCGTAAGGTGGGCCTGGTGTTAATTGGCCGCAACAGTCTTAGGCATCAAATCGTACAACGCTTTCGCCGTTTCTTCGACAAGGCACTTTTGCGCGTCATCCAGCATGGCATCGTGTGCTCGGATCTTTTGCATGTCGGTCTTTGGCTTCAAGCCTACGAAACCCACCTCAATAGGCCGTGCCAGGATGTCCGGTTCAGTTCTCAGACAGAATGATCGGGTCAAATCCACCGCTGCGCCATTGTTGCAGGGCCGAGGTGAAATTTGGTCCGGGCACCCCATCAATCGCGCTGGAGTAGTACCCGGCCTGCTGGAGCAGTTTTTGAACTTCCATGATTGTCTCGCGTGACCATTGGTCTGATGCCAATGAGAGCTGATCGAGGATGGCACCATCATCCTCTGCCGCGCCACGTAACAGCATCCGGGCCGCTTCAGATGGATCACGCGGAACCCCCCGGCCTTCATCCAGCAGAATGGCCGCCGCCAGATAGCCCTGATATTCTCCGTCGCGCGCCGCTCGCTGGAAATACCTCAGCGCCTGATCCGGGGTACCTGCGATACCGTCCTGCGCCAGTACACCGAGGTTGAAGGTGGCTTTGGCCGAGCCACCATCTGCCGCTTGCTGCAACAAAGCCACTGCTCGGGTTTCGTCCTTGGGAACGATCTGCCCTTCGAACAAGGTCACGGCCAGGTTGATCATCGCGTCGAAACTGCCGCCTGCCGCAGCGCTTTCGTAGAGTTCGAAGGCACGGCTGGTGTCCTGCCCCACACCGGTGCCGCCTTCGTACAATTGCGCAAGCGAGACCATGGCGCGCAGGTCCCCTTGCTCTGCTGCCTGTCGATACAGCGTAACCGCGCGCTCGATATCGCCGGACGCAATGGTTGCCCGGGCCAGAAGGGCCACGTAATGCGGCAGGTCGGGTGATTGCGCAGCCGCGGCACTACAGGCCTGGATTGCCGAGATCGCATTTTCCTGCAATCGCGTGAAAGGAACTCCGGGAATGCTGGCGGTTCGGTCCCTTGGATGCGTTGCCAGTCTTTCGCAAATGCCCCCGGGTGTGCTGTCTTCGGGACGCGGAATCGATGCAATCAGCCGCTGTGCTTGTTCCACATGACGTCCGTCAGGATACTGCTCCAGATAGAATTCCAGCAAGGGACGCATCCGGCTGCGTTGTGCGAGTTTCCAGAGCCGTTCAGCCTGCTCATCCGCGTCACCAGTAGAGAATGAACGGGTGACGACCTCGCCTTGATCGGCTTTGTCCAGAAAGGCCACCACTTCACCGACATGAGCGCCCTGAGGGTAGCGATCAATATAAAGCTGCATCAAAGACGGGTCTTGTGCATTGGCCGCGACTTGCCACAGCAGAGTTTCCTCGGATGCGGTTACAGGGCTGTTGTCAAAGCGGAATTGTTGGGTCAGGGACGAATTGTCCCACGGGATCTGGCGCCCGCCGGTGGCCGCCAGCACATCCTTGCGCACCGAGATCAAAAGATCCGAGATATCCTGACCCGGCGTATAGATATGGCTCAGCAAGGCTTCGGTGAAAAAACTGTTCCGTCCGGTCCCGTCATAAGCCACGTTGTCTGGTTGTGTGGCATAAGCGAAAAGAAAGTCGGCCGCGCTGCCCACGCGGGCGAGCCCGTCACCCCCTACATCAAGCCCGGTGCCTTCGAACGGATTGTCGCGGCAGGCATCCAAAAAAACCAGCCGGATCCCATCCGAACGTTCCATGCGGCTGACAAATTCCTCCATCGCGACGGTCTGTTCGGGGATGTCTGCGGGGGTCGAGATCTCGGCATCCACGGGTACAAGATAGTTGCGACCGTCCACTTGAAACCCGTGACCCGCGTAGAACAGAAGGGAGACAGCGGAATCCGCCGCAGTCGCCCCATAGGATTCCGCAAGCGTCAGCATCTCGTCCCGGGTAAGATCCGTGCCCAGAAAAACGTCAAAACCAAGCCCTTCAAGCGCGATGGCCAGATCCGAGGCGTCATTGATTGGATTGTCCAGCGATCCAACCGCCAGATAATCCGAATTGCCAATCACCAAAGCCACGCGTTTGTCCGCAAGCGCAGCGCAGGCGCTGAACAGCATCAATATCACAGCGGCAAGGCTACGGATCAAAAACACGGTGCTTACTCCGGCAGATCAAAGGCCGATGGCGCGGGTGAGGCTGATTTCAGCCTGGCCAACGGCAGCTACGATTGTTTCTACCTGCTGGTTCTGGATGATGACAAGTTCCGGGTCGGTAGCGCGGATCAATGTGATCGCTTTGCGAATTTCGCGCTGCGCCTGCTGAATCTCGCGACGCGCCTGTTGCACCGCGTCGCGGCGGATTGTTGCGCGCTCTTCTGCGGTGGTGGCCAAAGCCAGACGGCGGTTGGCCGTTTCGCCGGCTTCACGGATGCCCGCGCTGGCGCCTCGGATGATGTCGCCCACGGATTCAAGGCCGGGCGGAAGTCCATCGACGATCTCATCCAGATCCTCGGCGTAATCATCCATGGCTTCGGCCAGGCATGACAGGTATTCGCTGACGTTTTCTCCGCTGCTGGCGCAAGAGGAAACATCGCTGTCGAAATCCTGCGAGGCATTCTCGACCGTGCCCAAAGCCGCTTCTGCCTCGGCTACGGTTGTGACGGCTGTGCCACCGCCGCCGCCACCGGTGATCGTTGTGTCAACCGTTGGTGTGATGGTTACCGTAGGTGTTGGCGGCACCGGAATAATCGTCCTTGTGCCGCCGATCACCGCGACCCCCGGCAAAGAGGCCACGGCATAGTTCACACCGCCTGAACTGACCAGGTTGGAGGAGCTGAGCGTGAAACTCGTTGTGCCCGGCGAGGTACTTGCGAAATTTGGCGACTGGAATGCGGATGCGGTGTTCAACGTATCCGAGGCGGGCCCGAACAGGTAGACCGAAGGCCCGCCATAGACGGTGCCGGTTGCGGTTGCCGTCGATGTCGCACCGGTTGGGACGACCATCGAATTCGGGATCGCAAAGACCACTGGCGAGGTCGTGTAGTTGGCCGGGTTTGTGCTGCCTGTTCCGGGGGCCCAGTTTGTTCTGAAATTCCACCCTTGGGCGGATGCGAGACGATAGAATGTTTGCGTGTTCTGCAGTTGTCGCGTGGTCAGGCTGGTGCCGCCGCCCGCGCTGGACGATTGCCCGGTTGTGTTGCGGTTCCAGAACGACGCGTTAACCGAGCCGGTATTCGCACCAACCAGCCCACCAAGTCGCGGCGAGACATTCGCCCCGGAAAAACTGACAGGCCCGGTGGCGTAGGTGCGCGTTATCGTGCCGCTATTTGATCCGACCAGACCGCCAAAATTGGCTGGTGATGTCGACGGCGCCAGGCTGTTTCCACCTGTCACACTCGACGTGGAATATGAATCCCGTATCAGAGAAAAATTCTCACCAACGAGACCACCCATTACATAGGTTAACGAAGCGCTGCCGGTTACCGACCCAGTGCTATGGGATCGGATAATGCTGCCGGTGTTTCGACCCACCAAGCCGCCGGTGATTACCGTGTCCGATTCAATCGGGATCACATCAACGGCGGCTGTGGAAAAGCTGTCGATGATCGTGCCGCTGTTTTCGCCGACCAATCCGCCGGACGGGGCATAGCCGCCGCTGAACAACGTCCCCGAAGTCATCACGCCCAATACGGTGCCGTCGTTGACGGCGGCCAGTATACCACCTTCACCAACCGAGACGTCGGCATTGGTGATCGACAAATTCCGGACCGTGCCGCTGAGGACGTTGAAAAGCCCAGCGGCGTTGAAGGTGTCGTTTATGAACAATCCGTCGATAGCAAACCGGTTGCCTTCCAGGGTGCCAGAAAAATTCATCGGTTCAAAACCGCGGAACCAGGTCGAGGTGGCAGAGGCGTCGATATTGTTGGCCAGTTCGAAATTGAGGCTGGACAGCTGCGAGCCGCCAATGCCTTGCAGGCCATAGACGTCGGTCAAACGGTACGGATTCGAACCTGATCCGTTGCCACCCGAGACGCGCAGGAAATTGGCTGAGGGGTTGATCGCGAAATCGGACGCCGCAAAGCTGGGCAGATTGGTGCTGATCTGACGCCAGAAGCCTGCCAGCAAAGAAAATGTGCCGACATTGACGTCGCCACCGGCGCCTGTGGTGATCAGGCCAAGCCCGTCGACGGCACCTAGTGCAGTCAAGACCAACCCACCGCTGGGCGCAGTGATGGCACCGTTCAGCGTAATCGCATTGTCCGCGATCAGGATAAGATCGGTTGCACTTGTCCAGTCGATATTCGCGTTGATCGTGATGTTGCCCGCATCCGGGCCGGTCCCCGACGTGGTCAACGTCACATCTGCCGAGGCCAACTGCCCTTCGAGAACAGCTTCCGAGATCGTGCCGGGAACGGTCACATTGATCGGGTCCAGCAGCAATTCGCCAATTCGGCCATTAGGCGCGCGCAAGTCGGCGAAACCGCGATATATCAGATCGATCTTACCTGAAACCTCAGCAAATCCTCCGTCTCCGGCTTCTGCACCGCCACGGGCCGAGATGTCGCCATGGAACTTGGTCAGATAGTCGGACCAGACAATGATGCGCCCGCCGTCACCGCGCGTACCGCCATTTGCGACGATCTTTGAATTTGCATCCACCGTGGTTGTATTCGCGGTTTGCAAGGACCCGCCGCCCTGGAAGTCACCGCCAACAAGGATGGTGCCGCCGTCGCCGGCCCCTGCCCCATTGGCTTTTAACGTTGCACCGGCCAGCTTGATCGCCTCGCCAGTGACAGTGATTGTACCACCATCCTGCGACCGAACACGGGGCCGGGACGAGCGGGTCAGTTCCGCTTTGCGCGCCGAGGTGTTAATCTTGCCGCTGACTTGGACACCGCCGCCGCTGCCGCCAAGCACCACTGCGCCGGACACACCACTGACCGAGCGGGCCTCGATCACGCCTGACATATTGATCACCTGACGCGCCGCATTGCGCGCGCTGGCGGCTTTCAGGTGCACAACACCTCCATCCGCTTCGATCCGCCCGGAATTGGTGACCAGATCCTCCATTGTCGTGTCAGAGGGTACGGCAACCTGAAGAAAGCCGTCGCCCGACACATCCAATGTTACTTTTTCTCCGGCCCCAAGCCCGACTTTGCCCAAGGGCACTTGAATCAGGCCCGAATTGGTCACCTTGCCACCGATCAGTGCGGCATAGCCCCCGGGTACGATGGAAATCGTCCCGGCATTCTCAACAGCGGCTGACGCGCCGTCGCCAGCGTAGCGATATCTGCCGTTCAGAAAATCATCATCCGAGATATCCAGTGTCGAGGCCACAAATCCCGCTGCGTTAACATGGCCATTTGGCCCGATGACGATACCGTTGGGATTGACCAGATGAACCTTGCCATTTGCATTCATCTGACCGTGGATCTGGCTGGTCGTGTCGCCGGTCACCCGATTTAGGATCACACTGTTCTTGCCCGGCTGCTGGATGTTCACCGTCGATCCCGACCCGATCGAGAACCCGTTCCAGTTCACAATCGCAGTGTTCGAACCCTGGTTGATGTTCAACGTGTTCGCGTTGGGTTTCTTGATCTTGACCTGGCCCGCTGCAACGGTTCCGCCATTGGGCAAGGATTGGGCCACCGCCGTTGTGGTCCACAACAGCGCCGAGGCGGACAAAATTGCCGCGCAGTACCACAGGGTGGCTCGCTTAGAACCTGCGGCTTGCAACGATGGTGAACCTGTTTCCATCTTGTCCAAGGTCATCGCGTTCGCCCCTTCCATATTCCACTCGTACCGATCCGGATCGATAGGCCGAGTCTTCAATCGTAAACAAATCAAGCCCGATCCCATAGGAATAGGCAGTGGTTGTGCTTTGCTCAAATACTGTGGGTTGTTGCAGGCCAAGTTCTCCGTATGCGCCGAAAGCATAGGGTTTCAGCAATAAAGGAACCCCAGCAAGCGTGACTTGCTGCGACCGCCCAACCTCGGTCCGAACAACCCAGCCATCATCCCCGCGCAACTCGCCGGCATCAAAGGTCGACAATTCGCTAGAGCTGGCGATATTGAATTGCTCGGAGGTCACCAGAGGGTCTCCAAAGCTTGTTTGAACGCGACCACTCACGCTAAGCGACCACAGCGCGCTGAGCGGGCGCTGATATTGCGCCGACAGAACCAGCTTGGTGAACTCTGCGCTGGCCCCTTGCCGGGACAAGGGTGTGTCGCCCGGCCCCGCAGTCGAACTGGCACCAAACGCGTCCAATCCACGTGACAAGATCGCGCTGCCCCTCAGAAACGATCCGTTTTCATAGTTCACCGACGCGTCAGCCGTCGCCCGTAGAACACTTAGATCGTCGTCATAGATCGGCAGCTTGAGTGATCCTGCCAAAATGTCCTGCGAGTCGCTGATCCGATCCAGAATAAGCTGTGATGACAGGTTCAGTTTCCGCGACCTGATCCATGGATAATACAACCTGAACGAAAAGCGGTCGAAACGGCTTTCGTTGGGCAGGAAACTGGAATCGGGTTGCGCCGTACTTGTGGTGAATTCAGCGTTGAGGGTCAGACCGTCGTAACCGACCGGAAGCACAGCCCCCGCCGCAAGAATCCGGTATTGGGGATCACTTGAGAAATAGCGTGGCGCTGCACCGCCTGCGTTGAAATAGAATGTCTCACCCAGATCAAGCGCACCGTTGACCTCAAGCCCAAGAGACAGGTTTACAGGGCCAAGTTCATCCGACAGCGTGTTGTCAAAGCCATAAGATCCGGTGAACTGCTTGAATTGACCGTCCAGTGTCAAAACCGTTGCACCCGAAGCATCACCGGCTGACAGTGTTGAAGCCAGGCGCAGTCCAAACGTATCGCCCGCAAGCAATAAGGCGCGTTCAATCTGCTGCAGTGTCACTCCGCGCTTGCCGATCAGAGGTTGCGTGATCGCAACAACCCGTTCGCGCGCCTGATCGGGCACCTTTGTGGCATCAATCCGTTCGATGAAGCCATCGATCACGACGATCCGCAGGGTTCCGCCATCTCGCAGCGTCTGCTGCGGAAGGACCACGCGGCTTAGAACGTACCCGGCATTGGTGTAGGCGGTTTCAAGCCGATTGGTCGCCGCAAAGATCTCGGATACGGCAACGCGCTTGTCGGTCAGCCGTTCGGCAAAAGCGGCATTGGCCTCGGCCATCTGTGGCAAAGCGCCTTGGATATCGACACCACCGACGGTGACAAACAATCGATCTGCGCCCTCGGGAATCGGAGCGCCGGGATCGCGCGCGACAGTAACTGGCCCGGTACTGCGTTGATTTTGCGGTTGAAATGTCGAAGGCGCCAGGTTGGAGGCACTTTGCGCCTGCGCAGGCCCGCTGGTGACCAGAGACAAAGCCGCAATCATCGAAGCGACCGAAGCGAACTTGTTGATAGGCGTCATGGGACGAGGCGGCCTTTGGCGTTTGGTCTGGTTTGGCTTGGGAGCGTTGCGGCACCAATCAGAACGCAGCCCAATACCCAAAGCAAGATCGGTTCGAGCATTACTACCTGCCTGTTGAATTTACCCCACATAAGGAAACCTCTTCGCGGGTTTTATGTGATCGGTCTGTGTTCCAGATCACAAAGGCGGGGCTCCTGGTGCAAAAAACTCAGAAAAGACCCTGCTCAAGCCATTCTTCGATCTTGTCGCGGCTCACTTCGAAATGCATCGAATCCTCGCGTCCCCAGGCCGCCCCCCATACCCATCCTTCATCGCGGAAGAAGTCTGCCAGGATTGTTAGGCCAAGCTGTGTTTTTCCGTCGCCAAGGGTATCGAGCACACCGTCAATATTGAGATCGACCGCCAGACCATAGGCATGCGCAGAGGCCGATTCAGTCGCCCCTCGGATGCGGCGCACACATAGCGAGCCGGCCGTATTGATCCGGGCATAGAGATCGGGGTCTGTGCGTTCGATGTTCTCGAAAACCGTTCTCAGGGATTCGATTGCCGGTTTCAGCATCCGCACCCGAACCGGCCCAACATCCTCCAACACCAGGTTATCCTGCAGACGAGGGTTGGTCATCGACTGACATTCATCCGTCAATTCCTCGCGCGGCAGGCCAAATGTTTCGCGAAGAAAAGCCGCGCCAGCCAGTTCAAGATCTTCGTTCACCTTTTTGCGGTCTGCAATCAGCACAACCTGAGCGTATGCGTCTATGATTTCATTCGGTGTCGAACTGTCGAACCCAAAATCATCCGCAGCATCAAGGTTTTGCTGCTGTAAATAAGTCCCACCGCTCTGGCCGCTGGACATCTGCTGTGTCAGGCGTTCGACCTGATTGCGCAAATCCTCTACCTGTTGGCTCAGCATCTCGATTTCGATCCGCGCGCCCGAGTCGATTGCGGGCCCCTCGAAGTTTTCCTCGAAAGGCACGACCAGAGGAACGACATACCAGAGAATCGGGGCAAGAATAATTGCCACGGCCAAGATGATCGCGGGCACGATGCGCATTGCGTGGGTTTTCCTGTTTTCTGCTGCCTTCTCGGTTGAACTTAAAATGCGCCCGCCAAGTTGTCACCCAATTGCCCTAAAATTGTCTTTCGACTGTGTGACATTCTTCATTGTCGGGTGTTGGGCGCACCGGTAATCTCTGGCTCAAATTGAGAAGGAATTGGACAAATGATTGCACTTTCATCCCTGAAATACATCGGCGCTTCGGTGTTTGCTATCGTATGCGCGACCAATATCGCTTTGGCCCAATCTGACGAGCTGACCACCGACGAGATCACGGACGCTTTTAACAAGCAAAAAACGCGTGGGCTGGTTCTGGTGCCCTCCACCGCGACAGATGAGACGGCCAATGTCGTGACTGAAACCACTGTCGCCACAGCGCCAACTGGATATCAACCCGTAGCAGCCGAAGATCAGGTGAACATTCAGGTTCGCTTTGATTTCGCCTCAGCCGCGCTGCGCGAAGATGAAAAGCCGAAACTGTCGTCCCTGTGCCAGGCCATGAAGAATGTGGACGTGAACGTCTTTCAGATCATCGGCCACACCGACAGCGCCGGTTCGGCGGAATACAACCAGAACCTGTCTTTGCTGCGCGCCAAGGAAGTTAAGCGCTTTCTGATCAGCGATTGCGGCATCGCAGAAGAGCGGCTGGAGGTTTTGGGCCTCGGCGAGGCCGAACCTCTGAACAAAGCTGATCCACGTGCTGACGAAAATCGCCGCGTTGAATTCCAGGCCCTTGGCTGATTTATAATCTGCTAAACACCTAAAAAACTGAGGGCAGCATGACTGAATCCCGCGCAGGCGACCTGTTTCAGCCGGGCGATCTGGTGAACAATACTTATCGGATCGAGGCCATTCTTGGGCGGGGCGGTACATCTGACGTCTATCGGGCCCGCTCTGAGATTTCAGGGCGGCTCGCAGCGCTGAAAGTTCTGAAGGCCGAATTTTCAAGCAATGACGACTACCTCGTTCTGCTGACCCGCGAAGAGGAAATTCGCGATATCCGCCATGATGCGGTTGTCCGGTATTCCGAGAACAACCGCACCGCAGATGGGCATGTCTATCTGGTGATGGACTATGTGGATGGCCCGGGTCTGGATCAGAAATTGCGCCAAGGTCCGATGTCTGCGGCGGACATACTGACCGTTTGCAAACGTGTTTGCGAAGGGCTCGAGGCCGCCCACGCGCGTAAGATTGTCCACCGCGACCTGAGCCCTGACAACATCATTTTGCGTGATGGGGATCCGGCGCAGGCTGTGATCATTGATTTCGGAATTGCAAAAGACACGAATCCGGGTGCGGAAACCATCGTCGGTGGAGAATTTGCGGGTAAATACGCCTATGCAGCCCCTGAACAACTTTCGGGCAAAACGGATCAGCGCACGGACATCTATTCTCTGGGCGCTCTGCTGCTGGCCAACTTCCGTGGGCAAAAGGCCGACGCCGGGCGCAACCTTTTGGAAGTTGTCGAGAACAAGAAACAGCCGCTGGACACGAGCGGTGTACCGGAACCTTTGAAGGCCATCATCGACAAGATGACGGCACCCAATCCCGATGAGAGGTACCAAACCGCCAGCGACGTGCTGCGCGCTTTGGCGTCTGCGCGGTCAGGCCCCTCCGTCGAAGCCGAGAGCGAAGACGACGCGACAATTATCGTTCCCAAAAGCCAGTCCGCGCCAGCGCCGGAACCGGTGAAAGCCCCATCCGAACCCGCCCCGCGCCACACGAGCTCAAAGCCTGCGAAGGCCGGTCAAAGCAAGAAGTCGCACGGGGGACTGGTTGCAGTTGTTGGCGTTCTGGCCGTCGCAGGTATTGGTGCTGGTGGTTACTTCGGCGGTGCGTTTGACGGCTTCCTGGCCCCGTCCTATCCCGTCGCGGCACCCTATACACTTGTGGCAGACAAACGCGCCGACCTGCCGCCGCGCGTCGTGGGCTTTGTTCCTTCCGAAGATGTTCGTGATGCCTTGACCAGCGACATGACCGCCGAAGGTGGCGGGGTCGATCTGACCCTGGCTTCGGGTGACATTTCCGAGAATTGGGGCAGCGCTGTCACTGAAATCGTCGACTCGGTCATGGAAATGGACGAATGGCGACTGGTGGTGAACGGGAATGAGGCGAGGCTGACCGGCCAAACCAACAACGAAACCCTGCATGGCGCATTGGAGCAGCTGTACTCGGCTGGCCTTCCTGCTGGGCTAGAAGGCTCTGTCGAGCTGGAGCTTGAGCCCTTGTTCCTACCCGCCGCCGATATTCGCCCGGTCTTGAATGGGCTGGCCGATTGCGGGCCGCTTGAGCTGGTCGATGCCCCGGCCACAGGTTACGGCCCCGAGACAGCGATCAGAGTCAGCGGTACCCTGGCGTCGCAGGACAGTATGATCGGATTGCAAACCGCGTTGAATGCGCTCGCCGGTGGTCGGCCTATTGATTTGGGCCAGGTCAATTTGCTGAACCCAACCCTGTGTTTGATCGAAAATTTCCTTCCAAGCGCTCCGTCGAGCGATATTTCAATCGCATTTTTCAATGGGGAAGAGAACAACAGCCCGAACCCATCCGGGGATTTCGTTGTCGGGCAAAATCCAGTGATTGATGTCGATCTGCCCGGTGACGTGCAGGATGGTTACTTGTCTGTGTCCGTGCTCGATGTGTCTGGCAACGTCTTTCACCTGATCCCGAACGTGACACGTCAGGAAAACAGTATCTCAGCTCTGCGAAATGGCGAAACGGGTCCGATGTCGGTTCGGGTCGCCTATTCGATCCCCGAAAGTCGCGAGAACGGTGGCATCGCGTTTCAAGTCGATGACAGTGCGTTGGGCAAAAGCAAAGTGATTGTCCTGCACACCGACAACCAGCTGTTCGACACGCTCCGGCCCACAACCGAATCCGCTGCGGGTTATGCCGAAGCGCTTCGGGAACAGGATCGGAACGTCGACACGCAGATCCTGTCCTTGGACAGCCGTATCCTGACAACTCTGGAACAATAGGAACGGGTGCGCTGATATCATGCCCTGCTTTTGCAAATCCAACGCGACCACCCTGCCCAACCTGAGGCCAACGGCGAACCTGTCGGTGCGCGCAGTGCCGCCACAGATGATGAAGCTTTTGTCGTTGCTGGGTCTGCAGGGCAATGCCAGCAGTCAGGCGCGCGCGGATCTGAAACTGAACGCGATGCTGCCTGATATGACGCCTGACATGTATATGCGGGCGACCATGAATGCCAAGGCCCCCAATGTCGCTCTGCCAGCTATCTTGCCAACTGACGGTGGTGGTGCGATCTCAATGATGATGAAACTGGTCGCCGCCGGTTTCCCGCTGACCAACACGCGCGCCTTGCTGGCAGAGATACAGCAAGCGGTGATGAGCCTTGCGGCAAATGTCCTGCCCGCCGCGCAGAACATGCCCAAGATACCGGGGCCTCAGCTGCAAAACATGACCTTGGCAGCCAATATGACACTGGCGTTGCGTGCGCGTGGGATCTGTCCGATGGCGCTTGCAGGGCTCGATTATTCCTATGAGGCGGCCATGGAAGTTGGTGAGGCTGGATCGCGAGGCACCTGTTCTGCGGCCCTGAACTTCGCGGCCTCCCTGCCTCGTATCACGCTCCCGCCCTTTGCCTTGCCGCGCCCCAAACTTGATCTGTCGAGACAGCTTGCCTTGCTGGCCCCGGCGGCAGCGGCACCGGCGAGCATGGGTCTGCCTCCGGTTTCGGATCCGAACATGATGCGGGCGCTGTTGGGGCAGTTGGCGGCGCTTTCGGCGATACCGGTCCCGAACTTGCCGGTTTCATTGGATGAGCTGATGGCCATGGCCGATCAGCTAAAGGATCTTGCAACGATTCAAGAGGCCTTTGGCCCCGACGCGCTGACGCCCAGCGGTATTGCGCGGGTTAACGCGATGCTTAGATACATGGCGCGGTTGCATGTCCCTGTCCCGCTGGAAGCTCAGGCGCTGCAATTGCAACTGGATGCGCTGCCCAAGCTGGAAGACGTCACACAAGGGGCACAGACCGCACAAAGCGGTGCGATGAACCTCGCAGCTTCAATGCGTGTTCAACCCCCAGCGGTGCCGATCCTTCCGATCCTCCAGGCGCTGGCGAAAATGGCCAAATCCCTGCCGGGACTGCCACTTGGGCCTTGCGACGCCTGCACCACAGATATTGGATCAGTGCGCGACAGCCTGAGCAGCATGAAACTGCCGCCAGCCCCAGCCATCCCGCCGTTGCCGCAGATGTTCTAGGTCAGAGAACGTCCACCACGATCACGCTGATATTGTCAGCCCCGCCACCATCCAGAGCAACTTGGATCAACTGATCTGCAACCGTTTCGATCGGCATCTCGGTCAGGGCCTTTTCGAGCATCGAGAAAGTGGCATATTTGCTAAGCCCGTCCGAGCAGATCAGGAAACGGTCGCCGGGCTGAACCTCGCCGCGGATTTTGTCCAGCTCCAACGTGTCACCAACGCCAACCGCGCGGGTGATAGCATTGGATTGCGGATGTTGTTCGGCCTCATCCCAGCTCATTTGTCCAGCCAGAACCAGATCGGCAACAACCGAATGATCAGTCGTCAGCATCTGGATTTTGTGCTCCCGCAACAGGTAAATCCGGCTATCCCCCGCCCAGAGCCCTACAAAATGCCCATTGGCGAGCATGATGCACGCGACCGTAGTGCCAATCGTGCCACCGCCTCGAGCCTCGGATTCCTGACGGATCACGCCATGCGCTTTCTGGATCGCATCGCGCAAGGCCGACAAACGCTCGGTCGGAGGCAATCCCGGCGGCATCGCGGCAACCATGTCGGCCACCAGGCGGCTGGCATAGTCGCCCGCCTCATAGCCCCCCATGCCGTCAGCAACCAGCCAAAGGCTTTCTTCTGGCAGCGCCAGCACCGAGTCTTCGTTGACCTTGCGCTTTAGCCCGACATGGCTGCGGGCGCTGTACCGAACGCGGTGACTTGAATTCATATTGGTCTGGCCTCGGTCCATAATGCGGCGTGAAGATTGAACAGGCCTTGCAGGTTTGGCCCTTCCGGCAAACCTTCACAGACCATCAGCCTTGGCACCCCGTCGATTTCGGTGCTCCAAACACTTGGGGTGCGATATCGTTGCGATGCCAACCCGGATGCGAAATCCGGCAGCAAACTGTCGGACGCTTCACCGCGTGTCAGGACCATCGTATTTCCATGTTCCCGGACGGGCGCTGCAGGTTGTTGGACGGGCGCGGCAATTTCCGCCAAACCCGCCTCAAGCTTGTCACGGGTCATGTCATCTTCCAACGCGGCCAAAGCCAAGTCTTCAAGCTTCCGGTAGGTGTCCAACGACCGGAAATGCGCCAGCAGGGCCGAACTTTCGTTTGACAATGGCGCGACCAGTGTCAGGGGAAAACGGCGACCGACCCGATCAACCGACGGCATCAGCACGCCCAGCATCTTTTGCGGACCGGCCAGCCCCGGCGACAGGCAAAACCTCCAGATCGGGCTGGACATATAATGCTGGTCCCACGCCTCACCCAGGGATTGCGCCGCGTCCAGCATGCTGCGCTGTATCCAAGTATCCCAGGGCTGCACGAAACTCGGGGGAACGCCCAGTCGAAAAAAATCCCCGACCGAAGGCATTTTGCCAAAAGCGCCAAAGCCCGTCTGCTGCATCAGAACGATTTGGGGCAGCTGAACTGTTGCAGTGCCGGCAGTGCAAAGGGGTTGATGACCGATCCCGACTGCAACTGGAAGATCGCGATGCGACCGCCCACGTTAAAGATCACTTTCTTGCGGTCCGAGACATTCGTGCGGCGCACCTCTGCCGCATCCAGCAGACGGAACCACGCCCAGGGGCCATCCTTGGACAGCACACTTTCAATGTTGCGTTTTTCCGGGTCAAAGCTCACCCGCGCCAACCCGACCGACCCCGGCCAGGTCACCGCCAAGGGCGATGGCAGTCCGCCACGGTGACGGAACTCAAGCGATTGGCCGTCGATCTCAAGCTTTACACCTTTTGCCTTCGGGTCCAGCGCTTCGGGCATGATCTGAAACTGGATCTGAGGCTGCGGACCTGCGGCAAAGAACGCCTCTTTGATTTCGGCGGCGTTCTGGAATTGGGTCAGGACAGCCTGGCTAATCCCAAGATCGGCCTCGTTGACACCGGATTTCCAAGACCATGGCCGGGTGCGCATATCTACGTGTTTGGCCAGATTTTGCGTAAAAAACGTGTCGATCAAACCCTGCGGGCCGAACAACTTGCCAAAATCGCCCATCGCCACATCAGCGCCCGAGCGGCGGTTGAACGGATACCGATCGGTAACCACCTGTTCGCAGAACGGAAGAACATTGGCCTGCCAACGCGCATTGATCGACGCCCGGGTGCTGTCCGAGGTGATCCCTGACGATCCGTCGATGATCTGTACGGCCCAGCGTTCCATCGGGCCGGGTATGCGGGCGGCCTCCTGCTGGAACTGCTGCAACGCCTGACCGGTCTCACCGCCTGAAACGCCACTGAACGACATTTTGTTCAGCTCTTGATACACGCCGGTTAGCGAGCCCATCAGCATATCCAATTGCGAAGGTTGCCCCTCTTGCGAATCGACCAGCTGATGCAGCCAGGAAAAGCGATCCTGCACGTACTGGCCCGGTTCCTGCACCGGTTCGGAGTTTCCAACGCCGCTGGACTTGGCCAACGCTTCAAGCAGGATCTGGGTTTGAACCGATGTGGCCGACTGCAATTCAAGGCTTGCAGCGTTTGACAAGCCCTCGTTCAGAGCGCCACTATCCGCTAAAAGCGATTTGCTTTCGGTCAGCTTGGTTTCATCTGAAATCGAATTCAGAATGTTAACGATCGGGGAGGTTGGGCCCGACAGAACGTTCGTCACCTCAACCGCGTGGCTGAGGCTTTCCATCGGAACAATGTCGATATCACCGAGCATCGCGTCATAGCGGGCGATATAATCGTTGTAATAGAGATCCAGAACATCCCGGCTGAGCGCAGCAAGCGCCTGTTCGGTCTGTTCGGCCTCACCACGCGGGCCCAATACCCAGCTTTCCTTCTGCACCCGTTTCGCGACGCCGAGGGCTTCACCCAGCAAAACATCGTTGAATCCGGAATGCGTAAAGATCCCTTCGATGCCCTCATTCAGCGGCTTGCCCGAGGAGCGGACCAGAACACGGCCCACTGCGGGCCCACCAACATCCGTGATCCGCCATTCTGGAAGCGCTGTTGCCGCGGGGCTAGAGATGATGCCGTTGTAAACACGCTGTGCCAAAGGCAGTTCCGACAGGATGCCCTGAATTTGATCGACCATCGGGCCGTTCAGCGCCACCTCTTGCATTGGCTGGCTGAGCAGCGCATCCAGGTGGTCGTTCAGATCAGTGCGCAATTCTTCCCGCGACGGACCAGGGAAGGACACTGTCCAATCGATATTCATCCATTCCTTGACCAGATCCTGGTTCATAGGCCCCTGCAGCCCCAGCATCAGATACACTTTCAACGCTTCGTACAGAACGTCGGGGTTGTTGGTATTGGCGGCCATCTGTTCTTCCAGACGCAGCAATAAGCGCGGCAGTAAACGCTGGTTCAACGCAGCGCGATAGGTTTGCGCTGCCTGCGTGCCAATCACATCGCCCTGATACAGCCCATAGGTCAGTCGCCGTTCCGGGTCTGGGTCGGACAGTGTCGGATTGGCGGGCAGATCGCGCAGGGAATTCAGCGCCGCAACAACCGGCACCAGATCAGTATCGCCCACCGGGCTGGGCGGCAGGGTCGCCGCCGCTGCCTGATAGGCCGATACGCCCTCTTGCGCTTCGGCGATCAGATCGGAATTGCCCATAAAGCTGCGCACCAGCAACCCGCCGACGGCAATCGCTGCCAGCAAAGTGGCCGCAATCGACGCCCATTTGGTGATTTTGTATCGCCGCTCGACCTTGTCGTCGGCACTGACCAGACCTGCCTCGCGAAAGATGACCTGATCAAAGAGCCGCGTCAGGAAATACGACCGCCCCGAGCCCTGCCCGGACCCGATGGCCTGACGCCCGATACCGAAGGTGCGCGCCATGCCGAGCATCAGGCGGTCAATCGGAGTGCCCTCTTGCGTTCCAGATGTGAAATACACGCCGCGCAGCATGTGGCGATGTTGATATCGGCTGTCCTGAAACACTTCGGTCAGGAATTCATGCGCCACTTTGCGGACCGAAGCGACCTGCATCGGGAAACCGGCGATCAGCGCACGGCGCTGCGGATCGGTCTCGGTCTGCATACGCTCCAGCGACTGAGCATTGAGACGCCCCAGCAACAAAGCAAATTCTTCGTCAAAAGCCGCGACCGGTGATTGTTCGCTGCGCGACTTGTCCAATGGCAGAGTGAAACCCCAGACCTGTTCGCGATCTTCCTTGCCCAGATTGTCAAAGAACTCGGCAAAACCCGCGATCAGGTCTGCCTTGGTAAAGAGGATATAGACCGGGAACCGCACGCCCAGCTTCTCGCGCAGCTCTTCCAGTCGACGGCGCACTGCTTTGGCGTGTTCTTGTTGCGTCACCTCATCCTGTAGCGACAGATCAGACAGGGAAATTGCGATCATCGCGCCATTGATCGGCTGGCGTTTGCGGTATTTCTTCAGCAGGTTCAAAAACCCGATCCAGGCCGCGTTGTCGACCTCGGCATCGCTTTCTTGGGTCGTATACCGACCGGCCGTGTCGATCAGCACGGCGTTTTCAGTGAACCACCAATCGCAGTTTCTTGTGCCCCCAACACCGCCGATTGCGGTCTTGCCCAGCTCATCCGCCAGAGGGAAGTTCAGGCCCGAGTTGACAATGGCTGTGGTTTTTCCTGCACCCGGGGGGCCGATCATCACGTACCAGGGCAGTTCGTTCAGGTGACGCCGTCCGTTCTTGGATTTCCGCAACGCTGCCATGGCGGTTTTCAACTTGCCGCGCAGCTCGGAAATCTCGCTGTCGATCATGTCACCGCCATCACTGACGGACTCAGTGATCTCTTCAGTCAGTTTCTTGTCGCGACGCCGGCGCAAGAAGAAGACTGCCAGCCCGATGGCCAAGAAAAAGGCGTAGATAACCCCGCACCAGATCAGCCGCGTGGTTGAACTGTCCAATGGTCGCCACTCATCCGATCCGATCATCGGACCGAAGAAGTACAAGGCCAGCGACAGCGCGGTGGCCGTAAAGAACAGCACGGTGTAGATCGACAGGAATATGAATTTCAGAATCTTGAGGAAATACATCAGCTCTCCTCCTGAACCAGCAGGACTTCGATCCGGCGATTGGTCGCCCGACCTTCGCGGGTGGCGTTATCGGCAATTGGCTCGCTATCGGCGCGGCCCTCGGCGCTGAGCCGGTTGGGGTTGGCCATTTCACCGGCCATTTGGTTCATCACCGATTTGGCGCGGGCCAAAGAGAGGGCCAGATTGGACGGGAATCGGGAGGACCGGATCGGCACATTGTCGGAATGCCCCGCGACAATCACCGTTCCGGGCTCTTCATTCAGGGCGACGGCCACGCGGCGCACCGGTTCGCGGAATTTGTCTTGCAGATGATCCGAGCCTGATCCGAACATCCCCGACCCTTTGATACGTATGATCAGCGTGTTGCCCTTTTCAAAGACTTCTACCAAACCTTCATCGATTTCCGGCTGCAAGAAGGCCACGACCTTTTCGACCTGCGGCTGAGCTTGCGGTGGCGGTGGCGGAGGCGGTGGCGCACGGCGCTGTAATTCAGTCACCGGCCCTGCATCGATCACTGACATCTGGCCAACGAGGTTTTCGGTTTTGTTCGACAGGGCATAGGACAGGCCACCAAACTCGATCATCAGCAACAAGGCAGTTACACCAAGCGCGATCCAGACTGGTTTCCATAGGCTGAGCGCGCGATAGGGCTTGTTCTCACCTTCCCAATGCGGTGCCAGATCATGTTCGAACGCACCGCGCTGTGCCCGGATCACGCGGGCCAGACCCTGCCGGATTTGCAGATGTTTGTCGGGCCCGCCCTGTTCCACCCGTAACCGGCCTTCAAAGCCAAGCGAAAGGCACATATACACAAATTCCAGCAACTCGATATTGTTTGCCGGATCCTGTTCCAGACGGGCAAGCAAGTCATAAAACCGGTCACCGCCAACAGTTTCGCGATGGAATGTCCCCACCAGGGATTGCGTGGCCCAAGAGGATTGCCCTCCCCAAGGCGTGTTCAGGACAACATCATCCAAAGTGGCGCACAGCGCATATCGGGCGACCTTGACGCTTTGGGCCGGGATGCCGGCTTGTAGTGCGGCATTCTCAAAGCTGCGCACCTCGGCCACGACGCTTTGGCGCAGTTTGTCCGGGTCCATATGCTGTGCGCGGTTGCGAATGCGGCTGATCAGGGAAAACAGCGGTGCCGCACAGGCATTCAACCGGTTCATTCCCGTGGTTGCCAAATCCTCGGTCGGGCCCGAAGGCGGTTGCGACTGCGCGGGCGGCACGCCGTATCCCGCCGGAGCTGCTGCTTGCGGTGCAAGCGGCTGCTCTAGCGGATCGGGATACCCTGCCGGTTGTTGCGGCGCCGCAGGCTGCTGCACGCCACCAGTTTGACGGCGACCACCCGGATTGGGTCGGATCACCGTTTTGTCGGTATCGTCCGGTTCGGCAAAAGGATCTTTGTCGGACATCGTCTACCTGTTTCCTTCAAGGCCCCCTGTTGCAGTCTGAGCCACAGGTTCGACCCTATCAATTTGTTTCGCCTCAGCCAGTAATCACCTTCACACAGGAAGGGGTGAATTTACTGATTACGGATGGCCCACAGCTCCATTTCAAGCCCCGGATACTGCCCCGACACATGCACCGCGATACCGCCAGAAGTTGTCATTTTGCCCCAATATGGGCTGGCGGCATCAAGCTCGAAATAGACGACGCCAGAATGGTAGGGGATTTGCCGCGGGGCCACGGGCAAAGGCCGCAAGGTAATGCCCGGCAGGGCCGAGTTTACCAATTGGCGGATTTCCTCGACCGGGCCGGTCTTGGCCTGACCGGCAAAGTGGCGGCGCACGTCTTCGGCAGGGATGTCGGCATTAACGGCCAGCACAAAGCCCGCGCTGCCAATCAGCTTGCGATCGGCAATGACGCCAACGCTGATGCCGTATTTGCGCGGCTCAAGGGGGATCGAAATCGCGGTCTGTTCCAGAACCGAGCTGAGATATTGCCGCAGCGCCCGGATCACCGGTGCAAATGACTCGGTCAGACTGTCATGCTGATAGGCCGGGAATTGCACGGCCTCTTTCTCGGCACTCATGAAGGTTGCCAATTCGCCCGCAAGCGAGGCACAAACGCGATACGCGTGTTCGGGATGCACGTTTTCGATGTTGGCGAAATGGCGTACCAGCGGCAGGTTGCGGTTGATTGTCATCAACAGCAAAAAGTCCGAGATCTCGGCCGCACCTTTAGCCGGGCCGCCCTCGGACAGACGCCCAGCAAGCGCTTGCATGCGATGAGACAGCATCCCCTCAAGTTCGTTCATGAAGCCAGCCAGCGCGGGTGCCGCTCGCACGTCCAGAACCGACGGGATAAACCCGCGATCCAGGATGATCTCTTTGTCGGGGCGCACTTCGATGATCTTGGCAATCGGAATGGCCAGCTTGTCAGCCAGATCATCCACAGCCAGTGCAAATTGCAGGCGCAGCTTGCCAACGCCCAACGTCACCGGTTTTTTCTGCTGGCTCATCACATCGGTGATTTCCTGTTCCGCCGGGCGCAACCGGCTGACCGATTGTTCGGCACCGCTCAAATCGACCTCGGACGCTCCCTGGCGACGTTGCGGGACGGTCAGATAGACAATGCAATCCTTGATCGTTTCCGGCACTTCCAGCGCGGGCGGGTGATCTTCGGCTTGTGGCACGCGAAACACCTGCCCGTCCGGTGTCAGCCCCGAACAGGATTTCAGCGCGAATTGGCCGACTTTCAGAACTTCGTCATCAATCTCAAGCGCGCTGACACCCCAGGCATAGGGGGTCACGCGGCGGGCAAGCCCAGCCACCAGCGCCTCGGTGTACCGATCCGCCTGCTGAAAATGATGGGGTTGCAGAAACAACCCTTCGGTCCAAAGCACCTTGCTGTCCCAGGACAATGGCTGCCCTCCTTTGTTCTTTCGCCCAATTCAGGCGTTATTTCAGCTTTTCCAGCTGATCTTTGTACGCGCGCGCGAATTCCCGGCTGAACAGATCGTGGAAATCATTCTCTGCCTGATCCGAGATTTCGGCATACATCTTTTCGTATACTTCCCAATATTGGGCCTTCTTACCCTTGAAAAGTGACCCAAGTTTGCCCGAATCTTCAATTTTTCCAGCCAGCACCTCGGGGTCGAGCCGGGCCAGAACGCCTTTCAACGCGGCCTCCATGCCCGTTACCATCGCAACCTCATGGGCTTTGATGTCATTCAAAGCCTGCTCGGTGGCTTCCTCGGATGCCAAATACCCTTTGACCCGGGGTTTGACCAACGCCTCGATGGCCTGTTCGGCACTGATCGAGAATTTCAGCGGGTTGTTCCCACCGGCGCTAATCATCGTCTGATCAATGCGAAACTCGGACTTGATCGAGGTGCGCGTCATCAGGATTTCGCGCAGACCCGAGATCATGGTGCGCAGCACGCGACCCATCCGCCCCATCGTTGCGGGCAGGTCAGCATCGTCGATTTTCAGATCATCGACCTCCAGTGCTTCCAAGAACGCACGCGCCGCGGACGGATCACCTACAGTTGAGGTCACCGGTGCGGGGGGTTCGGGTATTGGCGGCTTGGGATGCGCGGGAGTTTGATCTTGCGGCGCAGGCCTTACAGGCGGGGGGGTGGTTTGTGCAGAAGGTTCCGGTGTGGAACAAGGATCTGCAGGTGCGCCGCCTGAAGGCGACAACAGATCATCATCCCAATCATCCGGGATCAGGTTCGCCCCGCCCCCGCTTTGTGGGGCCGTAAACGCATCCGATGTGGACGGGTTATGCATCGCATCGCTAGCCCCCATACCTGCATGTGGATCTTTGGGTTTGGCGAAAAACGGATCGTCGTCATCAAGCGGAGGCAGCAATTCGTCCATCGGATCTGGTGTCGCAATCTGCCCCGGCCCCTTTGGCGCATCACCACCCAGCAGATCATCGAGAAAGTCACCACCCGGCCCTGCGTCATCCAGCAAAGCCAAAGGATCCGGCGCATTCTGAGCCTGACCCGGAGAGACCCCGGCCTGTTGCATCGGCTGCGGGATCATTTCTTCGAATGTCGGAAGATCTGCGCCAATCTCGACGATCATCTCATAGCCGCCCGCCGTCAGCACATCGCCGTTGTTCAAAGGCGTTGGGGTGCGGCCCAAGGCGATCTTGGAATAGTTCAGAAAGGTCCCGTTCGTCGACAGATCGACGATCACCACATTGCCATTGTGATCTTCGATCACAAAATGGCTTTTGCTGAGCGTTTTTTCGGGATCGGGCAATACAAGGTCGTTGGCCGGGCCACGCCCGACGGTCAAAGAGCCCCCCTGCATCGATACCGGGCGCCCGTCGCCCGGCACGATGCCGGTGGATTGAAATTTTAGTGTGACCGTCATTCCTGTGTCTTCATCCTCCAACCAGCACCGTGAACTCCCCCTTGATGATCGGGCCGCCGCAGGCGCAGGTATCCATCACCCGCGCCGCTGGTAACTTGCTGATCAACACCGTCGCCGACCCCTTGATGATCGGGTGCGGGAAGGCCGGTGTCGCAAGATCCGTCAGCCGGGCAGCAGGTAGCTTGGCAACCAGAACCGTTGGGCAGCAGGGTGGCATGATCGGCATTGGCACCGGGGCCGGTGGTGGTGGTGCTGGCGGCGGCGCCGGCAGCGTACACATGTGCAAATCCGTTACACGGGCCTGAGGGAATCCCATGTCTAATCCTCTGTCTCGTTCGTGGCCGCCTCGCGGTCCAGCTTACCATTCCCACCCCGAGCAATATCGACGCCTCGGTCGATCAGCAACTGCACGTAGGCATCAAAATCGCCTTCATGGTTGTCCATGGCAACAACATTCATCGCAAAAGCCACTGTTTCAGCAGCGCCCGGAGGCGAGGGAATATTGGCCAGATCACCTGTTCCCAGCGTTCCTTCGGAATATAGCACGCCCATGGCGCAGTTCACGGTCTCGTCGTCGGGTTCTGCCAAGTCGAGCGTTTCTCCGGCCTTTTCACGGTTTTCCTCGGTCGGCCGAAACACCCATTCCTCGGCGGCGGCAAGCGAAGCCGTGTTGTTATCCGGTGCTTCGCCTACATAATCTCGCGCCGCGAGGCACGACCACCAGACCCGCTCGCGTGGCGGCAGCGCAACACCCAAAAGACGTAATATGTCGATAAACGCCTCTTTCTTGTCCAGCTCAGCCAGCACCACATCCAAGGGTGCGCTGGCCGGCGCGTCGAGCTTGGTCCCCAATCGGGCGTTTGCGTCCGCCAACATGCGCGCCGCTGGCGCATCGGGGGTTTTGGTCATTCCACTAAATCGATCACTCATCAGCCTATCCCCTAGTTGATCATGGTCAGGCCGCCCTTAAGGGTCAGCATCGCATCGCCATTCACGGTGGTCATCGGGCTTTTGGCGTCAAGCTTCGCATTCGCTTGCACCTTGATCATGGTGCTCTTGATGGTCACCGACGTTGGGTCCAGCTTGATTGACGAGCTGCCAACTTTCAGCTCGATCGACTGCATGGCAGTCATGGTGATCTTGCCAGACTTCGCGTCGACCTGGATGTTGCCCATGCTCACCGTTGTTGTCTTGTTGCCGGATTTGACCGTCTCGACAGTGTTGCCGGTCACGGTCCGGGTCGACTTGCCTTCGATCGTTTCGGTCTGGTCGGTCTTGATGCTGACCGTCTGGCTGCCGGTTTCGATCTTGAAGGTGTGATCACCTTCCTTGATCGTTTCATCCACGTTCTTCTTGACCACCTGGCTTAGACATCCGTCGCCACCATTGCCACCCTTGTCCAGCTTGTCATAACCGATGGTAATGGTGGACATGTTCTTGACCAGTTTCTCGTGGTCTTTCTGCGCCTGGAAACGGACAAGCTCGGCGTCTTTCTTATCTTCGAACATAAGTTCGTTGTAAGTATCCGCACTGCCCTTGGTGGTGGACCGGGTCTTTATCCCAGACTGTGTCTGATTGGCAGGCAGAGCATAGGGTGGCATCGTGTCTGCGTTATACAGCATCCCGGTACAGATCGGCCTGTCAGGATCACCCTCTTCAAACTGGATGACCACTTCCTGACCGATGCGCGGTATGCTGACCATACCCCAGTTCTTGCCCGACCACGGTGTCACAACGCGCACCCAGCAGGTGGTTTTCTCGTCGTTTTTGCCTTCGCGATCCCAGTGGAACTGAACTTTGATACGCCCATATTTGTCGGTCCAAATCTCCTCGCCCTTCTTGCCTGTCACAATCGCAGTGTGCAGGCCGGAAATCTCTGGCCAAGCAATCGTCCGCAAGGATTTGAACTCAGTTTTCGCAGGCTGAGCCTCGAACTCGACCATGAACATCTCGCCGCTGTCATCGGGAAACTCCAACGCGCCGGTGTCCAGGTCCTTTTGCTTTTTCTCAAAGCCATAACCTTCGGTTGTCTGAAGGAAATACTTGGCGCTGACGATCAGGTACTCGGCATTCTGAGACTTGTCGGGATGATCCGTCAGCGTGAACTTTCGCCCCGTTTCCAGCGACCTGACCGAGGCACGGGCCCGGCGTCTATCAAACAAGGCGTCTTCTGCCAGCATGCGCACCCGGGCACGGGTATCACCCAGCTTGGTCTCTTTGTGGTGACCCGGAATGTCATAAAGTTCCAGTTTGTCTTTGAAGCTATGGCCGGGTTTGGTTGCCGTATTTGCCCGCGCATCCAACGACGCTTTGGGTTTTTCAAAGTCGAAATCCCCAAGCGAGACGACACCCGGTTTGATCGCTTCGGACGCGGCCCATTCGGTGACGAAATCACCCAACCGTTGTTCATAGTCGTCACCGCCGCGGAATTCGACCTTGGGCTCTCCTTTGATCGGTGTATGGGCTGTCGGGCCGTCGCACAGAACAAGTTTTTCGTTTTTCTTGTCCGCGTCAGAATAGTCGAAGAAGTAGTAGATCCCTTCTTCCTGCATCAACCGCGACACGAAGTCGAAATCCGTTTCGCGATATTGAACGCAGTATTCTCGCTTTTCATAGGTCGAAGACAGGACTTTCTTGAAGTCAGAAATCTTGTGCTCGTCCTTAAAGATTTTCTCGATGATCTCGACCGACGTCATGTTCTGGAAAATACGACTGTTGGTCGATTGCGTGAGCAACCAGAACCAAGGGCGCAGTTCGGCCAGAAACTGCACGAAACCGTCGCGCAGGGCCAGACGCTCGACCCGGACAATCGTGCCGGTGAATTTGCGCTTTGCGCCTTCTTCGGCGTCAAGGTGAATGGTCATCACCTTGCCCAACAGCTTATCCAGTTCAATCGTCGTCATTTCCGACATGAACTCGACCTGAATCTCGGTCAGTTTCCCAAGTTCTTCGGTCACAATGGCGCGTCGGATGACCAAATCATCTTCGCCATAGGAATATGAACCTGTGATCCGGAGGGGCCACTCTTTGCTCTGCAAACTTTCCGCCATTTACCATTCCTTCCAAATCTTGTTCGCCCTGTTGTTACAGGTCGGCAAGCAGCGCCGCCAATTCAGGGTCGATATCATCTTCACTGTCGTCCTCATCGTCCGAACTGTCGTCGAACCCGGCCAGGAAATCATCCAGATCGCTCGAGTCGTCCAAATCGAGATCGAGGTCCAGATCCAAGTCGAGGTCGGTCGCCTCCGCGTCTGATGCGTCGTCAGACTCCAGATCGATGTCGAGATCCAAATCATCCGCATCGAAATCAAGGCTTTCATCGTCGCTTGTGTCCACCTCATCCGTTTCGGGCGCGGCTAGAATATCAGGCGAGGGATCCGGTGCCGCGGCATCGGACCAAGGCCCCAAGATTTCCTGACCGGCGACCGAGTTGAACGAGCCAAGGCGAATTTCGTCACGCCCTTTTATCGACAAAACGGGCATGTATCCGCGCTGAACGGAATGTTCGTGTTTTTCCAGCGTGATGTTGCGTTCCGTGCAGGGCAGCGCGACCTGATCCCCGTAACGATCATTGACAAAGTGATAGGGAACACCGCCCAAGCTCATGACCGAACCCAGGTTCATCGCTTTGCCGTTTTGCTTGAATGACCGCGCCAAAAGGATAGAGACCAGAACCGCCGGGTTCGCCCAGAGCATCCCGCGCAGGCCTTCGGCCTCGGTGAATTCCTCAAAGTCGAACTCATAGATCGGTTCGGATTTCGCCCCATAAGGACGCCGCAACAGGAACCGCGGCGACGCCAAGCCAACATAGCCCGCCTCGGGCATTGCGCGCAGCGTCTCCCAGGCCTCGACCACCAATGGGTGTCGGTCTTCGGGCTTAATATCCAGATATGACGGCGTGATGGCGCTGATAAATGGCGCGTCCACATGTGCCGCCACGCGTCCAATCCGACCCAAAAGCTCGGCATGCGGAGGTGTTTCTTCGAACGTGTAAAGCCCGATCATCGCCGAATAGCCGCCGCGCCCGTTTTCTTCGTCCAGGGGTTCTTCGGCCAGCAGACGCACCAATCCGGTCTGCGCCAGATCTTCTTCTGCAGCCAGATCGGCTGCAATTTCTTCAGCAGACACGTCGTAGAGAATAACATCCAGCGTATCATCATCTTCGATGCTGCGAGCAATCAGATCAAGGCTGCGCCACTGCGCCTCGACCGACTGAAATTCGGGGTGGTGCAGCACCATGCGCATGGCCGCACTCAGCGCTTCATCAACCGCAGACTGCATGGCCGAGACATCGGGACTGGGCAATTTGTGGATATGCGGGCCGACGACACGCTTGAGCAATTCTTCAACTGGCGACGCTTGCGTCAACTCTCCACCGCTATCCCCGATCAGCTTCTGGAAATCGCTCAGTTTCAGGTCAGCTCGAACAGTGTTGCCGCCCGAGCTTTTGCGCGGTGGTACAACGGCCTGACCAAACTCTTCACCCCAAGCAGTCAATTGCCTGGCCGCGTGATCTGCCGTTGCCCCGGCGCTGAGCTGGCTTTTCAAGCTGGACAAACCATCAAACAGTTCGACATTTTCGTACAGCTCGTCGGGGTGCAGGTCATCCAGCTCTTTCAGGTTTACCGCGATCCCGGCCCCGTCTTTGCCGATGGGAAGCACCAGTTTGGTGGCAAAGCTTGCGATGACCTCATCGACCGTGTCGGTATCCAACAGGATGGGCTTGCGTGCTGCCAGTGCATCGCCGGTTTCGATCAGACCCCGGGCTGCGCGACCCGAAAAGTCACCGAAAATCGCAAGACGGAAGCGCGTGCGCTTCAAACGCTCTGGATCGGGTCTGTCGGCGCTCATGCGACCAAAGGCCAGTACCGGTTCGTCAGTCAGCTGGGCCTCTTCTGTTGGAGGTTCAGCTTCTGTTTCGTCATCGCCGAGGAGATCATCGATATCAAAATCCGCCCCCTCTGCGTCCGACGCGGGAACGTCATCATCCAGATCTGACAGCAAGTCATCCAGATCAACATCGTCGAAATCGGATTGTTCTGTTGCTGCGCCGTCTTCATCGTCCGAACTGTCTGCGCTTGCCTCAGACGTATCATCTTCGGCAAGAAGATCGTCGATGTCGATATCTGCCGAGTCTTCCGGCTCATCGCTCAGGTCGTTCAACAAAGAATCCAGGTCGACGTCTTCGCCTTCCGCCTGTTGTTCCTCATCGGCACCAAGGTCGTTCAGAAGATCATCCAGATCCACCTCGTTTTCATCCGCGGGCGTATCTTCGGAAAGATCGGCAAGCAATGCGTCCAAATCTTCGGTTTCATCGGTCGGTTCGCTGTCGCCCAAACTGCTCAGGGTGTCGTCCGATGTCTCCTCCGCATCGCTTACCTCGGTATCTGGTACCGAAGCCAAGATGTCATCCAGTGTGACGTCGGTTTTTTCGTCTTCCGTTTCTGTTTCGGCCAGATCCCCTAACAGTTCGTCCAACGCATCTGCGTCAGGTGCGTCCTCAGGGGCAGCATCTGCCAATTGGTCCAGAACGTCCGAAAGCGCCTCATCCTCCTCGCCGTTCTCAGGTGCTTGGTCGGCAAGGTCATTGAGCAGATCATCAAGGTCGCTGTCATTGGTTTCGGTGTCCTCGGGTGCGGCACCAGCCAAGCCGTCCAGAACATCCGAGATATCTTCAGCATCTTCTTCGGTGAAATCAGGCAATGACGACAACGCGTCCGCGGTCGTGTCCTCGTCAGTTGACGCATCACTGCTCAGATCCACAAGATCACCCAACACGTCATCCAGGTCGGTATCGCCGCTCAACTCGGCTTCAACCGGTGTTTCGGCCAGTTGGGTTAGAACCTCTGAAGAGTCGTCGTTTTCGGTGGCCTCGACGGTTTCCGGGACCGATGCAAGGGCGTCTTCGATTGCTGAGTCAACGGCAACGGGCTGGGGTTCGGCTTCGGAGAGATCCGAGAGAATATCGTCGCTTGAGTCTTCGTCTACGCTGTCCTGATGGTCGGGCAGCGACGATAGGGCATCCGACAATGATGTGTCTTCCACGGTCTCCGTCGGCGCAGTGTCGACAAGGTCAGTCAAGACATATGTTGATTTGTCAGCGGTTTCGTCGACCGTGGTTTCAGGGATCGACGCAAGTGCGTCCTGAACAGATGTATCTTCGGGTTGATTTTCCGGAGCAAGAGTCGCCAGCCCGTCCAATACATCACCTGTGTCATCATGCGGTTCGTCCGCTGGCGCAACCTCTGGCAACGAAGACAGCGCGTCCGCAACGGACGTGTCTTCGGGCGTCTCGTCTAGTGCCGCATCAGCAAGGTCTTTCAAAACGTAGGGCGCAGTATCGTCTTGGGTGTTGCTGTGGACCTCAGGAAGTGAAGCCAGAGCGTCTTCGACCGATCGATCCTCGGGCGCGTCCTCCGGAGCCAAGGCGCGCAGCGCATCCAGCGTGGCGGCAGAACTGTCCCCGGCGACCGGGCTGCTGGCCAACGAACCCAGCAGGGCCGGATCGGCAAGGATCTTTTCGATCAACGCCTCAGCCCCGGCTTTGCCGTCCATATAGGCCATCAGAGTGGCAAGTTGTGTGCGGGCCTCAAGAAGCTTTTGCAAGGGTTCGATCTTGGCCGCGATCTGAGCGGGGTTGAAATCCTCCATCTTCTCGAAAGTCAGATCAACGCCCAGATTGCCTTCACCAGTCAGAGTGTTGGGCACCGAAAACTCGACCCTTGGGGCCATGGCTTTCATGCGATCATCGAAATTGTCGACGTCGATCTCAAGAAACTTCCGGTCTGAAACGGCGGGCGTTTCAGCTTTTGACTTGCCTGACAGATCGCTCATCACCCCCATGACAAAGGGCAATTGCACCTTCTTCTCGGCGCCATAGAGTTCGACATCATACTCGATCTGGACCCGAGGTGCCCGGTTTCGGGCGATGAATTTCTGGGAACTGTCAGCCATCGGTCTGACCTTTCAGCTCGGCCACTTCGCGGCGCAGGGCCCTGACCTCGACCAACAGTTCTTTGACATGATCATCCACAATATCGGTCTCGCTGCGAACCAGTTCGCGCAGGTGCGAGAACTCTTGGACCGATTCATCCTCAACGGCAGATTGCATTGTGTTCACAAGCAAACCGATGAACAGGTTAAGAACCGAAAAGGCGGTGATGACGATGAAGGGAACAAAAAAGATCCACGCGGTCGGGTGTGTTTCCATAACTGGCCGTACGATCCCCATGGACCAGCTTTCCAGCGTCATGATCTGGAACAGCGAGTAAAGCGACCGGCCCAACGTTCCGAACCACTCAGGGAAATCGGGGCCGTACATCAACGTCGCCATAACGGCAAAGACGTAGAACACGATCGAGATCATGATGATTACCGCGCCCATGCCCGGCAGCGCGTCCAGCAAAGCCTGTACCACAGCGCGCATCTGCGGGATGACCGACAAAAGGCGCATCGCCCGGATCACGCGCAAGCCACGCAATGCGGACAGGCCATCACGGTTGGGCAACAGGCCCAGTGTCACGACAACAAGGTCAAAGATATTCCAGGCGTTTTTGAAGAAATCCAATCTATAGGCATAGAATTTCAACAAAAGCTCAGCGACAAAAATGCCAAGCACAAGGGTGTCAATGACCCGAAGCACATGACCCAAATTGGCCTGGATTGACGGAGAGGTCGACAGGCCCAGCGTGATGGCATTGAAAATGATCACGCCAAGGATCGTGTTGGTGACTGCCCTGCGCTCGACAAACTCGCGCACGGTGTCGCGGAGCGCTTCGCTCTTCTCGATACCGGTGTTCACCATTGCCTCCTGTCGTTCATTGCAGACCGGGCGTGGCTTGGCCGCGCCCGGTTCGATTTATGTCTTAGCCTACAACGTCACTGATTTCGTCGACCAGCGTGTATACGCCTTTGACCGAAGTCAGCATCGTCTTGGTCTCTTTCAGCACAGTCATCTTGTCCAACTTCTTGAGCTTGTCGACAATCGTCGTGTCGTCCACCTTCAGACCGTTGCCTTCCATCAGAGCTTCCATTTCAGCCAGGAACTTCTGGCGCTCTTCCAGCTTGGCAGCCATGGCACTTGCTTCGCGCTTGACGGTCATGCACTCGGCGCCCAGCTTGATGCCTTCTTTCAGCGTCTTCTGCGATTTGGCAGCCTTCATCAGTTTGTCTGCTGCCTGGCCCAAGGAATCCACTTTCTGACGGGTCTTCGTCGTGTGTTCCCGGTACAACTTGCGCTTTTTGTCCGAGTCTTTCTGGTAAGCCTGATAGCCCTTGATCGCGAAATCCATGATGTCCTTGGCGATGGCTTTGGGGTCGCGCCCCTTTGTCACTTCTTCGCCCATACCAACGGCTTTGGCCGTCAGCTTCTTGATCGCTTCCATCGGCTTTTTGACAGAAATTCCAGAGGTATCTGTAATCCCCTGCCGCTCGGCGGCCTGCATGATCGATGTTCCGCGCAGGGTGATGTATTTCTGGATTGCGCCGTACAAGTCCTTGCGAAGCTTTTCCTCGCCCTTCAGCTGCTGCTGAACTTCCTTGCCCAGCTCATAGACCTGTTTGACAATCGTCTTATAGGCCATCACATCGGCCCCAGACGTCGCAACCAGGCGGGTCACAGCTGTGCCGATCTTGATCACACCAGCCGTGACCTTCAGCGTGGTTTTGACCCGCGCCTCTTTCAGCAGTTTGTCTTTGTTGGCTTCAACCTTGATCTGCTTTTCGATTGCAACCTGCGCGGCGCCCTCGGCAGATTTCAACGCGTTCTTGATCATCACGTTGGTCGCCTGGATCATCTTCTCGGCCTCAGCCTGAGATTTCTGACCCGGCGTCTTCATCAGCTCGCCAACTTTTTTGTCAAGCTTGACAGCCTCTTCCGAAATGACCTTCTCATAGCGTTCCAGCTCTTTCATCCCGGTCGCTTCAAGACGCTTGAGCGTTGTCGACGGGACCGGGCCTTTGGCGGTGACATCGAATTTGACGTCAACGCGATAGCTGGGGATCTCAATATACTGCAGTTTGGGTTTCGACCGTATCAGATCGACAACGTAGAACTTGTGCGATGTAACTGTCGTCTTTGCCATGATAGAACCTTGTGTTTTCTAGTGTTTTCCTGCCCCCGGATATTTTGCACCGCGCGTACTAGTCGCACGCGCGATGCCAGTGATTGCGTTAGCCGATTGCCTCTTCCAACTGATCTTTGCCTTCGGATGCGATGTCGTTGAACAGGCCCAAAGCCGTGTTGACTGTGTCCAGCGTGCTTGAGGCTTCCTTGAATCCGACGCCAGCATTCGCGCCGGCCAGGGTCAGATTGACGACTACAGGAAAGACCTTGTCGAAGATCTGAGCATATTTCGGGTTGGTCGAATTCAGCGCATCCAGCATCTTTTTGAGGTTGGGTGCGTTTTTGTCGGCGTTCGAGACACGCTCCATCATCGACGAACACCCATCCAAAGCCTTTTGCAGCGCTGCGCGGGCCTTTTTCAATTTGTCTAGATATTTCCCGGCCTTCTTGGCGTCGGCCTTCTTCATGGCCTTTTCAAGCTTGTCGCAATCAGCCAAGCCCTTGATGATGGCTTGAGACAGCTTGCGCCCGCCCACTTCAAGTCCGGCGACCTTGTTCTGCCAAAGCCCGTAATTCTTGTCGCATTTGGGCAGCGTTGCCAGGAAAGGCGCGTCGGTGCCCAGAATGCCTTTCAGAACCGAGGCACCCACTTCGGCACCACCCTGTACATTCTTTTTCGCTTCTCCTTCGGCGTTGCGATACCGTTTCAGCAGCGTGTCCAGATCGTTTTTCAGGGTCTTTTCGACCTTTTCCGCCTCTTGAGCGGTGTCTTTGATCTTGTCGGCCAGCTGCGCAACACCGCGCACCAAAGATACGATGCCCAAGGCCAAAGACGCCCCACCGGTTGCTGCGGCACCCGCAACCCCCACAGCACCGCCCACAACACTCAATGTGCCAAGCGCGATGTCAAAGCCGGTTTTGACCTTGTATTCCTTGTATTGCTGCTTGCGCTTTACAAAGGCTTGCCAGCGTTTCGCAGGTATTGCCTCGTAATGCTTCTTGGCGCCGTTCATGATGGTCTTGAGCTTGTCCTCAAACCCCTTGATCAGCGCGGCCCGCTTTTTGGCGTCCGTTTCCTTTTTGATCGCCGCATCCGTCGACATCAGCTCTTTGGCGATCAGCGCCACAAGCTTGTCGGTCACAGCATTGGCATCATCCACCATCTGCTGAGGCGTGACATAGTCGCCTTCGTCTTCCAGAACATCCAGAAGGTCTTCGTTCAGCTTCAGCTGGAACGCATAGCCTTTGAGATCCTTCAGCCAATCCGGCTTGAACTTCTTGGTTATCTCCTCGCCCAGATCCTTTTTCCAGATCACAACCGATTTGCCGACTTTCTGTTTCGGTGTGTCGGCTGGTGCCGATTTGGCGCGATCCTCGGCGTCCTTCTGCTTGGCCTTAAGCTCTTTCTCGATCTTGTCGATGATCTTTGGATATTTCTTGAGAACCGTAACCGTGTCAGCATGTTTGGACCCGGCGGCCTTGACCGCTTCGGCAACCTTGCGCTTGACGTCTGACAGCGCTTTCAGCGACTTCGCCCAGTCCATCTGATCCTCGGCGATCTGATAGGCTTTCAGCGCATCGCCCAAGCCGGTTTTTTTCATCAGCTTGGGCTTGTTCTTTGACCACCATTTCTGGTCGAGTTCCGGTGTCATTGTCGGTTTCACAATAAGTCCCTTTCGGTTGCCAGACGCATCATGCGTTGTGGTCAATCAAACCCATAAGTGAACTCGCCGTCTGTGACATTGATCACGACTTTGCTAACTTCTTGCCCTTCCATCATTCTTTTTAGGAATTCGGCCGAGATGTCCGGCAACATGGTATTGGTAACGATGGCGTCGATCATGCGGCCACCGCTGTCGAGCTCCTGACAGCGATTCACAATCTCTTCGACAACAGCGTCGGTGTATTCGAACGGAACACCATGGGCCTGTTGCACGCGCTTCTTGATGCGGTTCAATTGCAGCTTGGTGATTTCGCCCAGCATATCGGGGCTGAGCGGGTAGTAAGGGATGGTCACCAGACGCCCCAGCAGCGCAGGTGGGAACACTTTGAGCATCGGGTCGCGCAGCGCCTTGGCCATGCCTTCGGGATCCGGCATCAGATCGGGGTCGGCGCACATATCCATGATCATCTCGGTCCCGACATTCGAGGTCAGCAGGATCAGCGTGTTCTTGAAATCGATCACGCGGCCTTCGCCGTCTTCCATGACACCCTTGTCGAAGACCTGGAAAAAGATCTCATGCACATCGGGGTGAGCTTTTTCGACCTCATCCAGCAGTACAACCGAATAGGGTTTGCGCCGCACCGCTTCGGTCAGCACGCCGCCTTCGCCATAGCCCACATATCCCGGAGGGGCGCCTTTCAGGCTGCTGACGGTGTGGGCCTCCTGGTATTCGGACATGTTGATGGTGATGACGTTCTGCTCACCGCCATACAGCACCTCGGCCAGGGCCAAGGCGGTTTCTGTTTTGCCGACACCGCTGGTCCCCGCCAGCATGAACACGCCAATGGGCTTGTTGGGATTGTCGAGCCCTGCGCGAGAGGTCTGAACGCGTTTTGCGATCATCTTCATTGCATGGTCCTGGCCGATCACGCGTTGCGCCAGACGGTCTTCCAGGTTCAGGATCGTCTCGATCTCGTCCTTGACCATGCGCCCGACCGGGATACCGGTCCAGTCGCCAACGACGCTGGCCACGGCCTGATGATCCACGATGGGCAGGATCAGGGGGCTGTCGCCCTGCAAGGTCTCAAGCTCTTCGTTCTTTGCCTTCAACTCGGCCAGCAACGCGTCGCGATCGATGGGTTGGGCTTCGACTTCGGGGGCCTCTTCAGTAGCGGCTTCGCCTTCGGCTGTGCCGGTACCTTCAACCTCTTGCCCGCCTGCCCGCAGCTTGGCCCGCAGATCGAGGATATCCTCGACCACTTTCTTTTCGGCATCCCAACGGGCGGTGAGTTCTTCCAGCCGCGCTTCTTCCGTCTCTTTCGCGGCATTCACCGCATCGCGCCGGTCTGCGACGTCATAGCCTGCGGTCTCATCCCGTTCGATGATCTCCAACTCGGTGGTCAGCGCCTCGATCCGGCGGCGGCTGTCGTCAACCTCGGCCGGAACCGCGTGTTGAGACACGGCAACCCGGGCGCAGGCGGTATCCAGCAAGCTGACCGATTTGTCGGGCAATTGCCGGGCTGGAATATAGCGCGCCGACAGGGTCACTGCGGCTTCGATGCCCTCATCCAGAACCTGAACGCGGTGGTGCTTTTCCAGCATCGACGCGATACCGCGCATCATCAGAACCGCCTTGGGGATATCGGGTTCCTCGACATGCACGACCTGGAAGCGCCGGGTCAGGGCCGGGTCTTTTTCGATGTATTTCTTATATTCGGCCCATGTGGTAGCGCCGATGGTGCGTAGTGTGCCGCGCGCCAGGGCCGGTTTCAGCAGGTTGGCGGCATCACCGGTACCAGCAGCACCTCCGGCGCCCACCAGCGTATGGGTTTCGTCTACAAACATCACGATGGGCGTCGGGCTTGCCTGAACCTCATCAATCACCTGACGCAGACGGTTTTCAAACTCGCCCTTCATGGACGCGCCGGCTTGCAAAAGGCCAACGTCCAGCACCAGCAGACGCACATCCTTCAGCGCGGGTGGTACGTCGCCGCGTGCAATACGCAGGGCAAAGCCTTCGACCACAGCCGTTTTGCCCACGCCCGCCTCGCCGGTCAGGATTGGGTTGTTCTGGCGACGCCGCATCAGCACGTCGACTATCTGGCGTATTTCCTCGTCGCGTCCCACGATCGGGTCGATCTCGCCATTGCGGGCCTGCTCGGTCAGGTCGGTGCAGAACTGTTCAAGCGCTTCGCCCTTGCCCATTGCGCCGGGCGCCATTGCGCCGCTGGCCTCACCCGGTTCTGCGCCACCACCCACGTTCGAGCCATCCTGCGCACCCAAAGTATCCTCGGGCGAACCATCCGTGGCCTCTCCGAAATTGTCGGCCAAATCATCGGCCCCGATCTTGGCTAGTTCCGGCGACATGCTGGCCAGAATGTTACGTAATGCAGGGGTCTTGAGCATACCCAGGATCAGATATCCTGTGCGAACTTTGCTGTCGGAATACAACAACGAGCCCCAAACCCAGCCGCGCTCCATTGCGTCCATCAGATGATCGGAAAGGTCCGAAATCGAAGATGCCCCGCGCGGCAGCATGTCCAACGATCGCGTCAGCTCTGAGGCGATCTTGCCCGGATCCAGATCATAATGCTGAATGATGCGGTGAATGTCGCTGTCCTGCCCGTTCAGGATCTGATGCAGCCAGTGCTGAACCTCGACATAAGGATTGCCCCTCATCTTGCAGAATACGGTCGCCCCTTCGATGGCCTGATAGCCCAGCTTGTTCAGTTTCCCAAACAGCGAAACACGGCTGATTTCCGTCATCTTCAATACCTCTCACTATGGGCCGCTTCCTGGGCCTCGAATTCTTGCGTCGCGAAGGTGGGATACAGGATCAGATCATCTGCATCCTGCCCTGCCACATCCGGGTCGTCTCGGGTCTTTATCCAACTGGTGTGGCCCAATTGTGTTGTTCCACCCAGTGATGCGCGTGGAACCTCGTCGCCTGCCAGAACCAGATTGACCTCCCAATCCAGCGTGTCGCCGATATAGGTGCGCAGAATTGCTTCCATCCGGCGTTGGGACACGCCACCGGGCAGCAAGCGTTTGTAATCGCTCAGGGTCAGCGGCCCGATCCGCAGGCGGAATTTAGCCGACCGGGACCAGACCCGGCTGCCGATGTTGGTCGACTGCCCAAGCCGTGCAGCCCCGCCCAATTGCCAGGTGTCATCTGGTTCAAGCTCAAGCCACGAGCCGACGAATTGCTGCACATGGACCTCGACCCCGAAATAGTCGGATAGGATGGCGATAAGACCCTCGACCGTTTTTGTACCCGAGCCCAGATGCCCGGAAAAAAACCGGCGCAGCATATCCGGCATCGCGTCGCGGTCAGAAAAATCAACCCCCTTGAACCCGGCCAACGCAGCGATGCGTTGCTCGAACGGGTCGTCGCCACGGTCAAAACTGGGCGCGGGTTCGGCTTCGGCCCAGGCGCGATAGAGCAAGCTCATCATGCGGTGGGTCAGCATATCCGCGAAAGCCACAAAGGTCGGGTCGCGGTGATTGCGTAGACGGTCGCGCGCAAACTCGGTTAGGTGCAGCGGCAAAGGGCCTTGCGGGCCAAAGAACCCAAAGAAAAGATTGCTGAGCTTGCCAGGCTGCGTGTCGGTGCCCGGTTCAAACCGCGTCAGGGTTGTCGGCGGAAAGGCCAGCGACACATCCTGCCCCAGACGCACGCGGTCTTCGCGCGGACGTCGCGACTCGCCCAGGCGAGGTGCGTCGGTATAGTGCGCCTCGATAATGCGAAGCGCCTGAAAGACGTGGTGCCTTTCAGGATCAGCCGCCAGCGCGGCCAGCAGGCTCAGATGATCCTGCCCAGACCCGCCGCCGGTCGCCATCTGGCAATCTCTCCTCGTTTTTCTGTTTTCAGCACCGTTTCGGTGAAACTGTTGATGGTCGTGTATTTCCGGAAGAAACGTTCCAGCACGGCGCCCAGCACGTAAACACTGGTGCCCTCGTAAAAGCTCTCGTCAAAACCTAGCGAGATTTCGAGACCCCGCACCGCTGTGCTGAGAACCTCGTCGCTCATGCGGCGCACGATGGGGCGGCTATTGACCGAGACCACGCCCTCCAGCTGCTTTTCGGTGACGCGATTGCCAAGGGGCGCGTAGATGCCCAACAGCTCACGAAGCGCGCCTGCCCCACCTTCAGGACCATCACCGGCAATGGACAGATAATTCAGGCTCAGGTGGCTGATCAGTTTCCAGGCCGCGTCCCCTTGTGCAAGCGTCGCATGGGGTCGGGTTGGTGTCACTGGCGTACGTACCGCTTTGACCGGCCCGCCTTCGGGCAGATGAAACACGTCATCACCACCTGCAGCCAACAGCAACGGCAGGTCCCGGTTCGAACACAAAGCCTCGACCGCAAGCTGATCCAGAGAGACCGGGTAAGGCGCCTGGGCGCGGTCCACCAAAGTCAGATACACTTCGGAGCCCAAATATGAGGTCCGAACCCCACGCAGTCGTTCCTTTTCGTTCCGTTGCCGCATCCGGCGTTTGACGGTGTAATAGGCCAGGTGGTTGTCGCCCGCAGCGGTCAGATCGGTATCGCTGTAGAACGGGCGAAAGGGAATATCGCCCTCTTCTTCCGACTGAATACCCGTCACTTTGCTGATCGAGTAGATCTCAAAATCCAGCCCTGCGGTTCTGTTGGGAACCACGTGATGCTGCGTGTCCATCTGCGTGATGTGCACGCGGTCACAGCGCCGGTGAAACAGGTTGACTGCTGGTACGGCATTAAGCGTGAACGCGGCGGGTGTGACCGCCGGGGCCAAATCGCGCATGCCGTCTTGCAACAGGATGTAGATGTCTACATCTGTTCCGGCTGACTGGGTCAAAGCCACGTTTAAACCGGTCAGTTCGACGAACAGAAACCGCTCTGGCATGGCGAAATATTCCTGCAACAGCCGATAGCCATCGAAGGACTGGCGCGGTGTCGGCAGCAGGGCTTCATCCGCCTCGAACCCTTTGGGGATCACATCCGCATCATTCAACCGCACCGTCCAGTCGGCGCGGCGGTCTGTGGACCGTGCAGTCAGCCCAACACATTGCGTGCAGAGCACTTCGTGCAAAGACCAGGCCTTGCCGCTTTGGGTATCCAGATGCAACACAAGACGGTCCAGACCCAGTTCGGCCATCGGCTCGCCATCGGTGCGGTTCAGACGCAAGCGAATACCCGCCCGCGCATTGGTTTCCTTGGCCACGCCGGCAGCAACCAGCTCTCCGCGCCCGTCGATATATTCCGCTTCGGTCACTTCAATAGGCCAGAGCGTCAGATCAGACGATGTCGTGAATTCACACGCGGTCTGCTCTCCTTCGGCCAATCGTGCGCGCAGCGTCGTGCCTCGCGGCATGGGATAGCCTTCCTTGAGCGCGGCATTGCCGATATCGGGCTCGAACTGAGCGATCATCATCGACGGTGTCGGCGCCAGATAATGTGGGTAGACGATTTCCAGCAGGTTCGACGTGAAGGTCGGGAACTGCATGTCCAGTTCCAGCTGAACACGCGCGGTCAGAAAAGCGCTGCCCTCCAGCAAACGTTCGACATAGGGATCGACAACTTCGATCCCTTCCATGCCCAAGCGCGATGCGATTTTGGGATAGGCGCTGGCAAATTCCGCACCCATTTCGCGCAGAAAAGCAAGTTCGGTTTCGTAATGCTTGAGAAGCCGCGTATCCATTCTGCTTAGCTCCTCTCGATCGCCACTTCACCGGTCGTCACATCGACACGGCTGCGCAAATAAAGCTCAAGCGGCATCGGCTGCGCCCACATGACGGCGCGAATGTCGAACTCAACGTGCATTTCGCCGGACCGTTGTTTGGAACGAAGGTCAACGACTACGGAGCCTTTGACAATCCGCGGCTCGAACACTTCGATTGAATCGGCAATCGATTGCTGGATGCGTTGCGCCTGACGCATGGTGGAAAATGAGCCCGATGTTTCGCGAATCCCATAGTTCAGAACCGATTTGGCGGCGTGGGGATAGACATCTTCGTCGATCAGGTCGGATTGATCTGTCGTATTCAGCAGCAGGGAAAGATCACGTTGGATGATCTCGCGTAGACGGCCAACGTCGATCACCCGCGCGTCGCGGCCTTCTTTCAGCTGATCCGGGGCATTGTCGGTCAACCGGTCAAGAAGCGAAGGTTGTAGTCTTTCGACAAGCGCCTTCTCAGCCATCTCCTGCCATTTCCCCGGACTCGGTGGTCACGTTCAGGACCAATTCGCGAACGTCCAACAGAGCGACATCTGACGTATCGGTCGTCAAAAGACGTTGTCCCAATCCAACGAAGGTTTCAGCCCCGGCGTCGATCCAACTGGTCGCGCGCGCAAGGCGTGCGGCATCATCCCCTTGATCCGTTGTTCCAGCGTAACGCGTCGGGATCAGAGCCGCGACCTCGCCGCCGCTTGCGACGGTTAGTGTACACGCCGTCCAAACGGAATCCCGCAGATCGCTGGGTTCTTCGATTTCAAGCCGGGCGATCTGAGAAAACGGCAGCCAGAAATAGCGCCCGTTTACGATCACCTCCAAAACCGGCCCCAACCGCATATCGGCATCGGCGATCCATTCAAACGCTTCGCCATTCACAGTGCCCGATGTTGCAGGAGCCGCGTCAAAGGCTTTGGCCCGCAGCTCGGCGGCCTGTTCGAAATGGCCACCTGCCGTCAGTTTCTGAGCTTCGATCAGATGAGCCAGCCATTCTTCGGGCTCACCAAAAATCATTGGGGTCTTCTCACCCGCAAAAACCTTTTCACGATAGACCTCGCAGATAATGGCCTCGCGATAGGTTTTGGCCATCATCGTGGCCTCTTCTTCCATTTCCGCGCTCAGTTTCAACTGCGTTATCGCGCGTTTCCAATCGCCCATGACACAAAGCAGCTGAAACAGAAAAATCCGCAGCTTTGCATCTGCGGGGTTTGCGCGGATCTTGTCTTGCAGCGTTGAAAGCGTTGCGGTCAGATCGCCTGATTTAAGATGTTCTTCTGGCGTCATTAAACCCTCGCGCAGTCTGGAAGCAAAAAAGCAAAAGGGCCCCGGCGGCGCCTGCCGCCAGAGCCATTTTCAGATCGGACCTTAGCTGACGTCGCCAGTCTCCAGGTTCCACTTGAACTCGTTGCAGTCGCTGAGTTTGCCGGTTTTGAAATCGGCAATCTTGTATTTGACCGAGATGCCACGATACGCGACGGTCCAGGATTCCGACGGGATCGAATCTTCGCCACCCGAGACCGAGTAGCTGTCGACGATGGCGTCGCGCAGGGTGATGATCAGGTAGGGTTCCATACCCTTCTTTTCATCATCGCCTGCCCGGCATAGATGGATTGTCATCTCACCGTTTGCTTTGCCCGAGGCAACATAGGTCATGATCTTTGCCGAAGCTTTGCTCAGCTCAGTGCTCAGTTCGACCTTGCCAAAATTTGCGTTCGCATAGCCGCGCTGGGTTGTGCCCATGTCGGACATATCCAGCGTCCGCTCGACGTTCCAGCTGATCTCTTTACACGCGATCCAGTCTGTGTGTGCTTTTTCCCGGGCCTCGCCAGGGAAGTCCATTTTGATGAATACGTTTTCCATTTTGGGTTCCTCTAGTATGTGTACCCTTGGTTTACCTGAGGGCTACATGGGCGGCAGTGAATTGCTTCACATGCCGCCATTTTTTTTCGCGAAATTATCCAGCTTTTTCAGATGGAAGTTTCGAAACAAGGCGCAGCGACACTGACAAGCCTTCAAGCTGATAGTGCGGACGCAGGAAGAACTTGGATGTGTAGTATCCAGGGTTTCCTTCAACGTCTTCCACAACAACCTCGGCAGAGGCCAGCGGCTTGCGCGCTTTTTCCGCTTCGGCCGAAATATCGGCGTTGAAATCCACGTACTGGTTGATCCAATCCTGCAGCCAGCTTTCCATATCCTGACGGCTTTTGAACGATCCGACTTTGTCGCGCACCATGCATTTCAGATAATGCGCAAAACGGCAGGTCGCGAACAGATAGGGCAAGCGCGCGGCCAGATTGGCGTTCGCGGTTGCATCTGGATCGTCGTATTCTGCGGGCTTGTGCAAAGATTGCGCACCGATGAACGTTGCCGAGTCGCTGTTCTTGCGGTGGATCAGAGGCATCATGCCATTTTTGGCCAGTTCCGCCTCGCGACGATCTGAAATCGCGATTTCGGTCGGGCATTTCATGTCGACACCGCCATCATCGGTCGGGAATGTATGCGCGGGCAGTCCTTCGACCGTACCGCCACTTTCCACTCCGCGAATGCGCGAGCACCAACCATATTCCTTAAAGGACCGGTTGATGTTCACCGCCATGCCGTAGGCCGCATTCACCCAGCTATAGCTGTCGCTGTTGGCACCGGTTGTATCTTCCTCAAACGCAAACTCTTCGACCGGTTCGGTCTTCGAACCGTAAGGCAAACGGCCCAGGAAGCGTGGCATCGCCAGACCTACATATTTGGAATCTTCGCTCTCGCGCAGCGACCGCCACGCGGCGTATTCCGGTGTCTGGAAGATCTTGGTCAGATCGCGCGGGTTGGCCAGTTCCGACCAGCTGTCCATCTGGAACAGGCTTGGCTTGGCCCCGGTGATCAGAGGAGCATGAGCTGCGGCCGCAATCTTCGACATCTCACCCAGCAGTTCGATGTCCTGCGGGCTGTGGTCGAAATGGTAATCTGCCACCAGCGAACCGTAAGGTTCACCACCAAACTGGCCGAACTCTTCTTCGTAAAGCTTCTTGAAGATCGGTGACTGATCCCACGCGGTGCCTTTGAACTTGCGCAGGGTCTTGTGCATGTCTTTCTTCGAGATGTTCATCACGCGGATTTTCAGCATCTCGTCAGTTTCGGTGTTGTTCACCAGATAATGCAGACCACGCCACGCGCTTTCCATCTGTTGGAACTCTTCGTGGTGCAGGATCAGGTTGACCTGTTCGGTCAGCTTCTTGTCGATCTCGGCAATAATGCCCTCGATTGACCGCAGCGCGTCATCAGAGATAAGGCCAGCGTTGGCCAGAGCCTGTTCGGCCAGCGTTTTAACCGCACTTTCAACAGCGGTTTTCGCCTGATCCGATTTCGGACGGAATTCCTTTTGCAGCAGCGCCTCGAATTCCGAGGATCCAAACGCTGTTGCGCCTTCGGCGGCTTCTACCTTGGCTTCTTCTTCGGCCATCTTTTAGTCCTCCTCGGCTTCGTCGCCGCCCGGTTTGGGTTGGGCTGCCAGTGTTTTCAACAAGCTCGGGTCCTGCATGATCTTTGTAATCAGGTCTTCAGCACCGGTTTTGCCGTCCATGTAGGTCATCAGGTTGGACAATTGAGTGCGGGCATCCAGCAGCTCTTTCAGTGGCGCGACCTTTGCGGCGATCGCAGCAGGGCTGAAGTCATCCATGCTTTCAAAGGTGATATCGACCGCCAGGTTGCCTTCGCCGGTCAAGGTATTGGGCACGGTGAACGCGGCACGTGGGGCCATCGATTTCATCCGGTCATCGAAATTGTCGACGTCGATCTCAAGAAACTTGCGGTCGGCCACTGCGGGCTGTTCGACCTCGGACTTACCGGCCAGGTCGCTCATAACGCCCATGACAAAAGGCAACTGAACCTTTTTCTCAGCCCCATACAGTTCGACATCGTATTCGATTTGAACCCTCGGAGCCCTGTTACGGGCTATGAATTTTTGTGAACTGTCAGCCATCTGATGCTCCTCGATTCATGTGTCTGTGTTTGTTCTAAGTCCGCTGTCCCAGGGCATCTGGGGCGGTTCAATAATCGTCATCGTCTGATTTGAGGCCACCAATCTGACGGACCTCATCCAGACCTTCCTTGGCCATATCTTCGATAATCGTCAGGAAATCCGCGTTCACAAGCCGTTTGGCGCGCTCAAGCAGAATGGGCAGTGGGCTCGACGGTTCGCAGCGTGCGTAATAGTCCATGATGCGGTCCAGCATACGCGTGACATCCTCGGGCGAGTTGATCGCCCCGCCGCCCGACGGACCAGCAGCTGCCGGAGCTGCAGAAGAAACAGGCGCGTCGTCATCGCTATCGCTTGCGTCATCAATCGCCACCTCGCCTACGTCAGCATAACGTGCCAACGCTTGTTGAATACTGTTCAACGCCTCGGTCAGCGGATCAAGATTTGGTCCTTCGCCAGGCGTTTTATCGGCAAAGATTGCATCGATAGCAGCGATATCTTCCAGCGCTGCGGCAGCAGCTTCGGCATTCGCAGCCAACACCTCGTCATCGGTGTCTTTGAAAGCCGCCGCAACACTGTTTTCGTCGGGTATCTCTTCCAGATCCGCAGGCATGTTGATCCGGCCATCAACCACGTCGAGATGGCGCAGTGTCATACGGCCAAACATGCGACTGTCTGTGATACCGGTGCGCCGCAAAGCGCGCACCATGCGGTCCGACGAGGACAACCCCTGAACCGCGTTTATGCGCATCGTGGCATCGCCATCGTCTTCATCAAGTTCGGGATGGCATGTGTCCCAGAACTCATCCAGCAGCGATTTCGCATAGCCAACTGCCGCGGCGAACGCTGGCAGACCTTTGGTGTGCAGAACGGCCTCGGCCAGATAAATGGCGGCACGCAAGTCATGGCTCTTGTCCATAACCGCCAGCGCCTTGTCTTCGACGTCGCTCCAGTCCTGCTCCTCTGCTGCGACGATCTCGTCGCCCATCTGCCGCTCTTCACCGGGCTGTGCAGCGATTTCAAGATCCGTAAACGCTGGATCGTATTCCAGATTCTCTCCGCTTGGAGGTTCTTCACCTCTGGGTTCGAGATATGAGGATAGGTCCATTTTCTGTTATCACCCTATTGCCCGTTGACCGCGTTTCGTTGTTGTTTATCGCCTACCGCAGTGCTCACGATCTTGTGTATGACCTAGTTCACATGATCATTAAACTCGCAAACTTTTCTACTATTTTCGCAGCTCGTGTTCTGAATCAGCCGCATCACCGGGCTAAAGTCAAACCTCTTAAATACGTTTTTTTTGCGGCATGGGCTCGGTGCTACACTGCTGTATTTCAATCGCGGCTTTCTGGTCACAGGCGCTTCGTGCCTGTCTTGGAAAAAACTTCTTCCCGCGTCGAACCGAATGCTGCAATGATCAAGCCTGAATGCGTTTGGGCCTTATATTCTTGATCCTGACGCGATCTGACATCGGCTTTGCAGGGTCGATCCACGACGACGAAAAAGGGAAAAACATGAAAATACGCATACTTGGCGCAATTGCGCTGATGCTCGCACCGCTGGTTGTCGCAGCTGAAGAGGGGAAGCTGTCGATCGAGTTGAACAAGTTCGAACCCGGTGAGAGCAACGGATGTCGTGCGTATTTTCTGTTTCGAAATCGGACGGAGAACAGTTTTGAAGACTTTGAAATGTCGCTGGCTATCCTGGACAATGATGGTGTGATTGACCGGCTTCTTTCCATTGACGCCTCGCCGCTGCCTGTGCAGCGCACCGTGCTGAAACTGTTTGAAATCCCCGAGGTCAATTGCGCAGACATATCCGAAGTTCTGCTGCATGATCTGCCTGCTTGCAAGTCACAGAACGCTGAACCGATGGATTGCTTCCCACTGCTGACGCTTGGCAGCAAAACGACAGCTAATCTGGCGCAATAGACAATGTTTGGCTTTGAAAACTTGGGCACAGGTGGGCCCATCATTGCGGTTCTTGGTCTGCTGTCGTTGCTGTCGCTGACCCTTATCGTGGTCAAAACCCTGCAATTGGCGCCGGTGCGGTCGGGCGAAGCATCGCGGGATGCCGCCTTTGTACAATGGGCCAACGGGGATCGACAGCCCGCTCAGGCGGCAGTGGCAGCCGGCAAATCCCCTGCAGATCGCGTTTGCGCCTATGCAATGCAGGCCCTGATGGATGGGTTTAAGGGATCAGCGCTGATGGCTGAATTGACCCGACGCGGCAATCAGGAATTTGTTGCAATGAACACCTGGATCAGAGTGCTGGAGCTGATTGCGATGATCTCACCGCTTTTGGGCCTGCTGGGAACCGTGACCGGCATGATCCAATCTTTCCAACAGTTGGAACTCGCCCAGGGCGCCGCCAACGCGTCGGTCCTTGCGGGCGGTATCTGGCAGGCCTTGCTGACCACCGCCGCAGGGCTTTTGGTCGCCATTCCCGCAGCCATCGGCGCCTCACTTCTGTCAGGGCGCGCCGAGGCCGGGGCGCAATCCATCGAAAACGCCATCGGCCAGTTGATGGTGATCGAGGAACGAGGCACGCCCTAGGATCCTTCCATGACCTCCGAGCTTACCCTTCACAGGCGCAAACCGACCCGGCCCTTAATCTCTTTGGTGCCGATGATCGATGTTTTGCTGATCCTGCTGGTGTTCTTCATGGTCACCTCGACCTATCTGAATCTAGACATGATCCCGGCGCTTGCTCAATCAGACAGCCCGGCCCCGGCGCAAGAGGTGTCGGGCGAGGCCAATGCCAGCGCCTTGTTGCTCCGCATCGGCGCTGACGGCGCGCCTTATCATCAGGGCACGCCAATGACCCTGCCCGAACTCGACACATTGCTGGCAGCGCGTCTTGGGGATGACCCGACAACTCAGGTCATCATTCTGCCCACGGGGGGTGCGGCACTGCAATCGCTGGTATCGGTGATGGACAGTGTGACACTGGCAGGCGTTGTGAACATGCGTGTCGTTCGGCTTGAGGCCAGCCCATGAGGATCACGCGCCCTGCCCCGCGCACGCAGCCCGAGACCATTATCGCGCTGATCGATGTGGTGTTCTTTCTGCTAGTGTTCTTCATGCTGATCGGTCGCATGGACGCAACTGCGCCGTTTGATGTGACCCCGCCAACGGCCACTACCGGTGCAGATATGCCCGCCGGTGGTATCACCTTGTCAGTGAGTGCTGATGGTGTGTTGGCTTTGGACGGCGTCGAACTGAGCCCGCAAGCCGTGCAGGAGGCTGTGCAAGCACAGATCATGGAGGATCCCGAAACGCGTGTGCGCATCAACGCCCATCGTGACGCGATATTGCGCGACATCCTGCCCCTGATCGCGCGGTTTGAGGCTATGGGTGCGCGCGAGGTAGTTCTGGTCGTGACACCTCCGGGGCCGATCCGGTGACGGGCGGACCGCTGATTTGGGGGGCCGGGTTTGTAGGCTCGGTCACGCTGCATGTCGCGGGGGCGCTGCTCTTGCTCTGGACCAGCGACCCCGACCCGGTGCTGGACCAGCCCGTTCCCGAAACGCGGATGCAATTGTCGGCCCACCAGGTGAAGCAAAGCCAAGCGGTAGAAGCCCAACTGCAATCCGATGCGGCCCGGGCCAAAACCGCCAGCGGGGCGCGTCTGGATCAGGGTGTCATAAGGCAATCCAGCGCTGCCGCTGCCCCATTGCCACAGCAATCGCTTGCAGCGTCACTGCCACAAACCAACGCGCAGCCCCTGCTCGCGCACACCGCCAACCGGATCGAAGCGCAGCTGGCGCCAACGCTGGGCCTGACCGAAGTTACCAGCGCCGCTGAGGTGCTTGTGAGTGCCCAAGTGTCCCCGACCCCTGTCGTCGCTACGGTTGTCAACCAGGAATTGTCCCGACCCGCAGAGCTGGAGGCACAGCCCATTGTCTCGGCCACCCCGGCGACCGAAACGGCGCAGGCGGTTTCGCCACAACCTGTTGCGCTCAGACAATCCGAGCCCGACACGACAACAGCCGTGGCCTCAGATGTCATGTCAACAACCGGAGACGGCCCGATTGACCCCGTCTCGCTGGCTGCAATCCAAAGTTTCATGCGCCCCGAGGATGCCGCACAGGCTGCGCAGGATTTGCGTGACGGGATCGATGGCCTGCTGGTCCAAGTGCCCTGCTCCCGCCTGCAGGTGCAGTTCCAACCCGAAACCAACACGCTTGAGGTGATCGGCCATATTCCCGAAGACGGGTTGCGCGCTCCGACGCTTGCGGCGTTGCAGGCCCAGATGGGCGAGAATATCCGCGTCGCCGACAACATCCTGCTGCTGCCCCGTCCACAATGCGGCGCGCTGAGCGGAATTGCAGATGTCGGCTTGCCGCAATCCACGGACCAGATCACCAACCCTCTGCTGATCGGCGACGATGTGCACGCGCGCGAATTTCGCTATGTCCAGGGTCAGCAACTGGTTCTGGATCTGTCCGGCGCAGATTACGACGCCTATGTCTATGTGGATTATTTCGATGCCGATGGGCAGGTGATCCACCTCAGCCCCAACGCGTCAACACCGCTGGATCTGACACCGGCCAAAGCCTCGCTTCGTATCGGAGCAGATGAGCCCGGCGAACCGGGGCTATTCATCACCATCGGCCCACCTTACGGCCAGGAGATAGCGGTGGCCTTTGCGTCTTCGGTGCCGCTTTACCAGGAAGAACGGCCATTGGTTGAACCCGCTGATGACTACCTGAGATTCCTGAAAACCCGCATTTCTGCAGCCCGCTCGGAAAACCCGGATTTTAAAGGTGAATGGGTCTATTTCTTCATCACCACCGCAGCAGAATAGCCTAGACGTCAACCTATGCTGTCGTGCAAGCCGAGCGCAGCCCGTAGATCGCGAACCCGTTCGGCGTTATCTTTAGCAAGGCTGCCATCTGCATTGTGCAGATTGTTTTCAAACCCGATCCGCATCTCGCCACCCATTTGGTGGGCCTCGACCAGGCAGGCCGTTTCAGTCTGACCGAAGGCACATGCCATCCAGCGCGTTGGCCGAGTGCCGGCATCCAGAAACGGTTGCAGGTTTTCCGGGCGACTTGGCAACCCGTCCTCATAGCGCCCCAACACAAACAGAACGCGCTGCGGCTTATCGGGTATGACATGCCGGTCTTGCAGTTCCTCAAGCCACTCCCGATCTTTCGGAAAGTAGAGAATGTGTTGGATTTCAATACCCGACTCATCCGCCCAGTGATAGAACTGCCGCGCCGTGGCATCATCGGTACCGGTCATTTGTTCCCGCAATGCGACCGAGACACGCTGCGGCATCACATCTCGGACCAGTTTTCGTTGATCCGCAGCATCATATCGGTCGAGGCTTTCGGTGGTGATCTGCAACTGCAATTCCGGTACCTGCAGGGTGCATTCCTGCAAAACCTCGCGATATTGCCCGGCATCCAGCAGGTGATTGCCTGCGCTGTCGCGAACATGTGCATGAAGGGCGTCCGCCCCAGCGGCATGGCACTCCTGTGCGCAGGCGATCAGTTCGGCAACAGTTGTCGGGACAGCAGGATGATCCGCCTTGGTCTTGCGACCACCATTGGGCGCGACCATGATAAACGGCTTTTTGAACTCATTCATGGCTGCTGTCTGGTTGCTTTGCGCCGGGCTGGCAAGAGCCTTTCTTCTGCTTTTCCTTTGTCGCTTGTTGCGTTGAAATCAACGGGCGACTTCAAACGCCTTGCGACATCAGCAAAAGATGGTCGGTGACAGCGACAAAAAACAAGACACTGCCGGTCAGCACAAACACATGCCAGATTGTGTTGTGAAAGGGCAGCCATTCCATCAGGTAAAAAACCACGCCGACCGTATAGACTAGGCCACCTGCGATCATAAGCGTCAGGACAAAGGGCGATAGCTCGGCCAGCATGGAATGCCCGGCAAGCACAGCCGCCCAGCCCATGATCAAATAAAGCGCAAGGCCGAACCAGCGGAACCTGTCAGGGTCCATCATTTTCAAAACCGATCCAAGCGTGGCCGATGACCACAACCCCACCAAAAGCCCGGTGGTGGGGGCGCCTGAAAGCACAAGAAAGGGCGTATATGTCCCTGCAATTTTTACATAGATGCCCGAATGGTCTAGACGGCGAAACAGGTCGGTCATGCGATGAGTGTCGAACATGTTGTAAACCGCCGAGAACGACAGCATCAGCACCAGGGTGCAGCCATAGATTGATGCGGCCAGAACGGCTTCGGTCTTGGGGTGGCTGTAGGCTGTGACCCATATGAGGATCGGCACCGCGATGACGGCTGAGGACACCCCAAGTACATGAACACATCCGTCACTGATACGCTCTGCCCGGCTATAGGCTGGTCGGATATGCGCAAAAGACATCATGGATCAAAGGTAAGCGCGCAGAACCCGCGCAACAAGTTAACAAAACCGCGAGTGTGAGCGCCACGCCTATTCCGGCGCGTCATCCGGTTTGGGATCCTTGTACCGGTTCAGATCAAAAATCCCCGCCTGTAATGGGTCGCTTGCGGCAAAAGCCTGATGCAACTGGTCGCTTGATGGCCAGAAGTTCGGGCTGGTCCGGCGCACACCAAAATTGTTGACCAAAGTCAGATAGTCCTCCTGCGTTGCGATGGATTTCACCTCTTCTGTAAACACATCAAGCTGTGATTGTGGCACCCGAAAGAAGAAATTGGGATAGCTGCCGAAGAGCCCGGGGAGGATTGTCAGAACATCCTCGTCAGGCTGGCGCCGTGACGGCTCGTGAAACAGAAACGCGATATTGGAATGCGCTTTGTCATGGGCGATGGTGAAGATCTGATCCTCTTTGTCCGGGGTCTCGATGATCAAGACCGAGAGATCTGGAAAGAACTTGGCCCAGGGTCCAGGTTCAGCAGCGATGGTGCGCAGGGCCAGATCCGTGCAGGTTTCGTCCGCGCACCGATTTATCGGGTCAGACAGAGGCCAAAGACCACCGCCTCGTGCAAGTAACGCTAGCAGAAATTCCTGTTTCGGTTGGTTTGTGGCATACGCGATCCCGTTGGGAAACGTGTCATCCACCCGCCGCTGATGCCAGTAGGTATGCAATTGGGCCAGAGGCCCGCTATACCAGCTCTTATGCATCTCTGGACGGCTCTCACGTGGCATGAAGTTCAGGAATAGATCCTCGCTCTCCATCCGCAACTCGTCCATGTAAAGCCGAGTGGCCAGTTGATGTTCGATCCGGCCAAAGACATCGTAACCGGCAACCAGGTCGTAATAGATCCGCTCGAACACGGGGTAGTCGATCACCCATGCGGTTTCCGGGATCGCGCCGTGAAATCCAGTCATGGCCGACGCGTTGTCGAAATTGCGAAACACCGTCAGTAGGGCGTTTGTGTTCGTGCTCTCGCCGTCCCAGATCGCGTCATAGCCAAATCCTTGTTGATGCGTCGGGCTGGCACGGTATCGGGCGTCGCGGAATTCAAGATAGCGGATCTGATTTTTATGGGACAGACCATGCAAATCGCCCAGCTTTCCCCGATCGACCTGCGCCACCGGCAATTCCAGGAAGGCGGCGCCGTCTTGTAGGAAACTTGGGTCGGTGACCGACAAATCCGCGTCCGGGTCCAGGAAACTGACCCAGAACCGATCCTCAATAACGTCAACCGCTGTGGCCCCATGACAGACCGGGCCGCGGATAAAGCTGCGCACAAAAAACAGGGCGTCGTCCAACAGAAACTGATAGCGCGATCTTGCAGGCAGGCTGGCAAAGGTTGTGAACGGATCACCGCCTTCGGCATCTCCGTAAGACGGCAATGACGTGATCGACCAGTCGTTGTCCAAAAACAGCGCTTGATACCGCGCCATGCGGTCAGCCCCCAGCGTGTAGACCAGATGCTCTTTGTGGACGATGGTTTCGTCGATCACTCGCAGCCGGTAGTAAAACGGCCCGTCTCCGGGGCTGTCGAACGGGCGGCGGGTTGCGATGACGTCGATCTCTTGGCCGTGCGGTGTTCTGGATCGGACCAGTTGGAAAAACCGTCTGGGGTCATCCCCGACAAAGTGCAGATGGGCCAGGAACAGGTGTTCGTAGAGATAGCGGCTCATCAACTGGGTCCGCATATCTGAGGCGTTCAAAAAGGCCTCCCATTCGGCAAGCTGACGTTGGATGTCTTCCGGCACCTCGGTTTTTACTGTAGGTACAACCGCTCCTGCGCGCGCCCAGGCCGCCAAGGTTGCATATTCGTCATCGCCCAAAGCTGCGGCAGCATAGGGCATTCCGGCCAATGGGTTGTTTTTGGCAAACGCGTCGAACTGATCGGGCGTGGGGCAAACCAGAGTTCGATCAACCGCAAGCTCCAATGCCTGCGGGACCGGCGCATTCGTGGCCAAGGGGGTCTGCCTCCCCAACTCAAGATAGCGTTCGATCAGATTGGCCGAGGCTTCTGCCTGCTGCGGATCACGGGTGACAGAAAAGAATCCAAGATCCCGCCAACCTGCCACGGTTGTAGCATCAATCCCCAGCCGCGTGGGCTGCGCATCGCTCAGACGTTCGGTGTGATAGACCGGCTGCTGGCTCGCGCCGCGCAGAATACCTTGTGGGGATGTCAGTTTAAGCTGACAGGGTGCGTCATAGCAGCTGTGGCAGACAACACAGCGCTTATCCAGAATCTCTTTCACATCCTTCCAAGCAGGTTCAGACAGCGTATCTTGGCTATGTGCCATGATTGGAAAGCAAAGCGCAAAGACCAGCCAAAGCACCCCTGCGTTCCATTTCTGACCCGTGTGTTGTCGATCATGCGGCATGTCCGGCCCCCTGTTCGGCAGATGTCTGCAAGACGCATGACACCCCGATCCGAGATCGGATACAAGCCGGGACCGGATTAAGTTTGCCGGAATGAGTCCCTGAATGAGCAAGACTAATCCGAACCGTCCTGAATTTCGGCCAAAAGCCAGGATTTCAAGCTTTGGGCGCCTTCTGACAAATGCTCATCCGCGCGCCCGACCAGGTAGAAGTTGTCTGGCGCCGGGATCGCGTGCTCATCCAGAGCCACGAGCTTTCCGCTGTTCAGCATAGGGTGCACCAGGCGTCTCCAACCCAAGGCCAGACCCGCCCCTTTGCGCGCCAGTTGCAAGGCCAGCGCATAGCTGTTCACCCGCGATTGCACGGGAACCTGCCCGGTATATCCAAGTGCCTGAAACCAGGCGGGCCATGTGGTCCAGCTGCTGTCATGAGTGTCGAGATGGATCAGAGGCTGCTGCGCAATGTCAGCAAGCGTGGCCCCTTTCAGCTGAGTGGCCAGTGTGGGGCTGCAGACAGGGGTCAGCACATCCCGATAGAGTTGCGTATGCGGCAGAGAAGATCCGGGCGCGTGGCCATACCGTATGAAAAAATCCACATCAGATCGATCGTTAAAGGCCGTATCCTGTGCCAGCTGGTTCACCTTCACATGCGGGTAATCCTGCCAGAAGCGGATCACCGAGGGGGACAACCAAAGGGCCGCCACCGCAGTGGTTACGCCCACGGTGACATGGTTTTCCGAATCCCCGCTGCGAATTTGTTCAAGCACTTTGGACACTGTCTGAAAAGAGGTGCTGAGCGCCTCGTACAGTGCGGTGCCCCCGTCGGTCAGAACAACGCCGCGGTGACGGCGGATAAACAACGCAGCCGACAGCTCGGTCTCCAGGGCCTTGATCTGGTGGCTAACGGCCCCCGGGGTGACAGACAGCTCGACGGCTGCGTCCTTGAAGCTCAGATGGCGTGCGGCGGCCTCGAACGCCGAGAGCGATGCAAGCGGTGGCAGGTTATAGTGACGTCGAGACATTGGCTGCGAGCATATCCAGTTGGCTTGAGCGACATTCACCCCAGCTTGGCAACAAATCTGTCAGAAATCCACTTGTTTCACCGCCCCATGCGCTCACCAAACGGCAACCGGATCGCCCAGTACGGATTTGTCGACTTCGATGCCCAACCCCGGAGCATCCGGTACCATCACGCCACCATCCTGGACTGGAGCATCAAACCTCGCGGTCGACAGTGTTACCATGTCGCGACAATCCAGAATGCAGCGCAGGAAACGCTGCGGTACGGTGGACCCCAGATGAGCAATGGCAGCAAAGGCGATGGTTGACCCCACCGTGTCCTGCACGCTGAGTGTCAGACCAGCGGCGCAACAGATATCGCGATGACGCCGCCCATGGGTCAGGCCGCCCGCTTTTGAGATTTTCAGGCCAATCCCGTCAGCCACATCCTGCGCAATGATCTGAATGATGTCCTGATCCTGCTGCGCCAATTCGTCGATGATGATCGGCACATTGCACCTTTGTCGCAAAGACAGTGTCTCGCGCCAGGAGGCACAAGGCGCTTCCAGTACAAAATCGAGTCCTTGGGGCAGCAAACGCAACATCCGAAGCGCGGTTTCCGGCAACAAGCCACCGTTTGCATCAACGATGAAATACTCACCCGGCAGGCGGTCCGCCAGAGCCGCGGCGATCCGTTCGGCATCCAGCGCCGGGCCACCCTCGCTGTCCAGCGCGCCGATTTTGATCGAATGCCCTTGATACCCCATGCTGCGATGTTCGGCGACGCGGTGGCGCATGTCTTCGGGCGTGCCAGCATAGATCGACGAGATGATGGGCATACGGTTCCCCGTAGACCCGCCCAGCAAAGCACAGACGGGCATGTTCACCGCCTTGCCAAAGATGTCCCAGCACGCCACGTCCAGCGCGGTTTTGGCGTGGTTGTGGGCCACAAGCGCTGTATCCATTGCATCATTGATCCGATCCACATGGCGCGGATCGCGACCGATCAAATGTGGCGCGATCTCGGCGATGCCAGCACGCACGCCACGCGCATGAGCGGCGATATAGCTTGCTCCAAAGGGCGTGCTTTCACCCCAGCCTTCGATCCCGCACTCTGTTTCGATCCGCACGATCCCAGCGTCAAAACTGCAATATGTGCGGCCACCGGACAGCTGATAAACACCACCCGAATAGGGCAGTTCAACCTGATACAGTTCGATGCGCTTGATTTTCACTCAGGCACCTCGGGCGGAAGCAGAACAAGCTTGCCGATATGCCGTTTTGCCAGAAAATCCTGTTGAGCGCGGGCAATCTCTTTCAACGGATAGGTGGCCGACAAGGCCGGACGGATCTCACCCCGTTCGATATATGAGACGAGGTTCGGAAACACCTCATCAGCCTGGTAGGTGGATCCAAAAAGTGAGAGGTCTTTGAGGTAGAGCGTGCGCACATCCAGCTCTGCCATTGGCCCTGCGATGGCCCCTGCGGTTGCGTAACGGCCTCCTCGGCGCAATACCTCAAGCATGCTGGGCCATTGCGGCCCCGCAACCAGATCGATCACCACATCTACCGACATTTTCCCCAAACTGGTCACTAAATCGGCATTGCGATCAATAACCTCGTCGGCACCCAGATCCAGAACTTCATCAGCTTTCGATCTTGAAGACACGGCTATGACATATGCGCCCCGACGTTTGCACAATTGCACAGCCGCTGAACCCACGCCGCCTGACGCGCCGGTGATCAGCACCCGCTCGGCCCCGACCGAGGCGCGCTGCAGCATATTTTCCGCCGTTGAATAGGCGCAGGGCATCGAGGCGAGTTCGGCATTGGTCCAACCGCAATGAACAGGATGGGCAAATTCGGATTTGGCCAAGGTGAATTGCGCAAAGGCACCATCGCATTCCGAACCAAAAGTGATGCAGCTGAAGGGCGGGTGTTCGCGCAAGGGTTGGATCGATTGCACCAGCACTCGTTGCCCGATCCGCGACGGGTCAACGCCATCCCCGACGGCCTTGATATATCCGCAGGCATCTGCGCCCTGAATGCGCGGAAAGCTCAGCGGAGTGCCTGACCAGCTGGCGTCGGTGTTATCAACACTCTCGAACCCCTGAGCGCCACCGGTTTCAGTGTCTTCGGTCACCGCTTTGGAATACCAGCCGATCCGGGTGTTGATATCGGTGTTGTTGATGCCTGCCGCCGCAACGCGGATCAGAACTTCGCCCGGACCCGGTGAAGGTACCGGTATATCGGTGCGGTATTCAAGCTTGTCCAATCCGCCATGACCCGTCAGCACGACCCCTGCCATCGTTCTGATCATGATACCGCCCCCTTCGGTTAACAATCCCAACTCGTCCTATACGATCATACCCTAAACCATCGGCTCAAACGCCCCTTTGCGTCAAATGCCCAAACGCTCGGCACGTCCCCGCTCGTACAGTTTACGGTTCAACTCCTCTGCTTCAGGTGCGCCATGTTCCAGCGCGTAGACAAACGCGTGTGTAAGATAAAAACAGGCGGCATCGTAGTCTTGTCGCACCTCTGCAACCTCAGCCGCTTGTTGATACAGCTGAATCAGCGCCGGCACGTCCTGCTTGGCGTGGGCCAGCAACAGCTGCTGATCCAGTTTGTTCAGGTCCACTGTCAGTCCGCGTGCGGCGCCGAGCGCGCCTTTTCGATCTGCGAAGCAACCCAGTGATGAAAACAATGCGTCGGTCCGTCCATCACGGGTGAAAAGCGGCCACCGTCGAACTTAATGCCATGCCGGCCCTTTTGCATGCCTTCGACGACAAACACATCCTCTTCGAAAACCGTTTTCCAAAGAGCCGCATTCTGGGCGCGCAAAGCTTCGTGCTCGGGTGTATCCTCGGGGGGTTGAGCATAGTAGAGCTCGATCCGTTCGTTCGAGCGCTCATGGCTGATCGGGTCGATGATAAAGGCAAACCCATGGTCGCGCTGTACGCCCAACAAGGTGTTGGGATAGACAACGATATATTCGGCCCCTTCGGTCCATTTCTCGCTTAACCCGGCGAAATCATCCAGCTTTTCGCCCGCCTCCCCTTCGAATTGGCGGTACACATAGGTGCCCTGGCCGGAATACTTACCCAGTTCGTTGATGTTGTAATGGTCCTCAAGACGGGAATAGCTGTTCAGCCCGGGATGCACCCAGGGCAGGTGATAGCTTTCGCAGAAATTCTCGACCGCCAGCTTCCAGTTTGAGGCCAGTTCCAGATGGACCGAAGCGCCGTCTCCCCCGTGATACATCGGTTGATCGAAATCCTGCCAGCGCTCCATCAATTCGCCGTGCACCTCTTCGAAGTCAGGAGCGGTGCCGTCGATATTCACAAAGATCACATCGCGCCAAACATAGGATCGGATGCGGATCAACCCCAGATCGGCATAGTCCATATCCTCATGTGTATTCTGACCGGGGCCACCAACATGCGGTGCTGCTTTCAGCGTGCCGTCCAGCCCATAGCACCAGCTGTGATAGGGGCAGCGGATCGCGCCGCGGATCTTGCCAGGCTTGTCCACCAAGATCATTCCACGATGGCGACAGGTGTTCTGAAACACGCCTATCTGGCCTTCGCGATCTCGCACCATCAGCAAAGGCATCCCCAGAAACTCGATCGGATAAGCATCGCCCGCTTCGGGGATATCCTTGCCAAACCCAATGCCAGACCAATTGGCAAACAAGACGGCATCACGTTCTTCCACAAAGACATTCGGGTCGATGTAATGGGCGTTGGGCAGACCTTTGGCCTTGTTAACCTCGGTCAGAACAGATGAAAGCGAGACGCGTGTGTTCATCGATTACTCCTTATTGTCCAGAATGGGCTTGGTATCAGGACCCATTGGCAATGCTATTGATCGATCTTCAATATCAAAAATCCTAACCGATGAGTGAGCTTGGCTAAATTGAAATCTACAAAGGCTTAGATGCGGTGTTCTCAGCGTCCGACGATGCTGGTGGAAGAGCCACCTTGGTCACAAGGCGCGAGATTCACGCGCAATTCGTCTGAAAAAGGGAAAAAAGCCGCGAAAATTCTCCGTTTCAGGCCGATTTCGCGGACTGTACGCCAGCTGATGCTGATACAGATTGAAGCCACCGACCGCGAATGAGAGCTCAGATGCCAAAAACTTGTTATGCCTACCAATCCATCGCCCGCGCCACTCATGAACATGGGGTCGATACCATGTTCGGCCTGATGGGTGACGCGAATCTGTTCATGGTCGACAGCTTTGTGCGCGACTGCGGCGGGCGGTTTGTCGGTGCGGCGCATGAGGCGAGCTCGGTCCTGATGGCGTTGGCCTATTCCTATGTGTCAGGCAAGGTTGGGGTGGCAACAGTAACGCATGGCCCGGCGCTGACCAATTGCACAACTGCCCTGACCGAGGCCGCGCGCGGCAATGTTCCGATGGTTGTTCTGGCTGGTGACACACCGGTCAGCAACCCGCGCCATGTGCAGGGCATCGATCAGCGCGAAGTTGTCAAAGTCACCGGTGCCGGATTCGAACAATTGCGCTCGCCCGAAACCATTGGCGCGGATGTGGCTCGTGTGTTCTATCGCGCGCAGATCGAACAGCGCCCGATTGTTCTGAACATGCCTGCTGATTTCATGTGGCAAGAGGTTACGCACAGCGCCCATGTTCTGAACGTTTACAACGCACCCACCGGCGTCGCGGAGAGCGATATTCTGGATGACGCGATAGGCATGATCGCCTCGGCACGGCGACCGTTGATCCTGGCCGGAGCCGGGGCCGTTGCAGCGAAGGACCAGATCGTCAAACTGGCCGACCGGCTGGAGGCGCCGCTTGCCACCACGCTCAAGGCCAAGGGCCTGTTCAACGACCATCCCTATAATATCGATATCTTTGGCACGCTTTCGACCCCGGCGGCCTATGAGTTGATTGCCCAATCCGACTGTATCGTTTGTTTTGGCGCGCAACTGCATGATTTCACAACCGATCGTGGCAAGCTGATGAAGAACAAGCGGGTGGTTCAGATCGATGTTCAGGCCTCGGCCATTGGTGGTGGGTTGCACCCGGATGCTGCGTTGATCGCAGATGCCGGACTGGCGGCAGAGACGATCCTGTATTGGCTGAACGAGGCGGAAATACCAGCCAGCGGCTTTACCCGCGAGTTGGATGTACCAACACTTACCGCCCATCCCGACCCTGCGGACAAAACTGCGGACGGTTGCATCAACTATATCCACGCGCTGAACCGGCTTGAGGCTGAGCTGCCCCAGAATCGCGTGATGGTTACCGATGGGGGTCGTTTCATGACCGAAGTCTGGTGTCGCCTATCCGTGCCCGACCCTCACAGCTTTGTGCCGACCGCCAATTTCGGATCGATTGGCCTGGGCCTGCAAGAGGCCATCGGCGCGGCCATTGCCGAACCAGACCGCCCCACGGTTTTGTTCTGCGGCGATGGCGGGTTCATGATGGGCGGCATCAACGAATTCAACACAGCCGTGCGGTTGGGGCTGGATCTGATTGTCATCATCGCCAATGACTCGGCCTATGGCGCTGAACATATCCAGTTTATCGACCGCCAGATGGACCCAAGCCTGACTGAATTCAACTGGCCCTCGTTTGCCGAGGTCGCAAAGTCACTGGGCGCAGACGGGGCCGAGGTGCGCACCAAAGACGATCTGGAGGCTGCACTTGACGCGGTCAAAACCCGCAAAGGCCCCTTCCTGATCGAGCTTCACCTGGATCCCCATGATGTGCCGCGCATGCGGATCTGAGCCTGCCTAACTGGCTGCCTAAGTCCAAGCCGCTCACCCCACATCAGTTGGGGTGACGCACAGTCAAAAGGACCATTGCGAATCTATCTACCTACTGGTAGGTAAGTGGGTGAACCCCTCATGCCCCGTTATCTCACCACCAGAAAGGAATTCCCTCATGGAACTGAACTCCGATTTTACGTCCCGCGTGGTGGTTCATTCTGATCAGCTTGATTGGCAAGCTTCGCCGATGAAGGGAGTCGACCGCCGAATGCTGGATCGGATCGGTGGTGAAGTTGCCCGCGCCACAACAATCGTGCGCTATGCGCCGGGCAGCAAGTTTTCCGCACATACCCACACGGGGGGCGAAGAGTTCATTGTACTGGACGGAGTCTTTCAGGACGAACACGGGGATTTCCCGGCAGGAACCTATGTCCGGAACCCACCGACCTCGGCCCATACACCGGGGTCCGAGCCGGGCTGCACAATCTTCGTCAAGCTGTGGCAGTTCGACATGGACGACCGAACGCAGTTTCGCAAAGACATGGCGGCCGAGCTTGCTGCGCCCGTAAACGGAGTTGCCACCGCTGCTTTACACGAAGACCCGCGCGAGATCGTCACCTACAGCCACCTTGATCCGGGTGCTCAATTGTCGTCGGATGCGAAGGGCGGGATCGAGTTGCTGGTGATTGACGGCGAGATCACAGCTGGTGCTGATGTTCTGCGCAAAAATAGCTGGTTACGCCTGCCCGAAGGGGAAGCGCTGGCAGCAACAGCGGGTGCGGACGGTGCAAAGATCTGGATGAAAACCGGGCATTTGCCCTATGCTCAAGCCCCGGTGGTGTGACAGATGAATGACCCTAAACCCCTTGCTTTGGTGGCCGGTGCCGGCGCTGGCCTTGGCCAATCTCTCCTGACCCGCTTTCAGTCTGCCGGTATGGAGCCGGTCGGGCTGGGCCGCACGAGACCCGAAGGCACCGTTGGCACGTTCCATCAGGTTGATCTGTCAGATCCTGACAGCGTGTCGCCGATAATAGCTAAACTGATCGCCATCCATGGCCCACCCAAGATCGTTGTGCACAACACCGCTGAACTGGTTATTGCCCCCTTCACCGGAACAACACTGGAAGACTATCAGCGCACGTGGGCTTCGATGGTTCAATCCCTTGTGGTCCTCGGGCAATCGGTGCTGCAGCCGATGGTGCGGGGTGGTGGAGGCACCTTTATCGTCTCGGGCGCAACGGCATCACTGCGCGGTGGCGCGAGGTTTTCGGCTTTTGCCTCGGCGAAATTTGCCTTGCGCGGTCTGACCCAATCGCTGGCGCGGGAATACCAGCCTTCCGGGATACATGTGGCGCATGTCATTCTGGACGGTATCATCGATACGCCGAGATCCCGCGAATTGCACAGTCTGGATCCGTCAAAGATGATGAAACCCGACGCGATTGCAGAAGCTTATTGGCAATTGGCACAACAGCCCGCGTCAACCTGGACCCATGAGTTGGATCTGCGCCCGGCCACAGAGGGTTTCTGAGCAATGCAGACCGAAACGCTCATCATCGGCGCAGGGCTTTCAGGCCTGTCACTCGCGACGCAACTGGCCCAAAGTGGCCGCGACTTTCTATTGGTCGAAGCCCGCGACAGGATTGGGGGCCGCATACTGACCGAGCATTCAGGGGCCGGTTATTTTGATCTGGGCCCCTCATGGTTCTGGCCCGGACAGCCCCGGATCGCGGCGCTGATCAGCCAGTTGGGGCTGGAGCGTTTCGATCAATACAGCATCGGAGCGCTCAGCTTTGAGGATGAGCAGGGCCGCGTGGAGCGTGGCAGAGGCTTTGCCTCGATGGAGGGCTCGTATCGGGTCGAAGGTGGGTTGGCTGCCGTGACAAACGGATTGGCGGCACAGCTCAAGCCGGATCGGCTTATGCAGTCGACACCCATTGTCGGCCTGACGCGTACACCGAACGCGATCGTCGCTACCGGTAATGCAGGACAAGAGATCAAGGCAAAGCAAGTCGTGTTGGCCTTGCCACCACGGGTCGCAAGCCGGATCACGTTTTCGCCTGTGCTGCCGCAAGCTACCCAGGCTGCGATGACAGGCATTGCCACTTGGATGGCGGGTCAGGCCAAGGCTTTTGCGGTCTACAAAACTCCGTTCTGGCGAGAGAAAGGGCTTTCGGGCGACGCAATGAGCCGCTGCGGACCGATGGTGGAAATTCACGATGCCTCACCTGCAGAAGGTGGACCCTATGCTTTGTTTGGCTTCATCGGCGTCCCGCCGCAAGCCCGGCAAGACGCGCCAAGTCTGCACCAGGCTCTGCAAGATCAGTTGATCCGACTGTTTGGGCCCAAAGCCGCGGACCCTATTTCGCTATTTGTCAAAGACTGGGCGTTTGACCGGTATACGGCGATTGAAACCGACCAGCGACCATTGACTGCGCATCCGGCCTATGGGTTGCCACAAGCCATGTCGGGCCTTTGGGATAACGCTCTGATCTTTGCCGGCACCGAAGTTGCCACGCAATTCGGAGGCTACGTGGAAGGCGCCCTCGAAGCCGCAGAAAACGCCATGGCCCGGATCGAAAGGAAAACCCCTGCCCGACAAGAGCTCTGATACCAAAACGGCGCTGCTGGATGTGGCCGAGCTTGCTGTGCGGTCGCGAGGGTTTGATGGATTCAGCTATGCTGATCTGGCGCAAGTCGTTGGGATTCGCAAAGCTTCGATCCACTATCATTTCCCGACCAAGGCGGATCTGACAGCGGCCTTGGTCGAACGCTACCACAATGCGCTCGACCAAGAGTGCCACCGGATCGAAACTCAGCACAAAACTGGGCGCGACCGGTTGCAGGCCATGATCCAGCTTTATCGAGACGCGTTGAATGATGGCACGACCTTATGCCTGTGTGTGTCGCTGATCAGCAGCCGCGAAAGCCTCTCCATTGGCGTGATCGAAAAAATCAAAGCTTTCCGCGCAATGATGGTCGCCCGATTTGCTGAAGTCTTCCGGCAATGCCAACAAGAAAATTCGATCCGCGACGTGTCAGATCCCGTGGCCGAGGCCCGCGCCGCCCTTGCCCTGCTGGAAGGGGCGCATTTGTCGGCGCGCGCTGAAAACAACGTTGACGCTTTCGATCGTGCATTGTGGATATTGACGTCCCGTTTGCGGTAAAGCTGCTGCTCGCAAAGGCGTGGCTGCGGTCTGACAACAAGCTGTCTGCCGGAAGCCTTTGCCCCGCCCATGAGGATTGACACATCGACGGATAATCTAAATCGTGACAGAGTTACGCATACTTGGAGCCCGAAAAGGAATGCGGTTTGTCGGATACAGAAATGTCAAAACGAAAAGCCATCATCGCGCATTGCAGGGCACTGAACAGCAGCGGGCTTAATCAGGGAACAAGCGGTAATATCAGTATCAGACACCAGGATGGGATGCTGATCTCTCCGACCAGTCGCCCCTATGACAGTTTGCAACCCGAAGACATCGCCTTTGTTGATCAGAACGGCAAAGCCACAGGCAAATTTGCCCCGTCAAGTGAATGGCATTTCCACCTCGACATTCTGCTGCAGCGTCCGGATGTAAACGCTGTTGTTCACGCGCATCCGACCTATTGCACCACTTTGGCAATTATGGGCAAGGAAATCCCACCCATTCACTATATGATTGCAGCGTTTGGCGGCGCGACCATTCGATGCGCTCCGTATGAGATCTATGGCACCGCTGCCCTGTCGAAGGTAGCGGTAGCGGCGCTTGAAGGGCGTAAAGGATGCCTGCTGGCGCATCACGGCATGATCACTGTGGGTCAGTCGATCGAACAAGCCTTTTGGTTGGCCGGAGAGTTAGAGGCCCTTGCGCGCCAATATCACGGCTGCCTTGTTTTGGGCGAGCCGCCCCTGCTGAGCGATGAGCAGATCGAAGAGGTTCTTGAGAAAATCAGTGGATACGGTCAAAACCACAGTAGCTGACACCGTATTCTTCACACAGCGAACACATCACATCTTAGAATGTTCATCGCGAAAAACCTGGCTTTTTCGCGCGGATCGTTCAGTATTCTGAACAAACGAATTGAAGGGTCGCGAAACCCAACATGCTTGACCTACTCAGCGATATCCTCACGCGGCTGTCCATGCGTGGCACCTTGTATTTCCGAACGTCCTTCAGCAAACCCTGGGGCGTGGCCGTGCCTCAGCATCAAAACGTGGCGCGATTTCACTATGCACATCGGGGTGCATGTCTGGTCGCGGTCGCTGGGCTGGAAGAACCGGCATCTGTCGAACAGGGCGACCTGATCATCATCCCCCATGGCGCGCCGCATGAGCTGTATTGCGGTCACAAGCCCGAGGAAACCATTCTGCCGCTTGAGACAGTATTAGAAGACTCCGGCTATGACGGATCGGGGGTGCTGGTATATGGCGGGAACGATCAACCGCTGAGCGAAACGCAATTGATCTGCGGGCATTTCTCGTTCAACGCGCAGTCGCGCCACATTCTGTTCGAGCGTTTGCCGCCGCTGGTGCATATCAAAAACTATGGCGAGTCTGCTGGCAAATGGATGGATGCGACGTTGCGGGTAATAGGCGAAGAGGCCGGAGCGCACCGGATGGGTGGCGATCTGATTGCATTGAAGATGTCAGAGGCGATCCTGGCCCAAGCCATTCGCAGTTTTCTTGAAAGCGACCTGGCTGAGGATTGGAAATTGGCCGGGTTTTCGGACAAGAACCTTGCTCAGGCCTTGGACGCATTTCATCAGAATCCACATCGCGCATGGACTGTTGAAACGCTGGCAAGTTCGGCGGGGATGTCGCGCACCAGCTTTGCAGTGGCCTTCCAAAAGAAAATGGCCATGACACCCATGGACTATGTGACAAGCTGGCGTATGGAGCTTGCCAAACAGGCGCTGTTGGATCCTCTGAATACTGTCGCCGATGTAGCCGAGTCCGTAGGATACGCATCAGATTCCGCCTTCGCGCGCGTATTCAAGAAAGAAACCGGTTTTACCCCTGCAGGGTTCAAGCGCCTCGAAAACGCAAACCGTGCAACAGTTTGAACGTTCTGCGCGAAAAAACGAACGGGCGGACATTCATAGATCGAAACTAGCCCCGTATTTCTTAGTTATCGGCAATATTGACCGGATTGAGAAAGGAAAACACGATGCCTCGTTTCGTTACCAAAACCATTCACGCATATCTCGACTATCCTGTTGCTTTGAGCTTGGTTGCCATGCCCTTTCTGTTTGGGCTGGGCGCCTCAAACCCGCTAGCTTTTTGGCTATCTGTTATCACAGGTGTCGCCGCTTTTGTGCTGACGGTGTTGACCGATCATCACCTGGGTATGATCCGGGTGCTGCCGTATAAACTCCACCTAGCGGTCGATGGATTGGTCGGTGCTGTCTTTGTCCTTGCTCCGTTCGTGCTGGGCTTTGCCGGTCTCGACATGTGGTATTATGTCATTCTGGGCGTTACGGTCCTGCTTGTAGTCGGCTTGCATCAACCGGATGAAACAGGCGCGGCCGCCTAAACGACACGGGGGACCGGGCGTTCTACGCGGCCCCCCGATAATCTTCGCAATTGACGGGTGGATCAGGCCAGCTGTTTCAATCGCGGCATCAAATCCAGTAGTTCTTGAGTGTAGGGATGCTGAGGTGCGTTAAAGAGCTTGTCTGTCTCCTGAACCTCGACCAGCTTTCCTTGCCGCATAACACCTACACGGTCGCACATTTGGCGCACAACCGGTAGATCGTGACTGATGAACAACATGGTCAGGCCAAGGTGGTCTTGCAGGTCCTTGAGGATGTTAAGGATCTGCGCCTGAATCGAAACGTCAAGCGCGCTGGTGGGCTCATCGCAGATCAAGAACCTGGGCTGTGTCGCCAGCGCCCGAGCGATACAAATTCGCTGGCGCTGGCCCCCTGAGAACTCATGCGGGTATTTACGCCAGGCATCCTTTGCCAAACCGACCCAATCCAGCAGTTCACGCACGCGGGGGCCGATATCGGCTTTGGGTAAGATCTTGTGGTGATGAATGGGTTCTGCGACCAGATCACCGACCTTCATGCGCGGGTTGAGGCTTGAGAAAGGATCCTGAAAGATCATCTGGATCTGACGACGGTACCCTTGCAAAGCATCGGCCCCCATGGCCGTAACATCCTCACCGTCAAAGATCACACGGCCACCGTCCACGGGGTAAAGCGTGCCGATCATACGAGCCACGGTTGATTTGCCCGACCCACTTTCGCCGACAAGTCCAAAAACTTCGCCATCTCGGATGTCAAAGCTGACCTGATCCACAGCGGTGAAATACTGCCTGTGCGACGGAAGAATCGCGCCCTTTTGCAAAAAGGTTTTGGTGATGTTTTCAACCTCAACCAACTTGCCGGATTTGGACAGATCGGTTTTGTTCCAATGCGCTGCCAGATCGTCGATCTTGAACGTGCTGACACGGTCGCCATAGCTGACCATGGGAAACCGCTCGACCTTGGTATGTGGCCGTGGCACCGCAGCGATCAGCGATTTGGTATAATCATGTGTGGGCGCGCCCAGGATCTGATCGGTTGTGCCGCTTTCGACCACTTGGCCGGAATACATGACCGTCACCGTATCAGTGGTGTCTGCAATGACGCCCATGTCATGGGTCACAAGAATGACACCCACCTGACGTTCCTTGGCCAGTTCCTTGATCAGATCCAGCACTTGCGCCTGAACCGACACGTCCAGAGCGGTTGTGGGTTCGTCCGCGATCAGCACGCTGGGCTCGGTGCACAAGGCCAGCGCGATCACCACCCGCTGACGCATCCCGCCGGAAAACTGGTGTGGGTATTGGTTGAAGCGCTCTGCCGGGTCTGGGATCGAGACCCGATCGAGCAGCGCAATCGCGCGCTTTTTGGCCTCCGACGCTGACAGGCCCAGATGCAGCTGGATCGTCTCAACCAATTGCTCACCCACCGTGAAAAGCGGGTTGAGCGAGGTCAGCGGGTCCTGAAAGATCATCCCGATCTCTTTGCCCCGGATCCGGCGTTTGTCTTCGGCGTCCAGCGCGTCGATGCGGCGACCGTTCAGCCACACCTCACCCTCGGACACATGCGCCGGAGGGTCCAGCAACCCGATCACTGCGTTGCCGGTCATCGATTTGCCGGCCCCGCTTTCGCCCACAACGCCCCGTATCTCACCGGGATGCAGGTAATAGGTTACATGCTCGACCGGTTTGAAAACGCCATGGCGCGTGGGGATTTCTACGGTCAGGTTGCGGATTGAAAGAACGGGGTCGGTCATTTCAGCCTCGGGTTCAGAACATCACGCAGCCAGTCGCCCAGCAGGTTCACACTCAGCGCCAGCGCCAGCAAGGTGCAGGCCGGGAAGAACAAGATCCACCATTCGCCCGAGAACAGGAACCCCTGCCCGATGCGAATGAGCGTCCCCAGCGAGGGTTGCGTTGGCGGCGCGCCTACGCCCAGAAAGCTGAGCGTGGCCTCGGCGATAATCGCAAGCGCCAGCGAGATAGTGGCGATCACCAAAACCGGTGACAGCACATTGGGCAGGATATGGCGCAGCATGATGGTCAACGGGCTTTGCCCGATGATGCGCGCGGCGGCGACATAGTCTTTGTTCTTTTCAACCAAAGTGGCCCCGCGCACGACCCGCGCAAACTGCACCCAATCTGACAGGCCAATGGCCAGGATCAGCACCCAGATGGCCATCTGGTCACGGTATTCCACCGGGGTCACGCCCTTGGCGATCCCAAAGATCAGCATGGCCAGCAGGATCGAAGGGAACGTCAGCTGCACATCCGCGGTACGCATGATGATCGTCTCGGTCCAGCCGCCGAAATAGCCTGACAACAGGCCCAGGATGATGCCCAGCACCATGGCAAACAGGACAGCGGCAACACCCACAAAAAGCGATATCCGCATCCCGTAGAGGATCGTCGAAAACACATCCCGCCCCTGATCGTCGGTGCCCATCAAAAAGCTTTCACCGGTGAAGGCGTTGGGCTGCATCGGCGGTGTAAAACCGTTCATCAGGTTCAGGCTGGACGGGTCGAACGGGTTTGTCGGTGCAATCAGTGGTGCTAGGACCGTCGCAAGGATCAACAACGATGCAACCGCAGCCGACACCATGGCCACGGGCGAGCGGCGAAACGCGTAGAACTGATCGCTGTCCAGAATAGTTTGCAGACGGCTCATGCGCTGACCCTCAGACGCGGATCGATAAAGGCATAAAGAATGTCGACCGCAAGGTTGATGGTGACGAAGATGACCGAGATCATCATCAGATAGGCGGCCATGACCGGGATATCGACGAACTGGATTGCGTTGATGAACAAGAGGCCAAGACCCGGCCACTGGAACACCGTTTCGGTGATGATAGCAAAGGCGATTATCGCCCCCAATTGCAGGCCGATTATTGTGATGACAGGCACCATCGTGTTTTTCAAGGCATGGCGAAAGTTGATGGTCCGATCGCTTAGGCCCCTTGCACGGGCAAAACGAACATAGTCCTGTCTCAATACCTCGAGCATTTCGGATCGCACCAGACGCATGATCAGAGTCATCTGATAGAGGCCAAGCGTGATTGCCGGCAGGATCAGCGCCTTAAGACCGCTGGCCGTCAGCAGCCCAGTATTCCACCAGCCCAAATCCACAACCTCGCCGCGCCCGAAGCTGGGCAGCCAGCCCAGTTCGACCGAGAACACGTAGATCAGCAAAATTCCGATCAGGAAGGTGGGCAGAGACACCCCGATCAGCGATGCCGACATGATGAAGTTCGCTGCAAACCCGTCGCGCTTGATGGCGGTGAACACACCCAGCGCAATCCCTAAGACAACCGCAAAGATGGCCGAGACCAATGCCAGTTCCAGCGTCGCCGGAGCACGTTCGGCTAGGATTTCGGCAACGGGGCGGCCTTGGCGAAAGCTGACCCCAAAATTGCCTTGCACCGCTTCTTGCAAAAACTTGACGTATTGCACGGGAAACGGTTGATCCAAACCAAGCTGTGCGCGCAAACGCTCTACATCTTCCATGGTCCGTTCCTGCCCCAGCATGTTGTCGATCGGATCACCGACAAACCGGAACATGGAAAAGGCGACAAGGCCCACGACAAAAAGTACCAGCGCCGACTGGGCAATGCGCCTGACGATGTATGACAGCATTTAGTTGACCGTGACCCAACGCAACAGGAAGAAATTGTCAGGACGCTGGGTCAGTTCGACATTGCTGCGTGCACCCCAGACCAACGGCTGGACATAGAGCGGAACATAAGCCACCTCGTCTTGCAGTATTCCCGCAACCTCATCCAGCATCGCCTGACGCTTGGGCTCATCGATCTCGGACTGGATCAAGGGCAAAAGCTCATCCACGCGCGCGTTCGAGTAGCCGCCAAAGTTCCAGGACCCCAACTTCTTTTCCTCATTTGGAGTCGAGGCAAGAAAGCGCACGGGATGTTCAGCATCGAACGTGCCCGGCGACCAACCCAACAGGTACATATCAAAGTTGTCGGCGCGCAGTTCCGGCCAATAATTCTGGACCGGCATCGCATCCAGCGTCACGTTCAGACCAGCCTGAGTCAGCATGGCCGTGATCGCCTGACAGACCGACTCGTCATTCAGATAGCGGTTGTTGGAGCATTTGAAGCTGACCTCGGCCCCTTCGGCCCCGGCCTCAGCGAGCAGCGCCTTGGCACCGTCCAGATCAAAGGCGTAAGGGTCGGCATTTGCAGCCGAGTACCCGCGCATCGCGGGGCTGACCAATTGGCTGGCCACTTCGGCATTACCGCGCATGATGGTCTGAAGGATGGCCGGAACATTTACCGCCTTGGCCACAGCCTCGCGCACACGGGCATCTTTGAACAGATCCGAGCTGCCCTGCCCCGTTTCGCTGGCACCCTCTTTCTGGTCAAAGCCCAGCATGATCACGCGAGCCTCGATACCCTGAATGACTTTCACATCCGGGTTGCCCTGCAAGCGGGCGACGTCCTGAATGGGTACAGGGTTGATGAAATCCACATCCCCAGACAGCAGCGCGGCCAGAGCGGTTGCGGGGTTCTGGATCGGTACCAGTTCAGCGCTGGTCAGGTTGTGTTCGGCCTCATCCCACCAACTGTCAAAGGGCTCCAGAACCGTGCGCAGCCCGGGCTCGCGTGCGGTCACACGGAAAGCACCGGTGCCGTTGGCGTTCAGCGTGGCATAGTTCCCGGCCTCTTTATCGGGCAGCGCCGCGTCATTGGCCTCGGCCCAACCACTGTCCATAATCATCCAGTTGGCGATGCTGTCCGGGAAGATCGGGTTTGGCGCGGTGGTCATGACGTCAACGGTATAGTCATCAACCTTGACCACATCGCTGACCGGTGCAAACCAGCTGCGTGTGTCCGAGCTTTCGTCCGACGCGCGCTGATACGAAAAGATCACGTCATCTGCGTTGAACTCTGACCCATCATGAAATGTCACACCTTCGCGCAGCTTGAACCGCCAACCCGCACCGCCATCGATGGTTTCCCAACTGGTCGCCAGGGCAGGCTCGATGGTCATGTCTTTGCCACGACGCACGAGGCCTTCGTACACATTGTTCAGAAAACCCAGCACCGGGGCCGAGTTGACCGCGTGCGGGTCCATGGTTTGCGGATCGGTCGTCACGGCGAATTTAAATTCTTCAGCCGAAACGGGCATGGCAAGCGCGCCCATCAGCGCGGCAGTGGTCAGACGTTTCATGATAGCTCCCACTTCATATGGTGACGGACCCCGTGGGTCGGGGCCCGCCAGAAAGGTTTAATTCAGGCCGAAATGCTTGACCATGGGCTGATCCTCGGGATCAACCTCGATGGCCAGGTTTTCTGCCATGCCCCAGTTCAGCACCTGATGGTGGATCGGGATGTACAGCTGCTCGTCCTGCACAACGCGCCAGATATCAGCGATATCCTTGTTGCGCGCGTCCAGGTCCGTGTTGGACGCCAGCGATTTGATCTTGGCATCGAGGTCATCGCTGTTGAAACCCGTACCGTTCCAAGTGCCGATATCACTCTCGCGACCATGGACCAGGAAGTTGAAGATGTATTCCGAGTCATATGTCGGAACACCCCAACCCAGCATGTAGAAATCGGTCAGACCATCGGTGATCAGCGGGAAATGCTGTGCTTTTGGCTTGGCGTCGAGGTTCACCGTGATCCCGATTTGACCCAACATGCCAACTGCTGCCTGACAGATACCTTCATCGTTGATGTAGCGGTCATTCGGGCAGTCCAGCCGGATCGAGAAACCGTCCGCATAGCCTGCCTCGGCCAACAAGGCCTTGGCCGCTTCGATATCAGTGCTGCTTTCGGCGTCCATCTCGGCCGTCCAGCCGTTCACAAACGGAGGCGCAATCATCCCGGCGGGTTGAGATTGGCCACGCATGACAACCTGCTGAATGGCATCGCGATTGATCGCTTTCGACATCGCCTGACGCACGCGTACGTCCGCCAGAGGGTTCTTGCCGTCAACATTGTCGGCTTCGATATCGTCCGCGCCCTGGTTCATCCCGAAGAAGATCACCCGGTTTTGTGGGGCCTGTTTAACAACCAACCCATCGACGGCATCGACCCGTTGAAGATCTTGTACCGGCATGTCCTGCAGGAAGTTCACCTCACCCGACAGCATTGCCGCAACGCGGGTCGCATCGTTTTGGATGGGAGTATAGATGATCTCGCTGATCGCCATCGGAAACTGATCGCGTCCCCAATAGTTCTCGTTACGCTCCATGACGGTTTTCACGTCGGGTTCACGGCTGACCAGTTTGTAAGGACCGGTGCCATTCACATTGGTGGTCGCAAAAGTGATCTCACCACCTTCGAAATCCTGCACGTCGACCGTGTTGTTCGCTTCGGTCCAGTCTTTGTCCATGATGAACAGATCGGTCAGGTTTGCAGGCAGGATCGGGTTCGGACCATCTGTCACGATCTCGACGGTGTGGTCGTCGACCGCGCGCACTTCGACAATCGAATTGATCAGCTCTTTCATGTCCGAGTTTGGCTGTTTCGCGCGATTGATGCTGAACACCACATCCTCGGCAGTGAAATCCGCTCCATCGTGGAATTTCACACCCTGGCGCAGGTTGAATACCCACACGTTCGGATCGTCCGCGCTGGGGGCCCAATCGGTGGCAAGAGCTGCTTCGAACGCACCAGACGTGTCGCGAATAATCAGTGGCTCATACATCTGATGGCGCACAGTATGTGTCGGCCCTTCGTTCTGCGAATGTGGATCAAGCGTGAGCGCATCTCCCGACCGCGCCCACCGCAAGGTTTCCGCACTGGCCAACGAGGTCGTCGTCATCAATAGCGCAAGCGCTAGCATTGGTTTTTTCATTTTTTACTCCCGTTTTGCAGACATTTAGCTGCAGTGAATTCGCGATTCTCTGTCACGAATTTCTATGAACGTTATGGGTGCGGATAGCATACCAACTGCGGACGCATGTCAATCAGCGATCGTATGGATTTAGTTCGATTCAACAACCTGAGTTTCGGCGTCAGATAAGCTTGTCGCAAAGAAAGAACGACGCAGATGTGTGCCGGTTGGAACCTCCGAGCGCCTAGCTCGAAACAGATGAGACGAGGACTTGATACCCAATAGAACACTGAGTGATGTGCCGGGAGTTGCCGCGTCTAAAGGTGAACACAGGTTCGACTTTTTCATGGCTCGTAATGGTACAATCAAACGATGCTATCTCGGCTAAACGTCTTAAACTGAAAGACCGGTCCAACCGCAATAGGCCCACGCAAATCGCGTGGGCCTGTTTCGTTTTGGAGCCTTGCCATCAATAGCGGTACCTGCAGCTTTTCAGCTGTCTCGCTGGCATTTGAGATTCGAGCATGGTCCAACGTCCAAGTATCTTCTCAACGCGCCCAAATCTAAGACTGAAAAGAGGACACAGATCGCCGCAAAATTGAGCAAACCCTGAATAGCAGGGCGCCCCAAGCATTCTCTCCTGCTTTGTTTTGCATTATGGAAACATTGGCCTCTTTGGCAGATTATTGCTAATTAATACCTTTTGGACGTCATTTTTCCGTCTCTTTTCTCGGCTCTTCAAAAGAGGACCAAGAGAAGTGAGTTGAACGCTGTTGTTGGGCGCAGGGATGTGAAGAATGACTGGCTTGAAAAAGAATGAATACGTCGAAGAAGAGCAGACGTTTGTAGACGAACTGAAGCCCGGTACAGAGCTTATGCACAGGCAGTTTCGGATCGAACGTTTTCTGAATGCTGGAGGTTTCGGGATCACTTACGAAGCCAAAGACAGCCTCAATCGGCGCGTTGTCATCAAGGAGTGTTTCCCCGGAGCATTCTGCCGACGTTCGGTTGTTCAAGTCGTGGCCCGTTCGCGTGCGCACCAGCAAGATCTTGCCTCGATCGTAAAGCTATTTGTGCGTGAAGCACGCAGCCTCGCCAAGCTCAAGCATCCCAACATCGTTGGCGTGCACCAGGTTTTCGAGGAAAATAACACCGCGTATATGGCGCTTGATTTTGTCGACGGCCGCGACCTGCTTCAGATCATTGAAGACAAGCACACCAATCTCTCTCCAGCGCTGATCGAAGAAATTTTAACTAATTTGCTTGATGCTGTCGCGTTTGTGCATAATCAGAATGTGCTGCACCGGGATATCTCGCCCGACAACATCCTGCTGGACCTTAACGATCGCCCGGTTTTGATTGACTTCGGCGCCGCGCGCGAAGAAGCCACGAAACAAAGCCGAGTATTGACCGCCATGCGTGTCGTTAAAGACGGCTATAGCCCGCAAGAGTTCTATATCGCGGGCAGTGAGCAAGGACCGCATAGCGATCTGTACGCACTTGGCGCCAGCTTCTATCACTTGATTTCGGGCGAAGTGCCGCCAAACAGCCAGGCGCGCCTGTCCGCTGCGGCAGCCGGCGACCCCGACCCTTACCAGCCGCTGGAAGGACGCTTCGACGACTACAACCCCAAATTCCTTGCAGCGCTTGATAAGTCGTTGGCTATCCTTCCCAAAGACCGCATGGCGAGTGCAGAAGATTGGCAGGCGATGATAAAAGGGCTGGCCCCGAATTCCGCTGATGTCGTCGTTCTTGCGTATGGGTCCACACCAAAACCGGCAAACGAAGTCAAAGCAGAACAACAACAAGAGTTGCAAAAAGGGAAGTCCCGCACCGGGTTGTTGTTGGCATCCGCAGCAGTTGTAGCAATTGCTGCTGTTGGCGTCGCGTATCAATCAAGCCAGCCCGGTGGTCTCGATCTTGGGTCGTTGACAGGTAACAGCGTAGCTGTAACCGCAGAGCCGAATACGGCAACAGCGGAAGATGCAGCCGAAGTAGCTGCGGCGACCCCATCCCAGGCTGAGACCGCTCCTGCCCTGCCTGCGTCTCCTGTTTCTGAAACCCAGCCAGCAGATGACACAACGCTGGAAGCACCGGCCCCCACCATCGCAGACGCGACCAGAGCCGAGCCGCCGGAAACTGTCGCTGAACCCGAAGTCAGCGCACTGGCTGTCGCAGAAGCGGTACCTGCAAGCCCAGAAAGTGTCGCGCGGACAGAAGTGGCGACAGATATTCCTGCCGCTAAAATCCAGCCGGCCGAGACAAACCAACCTGCTTCAAAAGTTGCCGCTTCGGAAATCGTTACACCAAACACGTCTGACGACTACACTACCGAACTGGCCAGCCTCTTTAATCCAGCCGGGCTAGTGGTCGATCTGTCCTCGATAACGACAAATGTTGAGGCTGCGGTCGAAAACACCCCACCCACCGCTTCGACGCCGGTCGCCAAACCCGAGCCTGCGGCTATCGACACCAAAATCATCCCAGAAATTCCTGCGCAGAATGATATCGAAATTGCCGGACTGCAGTCTGAGCGCTTGGTGCAGCTGCCCTATGAACGCCTGCTTGATGCGAGCAAAGGTGAAATGCGCATTTTTGCCGTCAATGGGACGCCAGTTGCTAGCCGGGACGATTTCAATGCTGTGACTAAGGGGCTTCTGGCCAATTCAGATAGGTCGACCCTGGAAGTAACTGTCAGCATCGGTGTCACAACTGCGGACGCACGGGAACAGACCCTGACTTTGCCGGTCTTCCAGCGTGTGACGCTTTCCAACGGTTTGGTGTTCAACACTTCTTATCAGGGCGATAGCTGGATAACACGCGTTGCGGCTGTCCCCGATGAGCTGAACCTGGACATGCGCCCCGGCGACATTCTCTACGGTTATCTCATAACAAATGAGTTGCTGACCGGCCCTTATGCGGTTGAGACAATCTTGGAAGAGCAAGTCGGCCAAGGGAAAACTTCGTTCAGTTTCGCTGTCAAGCGCGGTGAAGATATCTGGGCCGTGGCTTTCCCTTTTGATGGCAATGCTCCGATTGTCACGGCCACTGCCACGCAAACCAGTAAACGTTGACAGATCCGCAGACGGAGGGGATGTTGTGAACTTTCTCAAGAGGCTATTTGGATCCAAATCCGATACCAAGCACGACGCACGCAAGCGCGCGTCGGCCAAAAGTGAAATCGCTAAGGCGGACGCCGAACGGAAAAAACGGCTCCACGCTGTGGTTAACCGGCATACTCAGAAAGCGGCTAAACCTGCCGAAGCCAAGGAACAAAAGCCCCAGCCGAGCAAACCCGCTACCCGCAAGAAACAGGCCAAAACCCGTTTGATTGCGCTTGAACGGTCGGAACCTCAAGTGATCGATCTGATTAGCAATCGCAAGCAAGCGGCGAAGGATACGAAAAACCAGTTCCCCGTGGGCTGGCTTGTGGTGATCGGTGGTCCAGGTCAGGGGCGTTTCTTCCCACTGCACTCGGGCCTGATGCAGATCGGACGTGGCGAAGACCAGCAGATTTCCCTGGACTTCGGAGACACTACGATTTCGCGGAATAATCATGCTTCGCTCGTCTTTGACGCAGACAGCAACCAGTTCTTTCTGGGGCATGGTGGGAAGTCAAACATTGTCCGTCTGAATCAAAAACCAGTTCTGTCAGATGTCATCTTGCAGGACCGGGATGAAATTATTGTAGGTGAAACTGTTTTGAAAATCAAAATGCTGGCCGGTGCTGATTTCAGCTGGGCAGAAACCGGCAACAACAAGGAGCGTAAACATGTGGAGAGCGCCTGAACCGCGTTATGATGTCGCCTCAGGGCTGTCTCAGGGTGGTCGCGACTACCAGGAAGACGCTTTGGTAACTGATTTCCCCTTCGGCATGGATAGCGGGGTTGCCGTTTTGGCCGACGGGATGGGCGGCCATGAGGCCGGAGACGTCGCTTCGAAAATCGTATCGACCGAGGTGTATAGCGCCCTCAAATTCCGATCAGCCAGTTTTGCCGAGGCTGAAAAGGACATACCCGATCACTTTGCAGTCGCAACAGCCGGGGCCAATGGCACGATCCGTGACTACGTTTCAGAAAATCCGGGCGCTCGCGGTATGGGCGCAACACTGGTTGCTGTCGTTGTGGCGGAAAACCGTATGTATTGGATGAGCATCGGTGACAGCCCGCTCTATTTGCTGCGGGGTGGCAAGCTGCAGCAGTTGAACGAAGACCATTCGCTGGCGCCGCAGATTGATTTGATGGCAGAACAGGGTCTTCTGAGCCCCGAGTTGGCCAAAAATCACCCGGACCGGAACTGCCTGACTTCAGTCATCATGGGTCAGAACATTCCTAAATTTGACTGCCCATCAAAGCCGTTTGAGCTTCAGCTTGGCGACATCGTGGTCGTATCCTCTGACGGGCTTCAATACCTGGGTGAGCCGATGCTGCAAAAGATCTTGCACCGCTATCGCCGACGGAAATCGGCAGAAATTGCAGGGCATCTGTTGAACGCGATTTCAGATCTCGATGATCCCGATCAGGATAATGTGTCCTTTTCGGTAATCAAATTGAACCACATGAAACCGGTCGAGCGTAAAATCACGCAAAAACCGATCGGCATGTCTGAAGAACAAGGTCAAAGCCTTACTCGTGTGGTCAGTCTGGAAGACAAAGCCAAGACTGCTGCTGGCTCGAACGAACCGGCGGATCAACCGGAGTTCAAGCACGCCCGATCTGGTTAGAACGCTTGATAACTCTCAAAATGGGGCCTGCATGCGGGCCCTTTTTTTGTCTTGGTATCCGAGCCAAAAGTGGGGATTAGGGTCCTAAACGCGTTGCGATTAACGCGTCTTGGCGAAATCGCAAGAGAACCCATGAATTAACAACATGCAGAACATCTTCCACCACTCAGACATCTGTCAGATTCTGTACATCGGGGAATGCTAAGACTTCCAATCTTTCTCCCGCAGCAACCCCCTGATCCACAATCGAAGCCGATGTGGGTCAACCAATGGGATCCCCGGGTTTCTGCATTCGAAACAGAGTGCAGCATCTTGGGGATCCCATTTAGTGCCTGTGTCGTCAAAGGCGTATACCAAGGGTTTCGCGTCTCAATAAGGTTGCGACCCAAATGGCATGCGATGACCTGACAAGTGGGTTCCTCACTCCGTTTCCTGCCCAGAACCTCGAAATAAGAAGTAAGTGACTCATCCAATTAGTTGTGGATTATCAAATAATGGGTTTATTGGTCTTTGCGGGTCTAAGCTGCTCAGACCCCGACTGAATAATGGGAGGACATCATGAAACATCTTAAAGCGTTCCTTGGGGGCGTTTCACTGGCAGCGGTGATGGCAACCGCATCAACGGCACAAGAAGTCACGCTCAAACTGCATCACTTCTTGCCCGCGCAGGCCAATGTGCCGCGTCTCATTTTGGATGTCTGGGCCGACAAGATCGAGGCCGAGTCCGAAGGGCGCATCAAGATTGATCGTTTCCCGACCATGCAACTGGGGGGCAAGCCGCCCGAATTGCTGGATCGTGTGATTGATGGTGTCGATGATATTACCTGGACAGTGGTCGGCTATACGCCCGGGCGTTTCCCATCGACTGAGGTATTCGAGCTGCCTTTCATGGTCGAAGATGCCCGCGCAGCGTCCTGCGCCTATTGGACGATCTTTGAAGAAAGCATGAAAGACGGTGAATTCAGTGACGTTCAGATCCTGGGCACTTGGGTACACGGCCCGGGTATGTTCCACACCGCTGATCCGGTCGAAACACCAGCTGATCTGGAGGGCATGAAGATCCGTGGTGGATCGCGCCTTGTGAACGATCTTCTGTCCGAAGCGGGCGCAACACCGGTTGGCATGCCCGTTCCCGCAATCGCCGAAGCACTCTCGAAAGGTGTGATTGACGGAACCACTATCCCGTGGGAGGTCACACCAGCGTTGAAAATACCTGAACTTGTTGAAAACCATACCGAATTCGAGGGACCCTCTCTCTATACCCTGACTTTTGTTCTGGCCATGAACAAAGCGTTGTATGAGGGCCTATCGGATGAAAACAAGGCAGTAATCGACGCCAATTCCGGAATGGATTTTTCGGTCTTTGCTGGTGGCACGCAGGCGGATGCCGATGGCCCGGCGCGTGAGGTTGCGGTGGACGCGGGCAACACGATCATCACCATCTCGGACACTGAGGAATGGAAGGAACTGGCCGCGCCGATCTATGAAAACTGGATCGCTGATCTTGGAGAAAAAGGTATGGACGGCCAGGCATTGATCGACCGCGCCAAAGGGTTGATGAGCGGTGAGTGCAAAGGCGCAAACGCGAAAATGTAATCCTCCTGATCCAGCGCCCGTCATCGGGCGCTGGCGAGGCTTGGGGTGAATTCTGAATATGCACGCTTTTGTCTTTAGGCTTGCTCGTCTGCTAGCGCATTTGGGCGGGATCACCTTGGCTGCGTTGATCCTGATTGTGTGCGTCTCGGTCGCCGGGCGCTTGCTGAATGGCGTTTTGCACGGCGATGCAATGCAAAGCTTTGCTCCGGGTATTGCCGATTGGCTACTGGCCTTGGGGATTGGTCCAGTCAACGGTGATTTCGAAATTGTCGAAGCCGGAATGGCCTTTGCGATCTTTGCCTTTCTTCCAATTTGCCAGATCACTGGCGCCCATGCTTCTGTCGATATCTTCGCCTCAAGACTACCTGCCCCGGCGAACAGGTTGCTGAGCTTGTTGACCGAGCTCTTGTTTGCCGCCGTGCTGGTTCTGCTGGCCTGGCAACTGACCTTGGGTGGGCTCAGCAAATTCCGGTCCGGTCAGACTACCCTGTTGCTGGAGTTTCCGGTCTGGTGGTCCTATGCCGCAAGCATCGTCGCGATGTGGATTGCCGCCCTTGTAGGGATCTACATGGCCGTGTTGCGCGCCGGCGAGGTCATCGCAGGCCGAGACAACCCTCTTTCTGACGAAAGGCAAAACTCTTGAGCGACATTGCCATTGGACTGTGGTCCTTTCCGGCGCTTCTTGCGCTGATTTTTGTGCGCGTGCCGATCGGTCTGGCGATGTTCGTGACCGGGTTTGTAGGCATCATCCTGATGACGGGTGACACCAACATCGCCGTCGGACGGCTAAGGACCGAGACCTATACGACCTTTTCTAACTATTCCCTGTCGATCATCCCGATGTTCCTGCTGATGGGCCATTTCGCGACGCTGGGCGGGATGAGCCAGGCCTTGTTCAAATCCGCTGAAAGCTGGCTGGGTCACCGCAAAGGGGGTGTGGCCATGGCCAGCGTGGGGGCCTGCGCGGGGTTCGGGGCTATCTGCGGATCATCTCTAGCGACCGCAGCCACCATGAGCCGTGTCGCGCTGCCAGAATTGAAACGCTATGGCTATTCGGGTGGTTTCTCGACCGCTACGCTTGCAGCGGGTGGAACATTGGGCATCCTGATACCGCCCTCGGTGGTATTGGTGATCTATGCCATCATAACCGAACAGAACATTGCCAAACTGTTCCTGGCCGCTTTCATCCCCGGCATTCTGGCGGCCATCGGCTATATGATTGCTATTTCGGTCTATGTCCGCGTTAATCCCGGTTCGGCGGGAACGCGTGAAAGGATGCCTTACGGAGAACGTTTTCGAGCGTTGTTTGATGTCTGGCCGGTGCTTTTGGTCTTTTCGCTGGTTGTGGGCGGTATCTATCTGGGGTGGTTCACCCCAACCGAAGGGGCGGCCATCGGTGCGTTTGGCACAGCTGTTATTGCCTGGTTTGCTGGCGGACTGACCCGCGCCAGTCTGAGCGAAAGCTTTGTGGTCACCGCCAAATCCACCGCGATGATCTTTTTTATCATCCTGGGGGCTGCATTCTATAATGGCTTTTTGGCGCTGACCCAGATGCCGCAGGCTGCCGCCGAATGGGTTTCAAACAGCGGGTTCGCACCGGTCACAATCATCCTTGTGATCCTAGTGTTTTATCTGATCCTGGGCTGTTTCATGGACAGCCTGTCGATGATCCTTCTGACGATCCCGATCTTTTGGCCTATCGTGCAAGGACTTGATTTCGGTCTTGTTTCTTTGGTCGAGTTCCAGTCTGCGCGCTTGGATGATTTGATTGCTTCTGGCAAAGAAATCCCCGCAGCCGCCTTGGCCGAGGCCCAAGCCTTGTTGGCTTCAGGCCAAGAACTTAGCCGCGAGATGGCCCGTGAACTGGGGCTGCGCGGAGCGTCCACCGGAGCCTTCAACCGGGTGAATATCGAACAAACAGCCATCTGGTTTGGCATTCTTGTGCTGATTGTGGTTGAGGTCGGGTTGATCACCCCTCCTGTGGGCATGAACCTGTTTGTCATCAACGCGATGGATCGGGAAACACCAATGACCGAGACCTATCGGGCCGTGCTCTATTTCGTGGGCTCTGATTTGATCCGTGTCGGGATATTGCTTGCCTTTCCAGCGATCACACTCATGCTAATCCCTATTTAGAGGCGGTCCGAGATCATGTGCTATTCCCGTCAGAGAGTACACAGACCCGGAAAGAGGTCCCCACAGTGACTGTGCTGATTGCAGGAGCTGGCATCGCAGGCCTGACGATGGGTCTGACCTTGCACCAAATTGGTATTCCGTTTCGCATTTATGAAAAAGTAAAGCGACCACAGCCGCTTGGCGTGGGCATCAACTTGCAACCCCCGGCAGTGCGGGAATTATTCGACCTGGGGCTCGAACCGCTGTTGGACCGGGTCGGTATTCAGACTCGCGATTACGGCTTCTATACTAGGACCGGTGTCGAGATCTGGACCGAACCACGCGGTCGATTTGCAGGCTATAAATGGCCTCAATATTCGGTTCACCGTGGTCATCTTCAAATGCAATTGCTGGAGGAGGTGCTGCAACGCTGCGGTGAAGCGTCTGTTGCGTTTGGATGTGATGTCGAAGGATTTGCGGACAGAGGCGATGGCGCAGAGCTGATCCTGCGCGGCTCCGATGGTCGCGACAGCGTGTTGGGATCCATGGTGGTTGCAGCCGATGGTATCCATTCGGCGGTTCGCGCGCAGATGTACCCAGATCAAGGCCCTCCGGTTTGGGGCGGTGGGATCATGTGGCGCGGCACAACGATTGCGAAACCCTTCCTGTCCGGTGCCTCGATGATTCTGGCGGGGAATGACACGCAGCGCTTTGTGTCCTATCCGATTTCGCAGCCAAACCCGGATGATGGCAGGACCGTTATCAACTGGATCGCAGAAATGCGGGTCGACCCAAGCTCGACAATCGAGAAAGAGGACTGGAACCGCCGGGTTGACCCTGCCCGTTTTGCAGATGACTTCACCGATTGGGATTTCGACTGGATCGATATTCCCGCGTTGATCGCGGAAGCCGAGGCGGTATTTGAGTACCCTATGGTCGATCTTGAGCCTGTGGACACCTGGACCGACGGGGCCGTCACTCTGATCGGTGATGCCGCACATGCCACCTATCCGGTTGGATCAAGCGGTGCGAGCCAGGCCATCATTGACGCGCGCACGCTTGGCGCGGCCATTCAGGATCTGGGCCCTGGTCACGCTGCGGCGCTGAGATATGAGCAAGCCGTGCGCCCGATGGCTAACGCAGTCACCCACGCCAATCGCGGATCTGGCGGCCCGGATGCGATCATGCAGATGGCCGAGGACCGATGCGGTGGCGATTTCTCAAAGCTTGATAATCTATTACCGATGGCCGAGCGTCAGGCCCATGCGGATGGATTCAAACGGCTCGCGCATCTGACTGTAGACGACACCAACGCACAGGTCTCGCTGATCAGGCTTTCCTCAGACAAATAGCGTCAGGCCAATCATGGACACAATCAGGAACAGAATGGTCATGATCCCGCCCGAGCGGATAAAGTCCACAACGCGATAACCCGCAGGCCCCATGATCAGCGCATTCACCTGATGTGTCGGGATCAGGAACGAGTTTGAGGTCGAGATCGCAACCGTCAACGCAAAAACCGCCGGATCACCACCGGATGAAATCGCGATGGATACCGCCAAGGGTACCAGCAGGACCGTGGCACCCACATTTGACATCACAAGCGTAAAGATCGTGGCCAATATTGCCAGTCCCGCCTGGAGCGACCACAAGGGCCAGCCATCCAGCAGCGACAGGATCTTTTCGGCGATCCAGGCAGCTGTACCGGTGTTTTGCACCGCCATACCCAACGGGATCAGCGAGGCCAAAAGGAAAACGGTACTCCAACTGACAGCTTCATAGGCTTCGTCAATGGACAGCACGCGCGACAGGATCATACCGACGGCACCTGTCAGCAACGCAAGCGACAACAACAGGTCTGTGAACAGGATCAGGCACAGCGTCAACAAGAAGAACCCAAGCGCCCAGTTCACTTTGTGCGGGCGCAGTTCTTCTTGCGGAAAGTCTGAGGTCACGACCACGAAATCCTGATCTGATTTCAAACGCGTCAATCGTTCCCATTGGACATGAACCACCAGAGTGTCACCGGCCTGAAGATTGACTTCGCCGATATGGGTAGCCTCGTGGTCTTCGGTTTCAACATGGCTCAGAGTTCCTTCGCCCCGGTGTATTGCCAGAACCGACAAGCCATGGGTTTGACGCAAGCGTAGCTCGATCGGGGATCGCCCGATGACGCTGGAACCGGGTGGGATAACCACTTCGGCCACGCCAGATTCAGTGGCGGCAAAATCATCGGCAAACACGTCCAGACCGGGCAGGATTTCCAGGCCATAAGGCTCGGCGAATTCGTCATGCAGCACCCGTCGCAGACCCAGAACAGCCAGACGCGCAGGCGCTTCGATTGTGGTATCGGCCATTGGCGCGATGACCTTGTGACCGCGAAAGGAGGTCCCCAGAATATAGATGTGATGCGCCACCATGATATCGGCCAGCGTCTGACCGATCAGGATCGACCCTTCGGGCACGCGCACCTCGAACATATCGGCGCGCAGCCCATAGGTATTCTCGATATAGGTCTGCATCGAACGCGCAGCACCCGCATCCTCGCCTCGCGCCCGTTTACCGGGCAGTATCCATCGGCCCAACAAAACGAAATACAAAACCCCGGTCAGCACCAGCATCACTCCGATGGGTGTGACGGAAAACAAACCAAAAGGCTCCATTTGATGATCTGCGGGCAAGCTGCGATTGGCCGAGATCAGCAGATCATTCAGCAAAATCAACGGGGAAGAGCCGACCATCGTGATCGTCCCGCCAAGGATGGCGCAAAACCCCATCGGCATGGCCAGGCGGCTCATGGGAATTTCAGTGCGTGCCGATATGCGGCTGATGACAGGCAGGAACAACGCGGCAGCGCCAACATTCTGCATGAACGAACTGATGACACCCACGGTGCCCGAGACGATGGGGATGATCCTGGCCTCGGTTGTTCCCCCGCGTTTCAGGATCAGTGCGGCAACCTTCGACATTAGACCGGTTTTGTCCAACCCCGCCCCGATGATCATCACAGCGATGATCGAGATAACCGCGTTTGAGGAGAAGCCTGAGAAAAGCTCGGACCGGCTGGCGAGGCTTTCAAGACCCGGCAGTGTGCTGAGCACGCCCAGGATCACCAGAACCAGGATCGCCGCCAGATCAATGCGAATTATTTCCGAAACAAAGAGAAATACGGTCAATGCCAGCAGTCCAAGGACCACCATCATTTCGAAAGTCAGTATTGTTGTTTCCATCGTCTATCCTTGAGCACAAGTCTAGCGAGGGTTTCCAATTCCGCATAGGGCCAATCCAACAGTTTTGCTTTGCCAGTTCCCAAATTCGAGGCAAAGATATGTGCGCAGTCAAAGAGGGTAGCGTTCTGATAGATATGCGCTTTTACGCATCGTAAAGACCCTACCAAACTGGACAGAGCTCAAAACACTGCCTTTGGCGATGTCACTGAAACTCGAAGTGGCGACCCGATACAAATCTGTACTCTGGCATCTTCGTTCAACTCCGCTGTGTGTTCACGTGAATGGCATAGAGGCTGGTGGTTGCTGTGATGAACAAGTGCGTGTTCCTTGGGCCGCCAAATTCAAGGTTGGATACAACCTCGGGCACAAAAATCCGTCCAAGCAGTTTTCCATCTTGATCGAAACACTGCACGCTATCAGCAGAGGAAATCCAGACGTTTCCATGGCAATCGACACGCAAGCCATCCGGTATACCCGGTTTAATTTCAGCGAATACGGCGCGCTCAGAGAGCGTATTGTCTGCGGTCACATCGCAAACATAGACGGTTGAGGGGACCGAACGATCATGACTGGCACCGGAGTCAGCGATATACAAACGCGTCTCATCTGGAGAAAAAGCAAGCCCGTTAGGCTGCGCAAAGGAGTCGATGACTGCTTTTGTCGATCCGGTCGTTTGATCAAAGCAAAAAACGGATCTGGCAGCTTGTTCCGGGACAGCGCGTTTGCCTTCGTAATTGCCCATGATCCCATAGGTCGGGTCGGTGAACCAAATGGTGTCGTCTGCTTTGACGACAACGTCGTTCGGAGAGTTCAGAGGTTTTTCACCATATTTGTCGGCCAGGGTCTCAATCGATCCGTCGTGGTTGGTTCGGGTTACGCTGCGTGTCCCATGCTGGCAGGTAATCAACCTCCCTTCGGCATCTAGTGTGTTGCCATTGGCAAATCCCGAATTTTCGCGAAAGACTGTGATCTGCCCATCCGGTGTCCAACGATGAATCCTTTGGTTAGGAATGTCGGAGAAATACAAGCATTGATGAGCGGGGACCCATACCGGGCCTTCGGTCCACATATGACCGCTGGACAGTTGCATGAGTTGGACGTTGTGAAGGATCAAATCCAGGAAACGAGAGTCGACGATGTCATATTCGGCCTTCATGCTGCGTACTTTCGTTTACTTGCAAAGACTACAACCATCATGATGATTACTCCGGTAAGGATCAGTCGCGCACCAGCCCCAAATCCATAACTGTTCAGCATTGAGACCAACAGGAACATAAACAGGGCTGCCCCACAAACGCCGGGCACATTTGAATTGCCACCCGCGATGGAACTGCCGCCGATCACGACCACAGCGATTGAGGTCAACATGTACTCGGCCCCCATATTCAGGTTTGCTCCACCCGAGAAATTCGCCAGCAGAAACCCAGAAAGTGATGCAAGGATGGCCGATGCAACATAAACGCCAAAGCGCACACCATTGACCGGTACTCCGCTAAGTTGCGCAGCTCGCATGTTCTGGCCAGTGGCCAGAATCCAGCGCCCCACAATTGCGCGTTCAAGTACGATCCAAGCAACCACAGCAACACCGATGGCAACCAGTGCAAGGTTCGGGATCACCAGTCCACCCGTTGCAAAATCAGCCAATGGTTCAGGCGGCTTGATCCGCAGCCCCCGGTTGGACCAGATGGCCAGGGACTGAAATAGGAAAGACGAAGACAGCGTCGCGATAATCGGCGGGATACGCAAAAGCAGGATCAGACCGAAATTGAAGATGCCACAGGCTGTTCCAATTCCCAGTGCGATCAAAAGCCCCGGCAGCATAAGGCTTGTATTGGTATCCATGAACTTGAGCGCCAGTGTCGCCGCCAGTGTCATGGTGGCGGGAATGGACAGATCAACATTGCCGGGGCCCAGCGTGATCACAAACATCTGCCCAACACCCACAATGACGGCAAAGGACGCAAAGGTCAGCGCCGCGAAGAAAAGCGACCCGCCGCCCTGCCCGCCCGAGACGATCATCGTTGCGCCAAAGGCCGCAAGTGCCGCCAAATAAGACCAGATCCACGGTTTTTGACTCAAGCCAGACATCAGCGTTCCTCCCGGCGGGACACCAGCAGCCGCACTGCCAAAACAAGAATGAGGATCGCCCCCTGTGCTCCGATCTGCCAATCGGGCGACAGGCGCAGGAAGGAAAGAAAACTTGCGGCAAGCGTCAGCGTCAAAGCACCGATCACGGCTCCGATCGGTGAGACCCGTCCACCGGTGAACTCACCCCCACCCAAGATAACGCCGGCAATCGAAAGCAAAGTATAGCGCAAGGCGATGTTGGCATCCGCAGATGTCGTCAGCCCCACCAAAGCCATTCCGGCCAAGGCACCAAAAAGACCAGCGATCCCGTAGGCTGTCGCCTTGAGTTTTACAATCGACCACCCGGCACGTTCCAAAGCGCGCTCGTTCCCACCGACGCCTTGCAGCACAACTCCAAAAGACGAACGCTTTACGAAAAGATGCGTCACAAGAGCGATCAAGGTGGCAGCGATGATTGCCATAGGCACCAGAGGCGGTTTGGATTTCATCAATGTCTGCAACCATTCTGGCGATGCACCGCCAGGTGACGGCAAAATCAGAACGGCAAGGCCGGACCAAACAAAGGACATCCCCAATGTCACGACAATCGCAGGCAAACCCCGGGCATGGATCACAGCCCCGATGGCAGAATAAGCCAGGATCGCAATGGCAAGAATGGAATAGCCCAACAGCGGCGTGTCATGGACAAAGGTTGCCGTGACACAGGCGCAGAAACTGACAAATGTGCCGATCGACAGGTCGATATCGTTGACCATGATGATCATCATCTGCGCAATAGTCGCCAAAGCGACCGGTATCGCGAGGTTGAAGAGCAGGTTCAGGCCGAAATAGCTCATCGTTCGGGGCTGCAGATAGAACACCGCGGCCAACAAAACGGCCAGTGACAGCACTGGCAGCAGGATACGAAGTTGATCCCGTGTCACGCAGTGGCCTCCTGTAACTCAAACGAAGCGCGCAGCAGGTTTTCCTCGGTGATCATGTCACCTGTCAGCTCGGCCGAAATCTCACCATCGCGAAAAACATAGACCCGGTCGCATTCCAGCACTTCTTCTGTTTCAGTCGAATACCAAAGAAAGCTGCGCCCAGTGTCAGCCTCGGCACGGATCATGGAATAGACCTCTTTCTTGGTGCCGATATCGACGCCGCGCATCGGGTCATCCATGATCACTATCGGCGCCGACGAAGCCAGAGCTTTGGCAAAAAGCACTTTCTGCTGGTTGCCGCCAGACAGCGACAGGATCGGGTCCAGCGGGTTATTGGCCTTGATTTTGATCCGCTCTTTCCAAGTTTCATAGAGCCTGTCTTCTTCGCTGCGATTGACCAAACCGTTTTGGCTGAACTCGCGCAGCGTCATCAGGCTGAGGTTCTTCAGGATCGACCACAAAGGCATCACACCATCACGGGTACGGTCACCCGCGACAAAGGCCACTTCGGGGGTCTTAGTACTGCGCCAGACGGAAGCACGAGACATGTAGAACCGTGCCAGTGCCTCGGCCTGCCCGTGCCCGGCAAGCCCGGCAAGGCCCACAATCTCGCCTGCGTGAACCGTCATGCCATTGTTGAGCCTGGCAACTTCTTCTCCAACCGCCCGGCGTTGCCTTGCACTTTGCGTACGACCTGAGGTTTCGACAACATGGCCCATGGCATCGACCAAGCTGTCGCGGGTAAAGGCATTGGCCTGTTTGTCCTGCGTCACGCGACCGTCTTTCATCACCAGAATTCGCGTGGCCACCTCAAAGATTTCGCCCAACAGATGCGAGATAAAGATAATCGTGCCGCCTGCCGCACAGAATTTTTTGATATGGCTCAGCAATTGCTGCGCGATGGCGGCATCCAGTGACGATGTCGGCTCGTCCAGGATCACCAATGCCGGTTCAGTATCTCGCTCGGCGAAAGCAATGGCGATTTCAACCATCTGCCGTTCCGCAATGCTGAGATCGCCGACAACTGCATCAGCCGATATCCCGTGATCCGGGAAAACTTCGTCCAACGCCGCCAGCACCATGCGCCGCGCTTCCCGGCGCCACGCCTTGCGCGGCATGTTGCGATACGGGATGCGCAGGTTCTCCAAGACGGTAAGATTTGGGCAGAGAGACAGTTCCTGGAATACACTCCTGATACCGGCTTCCTGCGCACCAGTGGCCGCGTCGGATTGACCGCCGTGGCCGGAATACCGAACTTTACCCTGGGTTGGAGTGAGGCGCCCGTTGATCACATTGACCAACGTGGACTTGCCCGCCCCGTTATGTCCGACAAGGCCGACGCATTCACCCGGCCAAAGTTCAAATCGCGCATCGACCAATGCGTGCACAGGTCCGAACGACATATGTACGCCGTCAAGCGATACAACCGGCGCCACTGCGGCGCCGGGTCTTGTGTTGAGGTCTGTCAAAATATGCCCTCGGGACTATTGGCTGGCGTCGATGACGGCCTTCGCGTCTTCGAGAGAATACTCCACATTGGCAACAGAGCCGACCGGTGTCGTTTCAAGCGCGGCTTCCAATCCGTCCTGTTCGATGGTCAGGAACGGAACTGTCAGATCTTTCGGAACATCGGCACCATCCAGGATCTGTTGTGCCACCCAAAAGGCCAATGTGCTAACCCCAGGTGCGATGGAGAGCGACGTTGTCTCATACCCGTTTGCGGCCTTCTGCTCGGCCCACCAGGCAAGTTCGTCCTGACGGTTGCCCATCACGATGGTGGGTGTCGGACGATTGGCTGCAGCAATCGCCTGCGCAGCGCCATATCCGTCGCCGCCCTGTGTCACAACCGCCGTCAACTCGGGCAAGCTGGGCAGAATGCCAGCCACAGCTTTCTGCGCGACATCTTGTGCCCAGTCACCGTGAACCGACCCAACGATCTCAAAATTGGTGTTCGCGACCTCTTCGTGAATGCCTGCGCTGATTTCATCGTCGACAAAAACCCCGGCCAGGCCACGGATTTCCAGCAGGTTGCCGCCGTCAGGATAGCGTTCGGCCAGGTATTTCACCTGATTTCGACCCATTTGCTTGAAATCCACCGCGATGCGCCATGCACAGGGTTCAGTGACGATCCCGTCAAAGGATACAACCGTGATACCTGCATCGCAGGCCTCTTTCACGGCACCGTTGATCGCGGTTGGCGATGCAGCGTTCAGAACGATCGCATCATAACCCTGCAAGATCATGTTTTGTATCTGGGCCGCTTGTTCAGTGGCTTGGTTTTCAGACGTGGTAAACGCATCCGCAGCCTTCACAACCCCATCGGCCACCGCAGCGCCGGTGACTTTGGACCAGCTTTCCAGCATAGCCTGACGCCAACTGTTGCCCGCATAGTTATTGGAAAGCGCAATACTCTTTCCCGATGTATCAGCCGCAACGGGCAAAGCTGTGGTCATCGCCAAGGCAGCTGTAACCGTAAACAGTTTGGCAATCGTCTTCATCATGTTCCTCCCATGTGCGGTCGAAGCCGCAGAAATTCTTCCTAACGCCTCCTCGCGTCAGGCCAAAGCTAGCGGCAATCGCCCGCCAGCATCAGGGTAGCAGTCGCAGGTCAATTGCGGTTTCCCGCAAAACCCATGAGGTGAAACGCAAGACCCGGGGTAAGCTTTCGTCTAAGCTTGGTATCAGGAGGAGAATGCATGTGTCCGAGCTTGAGTATTTCCTACGCATTTCGAACCACCTTGCAGGTGAGGTCGACATTCAATCTGCGTTGCGGGCGGTCAAGGCCGAGATCGACAAGATTATCACCGTAGACCATCTGGACATTTGTCTGATGGACGAGGCCAATCGCACCAATCGTTCCTATGAAGTGGGTTTGAGCACGTTCTGGAGCACCAGACGGACGTTGGTGTCTCGGTCTCCGGTCCGCGATGTACTGCTGGGAAAGACAGACTCGATGCTATCGGGGGATGCCACCAAGGATTCTCGTTACATTTTTCCAGGTGCAATAAGCGGGCCGATTACTCAACACGGGTTGCGAAGCCGTATCAATGTCGCGATGAAAGTCCTCGGTCGCACTGTTGGTGCGCTGAATTGTTCGTCGCGCCAGGTTGACTATTACACCGAAGAAAATCTGCAAAAGGTCAAGATCCTGGCTGATATCCTGGCACCCTATTTCTTTGCTTTGCGATCTTCGGAAGATGCCCGGCGGCAGGCTGTCAGACGCGCCCGCGCAGAAAGCAAACAAGAAGGATTAAGGGTTGGGGCCTTGCGCCTTACCCACGCGCTCGAAGCTGAAAGACAGCGCATCGGTATGGATCTGCATGATCAGACTCTGGCCGAACTTACGCGGCTGGCGCGCCGTCTTACACCTGAAATGACCGAATCTGAAACAGCGGACCTGCGCAGCGACATGCACGCATGCATCCAGCATCTGCGCGAGATTATAGACAGTTCGATCCCCTCTATTCTGGAATTGTTTGGTTTCGAAGAAGCGGTGCGGTCGCATTTCGAAAGCGCTGGCGGCGCGGTGGCTGGTCTTACTTTCCAGTATGAGGATCAAACCAATGGCGAGATTGACAAGCTGCGCGATACGGTGAGAACAGCGCTTTTCCGGATATCGCAAGAAGCGATCAATAACACATTGCGACACGCCCAAGCCTCCCAAATCAACGTTCTTGTCAGCCAATCACCCGAAGGCACTTTGGCTATGACCATTCGCGACAACGGATCGTTTAAAGCGCGTGTTGACGCTCGTTTGGGAGGGATTAACCATATGCAGACGCGTGCTCAGCTCATCGGAGCGTCATTTGAAGTCAAAGATAAAGACGGAACCGAAATTGGAATTCGTCTTGAGCCGGAAATTCTGTCGGAGTTGAGACATGCACATTCTTTTGGTTGAAGACGACAAAATGCACCTCGCGTATTTGCGCGACCAAATCACTGCGACATTCGGTTCATCTGCCCGCGTGGACGTTGCCCAGGACGGTCGCGAAGCCGAGACGCTGGCGCGTGCAGAACAAATACCCGCGGTCGTGATGGATCTTCGGATGAAGGATCGCAGCGGCATCGACGCGGCGCGCGTTATCTGGGGCGAACGTCCCGATACGCGCGTGCTGTTTTGGTCGAACTATTCGGATGAAGCCTATCTGCGCGGCATTTCGCGGATCGTACCGGACGCGGCGGCCTATGGCTATGTGCTCAAGACCGCGTCGTCAGAACGTCTGGCACTTGCCTTGCGAGCTGTGCTTTTCGAAGGACAGGTGATGATCGACCGCGAGGTTCACTCGCTCCAAAGCTCACAAATACGGTCTCCTGACGCGTTGACAGAAGTCGAGCATGCCATCCTTCTGGATGTCGCCATCGGCCTGCCGGACAAGGCCATCGCAGAAAGACGCGGGCTATCATTGCGCACCGTACAGAATAGGCTCACGACGCTATACGAAAAGCTGGGCGAAGATCCTGATAGCGATTGCGGGATTGGTTTGAATAAACGAATGCGCACAGTCACGAATGCCCTGATCCGTAAGCTGATCAATTCCGAGATTCTCGAAGAGGCCGACCGTGACTTGCAACTTTGGATGAGCCGTCAACGCGCAAAGTAAAGACTGCGCCATCCGGCCAAAAAAGGGGTTTGGTCGAAGACCAATCGCCAACAACTGCTTGCTGGTCAAATCAGGTAAGCAACCGGAAAACAGGCATTAACTGCGAAAACACCGCTATTGTTCGCGCCACAAGCTTTGGCTCGGTTGCAAAACCGGGCGTCTGGGTGTCATTCCACACGCTAAATCCCTTCCGCCGCAGAGCGTCTTTATTAGGGTGATCTTTTTCAAAACCTGCAGGAACTCGTTGCAGCTCGGGCTCACCCACCCTGAAACCTTCATTGTGCATCCGGTCAGTAAGCTGGATCAGCTTAGCCCCTTTTGGCCCAGCCATCGCTTTACGAAACTCGGCCAGCGCCTGTCTTTCATATTGAAAAACTCCACAGCCAAGAGACAGTTTTTCAGGTGAAAGGCCAAAAAACCACATCGGCGGTTGAGCCGCAGTTTCTTCAGGCTTGAAAGCGATATGCAGATGCGCGTTATAGGGTGTCTTGTCTTTGGAGAACCGGACATCGCGATAGATTCGAAAGATCTTGCTGCTGTGCGGACGTCCAGTCAGCTCTTGCAACGCTGCGCACATGTCTGCAGCAAAGTCCTGACCGGGACCCTTTATTTGGGCCTCGTAAACGGCCTTGTGCGATGTAAACCATTCTTTGTTGTTGTTGGCCTTCAGATCCTTAAGAAAGACAAGCGCTTCAGGCTTGAAACTGTCAAATCGTGTCATCTAAAACTCCATTCAACTCTTAGCCGGAAGCGCGGCGGCATGACCTAGACAAAGCTCTAGCCATCGGTCGAGCGAGGGACCGTCACATTCGGCGGCGTTTACGGTCACGAAACCCCCAAGTTTGCGGCCCCCGTGGATCACCGGTTGGGCGCTTACGTCCTGCAAAGCCAAGCTTTCATTCGCTTTGCCAACTCGAAACATGAACCGGCCAACACCATCCTTATGCAACCGTGCACCACACAACATGTTACCGTTCAAAAAGAAGCACTGACCACCCACCATCTGTTTTTCCGAGATACCCGCATACGTGGCCAAAGCGTCACGTATGCGAGCGTTGAGAGCTTGATCAACAGGCATCAGCCGGCCACGACAAGATGCCAGAGGATGGCCAGTGCCAGCACCAGCATGGTGAGTGTAGTTAGCGCCGCACCGACCGCCCGCCCCTTCCCATCTGGTGCAGAGCGCAGACTGAAATAGTGGATCAGGCGGGCAAGCAACAAAGCCCCACCACAAAGCCAGACCAGCCAGGGGGCGGTTCCGACAATTTCGGCTCCGGCAAGCGCCAGCAACGCAAGCGGGACATATTCGACAAAATTTCCATGCGCACGCATCAGCCTGAGCAGGTCATCATCCGCACCATGCAGCAGGAGTATCCCGGTTTTACTGCGGCGCACACCAACGGCAAGCGCCATTGGAATACTCATCAACACAAAAACTGCGGTGAATCCCAATGCGATTTGGGGAAGCTGTTCCATCTGATCGCTCCTCTTCTGCGCTATGCCTGTGAAGCCATGCTTTCATAAGTAATCAGTGCGAACCGGGCACCTTGCGGGTCGGTCAGCGTGGCCATCCGCCCGACGCCGGGCATATCCATTGCCGGCTGAACCACCGTGGCCCCTTTGGCCTTGGCCGTATCAACACTTGCGTCCACATCGGCCACAGTGAAAAAGATCGTCCAGCTGCCCTGGTCCTCGGGCATCGGAGAAAACCCTCCAATCGCCGTCTCACCCACTACGGCTGCGGAATAGCTGGATCCGTCCTGCATCGGCATATCGTTGATCGTCCACCCCAGGACATCACGATAGAAGGACTTCGCCTTGTTCTGATCGGGGCCGGAATGTCCGATCCAACCTGAGTTGCCGACTGCAGTCATTTCAAGAATACTCATGGGTATCTCCCTTGGTTGCGCCCGCCACATGCGGGTCTGATCCAAGGACGCGCGAGCCGAAAGCCGACCTACATCTCATCCAACATTTTTTGGCTGATCCTGATTTTGTTTTTAACCACAACACGTTCCGGTTCAGTTGGCGCAAGTGTCAACACCGTCTCAAAGGCGTCAATGGCCGCCCGCTGATCACCCGTTTCCTGCAACAACCCACCCCGCATCGCATGAAACCATCGATAACCGGACAGGTCATGCTTCAAAGCCTCAAGCGCCTCAAGCGCATGGTGAGGACCGTGGATTTTGGCTTGTGCAGCGATCTGATTAAGCCGGACCACCGGTGTTGGCTGTAGTGCATAGAGCGCCGCGTAGTGGCTTTCGATCAGCGTCCAGTCGGTGTCCACGGGTGACCTTGCACGGGCATGCGCCGCAGCGATTGTCGCCTGAATGACATAAATCCCATGATGACCGGTCCTTTGCGCTTTTTGCAGCAATCCCATGGCTTCGGCGATGTTGGCGCCATCCCACAAGTTTCGATCCTGATCATCAAGTGCGACAAGCTTTCCCGCCTCGTCTATCCGCGCATCTCGCCGCGCATGCTGAAGCAACAACAAGGACAACAAAGCCGCTTGCTCGCCCATGGCCGGAAATAGGTCCACAAGCAAGCGGGCCAGCCGGATCGATTCTTCGCACAGGGTCAGTTTCATCTGCGTTGGGCCCGCCGAGGTCGACCAGCCTTCGTTGAACATCAGGTAGATCATCAACGACACTTCACCCAGCCGCGTCCCGCGCTCGGCTGGGCTTGGAGTTTCAAAAGCAACCCGGTTGCTCAGAATTTTCTTTTTGGCCCGCGTGATCCGCTGCTCCATCGTTTTGGGTTTGACCAAAAAGCCTCGCGCGATTTCTTCCACGCTCAGGCCCGCAACAACGCGTAACGCTATGGCAATCTGATCCCTCCGTTCCAGTTCGGGGTGACAGCAGATGAACAGCAAGCGCAAGACATCATCTCGCAACTCGTCCGGATCGGGTGTTTCTGCGGGCATTGGCTGAAATTCCTCGGTATGGCGCGACAGGATCTCTGCGCGCCGCCGGGATTTGCGCAAACGATCCAAACCAGCGTTCCGCGCCGTTGTCAGAAGCCAAGCCAACGGATCACGAGGCGCACCATCCTGCGACCAGACCGTCAGGGCCTTTACACAGGCATCGGCAAAAGCCTCTTCGGCCAGATCTATATCCCGGAACACCCGCGTCAGAGCCGCGATCGCGCGGGGGCGTTGTTGGACGAATGTGGCCTCAAGCCAGTCCGACATTTGCTATTCCGAAGAAATGGCGCCACCTGCCCAGGCGACAGGGCGCACCTCAAGCCGCGCAACCGGAGAAGAGATCATCTTTGCATATTCCAACGCCTCATCAAGATCCTTGAATTCAGCGGCATAGAAGCCAAGAAAGCTCTCTTTCGTCTCGGAAAACGGGCCGTCCGTGATCAGGGGCGCCGCACCTGTGTTCCCCGCTGCTTCGACCATCACAGCCGAAGTCGGCGGCATCAGCTTGATCGAAACAAACTCTCCCCGCTGCGCCAAAACCTCCTGTAGCGCGGTATGCCCACCAAGCACCTCGTCCTGACGCTCTTTTGGAAGAGCTTCAAACACTCCGGCTTCGCCATAAATCGTGATCGCGAATATCATTCTAACCTCCTTAACTGTTGGTACACTGCAAGGACGCTCCGAATCCTGCAAATCCGACATCAGACGATATTTATTTGTCTACGCCACGCTGTAGGGGTCCATGTCATACAGCACCCAACAGCGCAGCAAAGAACTACTCGAAGCTTGAAAACGTTATCGAATAGCCGGAAAAGCAAGGCATCAAACTCACGAACTGCGACTGAGCCGCTCTTTGACGAAATCTTCAGCCGTTTCCAGAATGTCGTTCTCTAACCTGCGCGCGGCGGGGGACAAGACCGCACCAGCTTTGCGCAAGATGTGAATCTGCCGTTTGGCAGTCTCATCTGCGAGCGGGCGAAAAACCAAATTCCACTGCACCGCTGAAATCGCTGCAAGTTCAGGTAGGATTGTGATGCCAATCCCGGCTCGAACAATCCCAAGGATAGAGGTAATATTATGAGCAGAAAACAGCGACCTGGCGTGAAGCTCCGCCGCTTCATTGGCAGGGATAATTTCTGAAAGACTGTTTGCAATTAAGTTCTGCGACCTCAATGCGTCCCAACCTATGGGACTCGTGGTGTTAGCCAGCGGATGGTCGACCGGTAACAGCACACCAAACCTGTCAGTAAGCAAAACCTGACCATGCAGGCCGGGAACATTGGCCCCCAAAGTGGCAATGCCGATATCGATGCGATCACGAAGCAGCTCGTGTCGAACCGACTTCGAATCCATGTCTCTCAGATCAATCCTAACATTTTGGTAGCCCCCGATATTTCTGGCAAACGCTCGAGGGATTATCGTCGCAGCTATGGAAGGAACCGTGGCTATTTTTACCTGTCCAATTTTCGAATTTGCAAAATTCTCGATGGCGCGTACCGTGCTATCAAAGTGCAGTAATTCCTTTTCCGCTTGCTCGAACACAAACTCTCCCAGCGCGGTGAGCTTGTTCTTTCGATCTGTCTCAAACAGCGGTTCTCCTAGATGCGTTTCGAACTGCTTCAGCATCATTGAAAGGGCTGAAGGTGTCCGTTTCAGTGTCATGGCTGCGTCGGTCAGGTTTCCATGGCGAGCAACTGCGACAAAGCCGCGAAGCATTTCTATTTTGAGTGTCATCTCGGCGGATTTCAGATTTGTTGAAATTTTCTTCAATAATTTTAGTTTGATTGACGCCCCAATTGGAGTCCATACCCCAACAAACGATTTTTTGTGGGGAAACAGCCGTGGCTGACGTTCAAAAGAACCTAATAGCTGGTGAATGGGTCATCGGTGACAGTGTCATCGAAAACCGTAACCCTTCCGATCTGACCGATCTGATTGGTGTTTTTGCGCAGGCTAACACGGATCAATTGCAAAAGACCTTGGATCAGGCCCGCATCACCCAGCAAGAATGGGCAGCCTATGGGCTGGAGCGTAAGCAATCCGTTCTGAACGCTATCGGTAATGAGATGATGGCCCGAGCCGAAGAGCTGGGCACCTTGCTCAGCCGCGAAGAAGGCAAACCATTAGCCGAAGGAAAAGGCGAAGTTTTCCGCGCGGGGCAGTTCTTTACCTACTATGCCGCCGAGTGCCTGCGTCAGATCGGCGAGAACGCCGATTCCGTGCGACCCGATATCGAGGTAGATGTGCGCCGCGAAGCCGTGGGTGTTGTCGCGATCATCAGTCCGTGGAATTTCCCGACTGCGACCGCCTCTTGGAAGATTGCCCCTGCGCTATGTTACGGCAACGCGGTAGTCTGGAAGCCTGCCAATATCACACCAGCCTCAGCTGTGGCCTTGACCGAGATCATCGAGAAGCAGGACATCCCAAAAGGTTTGTTCAGCCTCGTCATGGGTTCAGGCGGTTCGGTCGGACAGCGTCTGGTCGAGAGCCCCAAAGTAGACGCGATTTCCTTCACCGGGTCTGTCCCGGTCGGAAAGGGAATTGCCACCGCTGCCATTCAGAACCTGACGAAAGTGCAGATGGAGATGGGCTCCAAAAACGCTTTGGCCGTCATGGATGACGCCGATCTGGATCTGGCGGTGTCACTGGCCTTGGGTGGCGCGTTTGGCGGCACTGGTCAGAAATGCACTGCGTCGTCCCGCCTTGTTGTGCATGATCGCATTCACGATGCGTTTGTCGAGAAACTGGTGGCAGGTGCTCAAGCCATGAAAGTAGGCCACGCGCTGGAAGAAGGTACGCAAATGGGTCCCGTCGTCAGCCAGCAGCAGTTGGCTGAGAACCTGGCTTATGTCGATCTGGGCAAGTCCGAAGGCGCAGAACTGGCTTGTGGAGGTGTTCGTCTGGATATGCCTCACGAAGGTTTCTATATGTCGCCAGGCGTGTTCCTGAACACCGACAACGCAATGCGCATCAACCGAGAAGAAATGTTTGCACCGCTGACCAGCGTGATCAGGGTCGGCAGTTATGACGAGGCGCTGAGCGTCGTCAACGACACCAACTTTGGCCTGACCTCGGGCATTGTGACCAAGTCATTGGCCCGTGCCACGCACTTCCGCCGTAACGCGCGTACCGGTGTTGTCACCGTGAACCTGCCCACGGCAGGCACGGATTATCACGTGCCGTTCGGCGGTCGCGGCGACAGCTCTTACGGGCCGCGGGAACAGGGTAAAGCCGCTGCTGAATTCTACACGACCGTCAAGACTGCCTATATCAGCGCGGGACCTGTTTGATGCTGATCGACGGGCTGCAATATGCAAACTGGTCTGAAAAGATCTTTCGGCAATTGCGCCAGGGGGACGTCGACGCGATCCATGTCACGATCTCGTATCACGAGAATTTCCGCGAGACGGTTCTGAATTTCGAGAAGTGGAATCGCTGGTTCGAACAATATCCGGACCTGATCATGAAAGGCCGCTGGGCCAGCGATATCGATATCGCGCGGGAAACCAGTCGGACGGCTGTGTTCTTCGGGTTCCAGAACCCGTCCCCGATCGAAGATGATATCGGCTTGGTTGAAGTCCTGCATGATCTGGGTGCGCGATTTATGCAACTGACCTATAACAACCAGTCCCTGCTGGCGACCGGATGCTATGAAGCCGATGACACAGGCATCACACGAATGGGCAAACAGGTCATTAAAGAGATGAACCGCGTCGGCCTGGTGGTCGATATGAGCCACTCCGCAGACCGCTCTACAATTGATGCTGCCGAGCTTTCCGAGCGACCAATCGCGATTACCCATGCCAACCCATATGACTGGGCCCCGGCCTTGCGCAACAAACGCCATGACGTAATCCAGGCGGTCACGGAAAAGGGTGGGATGCTGGGCTTTTCGGTCTATCCTCATCACCTGAAGGATAAATCCGCCTGCACCGTGGAAAGCTTTTGTGAAATGGTCGCTCGTACTGCCGAAAAATATGGTGTCCAGCATCTGGGGATCGGCACGGACCTGTGTCAGGATCAGCCAGACAGCGTCGTCGAATGGATGCGTGTCGGTCGCTGGACCAAAGAAATAGACTATGGTGAAGGCTCGGCCTCGGCACCCGGTTTCCCACCGATGCCTAACTGGTTCAAAGACAATCGCGACTTTGGCAACATCGCTGCTGGCTTGCGTGCAACGGGCATGAACGACACAGAAGTCGCCGGGATAATGGGCGCGAACTGGTATCGTTTCTTCGAGCACAGTTTCAAGCCAAGCTCCTGACCAAGGACCAACGATACATTTGAATACCGATTGGAGAGAATGGTAACCGAACTGAAGAGGCAAGACCGAATGGCAGACGTTTCCCGCCGTGATCCGAACATCGTAATGCGCCTGGCCCGGCTTGGCTCGATGCATCAGTCACGTCTTTCATTCATGCGAATCCTGACCCGGCGCTTGGCTCGGGAAAACTGGCGGTTTGAAAGGGCAGCGTTCGACATTGACTCGACGGGTGTTGGGCACGCGATCTATACCGCCCACGGGCCCGATCGGTCTTATTCGCTAATTGCCTATGCACATGATTTACCGCCGGAGAAGCGATCCGATAGAGTGATCGCAGAAGCATGGGATGCAACTTTTACATTATTTGATGGCGTTCCAACCGCCGAAGATATTGAACGTCTTTCGCACAATATTCCTGTGCAGGAGGCCGGACGCGTATCTGAAACCGAGCTGTCCGTTTCTCGAGCCAATAGATCCGTTCGCCTTTGGGAGCATGTGGTCAACGTATTAGCCGAAGGTCGCCAACCGTCGTACGAAAAAATAGCTGCGGTGGGCTATTTGATGCGTACCACCGCTGTCTATGGATCAGGCAAACTGGGAGCCGCCGACCGGGAAATGATTGCAGACCGACCCGAGTTTCGCGCTCCGTTCCAGGTCGAAATGCTGTCGGTCTATCTCACGCGTTGGTTCGTAGTTGATTTGGTGCAGCACATGGCCAAAGCGCGGGCGGCATTGAGCGGCACACAAGCCGCTGAATTGGATGCGGGAATCGCGCGTTCAATAGGCATCGGCAATTCAACCGGATTGGGTATGGCACCGTTCTTGCTAAACCATCCGCGACTATTCAATAACTGGATAACCGCGCGTGAAGACGCCATACAGGCTGTGCGCAATGTCCAATGGGCACGGGACGAAGAGATAGCGCAGTTCCATGACATCCTGCTCCGCAATATCCAACTTATTGAATCGTGGCAGTCTCAGCACCCAGTTCAAATGGAAAAGCTAGCGGTGCTCGGCAAGGACATCGCTTTGGTAAAGGGCTATCTGTCGCGCACCGACCTCAGCATGAAACAGCCTTGGGACGCGTTGTATTCCTGGTCAGAAGAAGCCTTGTCGCTGGAGGGGCAAGAATGGATCGCCTCACTGATTCTGGAACCCTACGGAGCTTTGGTCGATAAATTCGCCAAAGCCATGGCTTCAGATGACGAGCCTGTTGCCCTCATTGCCGGCGCGACGCAAATCGGAAGCCTTCGCGCCGTTTTGGAGGATGTCTACCGTTGGGCCATTGATACGGATTGGACGGTTCCGACCAACATGGCCCGCGCTTGGTACATTTCGGAGGAAAAGCAAGAACCTCGTCTGGGCCAACGATTTGAAGAACCAATCGAAGAGTATGAACAGCCTTTGGCGCCCGGTCGCGATGCTGCAGTGCTCTATCAAGCGTTGACGCATTGGCCCGACGAAGTGGAAGTGGCCGATTTCTTGCTAGAGAATCCGGAACACCGGCATACCTTGCGTCGCATTCAAGTTGCAGGGTCCTCACCCTATGCGGAAATTCGCGACAATACGATCTCTAACAGCATGTTGCCCATCGACATGCTACGCTGCAAACTTTCCTTTTTCGGCGCGACCAAATTCGACCCGCGGTCGGATCGATGGGTTCGCATTTGCATGTATGGAAACGCCCCGCTTCCCTATGAGCTCTCGCAAGCAAACGCCGACTTTTGGGTTTTTCCAAGCTCGACCGAGACGACTGCATGAGCCATTCGCTGAACGAAATCGAAACCATGAGCAAACGTGCCGCGCGTGGTGCGGGTCTCCCATGGGGTTTGGCTGAAGAGGCTGGTAAAACCACACGCTGGCTGTCCGCCTATGGCTTTCCGGGTGTTAACCTGTTGGTCGATCTGCTTGAGATGCACGACGCGCTTCCAATTCTTGATGTATCTCCTGTCTCGCTGGAGGCGGAAACTTGGTCTGCACCGATTGGCCGGATGAGCCCCCTGATCGCGAATGCCTCGGTGAGCGACTGTGCGGCCCGCCTTTTATCTCGCGGGACGATCACCCTCGAAAATGTCGACCTTCCATTGCTGGCAGTGCCATCCATCGGTGCGGTCGCGTCAACTCTTGGGGTCTCGGTTGTAGTCGAGTGGCAGAATGCTCGGCTAGTGGCAGATGGATCAGCGATTTGTGTAGAAGGCGACCCCAAGGCGCTGGAAGCGCGCCACGCGGCCAAGATGGTGTTTTCAATACCCGCCGAGTTGAAGCATCGACAAGAGCCAATGCTAAGGGCTCGTTTGTCCGATAGAAGCTGGAGCAAGCTCAGCGCATTCGCCCATCGAACCTACGCGCCTGCTACCGAAGAAAGCCGACAGCTCGGTGCGGGTAGCAGCCGGAACGACAACGACTGACAACGCGCTCCTCCCATAAAAGAAACAAAACGATGAACAGGAAACAACCATGATTGCCACTGAAACCCTGTCTCTGTCCGAAATCGAAGATTTGGCCTTTCAAGCGCTTGTCAAAGCGGGAACGTCCGAGGAAAACGCGCGCCCGCTTGCAGTTGCGACGGCAATGACCGAGGCAGATGGCGTCGCCTCTCACGGTCTTGCTTATATCCCGATCTACGCGCAGCATGTTGAGTGCGGCAAAGTAGACGGGTTGGCCGAACCCTTGATATCACGTCCACGCCCCGCTGTGGTCGCAGTAGACGCAGCGACCGGTTTTGCCCATCGCGCAATAGATTTGGGTTTTGAAAGCTTGATCCCACTGGCACGCGAACAAGGGGTGGCCGTATTGGCAATCAACAATTCCTACAATTGCGGAGTTCTGGGCATTCACACCCAACGCATCGCTCAAGCCGGCTTGATGGGTATCGGGTTCACAAATGCTCCTGCATCCATCGCTCCTTCGGGCGGCGCCAAGCCCGTATTAGGAACAAACCCAATTTCGATTTCTGTTCCTGACGCAGATGGCAATCCGGCTTTGTTGATTGACCAGTCCGCCAGCACAATCGCAAAAAGCGAAGTCATGAAACACGCGCGTGAGGGCAAACCGGTGCCAGAAGGTTGGGTCCTGGATGTAGAAGGTCAGCCCACCACAGATGCTGCGACTGGATTAAAGGGTTCTATGGTGCCGTCTGGTGGCTACAAGGGTGTCGGAATCGCATTGACCGTCGAGCTGATGGCTGCGGCTATGACTGGTGCAAATCTAGGCTCTGTCGCCAGCCCATTCTCGGGCACCGAAGGCGGCCCACCGAAAACCGGTCAGTTTTTCATTGCAATTGACCCGCAGGCTACATCGGGCGGTCTATTTCAAGAAAGGTTATCGGATTTGATTGGCTCGTTTCGTGCTCAAGACGGTGCGCGACTGCCAGGCGATTGGCGCCGAAAGTGTCGCGAACGCGCGTCGACCGAAGGTGTTGCGGTGAATTCCGCTATTCTTGAAAAGGTACGCGCGCTGGTCTGACTTTGTTTCAGACAAGCTCTGTCAACGCGTACGCTAGTTGCACAAAAACTTGCGAAAGGCGGTATTCAACTGCCGCCTCTCTGGTCTTTCCCTGGCGCTTAATTCTCGAGTGCAATTTCCTTCAAACGGACCGCGACGCCCCGCGGTCTGAAGACCATAGACGGGATGGATCAAAGGCCGGTCCTGCGCTTCCAATCAAGTCAGAGCACTCGCTTGGGCATGAACGATATCTTGAAGCTTCTGCAAGACGTCGTGCTGAACCGGTTTGAAAGAAAACCGCCGCCCGCTGGTGGAGCGAGACAAACCGAGCTTTCGATGCGATGCCAAATCGTGCTATCCGCACCATAGAGGGCGAGGCCTTTGGGAAACGTCAAAAATCTATTGAAACAGCAACGTTCGGGACTGAAGCAAAGGCGGGCCAAACAGATGAAACAGATTGCCTTGATCGCACATGACAACAAAAAACCTGATCTGGCCGATTGGGTGAAACGCCACGCGACCCAATTGCGCCCGCACAACTTGATCTGCACAAAAACAACAGGGACTGTGATCCAGGCCGGCGTCTCTTTAGAGAATATCGAACTTGTTAAGAGCGGACCATTAGGAGGAGACCAACAGATCGGCGCCTTAATAGCGCTCGACAAAATAGATCTACTTGTGTTCTTCACAGATCCGATGACACCTCATCCCCATGATGTAGACGTCAAAGCCCTGACTCGTCTGGCGACCGTCTACGACATCCCCATGGCATGTAGCAAAGCGACCGCGAATTTGATTATCGCTTCAGGATTCTTGGAAAGCTAAACTGTTCCATCAATTGGCGTCGGCAGCCCAAGACCAAGCCAGCGGCGATTTTCGTTTGAGAGCACCGCTTAGATGACGCCTCATGCGATGAGAGGCGCCCAGGTTATCTCCCGCCTCCAGCAGATCCAAGATTTCTATATGCTCTGAGCATTGCTCGATAAGGCGGTCGTGGTTCACATCGGCACGATACTCCATGAGGCGCCGCATGCGATTGACACGCTGCAGTGAAACCAGGAAAAACGGGTTTCCGGAAAGCTTGATGACCTCTTCATGAAAAACCGAACCGTTTTGCAAAAGTGTTTCTGCCGGAACCGAGCTGAAATCCATTTCCAGCATTCCTTCCTGCGTCCGCCTTAGTTCAGTCAGAACTCCTCGGTTCAACTCAAAGGATGGTTCGAGCATCGCAGCGGGCTCAATCGCCATACGAAACCGATAAATCTCGTCAAACGCTTCCGGTGTATTTGCCACGGGAAGAAACCGCCAACCATAGCCTTCTTTTCTCTCGACCCACCCTTCACGCGTCGCCCTCACCAGAACCTCGCTTGTGCAGGCCTTCGACCAATCATAACGCTGGCGCAAAAACTGTTCTGTGACTTCTTCGGGAAGCTCTCCCCTTAGCCAATCATCCGCCAAACGATGATAAGGGCTTTGGTCTTGCTCGGGTTGCTGTTCCAGCACCTCTGCAACGACATCAGGATCCAGTTCTCCAACAAAGAACCCTCGGTTCTCCTGACGCTGAAGAAAACCTCTTTGTTCAAGTAAATTCAAAGCTTCTCTGATCGGAGTTCGCGAAACTCCGTAACGATCCGCCAATTGTTGCGCTCCCAGATGCTGGCCCGTTTGCAGCCCGCCAGAGGCGATATCTTGCAGCAATCGTCTGGAAATTCTCTGTGGAAGGTCACTTGAGCGCAAACCGCCCTCCGGCTATTTACTAAGTTGAATTGGCTGAGTAGCACGACATGTTTCAGCTTATTGGTTTTTTGGGCCAATTTGCAACGTCAAAAATGGTTTTTATCGAACCAATGTGCAGCGCGAGTTAAGCGCTCTTAGAGATAACCACAATTCCCGACTGCGCAGTCTTTGGTGCGTTTGTAATCGAATAACGGCCGCCAACCAGCTGCAGCGTGACGCGGTTTCCATCGGCTTGAACCATGTGACCCTTTGCACGAACAACATTTGGATCAGAGGCCAGCGTTTTGGCGAACGCATCCGCATCGACCGTTTCGGTCATTGACAGTGTTTTTGTAACCAAAGGGATTTTGTGAGGCGCAATATCCAGGTCTGACGCACGATCAACGCTTACGTCATCCAATAGTAGTATACGAGCAATGCCATCTACCTTGCTTTCAAGCACACTGGCTGACGGGGCATGGCGACCGACCAGTTCACGACTCAGGCTCGTTTTCTCAGGCGGCGCAAGATCGGTTTTGGTCAGGATCACAAGATCGGCCGATTTGAGTTGTCGCGTGATCGTGTCTGAGATGTAAGTATCGCTGAGAAGATCTGGCAGCGTTTCTGCATCCACCAAGGTCACAACTCCGTGGACCCGGATGTCATCGCCAAACAGGCTGATAGAAGACGCAATTGCACCAGGCAAAGCAACACCGGACGCCTCAAGCAAAATATGGTCAGGGGCCGGATCCATGTTGCGGATCTGCGTCAGCGCGAACATCAGGTCGTCACCATAGGAACAACACACACATCCGCCCGCTAGGGTCACCAGATCGCCGTCCTGCGCCTCGATCAGGTCGGCATCAATAGGAAGGCTTCCAAATTCGTTGACAAGAACTGCGAGGCGTTGCCCCTGTGCATTCTTCAATAGTGTATTGACCAGTGTGGTTTTCCCGGCCCCCAGATAGCCGCCGATGATGGTCAGAGGCAGGCCCGTGTCAGACATCGGAGGCCGCAAAGACAGTACCGCCCAGAACCGTCCCCCAGACGCGAGTTTCGTTCAGTTGCTCCACCCCTTTTTCTTCAGGATCATCCTCAAGAACGGCGAAATCTGCACGTTTGCCCGTTTCGATCGAGCCTACTTCATTGTCCAGATGCAACGTGTAGGCCGCGCCCAATGTGATCGCCCGCAAAGCCTGATCTAAGGTGATCTTTTCAGCCTCTCCCAAGGTCCGACCGGTCGCCGTTTGCCGGTTCATGGCGCACCAGGCTGTAAACAACGGGCCAAGCGGCGTAATTGGTGCGTCAGAGTGGATGGCAAAAGGCACACCTTCGCGCGCAGCGGTTCCAGCGGCGTTCATACGTTCAGCGCGTTCCGGCCCAACCGTCAGATCATAATGCTGATCGCCCCAGTAAAAGTGGTGGTTGGCAAAGAGGTTCACGCATAGCCCCAGCTCTTTCATCTGACGGAACTGCGCGGTGTCGGCCAATTGGCAATGTTGCAGCGTGAACCGGTGGTTCAGTGACGGCGCCTTGCGCAACACCCGCGCCATCGTGTCCAGTACCAGCTGCGTGGCCTCATCTCCATTGGTATGCGTGTGTACTTGAATGCCTTTGCGCAGGGATGTTTCAAGGATATAGGCCAAATGCTCTGGCGGGATGTACCACAGCCCGTTGGGTGATCCGTTGTAATATCCCGGCGCGCGCAGACGGGCAGTAAAGCCCTGAATGGACCCGTCGACAACGATCTTGATCCGACCCAAGCGCAGCTTGTCGGTGGATTGCGGGGCCAGGGCTTCGACATGGGCAATCAAATCTTCGGGGCTGACCCCATGGTGAAAGCGCAAGGGAACGATACGAGCGGGGAAGTTTGTATTTCCAGTTACACGCAACAAGGTCTCGACAGCTTCTTCAGGCAACCGGGCGGCCAGATCGGTGGCGGTGGTGACACCGGCTCGAATACAAAGCTTGCCAAACCGCCACATGCCCGGCTCATCACAAGACAGCATATCGCGGTCAAAACCCACATGGATCGACACCGGGCTCATGACATCGGGGCCGCGCAACTCGCCGGTGGGCAATCCGTCGCTCCCAAGGGGCACACCCTCGTGATTGATGCCCGTGCGCAGCAAGCCTGCCAGTTCCAACGCCTTGGTGTTGACGTTCATGATATGGCCCGACGCGTGCATGATTCCGATGGGCCTGGTCGAAGAAATCGCATCCAGCTGCCCGCGCGTGATCTTCTGATTGTCGAAATAGATCGGATCCAGCGACCACGCCGGAAGCGCTGCATTGGGGTCCTCCAACTTGGCTTCGGCAGCGGCCAATTTGGCTAGCATTTCGTCGACGGTTTTGCACCCGGCCTGCATCTCTCCTTCGGGCGACATCCGATCGAAGAAGCCCACATAGGTATGAGACCACAGGGCTCCTTCCTGCAGATGGCAATGTCCCTCGACCAGACCAGGCATTAGCACCTTGTCGGCAAATCGGTCGTCCAAAGTATACGGGCCCCAGCCTTCAAGCTCATCCAACGTGCCTGTGCCCAGTATGATCCCGTCGCGTATGGCGACATGGCTTGTGACTGGTCGCTGGGGATTCATGGTCAGGATTTTGCGGGCAGAAAAAACTGTAATCATTGGCTGAAAAACCCAGAAAAGAGCGAGATCACCCAAGGCTAGGGGGTTTTCATTGCGCCAAAAACTAGATTTAATAGTTCGAGAAACCACGTTTTTTGGGGGAATATGTGGCGCTTGCGCTGACTCTTAAACAGATGCGCTACGTCGAGGCCGCCGGGCGCCTGAACTCGATTACCGGTGCCTCTGAGGCGATGAATATCTCGCAAAGCTCAGTAACCGCCGCGATTGATGCGCTTGAGGCCGAGCTTGGGTTCGATATCTTCGACCGCATTCCCGCCAAGGGGTTGCAGCCCACACCCGCAGGATTGGACGCGCTGCAATTGATCACGCGCTTCCTGTCCCATCACCGCGATTTCGAGACAGAGCTTCAGGCCATCGGAGGCGTGTTGACCGGAACCATCCGGCTTGCCTGTTTCGCGACTGCTGCGGCAACATTCCTACCCCCCGCAATCGAGCGGTTTCAGGCCGACATCAAGGGTGTTCGGTTTGAGCTGGTCGAAGGGAATATGGATACGGTCATCGATTTCCTTGAAAGCGGAAAGGCCGATTTGGCGTTCAGCTATAAGGAAGTCATCACCCCGCAGCAAAATTTTGAGCTGATGGTGGATCTGCCCCATTACGCCATGGTGAATGCGCAAGACCCAATTGCGCAGCAACCCTCGGTGCGATTGGCCGATCTGATTCACTTGCCAATGATCAGCCTCAGCCTGCCGAGGTCGCGCGCTTATTATTTGGATCTTTTCAAAGAAGCTGGATTATCGGTCAATGTGGCGCATACGTCATCATCTGTTGAAATGATCCGAACACTGATCGCGTCCGGTTTTGGTTTTACCGTCCTCAATGCCCGGCCGGCCACCTCATCGCTCGCGCAAAGAGGGTGCTCTGTCATTCCAATCTCGGATCCGCTCCCGACACGGCCTTTTGGTATCGTAACTCAGTCACGTATCGTTTCGCCAAGACCCGTTCGGAAATTCTTGGAATATTGCGCTGCTTTGCGCGACGAAGGCGTGTTCGAAGAGATGGCGGTCAGGCTGCCCTGACACAACGCCACCCTCTACCCGTACAAACGCATCGCAGCCCAAGCTTGAACAGCAAGGGCCGACTGGTCCTGCCGCTATTCACCAAGAAATGTGGTATATGGCTGCATTAAATCTATTTTGCTGGGAACGTGGCTGAGCCTACGCTCGACAAAAATCCAAAAAACACCGTTTCCAACACAGGAGGTCCGAAGATGACCACATTTCTAAAGGCGTTGGCACGTTCCGTTGCGGCTGCAGCCTTGCTTGTCAGCGCAGCTCATGCCGACGAACCGGTCAAAGGTGGCACGTTGATCACCACTCTGCCGCAAACACCGCGTCACCTGAACCCAGCGGTTCAATCGGGGATTGTGACCGGGGCGCCGGGCGCGCAGCTGTTCGCGGCGCCATTGCGTTATGATGAGGATTGGACACCGCAGCCTTATCTTGCCGAAAGCTGGGCCTGGTCCGATGACGGCCTGTCGATGACCTTGAACCTGGTGCAAGACGCACGGTTCCATGACGGGGAGCCGATTACATCAGAAGATGTGGCATTTTCAGTCGAAACCATCAAAGCAAACCACCCGTTCAAAACCATGTTCGGTGTTGTCGAAACTGTCGAAACACCAGATGAACACACCGCTGTTCTAAAGCTCAGCCAACCCCACCCGGCGCTTTTGCTGGCCATGTCCTCACAGCTGATGCCGATCATTCCCAAACATATCTACGGAGATGGGCAGGACCCCAAATCCCACCCGCGCAACGGGCAGGACGTTGTGGGGTCGGGGCCGTTCAAATTTGTTGAGTTCACACCCGACCAGCAGGTCATCCTGGAACGCAATGACGACTTCTTCATTGAAGGCCGACCCTATCTGGATCGCATCGTCTATCGCATCATCAAAGACGCCGCCGCCCGTTCAATCGGGATGGAAAACGGCGAGCTGCACATGACGACCTTTGAAAACACCGTGCGCAACATCAAGCGGATGTCAGAAAATGACAGCCTGAACGTAACCGATGAAGGCTATGCAGCAATCGGACCGATCAACTGGCTGGCCTTCAATACCGGGCAGGACGGGCCTTTGGCCGACAAGCGCGTACGTCAGGCCATTGCCTATGCGCTGGACAAAGACTTTATCTTGAACGCCATCATGCTGGGTCTGAGCCAAGAAGCCAAAACCGGCATCCATCCAGGATCACCACTCTATTTCCCTGATGTTAATGGCTATGACCTTGATCTCGACAAGGCAAATGCGCTGCTGGATGAAGCCGGATATCCAAAGGATGCAAACGGCATTCGGTTTGCCCTGACCATTGACCACGGGAACCCGACCACGAAACCACAGGCCGAATTCACCAAAGCCTCTCTGGCCAAGGTTGGCATTGACGTTTCGGTCAACTCATTTGTGGACTTCCCGACCTGGGCCAATAAGATCTCGAACCACGATTTCGACATGACCTGGGACACAGTGTTCAACTGGGGTGATCCGGTGATCGGTGTGCACCGCACCTATGACAGCCAGAACATCAAGGAAGGCGTCATCTGGTCGAACACCCAGCAATACGCAAATCCCAAGATCGATGAGCTGATGAATGCAGCGGGTCAAGAGATCGACCCCGCAAAGCGCGCAGAGCTGTATCGCGAGTTCCAGGAAATTCTAGCCGAGGATCTGCCGGTCTATTGGACCAACACTCTGCCCTATCACACGATCTACTCCAAAAAGGTGGGCAACCCGCCTTTGGGCATCTGGGCATCAAGCTCACCCTATGATCTGGTTTACCTGAAAGACGAATAAGACGGTAATCTAACTCCTGTCCCGGTTTTGCCGGGGCAGGTCACTGCTTGGGGTCGCGCATGGCGTTTTTGAAAGTTCTTGTGCAGCGCATTGGATATGCCGTGTTGCTGTTGATTGCAGTGCTTGTGCTGAATTTCACCATGATCAACCTCGCCCCCGGCGATGTGGTCGATACAATCGCCGCAGATATGGGCGGCGCAAATGCCGACTTGATGGCCCAGATTCGGGCCGAGTACGGGTTGGACCAACCGGTTATTGTTCAGCTTGGCAGCTATATCGGCAGGGTCCTGCAATTCGATCTGGGCTATTCCTATTTCTACAATCGTCCGGTCACCGAGCTGATATTCGAACGCCTGCCCGCCACCCTGCTGCTGGTGTTTTCGGCCCAGATCTTTGCCTTGGTCCTGGGCATTCTTCTGGGCGTTTTTGCCGCTCAAAACCCCAATGGGCCGCTCAGCCATCTTGTGACGCTCTTTGCGCTGTTTGGATATGCTGCGCCGGTGTTCTGGACAGGCATCCTGCTGCTGATCGCCTTTTCGCTAAAGATCCCGCTCTTTCCCGTGGCCGGGATGCGCGATGTCACCATTGAGGGTGGGTTTTTCCCGCAAGCTTTGTCTGTCGCGCATCACCTTGTGCTGCCGATGCTGACGCTGGGCTCGATCTTCATTGCGCTTTATTCGCGGCTTTGTCGGGCCTCGATGCTTGAGGTTCTGGGCTCAGACTATGTCAGAACCGCCAAGGCCAAAGGGTTACGGCCGCGTGATGTGGTCATGAAACACGCGCTGAAAAACGCGCTGCCGCCGGTGGTGACACTGGCCGGATTGCAGTTTTCGGCCGTGATCTCGGGCGCGGTTCTGGTTGAAACCGTGTTCTCCTGGCCGGGGCTTGGGCAATTGGCGCTGACCTCGATCCTGGCGCGCGACACGCCAACAATCCTTGGCATCCTGTTCTTTTCCGCCCTTGTCGTGATCGTCGGCAACCTGCTGACTGATTTGGTTCTGCGGATGATTGATCCCAGAGTAAGGGGGAGAGGATGAGCGACCAAACACAGATCAAAGCCCGCTCGCCCTTTGCCGAAGCGTTCGAGATGTTCCGCCGCAACCATGCGGCCGTGGCCGGGTTGGTCGTACTGTTGCTGATCGTGGCAGTCGCCATTTTGGGGCCGTTTCTTTACCCTGGCAATCCCTTTGACATGGTTTGGGCGCCGTTCACGCCCCCGGGGCAGGAAGGCTATCTGCTAGGTACCGATTATCTGGGTCGTGATATCCTGTCGCTGCTGATCCATGGCGCAAAGGTGTCGCTGACCGTTGGGCTGGCCGCAGCTTTCGTGACCGTTACAATCGGCATAACCGTGGGCGCGTTGGCCGGGTTTTATCGCGGGTTGGTCGAAGAAGCCCTGATGCGCTTTACCGAGTTCTTTCAGGTACTGCCCACATTGCTGTTTTCGATGGTCATCGTAGCCCTGTTCGGCGCGTCCCTGACCATGATCACCATCGCCATCGGCCTGGTCAGTTGGCCCGCCGTAGCCCGGATCACACGGGCTGAATTCCTGCGGATCCGCGAGTTGGAATACGTTACTGCCGCGCGCGCTGGTGGGGTGCGCAATGGCGGGCTGATCTTCAAGGTCATCTTGCCAAACGCCCTGCCCCCGATCATCGTGCAAGCCGCGCTTATGGTGGGGTCGGCCATCCTGTTCGAAGCGGGGCTCAGTTTTCTTGGTCTGACTGACCCGAATGTGGCCAGCTGGGGCCAGATCATCGGGTCCAACCGCGAATATATCCTGGACGCCAGCTATACAGTCACCGTGCCGGGTGTGGCGATCTTTGTAACCGTTCTGGCCATCAGCCTTGTCGGCGACGGCCTGAACGACGCGCTTAATCCAAAACTGAGGCAGCGATGACCAATCCGCTTTTGTCCGTCGAAAACCTGCGTATCGAGCTGGCCGCGCGCAGCGGCATGGTGCCGGTGGTTGACGACCTGTCGCTGTATCTGAATGCAGGCGAAACGCTCAGCATCGTTGGGGAATCGGGCAGTGGGAAGTCGATGACAGCGCTTGCCGTAATGGGGCTGTTGCCGTCAATCGGGCAGATTGCGCAGGGGCGCATCCTGTTTGAAGGCGGTGACATGACCCAAATGGATGACGAGACGCTGCGTACCATCCGGGGCAATCAGATCAGCATGATTTTTCAAGAGCCGATGACCTCGCTCAACCCGGTCTACACAGTGGGTGAACAGATCGCCGAGGTGTTGCGCCTGCACAAGGGCCTGGGCCATCAAGAGGCCTGGGCCCGCGCGGTTTCCTTGCTGGATGACGTGCGCATCCCCGATGCCAAGCGGCGCGCGCGCGCCTATCCGCATGAAATGTCGGGCGGTCAGCGTCAGCGCGTCATGATCGCCATGGCCCTGGCATGCCGCCCAAAGATCCTGATCGCAGATGAGCCCACCACCGCGCTGGATGTGACCGTCCAGGCCGAGATCTTTGCCCTGATGCGCGAACTCTCGCGTGAGACCAATACAGCGACGATCCTGATCACGCATGACATGGGTGTTGTGGCCGAAATGGCGGATCGCGTTGTGGTAATGTATCGTGGCAAAAAGGTCGAAGACGGCGCAGCCGAGGCGGTCATTCGGCACCCGCAGCACCCTTATACGCAGACCCTGATTGCAAGCGTGCCGCATCTAACCATCGAAGCTCCGCCTGAGCAAGAACCGGAACCTGCCGCGAAGTCTGATGCGCTTTTGTCAGTGCGGGATTTGACGGTGCAGTTTCCGGTGAAAAAGCGGTTCGGCAAACGCGAGATGTTCATAGCGGTCAATGGCATCAGCTTTGACATCGAGCGCGGCAAGACCTTGGCCATCGTCGGCGAAAGCGGTTCGGGGAAGACAACTGCCGCCCTGGCCGTCGCCCGCCTTGTGGACGCACAGGCGGGGCAGGTCACGCTGGATGGCACGGATATGCTGGGCCTGGACGGAGAAGCCCTGCGCCTTGCCCGCTCCAAGGTTCAGGTCATTTTTCAGGATCCCTATTCCTCTCTCAACCCGCGTCTGCGCGCCGGTGATATCGTGCGTGAACCGCTGGACAACCTAGGCGCCTTCCCGGCATCCGAGCGCGAAGACCGGGTTGCCGATCTCTTCGACAAGGTGGGGTTGCAGCGTGATCAGATGCGGCTTTTCCCGCATCAGTTTTCGGGCGGTCAGCGCCAACGGATCAGCATCGCCCGTGCGCTGTCGACCAACCCGTCGCTAATCATTTGTGACGAGGCGGTATCAGCACTGGATGTGGTGATTCAGGCGCAAATTCTGGATCTGTTGCAGGAATTGCAGCGTGATCTGGACCTGACCTATCTGTTCATCAGCCACGATCTCGGTGTCGTGCAGCAAGTCTGTGATGAGGTTGCTGTCATGTATATGGGCGATATCGTAGAGTTCGGAGATCGGCAATCCGTCTTTTCTGCTCCAAAACAACGCTATACCCGCGATCTATTGGCAGCTGTGCCCTCCATCGAACGCGCTAACAACACCCAAAGGGAACGTCAAACCACGGCTAGCCAATAAAGCTGCACCCCAGGGTGTTGCGCAAGGCTTCGCTAAGCTCTTCGATCGACTCTGTCGAAACATACATCCCACCCGTGCTGTCCGACAGACATTTTGCGACCGAGATACCGTCGGGGAACAAATCGACATTCGGGCTGTCCCAGGCAAACCGATCCGTGGCGACGCGAAAGCCGATCACATGCACCGTCAGATCGGCTGCGGTTGCCGAAAGTTCGGCCCCCAAAGCGCAAGGCGCGCCTCCGCAGGTCTCGTTTCCATCCGTAACCAGCACCACAATTCCGGGATTAGTGCGGTAATTCAAAACTTCGGCGGCCACCCGGACCGCTTCGGTCAGAGGCGTCAATCCGTTGGGATCCAGCAAAGCAATGGCGTCCATCACCGGTTGCGCGGCGTTCTCAACCGGTTCGAATTTCAGGTTGATCCCCTCGCAGGAATTCTCGGGTCCCGGACCATAGGTGATCAGCCCAATGCGCCGGATCGGAGCGATCTGCGGCATGGCATCCTGCAAAGCCGTCCGGGCATCGTCGATGCGGCGCGGTTGATTCAATTGCAGACCAAGCTCTGCCATCGACGCCGAGCCATCAAACACCAACATCGCATCGCGCGTGCAACCCTGTGCGTTTACCGCCGAAACATAGGGCAGAAGGCAAGCCATCATCGCACAGCAGGTTTTCATCGGTCTTTCCATGGAATGATTGAACAGAACACAGCCTCTTGGGTCAACGGCCCAGGTTCGAGACGCCTGTCCCTTCACAACTTTTTTAGACAGGATCTGTCAAACGCACCCTTTCCATTTTGGCTTGGGCGTCGTCTGCCGCTAAGGTGCCACTAACGGGCAAGAGGGAACCAGATGGCCGCGCTTTTCAGCAGTTTCGCGCTTCGTAAAATAGTGTTCAAAAACCGTATTGCAGCCTCACCGATGAGCCAATATCGCGCCAAGGAGGGCCTGGCCAATGACTGGCATCTGGCGCATCTGGGTCGCTTTGCCATGGGCGCCGCGGCTCTGGTCTATGCCGAGGCCACAGCGGTTACGCGCGACGGTCGCCGCACAAGGGACTCGACGCGGCCGCGCAGCGACAATAAGGGTTTTGCGAAATACATCGAAAGCGACGCGCAGGAAGCGTTCACCTGCCAAACGTCGGCACGTGCATCGATTCAGATCGAGCCAGCTTCGACCATGTAATTGTTGGCCGAGCACATCGCGGCGTCATCGGAAGCCAGGAACAATACCATGCGAGCAACATAGACAGGATCGATCAGGTCCGGCAGGCATTGGCGATTGCGGTGTGCTTCAAGACCTTCTGGCGTTGCCCACAATTCTTTCTGACGTTCAGTCATTATCCAACCCGGAACCACGGTGTTGACCCGTATGCGGTGGTTCCCCAGATCGCGCGCCATCGTTCTTGTCAGACCATGGACCGCTGCTTTGGCGGTTGTATAGGCCGGAAAGCCACCACCGGCTTCCCACCAGGAATTCGAACCCATGTTGACGATGGATCCTCCACCATTCGCGATCATCCCCGGTGCGATGGTTTGGATGGCAAAAAACATGTGACGAATGTTGGTTGCTTGGCGTTCGTCCCAGTATTCAGGTGTCACGTCCTTCCAATCATGACGGTCATCTCGCGCAGCGTTGTTCACAAGCACATGCGCAGAACCCAAACGGTCTGTCAGGCGCCCTAGCGCCGCTTGCATCGCGGCGATATCACGAAGATCGCAGATTTCGTAGGTTAAACCTTCCGTGCTTTTTGTCAGAGCGATGCTTCCAGCCTCATCGATATCAAGAAACCCGACCTTGGCACCTTGTGCAGCAAACGCCTTGACGATCTCGGACCCGATCCCTTGGGCACCACCAGAGACGATGACCGTTTTGTTTTTCAGGCTGGGGTAGTTTGCAAATTCAGGCATCGGGTTTCCTTATCGAGGAAGAAGAACGTGTCAAATTGACGTGGTGAAGACAGGTCACCCAGCGTCTTGGTAAGCTCTAAGGTCGGCAATCATCTCACGCAATAGGCTCGGGCCTGGAAGGAACGCCGCGCAGCGCCCATTCCACGGGCCAACAAAATGACTTGGTCTCAAATCGTGTGATATGCATATCGACGTGGTCTCTGGTTTTGATATTGTCGCATCCAACCGCATCGCCACTTTCTTTGACCGATATAAAGGCAGGTGTCCAACCTGTGACGCATTCTGACAAAAATCCAAACTGTTGCGGGCCAGCACGAAACGGCTCTCAACTGGCCCCTGTTGAGATTTCGAAAGATCCTCTGACAAATCAAAAGCTCTGGGCAACCGCTTGCCAGATTCCCGGTGGCAACAGTCTGCTAGGCACCCGCACCGAATTCATTCCAAACGATGGCGAAGCACCGTTGCGTCGAACAAGGATAAAACCGTTTCGCTTAGGTGCTACGACGGTCACAAACGCAGAGTTTCAAGCTTTCACCGAGGCCACAGGCTATGTCACCGAAGCCGAACGGATCGGATGGTCGTTTGTATTCTGGTCCGAGGTCCCGAAAGAGGTGGGGCCGACACAGGCTGTTTCCGGGGCCGAATGGTGGCGGCGGGTCGACGGCGCAAACTGGCGCGACATAAACGGCCCTGGCACACAAGCAGACACATGGCACGCAGACCATCCGGTGGTTCAGGTCTCTTGGAACGACGCGCGCGCCTATTGCACTTGGGTCGGAGGCTATCTTCCCACCGAGGCCGAATGGGAACATGCCGCCCGAGGGGGGTTGGGCGACGTGCGCTTCCCCTGGGGAGACCAGGAGCCCAACGATACCGATGTCTTGCCCTGTAATATCTGGCAAGGCCGTTTCCCGGAGTTTAACACCGGCCAAGACGGTTTTATCACAACGGCCCCTGCACGCTCGTTCGATCCAAACGGCTATGGGCTGTACAATCTGGTTGGCAATGTCTGGGAATGGACAGCCGATGCGTTCAGGATCAAGTCGTTGAAAAAGCAAGTCCGGGACCGGCTAGCGAGTATGCCAGGTTATAAGTTGTCCAAAGGCGGATCATTCCTGTGCCACCGCTCTTATTGCTATCGGTACCGGATCGCTGCGCGATCGGGCACATCGCCGGACAGCGCAACACCACATCACGGATTCCGCATCGCCTGGCCAGACCGCCTTTAGGTTCCGCGCGACCCGCCTGCGACGCTTGCCCTTGCAATGGTTGGTAATCGGAAAATTCCATCCCTCATCACTCGGCCCAGATCAGTTACGCCAATCAGATATTGTTGTTGACTCGGTCAGATGCCAGCCCTTATCGTTTGCATACTAACGACGATAGCAGGAGCGCATGGCCTACTCGCAACCCAGCTTGTTATCTGATGCTCTTTCTGTTCTTCAGGAGGCCGAAACACGTGTTGTGGCCGGTGGTACTGATTTCTATCCCGCCATGCAGCCCGGGCAACAGCCGACATCACTGCTTGATATCACGCGGATAGATGGCCTCTCGGACATCACGCAGGACCACGAGGGCGTCCGATTTGGCGCGGCTGTCACCTGGTCCGATGTGACTAAGGCGGATTTGCCACCAGGTTTTGATGCGCTCAAACAAGCGGCGCGCGAAGTGGGTAGCCTTCAAATTCAGAACGCGGGCACAGTTGCGGGAAACATCTGCAATGCCTCTCCAGCCGCGGATGGTGTGCCGCCATTGTTGGCGTTGGATGCAAAGGTCGAGCTCTGTAGTGCGGAGCGCGGTGTTCGGGTAATACCGCTGAGCGCATTCATCACAGGAGTGCGGCAGACCACTTTGGCAAAAGACGAGTTGGTGACCGCGATCCTGGTCCCCAAATGCCCACCCGGCATGAGGTCCGGATTTGAGAAGCTGGGAAGCCGCCGATATCTGGTGATCTCAATCGTCATGACGGCGGCCAATGTGGTGCTGGACGAACAGGGTAAGGTCGCCGAAGCACGTATCGCTGTGGGGGCCTGTTCGGCCGTGGCGCAGAGGCTTGCTGATCTTGAGGCCGATCTTGTTGGCCAGGATCCGAGGGCACTTCGGATCACGCAGGCGCATTTGGCCCCGCTGGCGCCCATTGATGACGTGCGCGGAAGCGGTGACTATCGCTTGGCGGCAGCTGCCGAACAGATTCAACGTTCTATCCTGAGGGCGATTGAAACATGAACAAACCAGTGACAGAAAAACCGACGCCGTTCCGCCTGAACGGGCAGGATCAGGCCCCAATTCTTGCGCCCGGGCAGCGCCTGTCCGAGTTGCTGCGCGAAGGGCTCGGACAGCGCGATGTCAAGATCGGCTGCGACGCGGGCGATTGCGGCGCGTGCACGGTTCTGATCGATGGCGCACCTGTCTGTGCCTGCCTGACACCGGCACATCGGGTTGCCGGTCGTGAAGTTGAGACTGTACAGGGCCTTCAGGCCAATGATCCTCTTGCCACCCGTCTCAGCGAGAGCTTTCTAGACCATGGTGCCGCACAATGCGGTATCTGCACACCGGGCATGATGGTATCGGCGATTGCTTTGTTGCGCGACGTGCCCGAACCCAGTGAGGAACAGGTGCAAGACGCGCTTGGTGGTGTTTTGTGCCGCTGCACCGGCTACCGCAAGATCATTGATGCGGTGATGGGCGTACGGGCTGTCGCGGTAAGAACTGACGGCGCCGTTGGCGATGCGATCCGGCATCTGGATGGGCGAGACAAGGTCAACGCACAAGTCGCCTATGGCGACGATGTGGCACCAATGGGTTGCCTTGAGATCCTGGTCATCCGGTCCCCCTTTGCACGGGCCAAGTTTGAAATCGGCGACCTGCAGGGATTTGCCCAAGAGGCAGGGCTTGATGCGGTTTTGACGGCGGCTGATGTCTCGGGTCAGAATACATACGGCGTGATCCCTGGGTTCGAGGATCAGCCCGTCTTTGCGGAAACTGAAACGCGGTTTCGGGGTGAAGCTGTCGCGGCACTGGTCGGCCCCCGCGACAGGTTGCGCGCAATTGATCCCACGAGCTTGCCTATCACTTGGAAAGAAGAACCCGCTGCTACCGATGTTGACGCAGCCCAAAGTGCGGATGCGGCGCAATTGCACAAGGGACGCGAACGCAACGTGATGTGCGGCGGCTTTGTCAGCCGCGGTGATGCCAAATCCGCTTTGGCGCGCGCCGATCTCACGGTCGAGGGCCGGTTCCAAAGCGGTTTTGTTGAACATGGTTATATCGAGCCTGAGGCTGGGTTTGCCCAACTGGTCGATGGTCGCCTTGAGGTTCACGCCTGCACGCAGGCCCCGGTGATGGACCTTGAAGGGCTGGAACATATTCTGCGTATCGACCGGTCCAAAATCCGCGTCGTCCCAACAGCTGTTGGGGGCGGGTTTGGGTCGAAGCTCGATCTGAGCGTCCAACCCTATCTTGCGCTCGCCGCACTGAAAACGGGCAAGCCGGTGCGGCTTTGCTATACCCGAACGGAATCGATGCAAAGCTCGACCAAACGGCACCCCTCGGACATTACGGTGACGATTGGAGCCAACCGGGATGGAAAGCTTTGCGGCTTCGACTTTCGCGGGACATTCGATACCGGCGCTTATGCCAGTTGGGGACCGACGGTTGCAAACCGAGTGCCGGTTCACGCTTCGGGGCCCTATCACGTGGCCGATTACAGCGCTCACGCCAAAGGCGTACATACGAACAACCCCCCTGCCGGAGCATTCCGGGGCTTTGGTGTGCCGCAATCGGCGATTGCGCAAGAAAGCCTGTTTGATGAACTGGCCGACACGCTGGGTATGGATGCGCTGGACTTTCGTGTCCTGAACGCACTGGACAACGGAGTCCCAACCGTTTGTGGCCAGGTATTTGACCAGGGGGTCGGCATCAAAGCCTGTTTTGAGGCCCTGCGTCCCGCCTGGGCCAGCGAACGCGCGGCGGCGGCGCAGTTCAACGCCGAGCACCAACAGGTGAAACGCGGTGTTGGCGTTGCGGGCGGCTGGTACGGCTGCGGAAACACCTCGCTCCCGAACCCCTCGACCATCAAGAGCGGCATCTGCGCCGACGGCACAGTCGTGCTGCATCAGGGCGCGATGGATATCGGTCAGGGCGCAAATACCGTAATCACGCAGGTTTTTGCCACCGCACTTGGCATTGATGCAGCCCAGATCGAACGGGTCGGAGCGGATACGGATATGACGCCCGATGCAGGCAAAACCTCGGCCTCGCGCCAGACCTTTGTGTCAGGCAACGCCGCGCGGCTGTCAGGTGAAGCGCTGAGAGCGGCCATTCTTGAGCGGCTGAACGTAGCCGAAGATGCCACGCTCGAGTTCCGCGCAGGCGCGGTTCACGCCATCGATGCCGCCGGTACTCATGTTCTGGACCTTGGATCCTTGGCCGCTGACGATGAGGGCTTTGTGCTGTGCGCCTCCGAAAGCTATGATCCGCCGACCAAACCTCTGGATGAAAACGGTCAGGGCCATCCCTATGCCCAATTCGGCTATGCGGCGCATCTTGCGGTGGTCGAGGTCGATCTGACCCTGGGCACTGTGAAACCTATCAGATTTGTCGCGGCGCATGATGTGGGTCAGGCCATCAACCCCATGCTGGTGGAAGGTCAGGTGCATGGGGGCATTGCACAAGGTCTGGGCATGGCTTTGATGGAAGAGTATATCCCGGGCCGGACCGAGAATTTGCATGACTATCTGATACCGACCATCGGGGATATTCCCCCGATTGAGACAATCATCATCGAAGAACAGGACGCACACGGACCTTATGGGGCCAAGGGCCTGGGTGAACATGTACTTATCCCCACTGCACCCGCGCTTTTGAACGCGATCAAACATGCAACGGGTGTGCGGCTGTACAAGGGACCAGCCACGCCAAGCACCGTCCATGCGGCTATCAACCAAAGGGGCACATCATGAAAGACGTGGGCAAACCCGAAAAGATCCGCTGCGATGCCTGCCCGGTGATGTGCTATATCGCCGATGGCAACTCCGGTGCCTGTGATCGTTATGCCAACCATAAGGGCACGTTGGTCCGGCTGGATCCCCTTACCATAATCCAAAGCGGTCAGGATCTGGTGCCGTTCATGGGTGAAGGCGCGCAAGCAGACTGGGATGGCGACATCATCAAGGGTGGGCGGCAATTCGTAACAGCCGTGGGCGCCGGGACCACCTATCCCGATTACAAACCTGCCCCTTTCATCGCCAGTCAGGAGGTCGACGGAGTTGATATGGTCACCGTCGTAACTGAAGGGATCTTCAGCTATTGCGGCGTCAAGGTAAAGATCGACACCGACCGCCATCTCGGCCATGAGCGTGATGTCGTGCGCGTGGATGGGGAGCCCATCGGCCATGTGATGACCTCGGAATATGGCTCGAAGATGCTTTCACTTGGTGGGGTCGAGCATCTGACCGGTGGCTCGAAAAAAGAAGGCCGGGTGACCTGCGACGCGCTGTTGCGTCTGTGCAACCGCGAAGCCGTAACAATGACCATTGGCGAGGCAGATCACGCCACCGAAGTGGTTGTCGAGGCGGGCAAGCCCCCGATCATCAACGGGGTGACCGAAAACCTGATGCGTGTGGGCTGTGGATCAGCCACCATCGGCATGTTCCCCAAACAGTGGATCGGCCATGTGGACGATGTGGTGGTTGTGGATGACCACATCACCGGTGTGCTCAGCGAACATGAAACCGGCAAGCAGTTGGACGTGCCGCCGACAGGCATCAAGATCAAGGGGCGTCGCTCGACGCCCGGGCGCTATTTCCAGGTGGCCGAACCGGGCACCGGTTGGGGCGGCACCGATATCGAAGATCCGCTGGCGATCCTTGGACCTTTTAATCCCAAAGTGGCCTGGGAAGGGCTGCGGCTGTTCATGGTATCCACTACCGGTGAGCAATTCGCCTACTACGAGTTGAACGCGGACCTTGTGCCAGAGCTCCGCGACGTGCCCAAGCCCCTGGCGCTGTCGGCCCATCTGATTGCCGAGAACTGCGAACCTTCGGTATGCTCGGTCCTGTTCATGGGGGGCGCCGGTGGCAGCTTGCGCGCAGGAGTGACCGAGAACCCTGTGCGATTGACCAAATCGGTCAAGGACGCGCTGACACATGTCTCTTGCGGTGGCGCAAATGCCTATGTCTGGCCCGGTGGCGGCATCACGGTAATGGTAGATGTTCTGGACATGCCCACCAACTCTTTCGGCTATGTGCCGACACCCGCACTGGTGGCCCCGATCGAGTTCACTCTGCGCGTCAGCGACTATGCCGCCTTGGGTGGCCACGTGAACAGCATGCGGCGCGTCAGCGATATCAACGCGACCGAAACACGCCGCGTGCCCCAAAACCCCAAGGCGGGCGACCCGATGGATCTGGGCAATTACCGGTGGAAAGCCCAACCCGAATGAGCGCAACAGCCCGCATCCTGCCTGATGGCGAACGGCTTCATCTGCAACACGGGCCAAGCGATCTGGTCGTATGGGCTGAAGGGGCCCGAGATCAGGCCTATCACGCTGCCACCAAGCGCTTTGGCACCATTATCGCCGAGCTTGTGGACGAACTCCCCGACCTGCGCACCCGCCTTGGTACCCGCAGCGCTCGGCCCCAAGGCGCGGTTGCGAAGAGGATGCATGATGTCTGCCTGCCCTATGTGGGTCAGACACAACTGACGCGCATGGCCGCCGTTGCCGGTGCGATTGCTGATGAGGTGCTGGGCGCCATGACTTCTGGCGCGCCCCTTACCCGCGCCTACGTCAACAATGGTGGTGATATCGCTTTATATCTGGCACCGGGCACATCGTTCAGGACGGCGATCAGCGCCTATGATGGTAAGCAATTGGGGCGCATCGATATCTCGGCCGAAGATGGTATTGGCGGCATCGCTACTTCGGGTCGTCACGGGCGCAGCCTGTCGCTGGGGATCGCCGACAGCGTCACCGTTCTGGCCCGGTCCGCCGCAAAGGCTGATGTCGCGGCGACTCTTGTGGCAAATGCGGTCGATTTGCCGGATCATCCTGCGGTCACCCGACGCCCGGCCCGCGAGGTTGACGAGGCCAGCGATTTGGGCGACCTGCCTGTCACTGTCAGTTGTGACACGCTCTCTGACGAAGAGTGCGACCGTGCGCTGGCCAACGGGATCGAAACGGCCAGAACCTTTCAAGCCCAAGGGGGTATCGCTGCAGCTGCAGCGTTTCTGCAAGGCCGCTGCGCCACCCTCGGCGCTCAGATATTAACCTTCCAACAAGAGCCTGAACATGTCCAAGCTTGACCTGCGCAAGACCGCCTATACGGTCGAAGAAATCTTTCATGAAGGCGGCCCCGCGCCCAAGACCCCCCTTCGCCGAGCTGCTGCGATTGCGGTGATAACCAACCCCTTTGCTGGCCGCTATGAGCCGGATATCCAGTGGTTCATGGAAGATCTCAAACCGCTGGGCCTGCAGATGGCCGGGCGGCTGGTGAACCATTTGGGCGGTGCCGATCAGATCGAAGGCTACGGCAAAGGCGCGATGATCGGCGAAGCAGGTGAGTTAGAACATGGCGCGCTTTGGCACGCGCCGGGCGGCTATGCGATGCGCGAGCTGTTGAACGATTCCAACGCAATCGTGCCGTCATCGAAGAAAGTTGCCGGTGTTGGTGGGCGTCTGGACGTTCCGATAACCCATATCAACGCCTCTTATGTGCGCAGCCATTTCGACAGTATGGAAGTAGGCTTGAATGATGCGCCCAAAGCGCATGAGATGGCTCTGGTTCTGGTCATGAGTACCGGCGCGCGGATACATAACCGCGCAGGCGGCCTTGCCGCCGCAGACATCAAGGGAGAGGATGGGCTGAGATGACCGCCAAGATACGCAAAATTGCCGTTACCATCGAAGAAATCCACGCCGAAATCGGGCGCAAAATAGATCCCGCAACCCGCAAAGCCGTGGCCGTTGCGGTGATCGAAAACCCGTTTGCAGGCGCCTATCAGGAAGATCTGACGCCGCTGATGGATATTGGCGCAGAGCTGGGCGCGCTTTTGGGTCGCAAATGTGTCCAGGCTTTGGGCATCACTCCCGATCAGGCCGAAAGCTTTGGCAAATCCGCAATGGTTGGCGAAAATGGTGAATTGGAACACGCCGCAGCCATCCTGCACCCAAAGCTTGGCGCTCCGCTGCGCAAAGAGGTCGAGAAAGGTGCCGCTCTGGTGCCCTCATCAAAGAAGATGGGATCACCCGGTCAGGTGCTGGACGTCCCTCTCGGTCATAAGGACGCCGCCTATGTGCGCAGCCATTTTGACGGGATCGAAGTGCGCCTGAACGATGCGCCGCGCGCCAATGAGATTATGGTGGCCGTCGCCGTCACTGATAGCGGCCGACCCCTGCCACGTGTCGGGGGCTTGACCCATGCGGATGCAGAGGGCAAAGACGGGCTTCGGTAAATGGGAGTCCGTCTTGTCCGAAAGCGAAACCAAATATCGGCTGAGTGAACAGGTCGGATACCTTCTGAGGCTGGCCAGCCAGCGCCACGCTGTAATCTTTCAAAGTCGGGTCTCGGAAGGGCTGACGCCTACGCAATTTGCCACCCTGATCCGCGTCGCCGAAACCGGCGAGGTCAGTCAAAACCAGCTTGGACGTTTGGCCGCGATGGATATCGCCACAATCAAGGGGGTGGTGGATCGGCTGAAGTCAAAAGGTTTGTTGCAATCAGCGTCAGATCCTCATGACAAGCGCAGGTCGATCATATCGCTGACGTCGAACGGCGCGGCCTTGATGGATCAGCTATACGCGGACGGGCTGTCGATATCGGACGAAACGCTTGCTCCGCTTGATACAGCTGAACGAGAAACCCTGCTGCAACTGCTCAAAAAGATCAGCTGAAACACCCCTTACAAGATGCGTTCTGGCAGTCTTTGGGCCGGTGGTGTATTGCGCGACCGTTCCGAGCGGATTACCCCGTCGATGATGGTCATGCCCACACCCGGCAGATTCCCCTGCGCCACGCTTTCCAGCATCGTCTTGCCCGGCGCATGCTGCGCCTGATCCAGCAGGACAAAATCAGCCGCATAGCCCTTTTCGATCAATCCGACATCCAAATCACGCTGGCGGGCCGTGTTTCCATTGCCAAAGCAAAATGCGATCTCGGCGGGCACATTGCCAAAGGCCGAAAGCATCGCGATCATGCGCAGAATGCCCAATGGCTGCACCCCCGAACCCGCAGGCCCGTCGGTGCCCAGAATGACCTGATCCAGCTTGCCCAGCTCGCGCGCGGTGTTCACTGTCAATACCGCGGCCCGCTCATTACCGTTGTGGACAATCTCGAAGGCTTGTTTGGTGCAGGTTTCACACAGGCAGATGATCTGATCATCGGGCAAGGCCGAGTGACCGCCGTTGATATGGCCGATCACGTCAGTGCCTGTCTCGATCACCATGTCTGCGTCGATCAATCCTGAACCGGGGATTGATGGCCCTCCGGTATGGATCGTCGATTGAATGCCGTATTTGCGGGCCCAGTCCACCATCTGGTTGGCCGTCTTGCCATCCTTGACCGAACCAAGCCCGACCTCACCCAGATATTTGACCCCGGCATTGGCAAGCTCGGCGAAATCCTCTTCGACCATCCCATGCTCAATAACCGGTGCACCCGCATGAACCTTGACCCCGGAGGGGCGAAAATTCTCGTACCAGCGCTGCGCCGCAATCGACATCGCCTTGAGGCCGACAATGTCCTTGGGACGCCCGGGCATATGCACTTCACCCGCTGAAATCATCGTGGTCACGCCACCATTCAGGGTGGAATCGATCCAGTGCAGTTGCTGCTGACGGGGGGTGTAGTCACCCACAACCGGGTGCACGTGGCTGTCGATCAGACCCGGCGCCAGCGTCACCCCATGTGCGTCGACGATACAGGTGGCATCCTCGGTATCCAGATCTTTCTCGTTCCCCCATTCCAGGATCTTGCCATCAATCGCGATCAGGCAGTCTCCGTCAAAGATCGGCTCTTCCATTTTGCCAGACAAAATCATGCCGATGTTTTTTATGACCAGCTTTTCCACGAGCACCTCCATCCGTTCGTTAGTATACGAATATATCTTAGGGCAAAGCGTCAAGCCTGTTTGTTCGGCTCAAAGCCTTGAAAACAAGAATTGACACACGCGCGGGCAATCGCCTATTCATTAGTATACTAACGATTAGAGTAAGTGTTATGGATGGCAAAATCGAGACCGCATTCCCGATCCCCACAGGCGTATTCGCCGAAACGGTCACCGAGGTACAACACTATACTGACCGTTTGTTCCGCTTCCGCATGACGCGGCCCGCGTCGTTTCGGTTCCGATCCGGTGAGTTCGTGATGATTGGCCTGCCCAACGCGGAAAAGCCGGTATTCCGGGCCTATTCCATCGCGTCACCCAGCTGGGACGAAGAGCTTGAGTTCTATTCGATCAAGGTTCCGGACGGCCCGTTGACCGAGCACTTGCAGAAGATCAAGGAAGGCGACACTGTTTTGATGCGGAAAAAGCCGACAGGCACATTGGTCAATGACGCTCTGCTGCCGGGCAAACGGCTTTGGATGTTCGCGACCGGCACGGGTTTTGCCCCCTTTGCCAGCCTGATCCGCGATCCCGAAACCTATGAGAAATTCGAAGAGGTCATCGTCACACATACCTGTCGCGAGGTGGCTGAGCTGACCTATAGCCAGACCCTGGTCGCCTCGGTCAAGGACGATCCGTTATGTGGTGAGTTTGCCAGCGGCTTGCGCCTTTATGCGACAACAACGCGCGAGGACTATCCCTTTATGGGCCGGATCACTGACCTGATGGCCTCGGGCAAAGTCTTCGACGATCTGGGCGTGCCACAGATCTCACCCCAAGCTGATCGGGGTATGATCTGCGGTTCCATGTCCATGCTCAAAGACACCAAGACGGCCCTTGAAGGTTTCGGGCTGGTCGAGGGCTCAAACAACAAGCCCGATACTTTTGTAGTCGAACGCGCTTTCGTGGATTGACGTGAAACGCCTGCTCAAGCACCTCCGTTGGCAAAATTTTTTGTGTTCGAACAGAACGCCAAATATCCGACCGGCACAGTTTACAGCGTAAACGCATAAGACAACATGACAGGCTCGCTGTTCGAGACGTAAGGGCGATGGTCGTTCGTGTTGAGAACAACGCTCAGCACATAATCGCCCGGTGCCAGCGCTCCGATGGCGAAACGTTCCTCATAAAGGCGCCCTAGTTTGAGCCCGTTCAGATAGATATGCGCATGGCCCTGACCATCGACATGGGGTGCGCTATCATCAACAAGGGTGAATTCGAAATTCTCAACGCGGATCTCAACATCAAACCCTTCAGGTCTGACCTCAGGATCTTGCACCAACGCGATGGATGGCCCCGGCGACAGGGGGACTCCACTGGTTGCACTGTGATCCATTGCTGTTGCTGCGGTGACTTCGGGATGCAGGATACGAGCCGAGACTTCGCTTCCGTCGTCGAATTCCAGGGCCAGGGAATGAAACCCGCCCGCCGGAAACGATCCCTGCGGCACGCGCAGTACGACATGAGCGCCATCCATCGCCAGCTGCGCCGTATCACCCCCGGGCACCACAAGACCACCATCATAGCCGGGGTTCATGATGGATACGTCTGCGCCGGACGGAGAAGTAACGCCCTGTAAGGCCACCGCAGCACCGTCATTTTGCAGGTTCAAAGTGACCATGAACAGCTCGCCCGAGGCTCCCATAGGCACGGCGCGCCCGTCAGAAACCTTAACTTCACTTTGCGGCTTACTCGTATAAACGTAGGTGAGACCAAGCAGAGCCAAGACAATCGCAATGACGAACCAGCGTTTCTTCATCAGACTTGCCCCCTCGCAGAAATTTATGTGTATACTAATTAAATGACGCTGCTTGTGAAGTCCTGCCTTGCTGCGCCTTTGGCCGTCCTTTTGGCGTCGGGGCCCGCATTGGCCCACGCCGCTGATCAGGGCTTTGTACTTCTTCTGCCGACCACCGCATATATTGTCGGGGGCACCCTGACCGTCGCGGCCACAATCCTGTTGCTTATCCTGCTGCGACCCGGACAGCTTGACCACTTGATGCGCCCAGTGAAATTTGGTCCGCCGCCGGGCGCAAGAGACTGGAACCAGTGGGGGCAGCTTTTTGCCGCTGCTTGTTTGGCGCTTCTGATACTGATCGGCTTGCGCGGCCCCACCGATCCGCAGGCAAACCTGATGCCCTTGGTCTTATGGACAGTCTGGTGGATGCTGCTGTTTGTTGTGCAGGCCCTGGTTATCGACATCTGGTCGTGGATCAACCCGTGGCCTGCCCTGCACCGTTTTTTGGTGCCAGAACCCAAGGCGCTGATCACCTTGCCGGCAGGTCTTTCGATCTGGCCTGCAGTTGTGATTATGGCAGCATTTCAGGGCTTTGTACTCGCCGACGCCGCACCAAATGATCCTGAGCGTTTAGCTCTTTTCGCAATCGGCTACTGGGTGTTTACATTGGCGGGCATGACAGTTTTCGGGCGCGAGACCTGGCTGCGGCAAGTCGAGTGCTTTACGGTCCTGTTCACTCTGATCGGCCTTCTTCGGCCCCTGAACGGGCGCTCAATTGGTTTTCCGGGTTGGCAAGTCTTTAGCAAACATCAGCTAGATCTCAGCCACGCGGGGTTTATCCTGATTGTCCTGGCGTCGGGCAGTTTCGACGGCCTCTACGAAACCTTTTGGTGGCTTGCGCGGATTGGGGTCAATCCACTTGAATATCCGGGCCGAACGGCGCTGGTCTGGCCTACAACGCTTGGCCTTTACGGCAGCATTCTATTTCTGACTGCGATTTTCGCACTCGCCATTTTCTTAGGAACAGCCTTGGTCAAAGGCAGCGTCGGATTCAAAACAGCCTTCGTACGCTTTTCGGTCACCCTGTTACCGATTGCGATTGGCTATCATTTCGCACATTACTTTGTGACCTTCCTGGTTCAAATCCAAGTTGTGCTAGCCACACTGGCAGATCCGTTCGCTCTTGGCTGGAACCTGTTCGGTCTGGGACATCGTCGCGTGATGATCGGGTTTCTGACGGTCCCCGGCACGGTAAAAGCAATATGGCTTTGCCAGGCAGGCGCGGTTGTCTTGTCACATGTGCTGGCTGTGATCCTAAGTCACCGAACCGCCGAGACTTTTTGCAGCTCACGTCGAGACATCCTGGCCCTGCAATCGGGTATCTCAATTCTAATGGTTTTCTACACAATCTTCGGGCTTTGGCTGCTCGCAAGCCCAAGAGGCGCATAAAAATGTAGACAGCTCGTTAGTGTGCATACAAACTACTTCAAAAGAGGCGAGACATCGCCCAGCAAACAACAGAGGAGAAAACGCCATGAAGAACCCCCCAAAGATCAGTCGCAGAAAGACACTTTTGGGTCTCGGTGCTGGCGCCGGAGCCTTGGCGACAACCGGCGTCCTGCCCGGCTCGCTTGGGTTTGCGCAGGCACAAAGCTCGGCTCCGATCAAAATCGGTTTTCAGAAACATGCCACTGGTATCGGGGCCGCTTATGGCCGTTGGTACGATACCACAACAACCGCGGCTGTCGCGCGCATCAACGATATGGGTGGTATCAACGGTCGCCCCGTCGAGATCATCACCGAGGATGACGCAACCGACCCGGGGCGCGGTGCTGAAGTGTTGGAAAAATTTGCCAACCAGCACGAGGTCGATGTGGCCTTCGGAACCCTGTTCAGCCATGTGGTGATCGGTTCTGCCCCTCGCGCAGGCGAATTGAAACTGCCTTATTTTGTGGTCTCTGAAGGCCATCATGTGGCCAGCGGAATGCTCAATCGCTATACGCTGCAGCCCGGTATCACCGATGTGAAAAGTCAGGTGATCTCGATGGCGCCTTTCGTGGCTGACAACCTCGGCAAAAAGGTCACTATGATCTATCCTGATTTTGCCTTCGGCCACGATCACCGCGATTTCTTCTCGCAAGCGATCGAAGCGCAAGGCGGTAAAGTTGTTGCCAAGATCGCCATCCCTCCAACCGAGACAACCTTTACCCGCTATTTCCCCAACATCCCGCGCGAAACCGAAGTCATCTATCACGTGATGGTCGGCCCCGCAGTTTTGACATTCGTCAAGGAAATGGGCGAGTTCTTTGGACCCAGCCGACCCGAAATCTTTGGCTTTATCGACAGCCTCGAAGCCGTCGATATACAAAGCCCCGGTCTTGAGTTCCTGGAAGGCACCTATTTCTGGGAGGGCATGCCTCGCCACAAACAAGCAAATGAATCCGAGGCGGCCTCGGCCTATCGTGCAGCGGTTGGGGTTAATGACCGCGGTGCCGCGATTGACGACCCAGCAAATGTCGCAACCTACGCGCATATGTTTGGCTGCTGGGAGACTTTGAACGTGATCAAGGCCGGTATGGAAGCTGCCGACTATCAGGGCCCTGCAGATCGCACCAAACTGATCGAGGCGGTCGAAGCCATGACCGAAATGCCTGAGTCACTTGACCATCCTCAAGGGGATAAGCTGTTCAACGGCAAGACGCACCAGGCGTTTGGCAAACAGTTTATCTCGAAGGTCAGCGACGGAAATCTTGAGGTCGTGCACACAGCATCGATCGAAGATGGCCTCTATGCGGACGAAGTGGATTATACGACACAATCCTTCTGAAACGACCCACTCTCAACTAAGCGAGACCAGCGATGGACTTCGGGCCTCACCTGATGCTTGCCTCCCTCGAGGGGGCAGTCATCTCGGCTATTCTTGTGCTTACGGCTATGGGCCTCAGCATCGTTTTCGGCGTCATGCGCGTGGTGAATGTCGCGCATGGCGAGTTTTTCATGCTTGGTGCCGTGTTTGCCTGGGTGGTGACGACAATGATCAGCGGGCATGCAGCCTTGGGCTTTGTGACCGCGCTCATCATCGTGCCGGTTTTGGTCGGGGCTATCGCGGCGGGCGTGGACCAACTGATCCTCAAACGGATCGACTATGACGTGGATCGCACAATCGTCGCCACAATCGGCGTGCTCTATATCGTGCAGCAATCCACATTGATGCTCTACGGGCCCGAAGCACGACCCGTAGAGCCGCCCTTTAACCTGCGGCTTGCCCTGCCCTGGTTCGAATTTGGCGAAAACGGGTTCCAAATGATCTGGCCCTGGGGGCTGAGCGTCACAACCTACAAGCTGTTTGTGATCGGCGCTGCGATTGTGGTGCTGGGCGCGCTGTGGCTGGTTTTGACGCGCACCAAAATCGGCCTGGTGATGCGCGCAACCCAGCAAGACCGAGATATGGCGCAAGCCTTCGGGGTCCCTGTCGGTCAGGTCTATTCGCTGGTTTTTGGCCTGGGCGCGGGGCTTGCCGCGCTGGGGGCGGTGCTGGTTGTACCCATTCAGCAAGCGCACTACCTGATGGGAGGTGATCCGCTGTTGCTGGCCTTTATCGTCGTGATCATCGGCGGGCTTGGCAGCCTGCCCGGAACCGTCATCGCGGCCCTTCTTATCGGAATGAGCGACGGTATCATCTCGGTGTTTTTCTCGCCGACATTAGCCAAAATCATCGCGACCTTTCTCGTGGCCATGGTGCTGGTCTTCCGGCCTCAGGGCCTGATGGGACGGGTGGCCGCCTGATGGATCTGACGAAATCAAACGCGCTTCATATCGGCACGCTGGTGGTGCTGTTTGCGCTCTTTTTCATTCTGCCCGCCTATCATGTCGGAGCGTTCTCGCGGATCATGGTGCTGGCGATCTATGCCATCGGCTTCAATCTGCTCTTTGGCTATACCGGCCTTCTCAGCCTGGGCCACGCGATGTTTTTTGCCGCAGGCATGTACGGCTTCGGCCTGAGCATGAACCTGGGTGGCTTGTCCGTCTTGCCCGCCTTCGTCATCGGCGTCGGAGCGGCGGGGCTTCTGGCGCTGGGGGCGGGTTATCTGGCTCTGCGCACAATCGGCGTGGCCTTCATGATCGTCACCCTGATGTTCGCCCAGACCTTCTATTTGGTGATCCTTTATTATGGCGAATACACCAGAGGCGATGAGGGCTTCATCATCCAGCAGGCCCAAAGACAAATCGCCGGGATTGACCTGACCACGGAAACAGCGCGCTATTTCACTGCCTTCATTCTGTTTGCTGTCTGCTTTCTTGCGATGGCGCGACTGGTGCAAAGACCCTTTGGCAAACGCCTGATTGCAATCCGCGAGAACGAGGAACGCGCCCGCATGTTGGGCTATGACGTCGCGCGGTTGAAACTGGCAGCGCTGGTTGTCTCGGGCCTGTTCTCGGGCGTGGCCGGGGCTGCTTATGCCTTGTTGTTCGGCTATGTCGGCGCCAGTTTTGCCTCGGTTCAGTATTCGATCTTTCCGTTGCTTTGGGTCTTGCTGGGCGGCGCTGGCACCACTGTCGGCCCTTTGATTGGCGTCATCTTCATGTTCTACCTGATCGACATTTCCAGCGGGGTCACAAACGCCTATATGCTTGTAGCCGGATTGGCCCTTGTGCTTCTGACCCTGTTCGCACCACAAGGGCTGGCGGGCACTCTGCGCAAGAGGGCTCTGCCATGGCTGCCATGAACATTCTTGAAACCAAGGGCCTGACCAAGATCTACGGCGGGTTGCAGGCCAACACAGACATTGATTTCACCTTGCAGCGCAACGCAATCACCGCGCTGATCGGGCCAAACGGCGCTGGCAAATCAACCTTTGTCGGCATGGTCAGCGGGCGTACAACGCCGACCCGAGGCAAGGTGTTCTTCGAAGGTCAAGACATCAGTACCTTGCCTGCACATAAGCGCATGCAGTTGGGAATGGCCTATACATTCCAGATCACCTCGATCTTCCCCGGCCTGTCGGTCGAGGATAATGTGGCTCTTGCTGCCGGGCGTAAACTGGCCCATGACAAAGCCGCCCATGACGCCAAAACCGCTGCCGTGCTGGAGAAAATCGGTCTTGCCGAGCGCGCCGATCAGACCGCAGCAGATCTAAGCTATGGCCACCAGCGCGTGCTGGAGATCGCGATGGGCCTGGCGCAAGATCCCAAACTGTTCATTCTGGATGAACCGACCCAGGGCCTTGCCGAAGGTGAGGTGGACGCGTTCGTGACACTCATGCGATCAATGGCCGAGGAAACGACGATCTTGCTGATCGAACACAATATGCGGGTCGTTACTGACACGGCTGATCATGTCACTGTGTTGGATCAGGGTCGCCTGTTGGCCTCGGGCAGTTTCGAGGAAATCCACGCAGACCCCGCAGTTCAGGCGGCTTATCTGGGGACCACCGCGGATGTTTGAAGTCAGGAATGTCCATACCGGCTATGGCCAGGTACAGGTTCTGTTTGGGGTTTCCCTGACGGTGAATGCCGCCGAGATCCATTGTTTGATGGGGCGAAACGGAGCCGGCAAATCGACCTTGCTTAAGGCAGTCATGGGGCAGTTGCCGCTCAAACAAGGTGAGATCCTATTGGACGGGGAGCGTCTTGACGGGCTTCCAGCGCATCTCGTGCCCAAGCGCGGGATCGGATATGTCCCGCAGGGGCGGCGACTGTTCAAGGAACTGACTGTATCCGAGAACATCGAGATGGGGCTCATGACCCGAGGTGAAGGTGCTCAGACCCGCGATTGGGTGCTTGATCTCTTTCCGCGACTTTCGGAGCGCCTGGATCAGGTGGCGGGAACGCTGTCTGGCGGTGAACAGCAAATGCTGGCCACAGCGCGCGCGCTGTGCCTGCGCCCCAAGGTGCTTCTTTTGGATGAACCCACCGAAGGGCTTCAGCCATCCATGATCGAGCAAATCCGGCAGGTCGTGGTCAAGATGAAAGCGGAAGGCTATGCCATCATACTGGTCGAACAGCGCATCGACGCGGTTCTGTCGATTGCCGACCGCATCACTTTTATCGAAAACGGCAAAGACCGCGAGACAGTCCTACCTTCCGATGTCGCCGGGAATGGCGCGATCCTGACGAAATATCTTGGGGTTTGAGACCATCTTGGCAGGCAGAAAAGTCGCCCATGTCTCAAGATGGCTCTCTAGAAAACCAAGGTTCTCGAGCGGGTTTGGACATATCAGATCCGATAACATCAGCAGTTTGGCGAAACTTGAATTATCTGGAGCCCAATTGGGAACGATCCTTACGACTCAATCCGATCCTGGCGATGCTATCAAACCGTAAACTGTGATGTCTTTGGATTGGATGCCAAAGAGCTTGCTTCATAGAGTTCCTTGTTCGGAGTAGATCTCGACTCTCTAAACATCTTTGGCACAATTGGCGTCTGCAGATCCTATCAGTTGCCCAAATAGGCACGTTCCAGAATGGATGGATCTTCCTTGAGCTGGCATGGCTTTCCGTCAAAGCGTATTTTCCCTTGTGAAAGTACATAGCACCTGTCTGCTACATTCAGCGCCAGTTGGGTGAATTGCTCGATAAGAAGAATGCCGATGCCACGGGTGCGCAGCTCGCGCACGACACCGATCAGGCGTTCGATGATCACCGGGGCCAGCCCAAGCGACATCTCGTCGATCAGCAAAAAGCGCGGGCGGGCCACCAGCGCTTGTGCGATGGCTACCATCTGTTGCTGTCCTCCTGACAGAGATCCCGCAGCTTGATCTTTCAACGCCACCAATTCGGGGAAAACCTGCAATGCGCCCTCCACTTCCGTGGCGCACTCCTGCGCCGAAAGGTTAGACCCGGCAGCCCGCAGGTTATCCATCACGCTGAGATTTTCCAGCACCTGATGCCCTTCGGGAACGGCCGAAATTCCCGCGCGTCTTACGGCCTGGCTGTCCAGCCCCGACACCTCGGCGTCTTCCACGGTGACGACGCCCGAGTTCAGGGGCATCACCCCTGCGATGCCTAGCACCAGTTCGGATTTACCCGCACCGTTGGGGCCCAAGAGCGCCACGATTTCGCCCTTGGCAACCTCGAGAGAGACGCCATTTACGACAGTTCGGGTCTGAGATTGGATCGAGATATTGTTCACTTTTAACATCTACTTTTTCCCTATCGGCCCAGATAGGCAGTTTTTACCGCCTCGTCCTGTAGCACTTCATTCGTCGGACCAAAGGCAATGAGCCGTCCAAAATCCAGCACTGCTGTTGACTGGCAAACATCTCGCACCAGATCGACGTCGTGATCGACCATGACGATTTGGGCGCCAAATCGTGTTTTGGTTTCGCGAATGATCCGCCGAAGATCCTGCATTTCGCTTTCCGACAAACCGCCCCCCGGCTCATCAAGCAGGATGATCTTGGGTGCACCGATCAGGCATTTGGCAATTTCGCACATGCGCTTTTCATAAGGATTCAGATCGGCCCCCATTTTGGTGCGCTGATCGCTGAGCCGGACAAACTCAAGCACCTCATCAATGGCAGCGGAACGATCGTGCCGACCTATCTTCTTGGTATCGCAAACCGCGTGCAGATGGGCTTCGACTGTAAGGTCATCGACGATCTGCACCTTCTGGAACGATCGTGCCAGGCCCCAGCGGGCGCGCTTGTGCGGGGGCAGATCCAGAAGGCTTAGCCCGTCGATGACAATCTCGCCCCCGGCAATCGGGGCGAAGCCGGAAAACGCATTGGTCATGGTGGTCTTGCCCGCACCGTTGGGACCGATCAGACCGGTCACATCGTCCTTCAAGGTCAGCGTGACGCTGTCCAGCGCCACCACGCCACCGTATTTCACGGAAAGATCGTTGATGGTGATCATGTGGGTTTCCTTTGCAAAGCGCCCAGCAATTGCCCGGCAATCCCGCGTGGGGCTGTCATGATGGCGTGCAGCAGAGCGGCCCCGAAGATGATCAGCGCCAGGTCAGCGCTGACCCCAAAGTCATTCAGCAACGCGGGCAAAAGCTTGTAGAGAATGCCGGTAATGATCGCACCGACCCACGAGAACGCGCCGCCGACCACGGTCAGGGCAAAGAGCAAGATCCCTTCGGCGGCCAGAAAGCTGCGCGCATCCAACTGCCCCAGCGCATGGGCCAGAAGACCTCCGGCGATGCCGGCCAGAAGTCCGGACAGGGCAAATGCCCAGATCTTGTAGAAGGTGACATTGATGCCCGCGGCCATGGCGTTTGCCTCAGACTGCCGGATCATAGCCCAGGCACGGCCGGGTGCGGTGATCCGGTGAAGTGCAACAAGGCCAAAGCCGAAACTCAGCACACAGATGGTATACCGCAGATAGGCCGCGTCAGATTGAGCAAAGCTTGGGCGTCGAATTTCTGCGCCCGATTGCTGCGCGACCCCCCAGAATCCCGGCCCGCCATTGGGGAATTGGAACGCGTTGAACAGGATTTGGAATGCGCCTGCTGCCATCAAGGTGACCAAGGCCAGATAGAGCCCACGAATGCGCAGCGCAGGCAGCGCCAGCACTGCTCCGATCAAGGCCGTGATCATGCCCGCGATGGCGATTATCGCGGTAACGGGCAAGGGCGTTGCGTAGTTCAGGCGCAGCGCGATCCATCCGCCAACACCCACAAGCGCAACCTGACCCAGATTGATCAGACCAAGCTGCGCAAATAGTACCGAGATCCCCGCTGCCGCGAGCGCAAAGATCAGGGAAGATGTGACAACTTTGATCCAGAGCGCGGGCAGGACCAGCGGCAGAAGCAGCACAGCAACAAGGAACACGATGAGAGGGACAAAAAGCGGTCTGAGCATCTTAGGCCTCTTTCGCAAAAGTCAGTTTCTGGCCGCGCTGCATCCAAAGGATGACCAGGGCAGCGATGAGGAAAGGGGCCATGGTGCGCAACCCGGCGGCAGGTTTGTACAGCGTCAGCATTGATTCAACGACGCCGATGAATAGCCCGCCCGCCAAAGTCAGCGGCAGCGATGTCAACCGCCCGCAAACGGCTGCAGCCACAGCCGGGATGACCATGAAGGTGATCACCGTTGGTTCAAGCCGGACAAGACTGCCAAAGATCAGCCCGGTGAACCCGGCCAGCGCGCCGGAAATGCCCCAGGCCAGCGTCTCGGTCTTGACGATCGGGATCCCCAGCAAAGCCGCGTGGCTGCGATTGTCGGCCAGGGCGCGCATGTTCAGCCCTGTGCGTGAGCGGCGCTGATAGGTGACCATCCCAATGACCACCAGAATGGACACCACAAAGGCGATGATCCGTGTCAGGGTGACCCGCACCCCAAGGATCGTGATGGCGATCTTGTCACTGGGCAGCGAGATCTTGCGCAGCGCGTCCTCCCAAAAGACGCCCATCACCCCCAGCAGGATCAACATATAACCCAGTGTGGCGATGGCTTTGACCGCTGGTTCACGCCAATGCAGCGACGGAGCAAGAAACCTGCCATAGACCACGGACAGACCGATGCCCGTCAGCACCGCTGACAACCAGGCGAAAATTCCGGGCAGACCCCATTCAGACACTTGCCAGGCAAACATCGCGGCAAAGGCAGCGATTGCGCCATAGGCAAAGTTCAACACGCCTGTCGAATTGCGCAGGATCACCAATCCGATGCCACCAAGCGCATAGAGTGACCCGACCGCAAGGCCCGAGACAAGAAACAAACCATAGACCATGGGAAACATCCTTGGGAACGGATCGGTGCGGCCCCCGCACCGATCGCTTCGTTACCGGTTATCGCAGCCCAAGAGCACGCTCTTGCTCGAAGAAAGGTTCGAGATAGGCTGTGTCCAACTCATAGCAATCACGCATCAATTCGAACCCAGCGCCGGTGAACTTAACCATTCGTCCCGCATGATTTGGCTGATGCTTGTCGCCATTGCCCACATAATATTGCCCGCACAACAAATCCGACGTTGCTCCGCTGATGTTGCGAATTGCTTCGGTCACCGAAGCACGGTCGATAGTTGCCGGGTCCATCTCAAGCAGGGCGTCGACAAAAAACTTGGCCGAGATATAGCCCGATTGGCTGAACGTATCGCGACGGTCTCCGTCCTGACCATAGGCGTCCATCACCGCAGCCCAGTTTGTATTGTCGTCGCCTGCGCTGTCGAATTGGTTCAGCTCGATATTGATATAGAGGTTGTCGGCCCAGTAATCACCCAGAACGGCCTCGACACCCGGTTCGTAAAGCGGTGTCGGCGACACCCATGTGAACAGATCGCGCCCGCCCTGTTCTTCGGCAACCTTCAGCAACCCGATGGCCGGGCCTGCTGGCAACATCAGCAGGATCGTATCAACCCCTTCGGCAATGGCCTGCAAATAGACCGAGTTCAGATCGACCGCCGTCGGGTCCATCAGGATCGAAACCCCGCGGCCGCCCTTGCTGTCCATATAGGTGTTCATCCAGTCGCAGGCCCAGCCACCATTGTTGGGGATGTTGAACCCGATACAGGCCGCACTCGTGGTGCCCAGCTCTTCGATCGCGTATTTCAGCGCGCCGATGCCCGAAGGAACCGGACCCTGATTGGTCGAGACAATGTTGGCGCTTTCATAGCATTCCGAGATTGCGCAGCCCGACGCCATGGCCATGATGCCTTCGTCTTCGTAAAGCTTGGCGTTCACAGCCATCGAAACAACCGAGCCATTGCCCACCAGCGCTACAACGCCTTCGTCCTTGACCAGCTTGGTGGCGACTTGACCCGCCAACTCGGGGTTCCATTGGTCATTTTCGACCATGTATTCAATAGGGCGCCCGTTGATGCCGCCATTGGCATTGACGCAGGCGAAATAGGCCGCAGCGGCGTCGGTTCCGCCAGAAAAGTCGCCCGGAGGGGCATTGCCGTTGATGCCGCCCACCTTGATGGGTTCACCTGTTGCGGCTTCGCCCGAGCCCATTCCACAAATCGGTGTGGTTTCGTTTGCCTGAGCTTCTGTGCCAAAGGCGTTCAGGCATAGCACAGCCATTCCTGTGACCAGGGGGGTTACACGTTTCATTTTTCTCTCCTGTTGGTATTTGGGTCGTCTTTAGCCGAACCTTCTTAAGAGGTGCCGTCCATGATCTTGCCCATGTATTCTTCTTCGTTGATTGTGCCGCCGTTTTCGGCGGCTTTGCCTTGGTCGTCTTCGTGCAGAAAGTCCTGGATCGGTTCGATCCGTTTCCAGGCCGGGAAAGGTTGGTTGCCTTCGGCGTCGGGCACGTAGATCGAGTGCGGCTCGGTTCGTTTGTGTTTGTGGATGTAACGCGCACAGTTCTGGAAGACGCGTGTGACCTCGACCACGGCAACCATGTTGCAACCCGGGAAATGGGCCATCAGATCAGGGTCTTTCGAAAGCTTCGCCTCGCCCTGAACGCGGATGCGCCAAGGTGTCTCGAAGTCCATGAACAGCATGCCGATCTTGGATGCGGCGTCGATATTGCCCATCGAAAGCCACATGCCATTGCCATCATAGTTCGGAAACACAAGCCGGTTGTCGCCCAGTGATTTCACAAAGCCCACGGGCCCGCCCTTGTAGGACACCGTCGGCTCGCCCTGTGCTGTGACCGTAGACAGAAAGAAATAGTCGCGACTTTCGATATAGTCGATGTGATACTCTTCCAGCTCATCGCGGACGATGGCCTGAATGACGGCATGAGACAGTTTGGTGTGGCCATGCGCGTCCTGCAGCTTGCGCTGCTGGTCGGTGTAGAACTCTTCATGCGTTGGAATTGCGGGTGTTGGGTCTGTCATTTCGGATCCCCTTTTGA
>NZ_WQAG01000013.1:0-140918 GCF_013031565.1 Ruegeria sp. HKCCD7255 | reverse complement strand
GGCTTACGATGCGGTCGTGCGTTTCACTCAGAGTGAACGACTGCTTTGCGGACTTAGCTGCCGTTGGCAATCTAGTCATTAGCAAAAGACAGGGAAACTGAGGCAAGGTGACATAGTACACCTTGCCTTAAGCTGAGTTATTCGGGGATTGTCGCGCCGGGAACCGCCTCATACGCATTGGACGCCACGACTTGGGCCTCCCCAGCCGCGGTACCTGGCAAGATCTCGAACAATGGGTCAAAGTCTACCATGGTTGAGGCAAGCTGTGAGAGAACGTTGGCATCGCCTTCAATCTTAGCAGTGCCATCTGCAATCTGCTGCTCCAGCTCTACCGCACCCATCATTGTCATTTCGAGGTCTGAGCGATTGATCACAAGCGTCAGGTCTGGATCGTTCGCTTGATACCCCTCGATATTGGTCAAGGTGGCATTTTCCAGTTCGATGATGAACTTCTCCCCATTGTCCGGTGTTACCAAGTTGATGGTGAACCGCATGCCTTCGGCTTTGCGGCTGTCCATCTTGATGCCGAGGTAGTTCAGGAACAGCTCTGTGGACATTGCGCGGATTACGTCGGGGCTTGTCGAGCTAAGCACCGGCGCATCTGAGATGCCGGAGCGCAGTTCGTAAGCACCTGACAAGAAGCTGTTCCGCAATCCGGGATTTTCTTGTTGGTAGCCAAGCTGTTCATAGCAATCTGCCAAGAGATCACGGGCTAGCTGATTATCATTTTCAGCCAGGAAAAGCCTGTTCAGGATTTCGACGGCCATCTTGTACTCGCCCGCACCAAAAAGTTCCTGCCCTTTGGCCATGATCTTGTCCGATCCGCCCATCATCTCGATATAGAGCGGGGCTGAGTCTTCCGGAGACGGCGGGATAAGTGTCGCGGGATTGGCATCCCAAAACCCGAGGTACCGCTGGATCACCCCTCGGCTGTTATGCTCGGGCGAGCCGTGATAGCCGCGGCAATGCCATTCGTTCTGCAAGCTCTTGGGCATCTCGTATACGTTTTGGATCTGGTTGATCGTTACGCCCTGATTGGCAAAGTGCAGCACCTGATTATTGAAATGCGCGTACATGTCGCGCTGCGCCCGCATGATCTCTTGAATGCGGTCGTTGCCCCATCGAGGCCAATGGTGCGATTGGAACATCACCTCTGCTTCTTCGCCAAATAGGTGCAACGCACGCGAGATGTACTTAGACCAGCGCAGCGGATCACGCACCGGCGCGCCGCGTAGGGTGTAAATGTTGTGCAATGTGCCGGTAATATTCTCGGCCATCCAGAGGGCCTTCATATCAGGAATGTACGTATTCATATTGGAAGGCGCTTCAGTGCCCGGTGTGTTTTGGAAGACCATTCGCACGCCATCGACGTCGATGTATTCGATGTCTTCTTCGATGATCTTTGTCGGTGCGATCAGCCCCAGAGCGCCCAGCGAAACGCGATGACCTAGACCCTGACCGGCAAAGCCAAACGGGTTAATAGGAAGCTGTTGTCCATACTGGTAGGACAAGCGGCGGTTCATCGCGTTACCAGCGTAGACGTTTTCAGAAATTGTGAACTGCATGAAGTCGCGGGGCGCGATAATTTCTACCTTGCCCGCGCGTACGTCGGCTTCGTCAACTATCCCGCGGACGCCACCCCAGTGATCTCCATGTGAATGCGAATAGATAACGGCTGTGACTGGAAGGCCATCACCGACATGTTCTTGAAAAAGGTTCCACGCTGCGCGAGCAGGCTCAGTCGTGAGAAGCGGATCGATGACAATCCATCCGTTATCCCCACGTACGAAGGAAACATCGGATAAATCCAATCCGCGCACCTGATATATGCCTGGTACCACCTCATAGAGGCCATAGTTCTGATTGAGCCGTGAGACACGTTGCAAAGAAGGGTGAATGCTCGGCCAGTCCTTGTCCTCGTCGAAAAAGCGGAAGCTCGCCATGTCCCAAGCAATGTTGCCCGCATCCGCCATTATTTCGTCTTCGGGCATTGCCGCGATAAAACCACGAGCCTGCTCGTCGAAATCGCGGGTATCTGAGAATGGCAGCGCATCCCGCGCTTCGGCTAGGATTTTCAAAGTGTGCTCGGACGGTGCTTTGCCTTTAGGATGAAAGTGCCCCTCGGCAGGTGCGACGCTCTGAGCTTGCGCGGAACCTTCCTCTGAAAGGAAGGTTGGCGCTACTGCAAATGCTGCGCCCACAGCGGGAACTGATTTCATGAAGTCACGTCGGGTCGTCATAAGCAATCTCCTCCCAATTGCTTTAGGATTGGAGAAAACTGCGGCAAATGAAGTTTCGGCGCTTTGATCTATGACAATCAAATTTGAATTTTGGAATGTCAGGTTTGCGCTCTGAGCCGTCAGCCGGCCTGAATTTTTCGAGCGTCAGCTTCTGAAAACTGAATGGCGGTTTATTGGGCTAAGTCAGTGAAAACGCCAGATCAACTTGAACATTGCAATGTCTGCTTTCGGGATTGGGTTGCAGTTCGAACCGCTGCAGCGCCGCAAGGCCGCTTTGAGCCCAAAGCCGCTATTTCCATCGTGCAGCTGTGCTTTAAAAATACGCTGATTGCTGAGAGCTCAAAGAAGACGTGGAGTTTCCCTAAACCTACCGTTTTTGAAACTTTTTAGTGCTAGCACACACGGTGCATTGGTACTTCGGCATTGTAATAGAATAGTTGTTTTAAAATCAAAAGTTAATAAATGCCCCGCGTCGATTGCCCTGGGATGGGATCGACGCAGGACTGTAGGAAAGTGCTAGGTAATCAAAACGATGCCCGCACTCACTACGGGAAACATCTTGGTATATTGATGTTTGATTTTTCTATGTATCCAATTTGCATATTTGATAGGGCCAACTGCTGTCAATTTCGGAGAGCGTAATACGACAACTCCTCAAGGTGGTACGTTTTGGCGGCAAGTTTCCTGAGCACTTTCTTAGATCTGTTTGGCCGCTTTTTTCGATTGTTCCAGTTGAAGCTATTCCAAAACGGTCGCATAAAAAACAACAAAGATGGAAAAAGCTTTCGTGAAAACAGTAAGTGAGCTTTGTGGTTCTGTTTTCCGTGCTGCGCTCCGACTTTCTCTGAAACTCATTCTGGATGTTAATACGGCCCACGACCGGCAGAGGGATGGAAGAGGGCGGTGGGTAGCAGTTACTCGAACTGGCGTAAGCGTTTTCCGGAGAGTACATATTTCCGGCTGATCTGGGTGAGTGATCAGATCTAGAGTTAGACCCAAACAAAGTATCTGTTGATCACTGCAGAACATTCAAACATCAAGATAATTCTGGATTTTTTAAGTCTGTGTGTGCTCTCTTCGACTGTTAAGGCAGTAGGGGACAGACAGATGAGACAATCGCTGAGAACGTTAATGATTTGGTCATTCGTTTGGTTCACGGCATTTTCGAGTGCTTTTCCTGCCGGCGCGCAAGAAACTGAGGAGGACCAAGAGGCTGTAGAGGTCGAGAATGACGATCTTATTAATGCAGTCGTTGATGAGATGATTGCGGCCGATGATCTCGAGATCCTACTTGTTCCCTTAACTGTGGAAGAGCTTGCCCAGATCGCTGGTACTTGGCAGAGTTATGTACGTTCTCGGCTCGAAGAAGTCGCGCAAGTAAACTTGCAACTTCGATCGGCGAGCGGAACTCGGGAAGACAACTTGCGGTCTCAGTTGTCCTCCTTGAACGACGCTGGATCAGACATTCTCAACAAGTATCACCTGGTGCTCGAAGCATGGACCCTGAAAGGCGCAAAGGCGGAAGATCTGGAGCCGCATACTGACTATATTCTCGCGTTGAAAACGGGAGCCCTAAAAACGACCGATCTTCAAACACTTTTTCAGAACGCTTGGGCGTGGTTGTTCTCGTGGGAAGGGGGCGTCGGTCTGCTGATGGCCGGTCTGGGTGTTTTGTTGGCAGTCTGGGCCATGATGTTCGTTGCTCGAATAGTGCGCCGTGTCACTGAACAGGGTCTGAACAAAATACCGACTATCTCCAGAATGCTGAAACGCTTCATTGCCACCACCGTGTACTGGGCCGTCTTCGTCCTTGGCATACTAGTCGTTTTAGCTTTGTTCGGAGTTAACGTTACACCGCTTTTTGCCGTACTTGGCGGTTTGTCGTTCATCCTAGGTTTCGCATTGCAGGAAACGCTAGGAAACCTCGCAAGCGGTTTGATGATCATGGTTCTCAAGCCATTCGACACTGGCGACTATATTCAGGTTGGTGGCTCTTCGGGATTTGTTGATGAGATGTCGGTGGTTTCAACCAAGATCAGAACATTCGACAATCAGATTATCATAGTCCCGAACAGCAAGATTTGGGGGGACGTGATAACCAATGTAAGCGCATCCGAAGAACGTCGCGTCGATCTGGTCTTTGGAATCGCCTATTCGGACAACGCTGCCCAAGCAATTGAAGTGCTCAAAGACTTGGTTGCGCGACACCAGCTTTGCCTAAAAACGCCAGAACCAGAGATCTTCGTGGGTGAGTTGGGAGACAACTCCGTCAACATCTTCTGTCGCCCTTGGTCCAAGTCAGATGACTATTGGACCGTTTTTTGGGACCTGACCGGCCAAGCAAAAGAGCGGTTTGACAAAGAAGGAATATCTATACCGTTCCCGCAACGCGATGTGCACATTATTCCCGCAGAAGGAGCAAAATCATGAGGGCTCTTACACTTTGGTTGCTGACACTTCTATTCGTCTGCGGTGTCGCGTTTGCTCAGTCGGAAGAAATTCTCGCACCGGCTGAAGATAGAGATGATCCCGAATTCATTGCACCGGTCATTGTGGATGGTGAAGAGTTGTTCTTGGTTCGCGGATCAAGTGCGCTGCCCGCGACCGAACGAGCGAGAAAGATCGAGGAGCGGATCGCTCAGGTCGCCGATGCTTCGACGAGAGCTTCGGTTCAAATTCAAGTTTCGGACGCTGAATTTGGGAAAATGATACGCGTCGACGGGCAAATGGTTACAATAACCACCCAAGCTGACGCCGATCACGAACAAATGGCTATTGAAGTTCTAGCTGGGCTTCAGGCTGAAGCGATTGAAACTGCGATCCTTCAATACCGAGATGCTCGGTCCAATGAGGGCAGAGTAGATAGTGCGATGGCTGCATTTGCTTGGACGGCAGTCTTTGCCCTCGCTTCGTATGCGTTTTTTGCGCAGCGGCGAAAGCTATTGGGCTATATCAAAAATAACCTAGAAAAGAGAGCTGAAGGCGTTGAGGAAGCCACGAAGTCGATCTTGAGAAGTAGGGCAATTGCCTCGATTATCGTCTATTTAATCCACATATTGATGTGGGTCATGTTTTTATTCTTCTTTTACTACTACCTATCATTGGTGCTGCTCTCCTTTGCTGAGACGCAGGCTATTGCCCAAATACTTTTGAAGTACGTGAGCGAACCGCTCGTCACCGTTGTTCTCGCCATTGTTGGATACATACCCAACCTTATTATGCTCGGTATCATCGCAGCTGTGACACGGTTGGCCATTCGTGGCATCGATCTGTTTTTTGAGAATCTTGAAAACGGCGCTTTTGAACTCAAAGACTTTGAAGAGCATTGGATTGCACCCACAAAAATGTTGGTCAGGGCATTGATCATCGTGATCGCACTGGTGTTCGCTTATCCCTATATTCCCGGCTCCGACTCCCGGGCTTTTCAGGGTTTGACAATTCTGGCGGGTATCATGGTTTCGCTCGGTTCGAACACGGTTGTGTCAAATATGATGGCCGGTCTGTTTGTCATCTACAGACGCAGTACCAACGTCGGTGATCGCATTCAGGTTGGCGACAAGATTGGCGACGTCACTGAGATTAAACTGATGGAAACACTCATCAAATCGATCAAGAACGAGATGATCAGCATTCCAAATGCACAGCTGCTCAATTCCGAGGTCGTAAACTACTCGCGTAAAGTGGATGGCCGAGGGCTGTTGGTTCACACGACAGTAGGGATCGGATACGAGGAGCCACCAAAGAAGATCAAAGCGATGCTGATAGAGGCAGCTCACCGAACTCAAGGGTTAAGAAAGAACCCTGAACCTTTTGTGCTTTGGACGCAACTGGCTGACTACGCAATCAATTATGAGATCAACGCATACACTTCGCGCGGATCGAGCCTGCCCAAGATTTTGTCCGATTTGCGTGAAAACATTGTCGATGTGTTCAATGAGAACGGAACACAGATTATGACACCGTCATACATAGCAGATCCGCCTAAACCAAAAGTTCCAACAGAAGAGTGGGACGGTAGGCTTGCTCATCATGTTGAATAAACCGCACTCAGAAATTGGCTTTCAGTGTTCGTATTTGAGTTTCGTGTTGTAGAAAACGGTGATTGAGAACGCTTGTCTGCTTTTTCAGCCTTGCAGACACAGTCTGCACGCAGGAGATTTCAGACATGAAGAACCGAAAGCTCTACCTTGGTCCCCTTACTGACAATAGACGCTGGGATATGGTTCGCATCCGCCCAGACGATGTTTTCGTAGTGACACCTCCGAAATGCGGAACCACCTGGATGCAAACGATCGTATCTCTTTTATTTTCTGGTGATCCCGAAGTTGAAACGGAGTTGTCCCTAAAAATGCCTTGGGTGGACAACCGAATCCGAGAGATGCCTGAAGTCGCTGAACGGCTCGAAGCTATGAAGCATCGGCGCAGCATGAAAAGCCACACGCCAATGGATGGGCTACCTCTAGATGATCATGCGCAGTACATCTGTGTGTTTCGTCATCCACTGGATGCGCATTTCTCCTTTCGCAAACACGTGAAAAACATCCCAATGACCTGGTTTGACTCATGGTTTCCCGAGAACGATGAAGAGGGCATCACGTTCCGCCGCTTTCTGGACGGTGGAGCGGAGGGATTCGATGGAGATGCAATGCCGCTCGCACATATTCTCCAGCATTACAAAGCTGCTGCGGCAGTTTCCGACCGTCCGAACGTATCGCTTTTCCACTATGCGGATATGAAACGGGATTTGAAAGGCACGTTCTCCAGACTGGCTGACATCTTGGACATGACCTACTCCGAAGCAGTCATGGAACAACTTGTTCAGGCTGCGACCTTCGACAATATGAAGGACAAGGCAGAGCGCTATGCTCCATCAGGTGGTAAAGGGTTCTTCAGGTCGGATGCTGAGTTTTTCCACAGCGGTACGAGTGGCAAATGGCTCGGAAAACTTACGGTGGACGAACTGGCAAACTACGACAGCATAATGAATGCATATCTAGATCCCAAAGATCGAGCGTGGTTGGAGTATGGCTCTCGGGGAAAAGTCGATACCTAGACATCGTTGTCGGCCTTCTCAAGGTAGCTACGCTTTGTCCGCTGAGCGGAAGTAGATGTTGCAAACCACGCTGCGCTCTGCATGAACGGCCGCTTTTCTCGCAGCGGAGCGGGTAAGACTTTTGGCCTTCGCGTTGCTGCACTTGCGAGCATTAGCACCGAAGTACTTCCGGATTGGGCTCGAAGCGGTCATTCGCCGCGACCAGCGCGAACGACCGCTCGGCGGACAAAGCTGCCGATTGAATTTATTCAAAGCGAGTTCAGCGCGGATTGCTTACTGAGTCTTGCCTGTGCGCCTTCGCAAAAAACGTCCGCACTGTCGATCAGTGGCCTTCGCAAGGGCATTCATCCATCTTCCACAAAAGAACAGCCTTACAAGGACGGCAGGAACAAAGCCAGGTTTGGGAAAATGATCAGTAGAACGACCAGCAGGATTGAGCAGAAAATAAACGGGAATGCGGACGTGTAGATTTCGCGCATCGTTGTGCCGGGCGGTGCGACACCTTTCATCACAAACAGCAGCAACCCAAATGGTGGTGTGGTGAAGCTGATCTCGAGCGAGAGCAACATGATCAGACCGAACCAGATCGGATCAAACCCGAGTGTCTGCGCCAGTGGAAAGAAGATTGGCACGGTCAGCAACATGATCGAAATCTGTTCCATGAACATGCCAAGTAACAACAAGACAGCGAACATCACCGTCAGCATGGCCAATGGAGCAAGTTCAAACGCGATGGCCCAATTCACCAGTCCTCGCGATGCTCCGGAAAATGCCAAAAGCTGGCTGAACGTGGCCGAGCCGAAGACGATCAAATAGGCCATCAGCGTGACCTTGAGAGCGCCGATGACCGACTTTTTGATCGCCACCCACGAAAGGCAGCGAAAAATCGCGGCCAGGATCAATACGCCCAATGCGCCAAACGCTGCTGCCTCGGATGGGGTGACAAAGCCACGGATCATCAAGACAATAATCACGACCATGACACCAACCATCGGCACGACCTCAGTCATGAGCAGTTTCAGGCGGTACGCCAACGACATAGGCTCGACGTCGTACGCAGGAGCCGCCTCGGGATCCAACCGAGTTTGGAGCCAGATCGTACCGATGTAGAACAAGGCGAGTATCAGACCGGGAATGACTCCGGCTATCAACAAGGCTGCGACGTCTATCTGCGCGAGCGTGGCCAATAGAACGGCAAGCGCCGAGGGCGGGATGATGATCGCTAAGCCACCGGTTCCCAAAATTGGTCCAATGCTCATGTATGATTTGTACCCGCGGCGGTTCATTTCGGGTACCATGAGCGATCCCAAAAGCGCGGTTGAGCCCATCGACGACCCCGACAACGTTGAAAACGCGGTACCGCCAAGAACCGTCACATAACTCAGCCGTCCCGGCAGTCGGCCAAGCAGCTTATCTATCGCGCTGAACATACGCCCACCCAACCCGGTGTGGAAGAATATCTCACCCATCAACAAGAACAGCGGGATTGGCATCAACGCGTATTTGGTCAATGCACCCAGCCCATTGTTGAGGAGTTGCGTGACGCCACGCTCCCCCCCCATAAAGACCCAGGCGCCCAGAATGTTGGCTGCAAGAAAAGCCAGTGCCACAGGCATTCCGATGGCCATCAGGAACACTATCGACCCAAGCAGCAGGGCAAGCGCTTCGTACCACTCCATTACTCGTGTATCCCTGCTTCTCCGCTGTGCATCAGCTCGGGCCCGAAGACAAAGCGCGAAAATTCTATCGCCATCATTCCAAACGATAGTGGAAAGGCGATAGTCAGCATCCATCGGGGGAAATAGTAAGCGCGAGTGTCGTAGTCCCCGCGCTCGATATTCGTCAGGACCAGATCAGCCCCTTGCCAGCCGAGGATCAAGCAGACCAGCACGCAAGCGGCTGCCACCGTACGGCTTACAATCCGGCGCAAACCAACAGGCAGCGCGGCCGTCACCAGTTCGATGTGGACATGTCCCTTTTCCCGTACCAGCCAAGGCGCGCCCAGCATGGTCATGTACAAAAGCCCGTATTCTGCAGAAGTAAACAGCCACGCAAAGGGTTGCAACCCGGCATTGCGCATCAGAACTGACGTGATGACGGATAGCATCAGCCAAACCAGCAATAGACCAGCGATAATGGCCATGCCAAACAGCACTGCGTCATAGATCCTTTTCATCATCCCGCCTGCTCTGCCCTTTGTAGTGAACGGCCCGTCCGTCTGGAACGGGCCTGTCGGTGGTCTTAGTTCGCAGCGTCGAGATCGTAGAACAGCTCGATAAGGCGATCATAGTTATCGATGCCGCCGGGCTGCTCGGCCATCAGGCCCTTCATACGCTCCCATGTCTTTTCGCGGGCCGCGGCAAGGTAGTTTGCCTTTGCCTCCCCTTCCAGCGTGACAACCGTCATGCCTGCAGCGTCCAGGGCCGCAAAGTCTTCGTCGCGTTTGCTGCGCAGGGCTTCAACACTGTCCTTTTCGTGTTGGATCGCAACGTCTTGCAGGATCGTGCGCGCCTCGTCAGACAGCGAGTTCCAGCGGTCGAGATTCACGATGACGCCGAGATCAGTCGAGAAGAAGCACGGTTCGATGCGATAGTTCAGGAATTCGTTCCACTTCAGGTCGATCAAGCCGATCTGGGTCCAGCCTGTCGCATCAACGACGCCACGCTGCAGGGCCGAGTAGACCTCGCCCGTGGGCAGGTCGATTACTTGCGCACCAAGGTAATTGGTGAAGAAAGCGTTGTAGACGTTGTTGCCGCGCAGCTTCAACCCTTCGACTTCAAGATTGCCGTCAGCATCGAAACTGGGCTCGTTACGGGTCCAAAGGTTGTAGCAGACGCCGCTGTCGAACCAGCCGAGGTATTTCAGGCCCATTTTATCCTGATGGATCTGGTCGATCAGTTCCGTTCCGCCATTTTCGCGGGTTTCGATCGCGGTCAGGTTCGACGCGACCATCGCATCTTTCTCGGGCAGAGCGCCACCGTAGAACGAGCCCGGCGTGTAAACCATGTCAACGATCCCGTCGCGCACCGCATCGGGCTGTTGGAACATGCCAATTGCTTCCGGCCCGCCCCGTACGTCGATCTGAATGACCCCTTTGCCCGCTTCGTTTACCTTGTCGACAAAGTCCAGAAAGCTTTGGGTATAGATCAGCGTTTCGGGAAAGGCGTGAACCGCCGAGATCGTTTCTTCGGCTTTGGCCGTTCCGGCGACGATCACGGCCCCTGCCAAAAGGCCAGCCAATGCGTTCATCTTCATAGTTATTCCTCCACGTGTTTCAGGGGCATTTTCCTGGTTTCCCCTAATTTCAGGTCTCTTGACCCGTATTGCGTCGTCTTTGCGCGACTTGTCCTAATCCGGTTTGTTCGGCCAGGCCCATGGGGCGGCCTTGTTGCGGTTATCCCTATGAGCATTGATCGCCTGCGTATGTTGCTGGGTCAGATCGATGTCGTCCCAGCCGTTGATCAGCTTCACACGCCATCCTTCGTCCAGCTCAAAGGTCGCTGTTATGTCCCCGAGGGTCAGGCGGTTCTCGGTCAGATCAATCGACGCAAGGTATGGGGCATCTTTCAGCGCCTGCTGCAGTTGCGCCACCTTCTCAGCGTCGACACGAGCGGGCAGCAGGCCGTTGTTGATGGCGTTGTTGGCGAAGATGTCGCCGAAACTGGGTGCGATGACCGCGCGAATGCCTGCGTCGACCAGCGCATAAACTGCTGCCTCGCGCGACGAGCCGCTGCCAAAGTTATGCCCGGCGACCAGAATGCTGATCCCCTCGTGGCGGTTCAGCGGAAAATCCGCAGAAAGCTGTTCATTGTGGTCGCGCCGCATGTCGTGCAACAGATAGCAGCCATACCCCTCACTACGCGGGACTGACATGAAACGCGCCGGGATCAGCTGGTCCGTGTCGATGTTATCGAACGCCAATGCCAGGGCCTGCCCCTGTTGAGTGCTCCACCCCGCCATCACGCCGCCCTGCCCTGCAAAAGCGGCCTTACGTCCGTAATTGTACCCGTTACGGCCGCTGCGGCGACCATCGCCGGGGACATCAAATGCGTTCGCGCGCCGCGCCCCTGACGTCCGCGGAAATTGCGGTTGGTTGAGGATGCGCAGCGCTTGCCCTCGGCCACAACGTCGCCATTCATGCCAACGCACATAGAGCAACCTGACGCGGCCCACTCTAACCCGGCATCTTGGAATATCCTGTCCAACCCTTCGGCTTCGGCCTGCGCCTTTACCCGCGCTGAACCGGGCGCGACAAGCCCCGGCACACGCGCCTGGCGCCCAGACAACACCAAAGCGGCCTCGCGAAGATCTTCAATCCGCCCATTCGTGCATGAGCCGATAAACACCTGATCCACCGTGATACCGTCCAAAGGCTGCCCCGGCCTCAACGCCATGTACTCCAAAGCTTCTTGTGCTGAATTTGACTTTGCTGGATCAGTGGCGTCTGGACTGGGGATGTTGGCTGTTATGGGCAGGGCCTGTTCCGGGCTGGTGCCCCACGTCACGGTTGGTGCGATGTCAGCTGCGCTCAGCTTAACCTCGTGTTCGAAAACGGCCCCCTCGTCCGTGATCAGGCCGCGCCACGCCTGTTGCGCTCTTTGCAGATCTGCGCCCGAAGGCGCGTATTCGCGTCCTTCAAGATAGGCAAACGTGACCTCATCCGGCGCAACCATGCCAAACCGCGCCCCGCCTTCGATTGAGAGGTTGCACAGTGTCATGCGCCCCTCCATCGACAGATTCCGAATTGTCTGTCCTGCATACTCAATCGCGTGGCCCTGCGCACCGCCGCTGCCCAATTGCGCTATCCAGTTCAGGGCGATGTCCTTGGCAGTGACGCCAAATCCCAAGCGACCTTCGACGCTTATTCGCATGGCCTTGGGTTTTCGCTGCCAGACCGTCTGCGTCGCCAACACATGCGCAACCTCTGTAGCCCCGATCCCGAAAGCCAATGCGCCAAATGCCCCGTGAGTGGATGTGTGGCTGTCCCCGCAATTGATAAGCAGCCCGGGCAATGTCAGACCCAACTCGGGCCCGATTACGTGAACGATGCCTTGCGACGGGTCGCTGAGATCGAAAAGTCTGATGTTGTGGTCCGACGCGTTGTTCCGCAAGGTTTCGATCATCCGGGCGATCTTTGGATCGGCAATCCGGTCTCGGTTTCTCGTGGGCGCGTAATGATCTGCAACCGCAAAGGTGAGAGCAGGTTCAGCCACGGATAAGCCGCGCTCTGCCAGCTTGGCAAAGGCATGATGCGACCCTTCATGCACTAAGTGGCGGTCAACCCAAAGCAGCGACACACCATCCTCGCGCCTCAGAACCTCGTGCGAGGCCCAGAGTTTGTCGAGCATGGTGCGCGGTGCGCTCATTTCCCGGTCTCCTCGCTGCGTCCGATCGCGGGCTCCCAATGCCGGGATGAACCGGTTCCCACACGCGCCAAAGGCATCTCGAGCCGAAACATGTCAGAACGATAGAGGCCAGAAAGATACTCGACCCCATTTCCTTCGACATCGCGAACGATGCGCTTAAGCGATAGCAGAGCTGAGCCGACAGCAACGCCCAATGCCTCAGCCACGTCAGGCCCCGCCAACGTTGCGGAAACGGTCTGATGCGCCTGCTCAATCTGCACGCCACTGCGTTCCAGAAGTTTGAACAGCGGTGTCGTGGCGAGGTCGCTTTCCGAGTAGTTCTGCGCAATCACAGCCGGCACATAGGTCGTCAGATGCGAAAACGGGACGTCATCAGTCAGACGCACCCGCGTTGCGATCTGCACCTGATGGTCGCTCGGAAGCCCCATGGCCTTCGCCACCACCTCTGGAGCTTTGCCGTAAGAAAAGGACAATAGCCGCGCGGTTGTGCTCTGCCCCATTTCGACCAGCTGCGGCATGAGCGTATTGAAATCCATCGCTGCGGGTGCACCGAGGGTGGACTGGCCTGAAACCCGGGTACCACTACCCGCCTGACGCTCGATCAGGCCATTGCGTGAAAGCGCGTCCAGCGCCCGTCGTATTGTCACTCGCGATACACTGAATTTCTTGGCCAGCCGCTGCTCACCGGGCAGGGTTTCCCCCGCCGAAAGCTGTCCTTCGGTGATTTGATCGTGCAGATGCAGGTAGACGCGTTGCGCCTTGGTCCCGTCCGGTAGATTGACCGCGTTGATCCTGTTCACCCGTTGATTCCCCCTTCACAGCACCTTCAATCGTAAAACCGGAACTTGAAAAATCAAGCTTTAGTATTATTGCTTCTCGAAAAATAGTCTTACAATTATTTATCAACCTGTATTACAGATAATACAATAATCGGAGGAGCTTTTGCATGCCGATCGTCGAATTGCATGTGATCGAGGGCTATAGCGCGCAAGAAAAACAACGACTTGGCGTGGCGCTGACCAATGCTGTGCGATTCGTAGTGCCTGCTGCGACAGAGCTTGTGACCGTCGTGATCCACGATATTTCAGACCAGAACTACTATCGCGGCGGCAAGAGCAGACATCCTGCTCGGGCCAAACAAGACCCCGAGCACATCGTGCGCGCCTTCCTGGCCGAAACGAGTGATCGCGCGTTTGAAAGCGCCCGGAAAAGGCTCAGCTCGGACTTCGTGATGCAGTTTCCCGGAACCGCGCCCATGCGAGATCTTGAGGACCTCAGGAGTTGGGCGGCAAACCGGTATCGCCGTATCGCGAAAACCTACGAGGGGTTCGACGCAATGCAAAGCGATGGCGACGCTGCGATCGTTTACTGCCGGGGAACGTTGTCCGGTGAATGGACCGATGGTTCAGCATTCGAAGGCATTCGCTTCATTGACCGGTTCGAGATTCAGAACGATCTGATCACACGTCAGGATGTCTGGAATGACATTGCAGAAACAAGGGCGCAGGCATGAGCGAGATTGACCCAATTACCCTTTCTGTACTTGCAGGCCGCATGGAACAGATCGCCGACGAAATGGACGCAACCCTATTTCGAGCGGCCTTTAATCCGATCATTGCCGAGGCGCATGACGCCAGCCATGGTCTGTATTCTGCAACAACGGGCGACACTCTTGTTCAGGGTAAGTCCGGGCTGCCGATCTTCGTGGGTGTGATGTCTTTTGCCGTGAAAGCGGTGATTGAAAAGGCCGCGGCTGACGGGGATCTGGAAGACGGCGACATCTATATCTTCAACGATGCACATATCGGCGGAACACATTTGTCTGATATGCGTTTGGTGCGTCCCTATTTCCGTGATGGCAAGTTGTTCTGCTATCTCGCGTCGGTTGGGCACTGGCATGACGTAGGCGGTGCGGTGCCGGGAAACTACAACCCCGCTGCGACCGAAGTTTTCCAGGAAGCCTTTGTTCTGCCGCCGGTAAAACTGGCGCGCAAAGGAGAGGTTAGCCAGGACATTATTGACATTCTGCTGCGTAATACCCGCCTACCTCAATCAGCGATGGGGGATTTGAACGGACAACTGGGTGCACTGGATCTTGGGGTCCGTAGGATGGACGAGTTACTGGACGAATATGATGCCGAAACAGTCTCAGCCGCTCTTGAGGCGCTCAGCGATCGGGCCGAGGTGCTTATGCGATCTGAGTTGCAGGACTTGCCGGACGGTCGGTGGGAAGCCGAAGACTTCCTGGACAATGACGGTATCACAGACGATCCGCTTCGCATCAAACTGGCTCTTGAGATCAAACGCGATCAAATGGTGCTTGATTTCACGGGTTCGTCTCCGCAATGCGCCGGGCCTGTGAACATCGCCCTCCCCACGACCGTTGCAACCGCCTATGTGGCTGTTAAACACGTTTTTCCGGCGCTGCCTGCCAACGCCGGCGTGATGCGTCCCATCGAAGTTATCGTGCCCGAAGACAGTCTATTGGCGGCAGAGTTCCCTGCCCCGACAGGTGGATACACAGAAACCATTCTGCGAATGATCGATGTTGTATTCTCTGCCTTCGCCAACGCCGCACCGGATCGGGTTGTCGCCAACGCTTATGGGACAATCAATGCGCTTTCTATCGCCGGAAAACGCTCAAACGGACAGCCATGGGTGATGTTCAGCTTTTATGGTGGGGGGCACGGCGGCTCGGTCGAGAGCGACGGGCTGAACCACGGTAACGCTCCGATCTCGACGGCGACGATCCCGCCGATGGAAATTCTTGAAGCCGCCTATCCGGTCATGTTCCGCCAGTGGGCTCTGCGCCCCGACAGCGCAGGTACAGGTGCGCATCGCGGGGGGCTTGGGGCTGTCTATGAAATTGAAGTTCTGGAGGAAAACGGCGCTCAGGCGTTTCTGTTCGGCGAACGCGGCAAGTTCGCGCCGAAAGGTATCGCCGACGGTGGAGACGGGGCCATGAATTTCTTCACGTATGAACAAGACGATGGGTGGAAGGCACCGCCACTGGTTTCAAAAATGAGAGGGATCGAATTGAAACAAGGACAAGCGGTTCGCCTTGAAACACCCGGCGGTGGCGGCTATGGCGCTGCGGGCCACCGCGCTCCTGCAGCGATCGCCAAAGATGTGGCTCGGGGTCTTGTGAGTGCAGAACAGGCGGATCAGGTCTACGGCACCACATGGCGGGAGGTTGCGCCATGACCGGACGTATGATCGGCGTGGATGTGGGGGGCACGTTCACGGATGTTTTTGTTCTGAACGAAGCAGACGGGAGCGCAACCGTCGCCAAGGTTCCAACCACACGCCCGGATCAATCAGGTGGATTCCTGGACGGGATCGGGCGCGAGGTCGACGATCTGTCCGAGATCTCAGTAGTGGTACACGGCACCACGGCGGGCACAAATGCTCTGCTGGAACGCAAAGGGGCCAAGACAGGTGTGATCTGTACTGCAGGTCTGCGGGACGTCTTGGAGATGCGCCGAAGGGACCGGCCGCGCACTTGGGGATTGCGCGGCGATTTCGAACCCGTTGTGGATCGCCGCGACCGTCTGGAGGTGCCGGAACGTACACTGGCGGATGGCACCATTCGCACACCTGTCGATCTGGTTGCCGTGCGCAAAGCGGCGGAGCAATTGCAAGAGCAAGGATGCGAAGCCATCGCAATCCTGTTCGCCAATGCCTATGCCAACCCTGAAAACGAAGCCGCCGCTGTCGCCGCCGTACGCGAGATTTGGCCGAACCCGCATGTGTCAGCCTCGTCAGAAATCCTACCGGAAATTCGTGAATTCGAACGGTTCTCTACCACGGCGCTGAATGCCTATCTGCAACCCGAAGTCTCAGGCTATCTTACCCGCCTGGAAAACGCTCTGCAATCCGGCGGGTTCGATGGCGAGTTCATGATCGTGCAATCCAATGGCGGGGTCATGGGGGTCAACACCGCGTCCCGCCTTCCGGTGCGTACGGCACTGTCGGGTCCGGCGGCGGGTGTGATTGCTGCAGGCTACATTGCACATTCTGCTGGCTTCGACAATGTGATCACGGGGGATATGGGTGGCACCAGTTTTGATGTCTCGCTGATATCACAGGGGCAGACGATGTTGTCAGCCCAGACCTCCATCGATTTTGGGATGGTTGTGCGCAGCCCGATGATCGAAATAACAACAATCGGAGCAGGCGGAGGGTCAATCGCCTGGGTTGATAAGGGTGGATTGTTAAATATCGGCCCTGAAAGCGCTGGATCAAATCCCGGTCCTGTTGCCTACGGTCTGGGAAATGATCGCCCGACGGTGACAGATGCCAATGTCGTGTTGGGTCGCATCGATCCGGACAACCCAATCGGTGGCAAACTGGAAAGGTTGGATGTGGAGGCCGCTGGCAAAGCAATCGACATCCACGTCGGCGAACCGCTCGGTTTGTCCAGGCTTGAGGCCGCCGAGGCTATCCTGCGCGTCGCCAATTCCCGTATGGCCGGAGCGATCCGTCTTGTAAGCATCGAGCGCGGCTTTGACCCCAAACGTTTTGCCTTTATGCCGTTCGGCGGTGGCGGAGCTTTGCACGCAGGAGCTATGCTGGCCGAAGTGGGGATCGCCCGCGCAATCGTTCCGCGTTATCCGGGTGTCACCTCGGCACTAGGTTGTGTGATCGCCGACATGCGGCAAGATTTTGTACAGACGATCAACACACTGGTCACGCAGTTGGACAAAGCTGCTTTGGGCGCGTTCATGCAAGAGCACGTGGACCAGGGTATGGCGCTGCTTGACGCATCGCGGACCACCTTCGACAAGCGTGAGATCTCATTCGAGCTGGACATGGCCTATGTCGGTCAAACGCATACCGTGCCGGTGGCGCTGACTGTTACGATGACAGATGGCAAGGTTACACCACCCAGCAAAGCCGAAATCGAAGAGGCCTTCGATACGGCCTATCAAGCCACCTATGGAAGACTGCTGAAAAACGGCGTGCGGCGCATATTGAATCTGCGTAGTGCTGTAACGGGCAAGCGACCGAAATTCGATCTTTCTTCACTTGCTCCGGCAACAGAAGGCAGTGCCACGCCCTCGTCGACGCGGAAAGTTCACTTCGGAGATGCCTGGCATGACACAGCCATCTATGATCGCTTGTCGCTTCCGGTTGGCACGTTAGTAAAAGGTCCAGCCATTCTGACCCAACCGGACACAACCGTCCTGATCGAACCGGATTTTCAAGGGCGCGTGGACTCCTTTGGCAACACGATTATCGAACCACGGGAGGACGACTGAATGAGCGAACCAGAAACCTGGAATCCGCGCCAGACAGCGCTGCTGACCATCGATCTTCAGAACGACTTTATTCATCCTGACGGAGCTTATGGCCGGGCTGGCCAGTCGGCGCAAGAAATCGCGGCCCTTCCCGCACGCATCGCGCCCTTAGCGCGAAAGTTGCAAGCCGCGGGCGGACGCTATTTTTCGGCGCAGTTCACACTTGTACCCGACCAGGACGGTGAGCCATTGATTGCGCCACACCTGAAGAACTTGCGTCCGTTCCTGACCAAGGGCGACTTCGCGCCGGGCGGGTTTGGTCACAGTTTGGTCGATACGTTGCAACCCTGCGATTTCGTCATCGAAAAGGTTGCCTACTCTGCCTTCTATCAGACTCGGCTGGAATATCTGATGCGCGCTTTGGGTATCGAGAACCTGATCGTTGGGGGCATCGTGACCAATGGCGGCGTTGCCTCAACTCTGCGCGATGCGCATTTGCGGGATATCGACACCGTTATGCTGACAGACGGATGTGCCGCCTTTCGGCAAGAGGTTCATGACGCAACACTCCTCTCACTGGGCACCGTCACGCATCAGCGAAGTTGCGATCAAATATTGAACTGGTTGGAGGGAGTCAAATGAGCCTTAAATCCCGACTGGCAAAGAAAAAAATTCTGGTTGCACCGGGCGTGTATGACGGTTTGACGGCTTCGCTGGCTGAAAAAGCTGGCTTCGAGGCGCTATATCTGAGCGGCGCGGCTGTTGCCTACACGCGACTTGGCCGTCCCGATATCGGGCTATCCACGGCGTCTGAGATGGCGGACACGATGACGCTGATTGCCGATCGGGTCTCGTTACCCGTTATCATCGACGCCGATACCGGCTTTGGAAACGCATTGAACGCTCAGCGTACCATGCGACTATATGAGCGAGCCGGTGCGTCCGCACTGCAAGTCGAAGATCAAACCTTTCCGAAGCGCTGCGGTCATCTGTCGGACAAATCCCTTATCCCGAAGCAGGAAATGGCTGGAAAGATAGCAGCGATGGCCGACGCGCGCGCCAGAAGTGACATGCTAATCATTGCCCGCACGGACGCCATCGCCGTTGAGGGTTTCAGCGCAGCTATCGAGCGCGCAGAAACATATCTTGAAGCTGGTGCGGATGTACTCTTCCTCGAAGCTCCGCAAAGCCGCGACCAGCTGACGTCCATCGCTGACCAGTTTGCCCCACGCGTTCCCCTGTTGGCGAACATGGTCGAAGGTGGCGCGACCCCGATACTTGGTGCTAACGATCTAGAGGCTCAGGGTTATTCCATCGTCATTTTCCCCGGCGGGATCGTCCGGGCTTTGGCCAAAACCGCTCAGGCCTATTATCAGAGCCTGGCAGAGAATGGCTCGAACAAGCCCTTCGCACAGAACATGTTCGACTTCGGCGGTCTGAACGAAGTCATCGGAACCGCCGAGATGCTCGATGCCGGGGCCCGCTATGATGACGCCAAAGGTTGAGAGTGTTGCACCCGATCGGTTTGATCTGAAGACCGGTACCCTGATCATCGGCGCAGGGGCTTGCGGTCTGGTCGCGGCCCTGTCGGCGTCGGAGGCGGGACAGGACGTGCTGGTGATCGAAGCCGATCCGGTTCCAAGCGGTTCAACCGCGTTGTCCGCCGGGTTGATCCCTGCTTCTGGCACAAAAGTTCAACAAGCCGCGGGGATCATGGACAATGCGGTACTCTTTGCCAGCGACATTCAGTCGAAGGCCCACAGCGAAAACGATCAAGCGCTGGTCGATTTGTTGACCAGCAATGCCGCGGAAGTAATCGACTGGCTGTCTGAACGCCACGCCCTGCCCTTCTCGGTTGTCGCGGATTTTGACTACCCCGGTCACTCGCGCCGTCGGATGCACGGGCTGCCGACACGCTCGGGACAAGAGTTGATCGACGCGCTTCGCAGCGCCTGCGAGCGAGAAGGTTTGGACATCATCTGCAATCGCCGCGCGACAACGCTCTATCGGGATCAGGGCCAGATTTCAGGTGTTGCCGTAACAGGCCCGGACGCAACAGTGGAAACCGTTGCCTGCGACCGGCTTATCCTTGCCTGCAACGGTTTTGGTGGCAACCCCGCCCTCGTTTCCGAGCATATGCCGCAAATCGAAGATGCATTGTGGTTCGGGCATAGCGGTAACCGAGGCGAGGCTGTTCTGTGGGCAGAGGGGCTGGGTGCCGGGCTGCAAAACCTGGGGGCATACCAAGGCCATGGTAATGTCGCGCACCCAAATGGAATCCTGATAACCTGGGCGGTGATTACCGAAGGCGGCATACAGGTGAACCGCGACGGTCATCGTTTCTGGGACGAGTCACAAGGCTATTCTGAGGCCGCCCGCGCGGTGCTGGCGCAGCCCGACGGAGAAGCCTTCGCCATCTTTGACTGCCGCATTGCTGCCGTTGCGCGCCAGTTCGAGGATTTCAAGCGCGCGGAGGAGACAGGTGCGATCCGATCCGCTGATACAATCGAACACCTATCGAAGGCGCTAGGCCTACCATCTTTGGCTTTGGAGCAAACAATACGAGAAATCCCCATTGGCGGCACGGATCAATTCGGCCGGTCTTTCAAACCGCCACCTTTGGCGCCACCTTACATGGGCGTCCGCGTCACAGGAGCCCTATTCCACACCCAAGGCGGTTTGCGCGTTGATTCCTCTGCGCGCGTCCTCAAAGAGGACGGTTCCGCATTCACCAATCTTTATGCAGGCGGCGGCGCGGCTGTTGGTGTGTCGGGCAAAGGGGACAGCGGGTATCTTTCCGGAAATGGCTTGCTGAGTGCCGTTGTGTTGGGTCGCATAGCTGGGTTGAGTGCGTGATGCCAAATTTGTGCATTCTAACTATCGGAACCGGTGGTGTCGTTCTGTCTGGGAGCTAAACGTTCGAAGGCGGTTTGATGGTGTTCGGAAGAATAGGTTGGTCTGAAGGCAATGACATGGTTGCAGAACGCGAAGCAACTGCCAGCCTTGCTCGGCGGTCGAGTTTTCACGAAGACTTGCACACAGTGTCCGCGACTTGGGCGGAACCCGCCGCCGATGGATCAGAAGGCCGGACGACGTAAGATGCGTTCTACCCACTGTGTATATCTGATCACCCAACTTTGACCGTTGACGTTTAGTGGCTTTAGAACCCCGGCTCCCAAACATATAATGCACTTGTGTTTGGTGTAAGATTGCGGCTCAATCTGTGTCGACCGAAACGCCAAAAAAAAACCCAATCGAATTCCCCATCAAGGCTGCTTCTCGCTAACTCAAAGGTAATGCGGGAAGGTCACCTTTGGCTCGAAGTGGACGTTCGCTGCGCCAGACATGAATGACTGATCTGCGGACAAAGCCGCCTTTTGCAACAAACAGAAGCGTTCGTCTCACCAGTGCCAAACAAGCGATCAGCATGGCACGCTCGAAACAAACCCCGCGCCGGACGAGCGAACGGCATGTTCACTGCGTAAGCTGGCGGTGCAGTTCACAGACCGAGAAAAGTAATTTGTATCAGAGGCTTCGGTCTATCACATCCTAAAGTCATCTGACCGGATCACTTGCCAGACCTATGTAGTTCTGTCCGCGGCCGAAGAGTGAAATTATTAGATGACGCGGCCCAACCAGCTCTGAAAGACCTATTTCAAATATTTGGAGGTCTTAGGCTAGGGCTGGATCCATATGTATTGCGCTGAAGAGTTGCAGCTTTCAAAAACCGAAAGCTTCGCAAATATAAGACCTCATATCGCGGGCGCTCGCGCCAGTGCGCAAGTGTCTAACTTGGCGCCAATCAGCACTAAATCAAAACACTCGGACATTTTGTGGCTGGGTCTCTCAAAAACACTGGAGCTACCAAATTACTATACGTAAAACGCTCTTGCGTCTCAGCACTTGCACCCATTTGGACGACCCGAAGAATCGAGGCGCGAAGAACAACAAGACCGTCCACTTTTAGACTTGCAGCAATAAACCTGACCACTTTGAGTAAGAGTTACGATCGGATCGCAATGTGAAATCTTACTAGCGTCAAAGTGCGACCAAGTAGCCACTGAAATAATCAACGGAATCAAAGTCGTCATAGTCAAAACTCCTTACTACTAGTTGGCCGCCAGAGCTTGTGACTGCGAAAGAGATGTTGGAAAGAAGGTCAATATCTCAGCCTTTAACTCTTGCTTCGGGTCTTTATCCGCTGAGCCTTCCAATTCACCACTTTCAACTAACCCCTCCAAAAACGAATCAATTGCTAAAAAAGTTTTTAGCCCAGCAATGCCATCGACATCACCTGCGTCATATCCAAATTTGTTTAAACCTCTTTGTATCGACTTTAGGTTGTCATCTCTTTTGTCGATGACAGCCAAAGGCCTTTCGACATTTTTTTTCAACACAAAGAGGTTGTTCATGTATTGCGCGGTCATAACGTGCAAATATACATCTCCTCCGTGGAAACTTTCGCCAACCCCTACAGCGGCAAATTCACCATCGTCTCTCAACTCCAATCTTTTTATGGGTCGATGGACTCTCATGGGCAAGGCCTCACGGAAATTACCGTCCGCGATCGAAAATCTGAGGACATGCTCCATTGACAAACCGGACACGAAAATCATCGACCCGTCCGAAGTCGCATCCAACAAATTGAAACGCAGCTGTTTATCTTCACCAATTGCTAATTCTTTAAGATTGATGGGTGGAACGCCGCTCTTTCTGATACGAACGGCATCCTCCAACTCTACGAAATCGTAAAGCAGCAAGGTGCCGGCATTTGGTTCCAGAACCAACAGTTGCGTCTTGTGCGATCCGGTTCCGTCTTGATTTGGAACGTTGATCACTTTGTGACGGACATACTCAAATCCCGGAATGCCGCCGGTATTCGAAATGTCATCGCTTGGTGTAATGCACCTCGGTCTGAAGTCGACCGCTGCGTCCAAAGCCTGTTCCAAATTCCCGACTTCAATCTGTGCACCTCTGGTCGTCGATGAGAGATATACAAAGCTGCCACTTAGTTCTGCGATCGAGAATTGGCTAGAAGTGCTACACTTCAGTGATATACTCGGGCGCTCAGTTCCATCTGGAAGCTCTGCGTCGACATAGGCATCCGGCCATACCAAAACATCAAAATCAACGGGCGAAGCAAAATATGCCCAAGCTGCCCCGTCAAATGCCACAGACGTGAATTGTTCGGAAATACTGACTTGGCCATTAGAACTCTGACCGACGATAGTATCGGGGACGCCATAGACATTGAAGTCCAGCAGGGAGCCATCCTCCGCCCGGCGGTACCCAACAATGCGACCGCCTTCCAGTCTGAATTTGTCAGCGTCAAATTTCTGACCCGCTGAAAAAATCAAACCCGACGGGCTCACTTTCACATCAGATACGATCATATCTTTTGTGAAAGACTGTAAGGGTGCGGACGTGCCATCGAGCGAATAGCGATTTATCGTGCCTCCCGTCGCTACGATAAGCTCATTTCTCACGGAGCCTTCGGTTTCGTCCGTCGACTGAATGTCAAAAGCCAAGGCTTCAATACTCAGCAGATTGTAGAGAGTTTTGATACCTTGGTTGGAATCTTGCGCCGCCACAGAAGGCGCAATAATGGAAAGTGCAAGACACTTCGCTGCTAAGACTTTTGTACACATGCCGGTATGTCCGTCGGTGTTTTTGGTTTTGACTGCTCAAGAACAAGTGGTGGTTTGTTGGCGGATTCCGAGTTGGCGCCCGCATTTTGCGCCAGTGTATCTTCTTTGGGATAAACAGTCACCTCTTCTAGCAACTCGGTGATTGATTCTATACCATCGAACTCAAGGCAAGGGATTACTGCTGAATTTGTATCGTAGCCTTCTTCACCAAGAGGCTCTAGGTCGACGAGATAGTGCTTAATCGTTCGTTCGCCGGAAAAGGTGTCCGCTGGTTTAATGACTGCAAGGTAACCGACACCGTTCCAGTATGCGTCGTCGCTCACCCTTCGCAGCGTGCTTTGTTCTGCTTTTAGATTTTTGAGCTTCTCGGTAGCGACTAGAGCCATATCTCTACTTCTGAGAGAATGTAAGTACACACCTCCCAAAACCTCGTCGCTGTCAGAGTTGGCTACTTTGGACTGTTCTACCCGTGCCTCTGTGTGCGAGCTTCCCAAACATCTGTAATGCAAGTCGTTTAAGTTACCTGAATTTCGAGCTTTTTCGAGATCGCTAAGATTGACCAAGCTGTAAAAGTCTTGTTTTTTATAGTTCTGCCTTGAGGTAGAATCTTCTGGCAAAGGCAAAAAAGGTGCAAAGCAAAACTCCATCGATTGGCTGAACGGAGCCACTGCGAAATCGCGTTCGTAACTGAGAGCGAAGTCTGCGCCAAAAGCTCCGCTAGTAACAGTCATCGACCAATTTTCGCGGCTGAGGTGTTGCCGCATTGTATAGACCGCGGGGACGAGTGGCTGATCGGTCAGTCCGGCTTGAACGGCCAAACGTTCCATTTCAGCTTCGATTTCTTGTTGTTTTTGTTTGATATCTTCGGTTTCGCCGAACACAGACCGTAGGTATTCTATAAAGTCATTATTGTCCGTCAGCGTCTTCATTGTCATTTCAGCTACGCTCCCGGTTGACCGTTGTTTCACGGTCAGTCGGTTTACTTCATCTTTCAGCTGTGTGAGATCATATTGCAGGCGATCGAGGCGCCTCGTCTGAAATCGCAACAACTCGGATTGTTGCTCTAGCCGCGTCGCGTTTTCTGAAACGAGTTTGTCAATACGCTCAACACTACTTTCCAAGACTGCGACTCGATGCTCCACGTTGCGGTCAGTACAATCGACCATAATGTCTTTTGGAATAAGCGGTAAGAACGCTTCCGTCAGCGTGACATGGACATGCTTTTTGACCGCTTCAGCATCTTCCCGTTGCGATACCAAACCTATCACCTCGTTTTTATTGTTCAGCACCGGAGCGCCACTGTTTCCCTTCTGAATTATCCATGCGTCACTCGTATTTACGAAGACGGCGGCACCGGTCAGCTTGGATGTAGTGGTCGGGTCATATCTAAGCGTCAATTCTACCGGTGTTTTAGTACCAGTCCTCGGATGGAAAATTATGGCGCGGAACTCTTCTTTAGCGCTCTTTGGCTTGCACGCACTCAATGCGAAAGGCCGCGTGTCTATCCCGTCGGGGAAATCGATACGCGCTGCATCTACTGTTTGGATCGGAGAACTGGCTGCAAATCCACCTGGAAAGCGATCCACGTCATTGTTCGCGGAGTTCCTTTCTTTAGAAGTCACAGCAGAGATTTTTCGCTCAGGCGACATAAGTTGCATAAATTTTTGTTCAAAGCTGAATGGATCACCAACGACATGATGAGCCGTCATCAAGGTGTTCCGACCTATCGCAAATGCTGTCCCCGCCTCGCTATACGTTCCGCCGCCACGCAGATCGCCAGAGACGTTAACCAAAAACAATTGGTGAATACCAATATCCAATGGCCACACCGACGACTCTGCCTCATCTTCGTGGTTCTCGGCACTCGCCGCAGCCCCACCAAAAACTAAGAACAAGGCAAGTATAAATTGTGCCATTCGCATCATTTTTCCTGATCCATCACATAGATGACTTCTCGCATCAGTTCGTTGCCGTCTGAAGAGGCAACGAGCGCATAGACACCTGTTGTTTCTGGTGCGTTGAGTTCCGCTTGAAAAACCGCAGTGCCATTGGCCAACAAATTGGGGTCGGCAATTTTTGCGCTGACTTGTGAGGTACTTGCCTCGCCCGCATAAGCCTCAAAAGAAAAAACCACGTCCAGTTGACTTGCACTCTGTCGGTCAAAGCGAAAGGCTGAAAACTCAGACATGGACAGGTTAACCTGAAGACTTGCGCCTTCGCGGATGAACTGTGTGGAAGCGCCAAACTCAATCGTTTCCACATGACCACCCGCGAAGAGAATGGTGTTGTTACTAACGAGGGTCGGTCTATCGATGATTGGATCTACAACCATGTGTTTAAGGTGCTCTGCAACTGCTGGGCTGCCGACGATGAATGCATGCTTGGACCGCGAAGCATAGTTAAGACTTCCATCTTCTGACGCTGCGCTCCATTCGATTACTGTCCCATCGCCCCTCACGGTCGAGCGGAACTCGATCATGTCACCGTCGCCCTCGCTGTTGTGGTTAATGTAAACAGTGTCGTAGGAGTCCCCGACGTATCGACCAACTATTACGTAATGCGACTGCACAGAGTCCGGCACACCTGCGTCGATGACCTGATCAATCAACGCTCTGTTATTCAATCCGATCTCCACAACCTTCTTTTTCAGCTTACAGTTGTTGTAAGGGCAATTGCTCAATCCAAAACCGAGGATTTTCTCAAGCCAAAACTCCCTGTTCAGCGGCTCAACCTCCTTATTGGGTAGTTCACCACGAGGATTGATCCCCGTATTTTCCTGTTTTCCAAGTGCGCAGCATCCATCGTAAGTCGGCGCCAGCTCCCAAGGGGAAACGAAAGACAAGATGATGTTCTGTATTGGGCGTTTCCCTCCCAAAAAAACGTCTGTGACAAGCCCCCATCCTTCCGCAAACGTGGCAGCCACGTTGACGGAACCTCTGTGTGGAACTGCAATTTCAACAAAGGTATGCAGCCTGTCAGCCTCACTATATGAAGCGTTCAGTACATCCGATGGCCATATGCCCTTAGACAAGTGTCCATACAAAGCGGAGCACAACGAACGGAGTTCAGTGCTCGTTAAATCAATCGTTGTTGTAGGATCTGTACAGACATCTCTGGGCCGAACTTCGTTCAGAAAAATGCGGGTTATTAAGCCGCCCATACTGTGCGCGACAAGGTCATATTGTTCACCATCGGGCACTTTTTCCTTGATAAAATCATTTAGGTGTTTGGCATTCGCAAAGTTTGAGCGTCTCCAGTCGTATTTGAAGACGAACAGATTGTCGCCTTCTGTGTACTTTGCCTTTCCTCTAAGTTCCGGTGTGATGGCAGGGCCTGTTTGCACTTTAGTAAGTTCGTCGATGAGTGGCCCGTATAGCCCTATCGAAAACGCGCCAAAGACAAGTGGAATCTCGCGCAGAACATCCGTTGCGGCGAGATCTTCGGGGTCACTTCCAACAGGTAAAAGATTTAGACGGGTGAACTGCTTTCGGGTTATTGAGTTTGCCTTGCCCCAAACGGGATTTCCCGCTTCATCAGATAGCACTGAACCGAATATGCCCGGCACTACGATGAGATTTCTATTTTGGTTCGCAGAAACGGGCATAGCGCCAAAAGCCGCGAAGCTAAGTAGTAAATAAATTCTAAAAAAAGAAAGCAAACTATACTCCCTAAACGCCTATTGTCGTAAATGGCAACAGATTAAGGCGAGCCAAACAATTTAGACAAGGAAAATATTCAACTATAGCCATTACCAGCGATGAGCCAAGCTCAACCGTTGCTGTGAGAGATCCGCCCGAATGTTCTTCCAGCCGCTCGGCCTAGTAGTCGTACATACACATCGACTTGTAACTTACGAACTCAATTGTTTGCAAATATGCCTTCAGTGTTTTCCAATTTGGTTGTCGTGGCTCCGCTGCTAACCAGAACTTGCAGATGGTATGGCGTCTATTATCAGAACGAGAAAGACCCTGGGTAGCTTCTTGTGGCGAGCGAAAGGTCCACCGCATCGGCCCTACCTAGAAACGTGCATAAGCGGTAGATTGTCGAGATCGGAAACCATTGGACCTTGGAGCGGCAAGACGGTGTTGCCGCGAGATCTTAAATTGCGCCAGCGCGGCCATCCGCGCACACTTCTCGCCCCAAGAACCGCGCTTCTTTTCGTTCGAACATATACTATACTTGCGGAACAGCATCAATTTTTGAGGTGATTTTCAAATGATTACTACATCATTTATGACCCGGAGCATCGTATCTTTTTCATTATTCACTGCCATGCAAAACCTTGTTCCCTGCGATGCCTTCGCTGAGACCATCAACATTGTAAACTGGAATGTTGAACAAGGCAGTGTTGAGAATGTTATTCGTCGTAAAGAGGACTTTGAGCAAGCCGCTAATGACGCGACAGGTTTCGGAACACCAGACATCCTCATCTTGCAGGAGATCAACTCGGTTGCTTCTGCTCAAGAAATTGCAAGCAATATGGGCATGGCAAACCCGCATGTTGTCGTAAGTGACTTCGGCAAAGATTCTGAAGTGATATTTTTCGGATTGGAGGTTGCCGTTGCATCAACAATAACGGTGGTCTCCGTAACTGAATATCAGCATGAGAAGACCACAAGCGGTAGCTTTAATGCGAAGTTCGCGGACGGCCCTTTTTGGGTGAAACCTGACAGATCCATCGAGCTACTTGGCGACGATGCAATTGCAGACATTGAAGTGCCTGAAGGAATTTTGCCTGAACACTCAAGCGGCGCCCCCAGAAACATGCGGGTAACGCGCGGGTTGCTCAGGGTAGAACTAGAAAATGGTCTCATTATCTACCCTGTTCATTTTAAGTCCAATAACCCCGCGATATGCTTCGAAGTTAATCGGAACTTATCGGACGCTAGAAGAAACTTGAGACGAATCAAGGAAAAGATTCCGAGTTACGAAAATGATATCGATGCTGCGCTGTCTCCCCTCGATGATCTTTACTTGAAGGGGTCAGTTCGCAGTTTGCGAAAACAGGAAAACCAACAAGAGTTGAGAGGTTTTACTGAGTCACACTTGGACAATGCCGTGTCTCGAGAAAATGCTGCAGCAGCGCTTATGTGGCTTGTTGCAAAAGATCTCGAGGACGGCACCAAAACTGTAATCGTAGCGGGTGACTTTAATACTCCTTTAATCGAGCCAGGAAAGGCAGGGACTGATTTGAACATTGAATGTGTTCCCACTCCCTTAGATTGCGAAACAAAAATTGTTCCTGAGACTTGCGAAGCGGGCACAGGTCCTGACGGATTTGACGACACCCACTTCATTATGCAAAGCGAAAGTATTTCAGGAGCCTCAATGCGCCCTTTGATCGATCCCAACATTCCGACATATGCCAACGATGGCTTTCAACTTTCGCCAATCGACAATATCTATATTGCCGGACGACTTGCGTCCGCGGAACTACAGGGGGTACGTGTGGGCGAACGCGAACACGTTGTTGACTCGAATGGCGACGTAGTCCCAGGCAAATTCACTGTATTTGGCTCGGATCATTTTCCACTTCAGCTAAAGCTCCCCGGTGCGAATTAGCGGAAATACTAGGTGGGCTATTGGCATTCGCCAATTTACGGCCTGTACCTACAATAAGTGCATTGTCAAATTGCTGCGTTTGAAGACCTCGGTGCGGTTATTCGATCCGATCAGACGAGCAGCTGCTATGCGGACATTGCCGCTTTCTGAATTCTTGCGGCTAAAGGCGCAGTACAGACCTAAAGCAGTCATCAAATTGGAGCGTCACGCAATCTGGGCTCAAGGCTTTCCCGCCAGATGCGCGATCATTTCGCGCGCCTCAGTAGCTCTAAGGTGGTTTTGATCGATGGCAAGGCTGGCCTCGAGTTCCTTTTGTGCCTCGACAGGTTGGTTCGCTAGTTCGTAGGCCATCCCCAAGTGGAACCGCACCAAAGCATCGTTTGGCATGCCGTCTGCAGCCCGTTTCAAAAGTGGCAAGCCCTCTGAAACTCGACCACTCAAGGTTAGAACCCACCCGCGCGTATCTAAGAACGGAGGGGCATCGAGTTCTACAATTTTTTCAATAAGTTCTTCAGCGCGGGCCAATGCTGCGGGGTTGGCACTTTTATGCTCCGCGATGAGGGACGCAAGATTGTTGATGACGATTTGATTTCCTGGTTCGTGTACGTGCGCGGATTCAAGCGCACGGATCGCAGCAAGAAAATCTCCCGCTTTCTCCATGAGGCTTGACGCATAAAGCGTCCAGGGCAAGCTGAACTCCGCGCATATCGGCCCTGAAACAGCCGTTAAAGCTGCTTGGGCACCTGCTTTCTGATCTAGGAGCTGACCGAGACCCATGCGCGCCGAATGCGCGCAGGGCTTCGCTTTAACAAAACGCCGCGATACGTCCTGAGCTTCAGCGACATCTCTAGAAGCCAAAAGGATATTTGCGAGTGCGAGTGTTAGGCCCCCATGGTCATTATTGTGTGCCAAAGCGTCCTTCAGAATGATTTCGATATCTTCTCCTAGTGCCGATGGGGATTGGATCGCTAATCGAGCAAGCGTATTGCAGCTCCTTTCGCCGTGCCCCAAACACCCACCACGCGCGAGAACCGCCGAGTGCCTTTCTGCGACCTCGGACCGACTCTTAGCGTGCACAGCCCAAGCAGTGCTTTCAAAACACGTATCGCCAAGAGATCGCCCGCAAGCATAGATCACCAGCCCGGTGCCCATTTGTGGGTTTCGCGCGCCTCCAATACCTTCAAGCATTCTCACTCCGAGGGCGGCACAACTGCGCATCTCGCCCAAGTCACACCCAAGTTTCAAAAGTGCGGTGACGCGGGCTGCGTCAACCCCAGAAGCTTGTCCCGAGGCATAGAGCGCACCGAGGCTGAAACAGGCAATAGCGATGCTCCCCTGGCAGGCCTTTTCCAAGTCTTCCAATCCCGAAGCATAACTGGTCGCTTCGTGAGGCTCGGAAAGTTTTCGTACGCCTTGCACAAAACACGCCCCCGGACGATCTTCTTCGCAGGTAACTTCTAACGTCGCGTCAGAAATCCTCAGAGCGCCCCCGCTGGCTTCGAGATCAAGAATGAGGCCACAAGCGTCGGTCTCTTCAATCGCGCAGGCGTTTTGTAGAAGCCTATTACCCTCTTCGACTGTCATCTTGAGGACCGCCTGGGCCGTTTGGAAGCACTCTAATGTGAGCCCATCCTCGCATCCTCGCCGAACATAGTTGAGCTTAGATGCGTCTTCTGTGGATAGGCGAGTGATGTAAAAGCATATGCGCTCCCCAGCGGCATGACACAGGAAGTTATCAAAGTGAGTGATGCCCTCTTCGTCTTTGCTCATTGCCAAAAATATCACGAACAGCACGGGCACAAGAACAAAGTACTGTGCGACGCACAAAGTGAGTACTGGGTTTTTGTCTGCCGCGAGCAAAGCGCAAAGCGCACGCCCGTAGCGCTGCTCGGTCAGGGCGATCTTGAACCTTTGCGTCAAAAAAAACGCGAAAGCCACCAAGGACGCCGTGAAGGTGGAGAAAAAGAAAATTGCATAGTGAGAATAGAGGCCCATTACCTCAGTCAGGCTCAAAACCGGTTCATCAAAGTAGAACCGCCATACGTGGATGCTCAACCAAATGATCAACCCCGTTGAAATCACGTCAGTACAGATCCAAGCGGCTTGCCGGATGCCAGTAGATGATCGGGCCATGCGTCCGACAATGAAACGCGTAAGGCGCAATGAGAGATAGTCGGGAACCGCGTTGACCATGACGCCGAGTCCGACCACCCAGACGACGCGCGCATCAGAGTCTTGCCAAAAGGCGCGGGTTTCCAAACCGCTGGACAGCAGGACAGCGAAAAAGACCACTGAGCACACTGAAATAAAAAAGGATTTAAGTATGCCCGTGGGAGAGAAGAAACGCGTTCCGATTGAGCTATCAAAACGCTGCATAAACGCGTGATGCCAAGACGGCATGGCCTTGTAACTGGTCTGAGGCGTGAGAAACTCAGAAAGCCGCTGAGAAAGCGCGATCATCAAGGGAGTGTTGGAAAAAGGCGTCGTGACGGCCATCACGATCGTAAAAACCCCAGTCGCGGCGATGAACGCAAGCGCGAGGGGACCAGAAAAAAGCTCGATCAATTCAGGAAAAGTCATAGCGCAGCACCACGCAGTCCTCGGGCAAACTCGTGCAGGAGGATTCGGGCACGGGTACTTGCTTCGGGCGTAGTGAATATCTCAACGGAAACGCGCTGCCAGGTTCCGTGGACCTGACCGGTGCCGTAACCCTGACAATGAGCGAGCCATTTCGCGGCGGTCAAGGTAGCCGCGGTGCCACAAGTGTTTTCAAACCAAACAAGGGCAATCCGCCTCTGAAATCCGCGCACTAAAACGACCTCGGCTAAGTGCAGCATTTGGTCATTGGCCACAGCGACAATATCAGTACCCATCGCTTCGACTTCCCACTCTCCGCCGATTTCAACAAACTCCAAGGGAAATGCCAAAGCCGCGCTTTCGCCCGAGCGGGACAATCGCGCAAACTCGACGGTCTCAAATGGCAGGTTCTGCACGTAGATGCCCTGCACTTCTATCGAGCCCGCCGAAGTAGAAACATCACTCTCGCCTTGCCAGTCCTGTACTTTGACCCAGGACGACGCCTCCTTTGGTAAGTCTGGCTGCTCTGTCCGAGGTGCCATTGTGCCTGGAGAAATGAACCACGCCGTGGCTGATGCGAGCGCCAAAGGCGCACAGAGTGCTGCGCCCTGTATCAGGCTGCCGGATCGCATCACGTTCATTGCGCCCTGCTTTACGTTTTCGATGTCAAATTCAAAACAATCAGCCAAAGAAGCCTGACTGCCAGAGTATTTGAGTGCGACTTTAAGCAGCAAAAAAAGAAGGCCCAATGAAAAGACAAAAATAAGCCAACCCTCGAGGAAATGCGCGTAGCTTGTGACGTGGGAGGTGCTATCCCGCAGGTAGACAACAACGATGATCAGTGTGACGCGTACGATATTCATAAAAATCGCTAGGGGCGCGGCGATGAAAACAAGCATGAGTTTCACCGCCCAAGGCGCCTTCGCAACGACGGCCATCACGACTGCAAATGACCAAAGAGGTAGGATGTAGCTAAACCCGCTGCAGGACTGTGCCACATGAAGGTACATTCCATTGACATCGATTATGTTGTTTTTCAAAGTGACAGGCACGAACAATGCGTTCGCGATACCCACCGAAGCGACAGCGGTTATGCCCTGAAGAAAAAACTGGATTTTCCAGAAAATCTCCATTGGAAGCGGAAGGGCCAAAAGCAGAGAAAAATAGACCAAGCAAAGCGGCGCAACGCGTCCAGGGACAGCGCGGGTGAGGTGCGCGCCAAAAGCAGTAAAGACGAAAGCCCATGCAGAGAATTCGCCCAAGCGAAAATAGTGAGCCGCGACCGCACCCAACAAAGCCACTATCAACACCGTTGCACCGATCAAAACAGTCGGTCCGTGGGACAGTTGTTTCCTGGGTTCCGCCTCGATCAACAACAAAAGAAATACGAATAGGGCTACGCTCACTGGTCCGTGTGAGTACTCAGGCATCTGCCAGGCGGACAACACTGTCCTAAAGCCTGGTTCAAACAGCGTTATGATGAAAGCTGCTGCGAGAACGAACAACAATACAATCAGGGCACGCCGCTTCATCGTTGGCATATCTTCGTCCTTATCAAATGACTACAACTTGTCAGAGATGCGAGGTTCTGAAAACAGAGAGCGTATTCGTACAACCTGGATGAACTGACCCGCCGAATAATCTAAGACATATTGCTTGGGTTCTCGGACGCCAGCCGCACTATCGCTGCCTGGCGCCAAATGCGTAAGGACAGCAATTAACGGCGAATCGACCTCCGGCGTGCAGAGTAGCGCAGCGTGATGGATTCGATCCCGCAACCCGGTCACGCTTTACACTCACTGTATCTCCTAGACCGCCACCGAACCCACCCATGCCGGTCACCCAGCTTTCCGACACGAAGGCTTTCGAGAAGGCCTCCACGGCTTCATCTTCCGCCAAACGTTCCATGCACCAAGCTTTTGCAAGCTTGTGATCATTGTTGCCGGCCAGTTCATCCCATCTAATTAGCGCTCTGGGGAAATACTCATAGTCGAGAAGTGTTCGATCGCCAGCTGAGGCTACGATCTTTTCCAACGCCATTTTGCGCAATTGATCGGCATCGTCCTTAGTCGTAAGACACCTGTCTTCTGGTTCGGGCGACTTGCCTTCCCGCGGATGGTAATCACGATAGGCAGACTCGGATAGATCAACTAGCCAACCAATGCTGGCCTTCTCAGCGGCTTTGACAATGATGCTCGACCTTTCCGTGAGTGAAGTTCGACCCCAAAGCAATCCCCTCAATGTCCAATGGGTCCTTAGGTTGTTGTTGGCGAGAGCAAATCCACCACGTTCTTGGTCTAACTCTGTGTCAATTTGGTCATGTATGGAAAACAACCCAGACAAGAACGCTTCCGCGTTTTCGATTGGGATGTTTTTCGCATGGGCGTTTAACTCATCTAGCAAAACACTTGCACGTGTCCCTTGCCCGCTTGGCTTAGGCGTCTTGCTTGCTTCCAGCAGGGATGCTGAAACGAAATCCGAGTCAGCGCTGTTTTGTATGACTGAACGTATTTCCGCAGCGCTAATGGTCTCATCCGATAGGGAGAACCGGAAATATGTATCGAAGTGCTTTCGCGAGCATGCGCGACGCTCCCGCTCCCAATCTTGGAAAGAAGATGGGTCATAGCTCATGTTGCCCCAGACGCTGTCGAGTGCAGGGAACAACCGGCGGAGAGCTTGCTTCATCGCCTGACGTTCTTCGCCGTCAAACTCCGAAACAAACAAATCATCATACGTTGAAGCCACTGCTCCATGCTGCTGGTATTGGTGATCTAGTCCACCGTTCGTAAGCCTGTGCTTATTTGCTTTCAGCGCGGCGTAGACTCTCGGCTGTTGCACTCTAAGAGTTTCTAAGGCTAGGAAATCTACCGGGTCGACTTCCCCCGCCACAGCCTGCCAAGAGATCCCTAGAGTGTTCGTGACACGGAGAAGGTCTCTCGGAGAATTGATCTGAGGGGAAACTGCGTCGTGGAATAAGTTCCAGAAATGCCGCGTCTCTGGTGTTTCCTGATCTTTCCAAAGCTCGTTCAAGAACTCCAAAAGGCTTGTGGTGAGACTGGAATGCGGCGGAAGCGGTATGTCAAATCCAGCCTGAACTATCTTTTCAAGATATTGCGGTCCCTCAGAAGGGTACTTTTGCGACACGATGTTCTCCGCAATGTCTCGGTCGTAGGCCAGAAGATACATTACCTTTGGTAGTCGTCCGACCGATTTGACTAGCCGAAAAATGAGTAGCGCTTCATCTGGTGAGAGGCGGTCAATGTCGTCAATGACAATCAATTAGCGCTTGTCGCACTGGACAAGTGCCTCCGAAACTTCAGCATGGAACGATTCAACTGTCTTTTGCTGTTTGATTAGGTCTGCCAATAAGTTCATGCCGCTGGACGCAGCGCCGCCGACACCCGGTGCGGCAATATTTATAGCGGCACCTACAAACGAGCTTGAGCCGCTAAGCACACGCGAACCGAGTTTTGAAACCGCCTCTTTGGCTTTTTCAACGTCCGCTTGGTCCATAACGCTGTATAGTTGGCGAAAAAACTCAAGAGCTAGGGCTTCCTCGCCTTTGAACCACCAGCAATTAAAGTCGAGTACCTCAAGGTCATTCGTCTCCGGTTCGTTCTCAAGGTGGTATTTGACCAAGTTGACTATACTGCTCTTACCCGTACCCCAGGGGCCGTGGATAGCGACAACTGTGCCTTCTGGTTGTTTGTTGTATGCAATTGATGACGCTATTGCTGAGGAAAAGGTATCGAACCCGAATTTATCCTCCTCCGGACTTTCAATTGGTTTGTCGTCGAAATTCTTGCGCTCATTCACTGAAATGGCTTCCTTGGTAGTAATTGTGCTTTTGTCAGTCGCACGGTCCTTTCGGAACCATCTTTTCCAGAAGGGTCGGTGATCTGAACGTCTCTTGAACATAAATCCCATCGTAGCAAAATCGCGTGGTGAATGTGAATGAACTCCCACCGATTGGCGTGGTTTCTTATCGATTGATATGGAGCGAGCAAAGTCTGGTTTGACGGGCTGCGCTGCGGCGTCGCCAGTCTTCGTCTAACGTCCGCAAAGGGTCGTAGGCTGTTCGGTTTGCCTCCTCGGGCAGCACCGGGGCAGCACCGTACTTGATACCCCATGAAACCTCTTAAGACTTAAAGAGCCAGCTAATGTCAAGCAAATCAATTAGTTAATGATATAATTGAAACTCAATGAGACTTGCTGATACCTTAGAGCACTGTCTTCGGGAGGCAGGGGCCGGAGGTTCGAATCCTCTCGCTCCGACCAAAAATCTAAACGTCAACAAATGCTTAGAATATTCTCGCCACATCGAGCACTTGTCGCTTTCAATTTGGGTGACCTCGGTTATCGAGAGTATTGGAAATCCTAAGCGCGATAAGTTCAGAAGATATTTTGCGACACCAGAGCTCAAAATCCAGCTAGGCGTTCGGCAAGCCAAAATGTGGCGATGCATCCGATTGGATAGCCAAGAAACCGTCGCCATGTGCCTTGCACCAGCGACCAGCCCCAAATCGTCTGGACGATCTTCTGCAACGTCAAAAACACACTCAAAACGGCGAAAATAAAGGTAAGTTGTCCCGCCTCGACACCGAGATTGAAGGCCAACAGAGCGGCCGGGATATCTTGCTCTGGCAAGCCGATCTCGTTCAGCGCGCCGGCAAACCCCAATCCGTGCAGTAGACCAAAACCAAAAGAGATCACCCAGGGGAATCGGCTGGTGAGCGTCTTCTGCCTCTTGTTCGAACGCAGCACCTCGGTTGCCAGAAAGACAATCGAAAGCGCAATGACCGCCTCAACCGGAGGACCGGGTACGTTCAACACACCAAAGGTAGCAAGGCCCAGTGTGATCGAATGAGCGAGGGTGAAGGCTGTCACGGCCCAGATCAATTGGCGCAGGTTACGGATCAGCACAAGCAGAGCAAATACAAACAGGAGGTGATCCCAACCCTCCAGAATATGTTCGAATCCTAACACACCATATTGCCACAGCGTCTGCAGCAGGCCTTGTTGCGCGAGCAGCGTTACGGCAGGTGCGTCCGGGGTCAGACGAAACGTGGCTGTCGTCTGGGCACCAAGATATCCGACCCTGAATAAAACATCTGTTCTTTGCTCGTCGAGGCCGTCGATCAGAATGGTATTGCCCCGCAGATCCTCGGCGCAGGTTATCCGCCAAGCCTGAGTCCAGGCGCGTCCGTCAAATACCGGCGCGTCGAGGGTCGGAGACTGGCAGTTCGCCGGAAGCTTGACGTGAATGTCCATCGGTGCGCCTCGGACGTCGGGCTTGCGCCAGAAAACGTACCAATCTGCCTCGGTCTCTTGCGATATCTCAAGATAGCCGGGCTCCAATGCGTGCGCATTTACCGTCACCGGAAACAAAAGCGCCGATAGCATCGATATGAGTACCAGAAGGTGTCTCATTGGTCATCCGAGTGCGAGTCGACGGCTTGAGGTTCCCGTATTGTATATGCTGATCTTAGGGTGTCGAGGTATGTTTGCGTGGCAAGCTCGGCCTGACTGGCTTGCCATTCGGCCAGCACTTTGTCGCGCACATCATCCAATGAGGGCAGTACCGCCTCGGTACGCGCGCCCAATCTCACCAAATGGTACCCGAAGGATGATCGAACCGGGCCGTTCCATTGCTCAAGCGGCAGCGTGTCCAGCTGATCGAAAAAGCCGTTTCCGAAACTTCCGTCGATCGCTGTTCTGACACTCAGACCAAAATCAGACGGAAGAAGGGACGCTTGACCAAGCTGACTGTGATCAGCTCCGCTCTTCAACTCGTCCAGGATTTGCTCAACATAATCCTCGCTGGGGTTTTGGCCCAAATGGACGAGGCTGGCAGCGACTTGAACCGGGATCGTAAAGCGTTCGGTATTCTCGGAAAGATACGTTGTGAGAACTTCATCCGTGGGCCGCAATGCCCGCGCCTCTGAGACCAGCAAAAAATTCATCTTCTGCACCAGCCGATTGCGGATGATCTCGTCATTGCCATCCAACCCCAGCGCCAGTGCCTCGCGGTACAGAATTTCGCGGTTTAGCCAATCTTCTTTGAGGTTGTAAAATTCCTCTTCGCTCGGAGGACGACGCCAAGTTTCTTCGAATTGAAGCGCAAGCAAGTCAAGCTGGCGCTGATCCAGCACAATCACACGCGACTCGGGATCTACAGTCCACTCGTCCGTTTGAACAAGATTGAACCAAAAGAAAATCAGAACACCAAGAACCGCAAATTGAAAAAAGGGTTCGGTTAAAACGCGTCGCATCGTACTTTTTTGCGAGGGAACACTCATGCAATATCTATCCAGTTTCGCGGCCTGCACTTTGGGACAGTCAACTTAACATCTATGCGAACCCTGCCTATTACCAAAATAGAGTCATCGAAAAAGTTGTGCTCATGGGACACAACCGATTGCCTTGCTGGCCCGCCACCGCCGTTCCACGATGAGGCTTTAGGCCAAGCGGCCGAGGTCTTAGATCACTGGCACGTTCAGTATGAACGCCTTTGATCTGGGGCAAAAAGAGACACCTCGCACCGATCAATGTTCACAGCGGGCCGAGAGACATAAGGTCTGCCCGACCCGGCCCTGAGGTGGCGAATACCCGACAGTGGTCAGGTATTGGTGTCAGTGTGCGCCATCCCACCGGAAATCTCTTCGGTAGCTTCGGGACCCAAGGGGTTTGGCAGGATCAGGTTCAAGACAATGGCGATAAGCGCGGCAGGCAGCAATCCGGATGTCACCAGAATACGCGGGGTGTCCGGCAGATGCTGTACCGCCCCGGGTTCCAACTGCAATCCCAAGCCAACCGAAAGAGCGATGGCAAAGATCACCATGTTGCGCTTGTTCCAATCGACATCCGACAGCATCGACACACCGGCGGCGACCACCATTCCGAACATGACGATAACACCACCGCCCAATACCTCGATGGGAACAGTTCGGATCACCGCACCGACCTTGGGGACCAGACCGCAGAGGATCAGAAACAGCGCCCCAATCGTCACAACATGACGGCTCATCACTCCGGTCATCGCAATAAGTCCAACGTTCTGGCTGAAGGATGTGTTGGGCATACCCCCAAAGATACCCGCAATGGCGCTACCGACCCCATCTGCATAGGTTGCACCGGTGATTTCCTGTTCGGTGGCTTCCCGCCCGGCCCCACCGCGCGTAATCCCGGACACATCACCGACGGTTTCGACCGCCGAGACGAAGGCCATCAAACAAAACCCGATGATGGCGGCTGCTGAGAACTCGAACCCGTATTTGAAAGGTTGAGGCAGCGCGAATGCGGCTGCGTTGTTCCACGAACCGGAGATCGCGCCAAATGACAGCATTCCTGTTGCCAGGGCAAAGACATAGCCCGCAAGGATGCCGATCAGGACCGCAGAAACCGAGAGCATCCCGTGAGTGTAGAACTTTAGCCCGAGCGTGACAAAAATCACGACCAATGCGGCAGCCCAATTGTGTAGGCTTCCATAGTCCGGAGTGCCGATCGCGGGCACGCCACCCGCCGCATATTGGATGCCCACCTTAACCAAGGCCAAACCGATCATCGTGACCACAAGCCCAGTGACCAAAGGGGGCAAAGCAAACCGGATCTTGCCAATAACGGTGCCAAGCGCTGCATGAAAAAGTCCACCAATCAGGACCCCACCGAACAGCGCCGCAAGACCATCCACGCCTTTGCCCGCAACAAGCGGGATCATGATGGGAATAAAGGCAAAGCTGGTGCCTTGCACGATGGGCAAGCGTGCACCAACGGGCCCAACTCCGATTGACTGGAAAAGCGTTGCGATGCCCGCGAACAACATGGACATCTGAATCATGTAGAGCAGTTCCGGAAAATCCGGTGAGTTCGACCCGAACCCAAAACCTGCGGCCCCGGCAACAATGATCGCAGGTGTGACATTCGACACGAACATCGCAAGGACATGTTGTATTCCCAGAGGAACTGCCTTGACCAATGGCGGTTTATAGTTCGGGTCGCGAAGTTGTTCGGCCGAGCCGATCGAGTCCATGTTCATATCAGTGTCCCGTGTTTTCTCTTTTGATATCATACTGAGATCTAGACAGGGCGCGCGCAAGCCTGTGGCAGCGGGACATCAAAATCATCCGAACCTGCCGCATTCCAAAGCGAGGGACACGTCAGATGCTCAAGAATTGGCGTTCTTTAGAAAGCCCGTCGGGGCACCAGCGGCAGGGGTCACTTGATAACGATGCGGGCGACAAAGCCAATGATCGTTTGCGCCAATGGCTGCAATCAGAATGAGATTGAAATCACTGGGACATTTCAGGTGAGGCCAGTTTCAACCCGCCGATCTGGACCAGGTGATCGACAATCGTGTCGACGCCTTTTCGCTGAAGCAGTGATGTAAACACAAAGGGGCGTCCGCTGCGCATGCGGGTTGCGTCGCGCTCCATCACCTCAAGTGACGCACCGACATAGGGCGCAAGATCGGTCTTGTTGATGATCAGCACGTCCGATTTCGTGATTGCCGGACCACCCTTGCGCGGGATTTCTTCGCCTGCAGCAACGTCGATCACGTAAAGCGTCACATCCGCCAGCTCCGGGCTGAAGGTGGCCGACAGATTGTCTCCGCCGCTTTCGATCAGCACCAGATCAAGATCGGGATGACGCGTGCGCATCTCGGCAACGGCAGCCAGATTGATCGAGGCATCTTCGCGGATCGCCGTATGAGGGCAGCCGCCCGTCTCGACCCCGATGATCCGATCTTGCGGCAGGATTTGCAGCCGCATCAGGGCTTCAGCATCTTCCTGCGTGTAGATGTCATTGGTGATCACGCCCAGCGAACAGCGGTCGCGCAATGCCTCGGACAGGGCAGCGGTCAGCGTTGTCTTGCCTGCGCCCACCGGGCCACCGATACCAACGCGCAGGGGTCCGTTCATCGTGCTCATGTGCGGAAGATCCTTGAATATTGGGTTTCATGCTGCATCGACGCAATATCGGACAAAAAACCGGTCGATGCCAGATCTTCCAACCCGGCCTGTTGCGCCGCTTGGGCGATACGCGAACAAAGCGGTGTCAGGTCTCGGATAATCCTTTGCGCATCTGTCTGACCCAAGGGCACCAACCGTGTCGCACAGGCGACAAGGTTCGACAGGAACGCTTGCAGGAACATCTGGGTTGTAAGAGGTAACGGCAGGGCCTGTAGCCGCGCCGCGCGCCCTACGGCAACCGGATAGCTGAGCCCGCTCAGATCCGCGCCCCAGACAACCGAAGTGATCTCACCAAAGGCCTGACCCAGAAGATCGGTTTCTTTCAGCCGCTCGGAGGAGGCACAAAAAGCCCGCGCCGCCGCATCGGTGGCCGCCAGTTGTTCAGGATCATCGGCCTTATACCCCGCCACCAGAAACACCGCATCAATCCAGCCGGAGCCGAACTCCAGCACATCCGCGATCCAGGCCTGGGTGTCAGTCGCAGTATTGATCCGACCTGCCTCGATCGCGGCCTCAAGCCCGTGCGAATAGGCAAATCCACCCACCGGATAGGCAGGCGAGAGCCATTGGGTCAGTGTCAGGATATCGGCGTCAGTGGGAATGGCCATGGGTCCTGCCGTGGCCATAGGCACCGCCTTCGGGCGTGAAGGGTTCGTGCACTTCGCGCACGGTTGCGCCGATCTTCAACAGCATGTCGCGGATGACATGGTCAATCTGGATCAGCAAGCGACCCGGTTCGATCTGACATGGGGTGTGGCGATTGCCGATATGCCAGGCGATGCGGGTAAGATCCGGTGCGGTGACCTCCAGCAAAGCCTCGGGCGCCGCAAGGATTTCGACTTCCCGCCCATCGTCAAGGATCAGGGCACCGCCGTGGTCCAACGAGGTGGTTTGCGCCAGATCGATCAGGATCTGTTCACCGCTTTCGCAAGTCAGCACCTTGCGACGCAGAAACCTGTCCTCATAGGTCAGCGACAGGTTATCAGCGGGATCGCCATGGGTATGGTTTGCGTATTTACGCGCGGTGCAGAAGAGGGCGTTCATGAGCGCCCCCCATCTGCAATGGTTTTGCTTAGCGCCAGATGGACCCGGCAAAGACGTGCTGCACGATCCCATCGCGTGTCAGGCCACGCTCTTTCAGCTCTTCGTCGCTGAGCGATGCGTAGAAGTTCAGCTGCCGGCTGCGCGACCGCGCTTCGCCCATCGCGCAAAGACCGGCAAACAGGCTTTCGCCGACGGTGCGGAACAGTCCGGAAAGAGAAATGCCGGAACGGGTGTTGAGTGTTGTATCTGCCATCAGGACCCCCAGAATCATGGGTTATGTTGGTCCTCCCCTGGCGTTGAGTTTTTTTCATTTCAACCTCGATGAGTAGAGGGTTAATTGTCATGGCCGGATTGCACATGCTGCAATGCAGCACAAATTTTGGTCAGAATAAAAAGTAGCGTTGCGCCATGGGTAGAACTTCGGCGGGCTGACAGGTCAGCAGCTCACCATCGGCGCGCACCTCATAGGTTTCAGGGTTGACCTCGATCACCGGGGTTGCATCGTTCAACTTAAGATCACGCTTGCCAATGCTGCGGGTGTTCTGGACTGCGACCGTCTGCTTTGCCAGACCCAGCTGGCCCGCAATTCCATCGGCCTGAGCGGCCTCGGACACGAAGGTGACAGCCGAGTGTTCAACCGAGCGCCCGTAGGCACCAAACATCGGGCGGCTATAGACCGGTTGCGGCGTCGGGATCGAGGCGTTCGGGTCGCCCATTTGCGCACAGGCGATGGTGCCACCCAACAAAACCATTTCCGGCTTCACCCCGAAAAAGGCCGGGTTCCACAGAACCAAATCGGCGCGTTTGCCTTCTTCGATACTGCCTATCTCATGGCTCAGGCCATGGGCGATGGCCGGGTTGATGGTGTATTTGGCGATATAGCGGCGGACGCGCAGGTTGTCGTTTTCGCCCGTTTCCTCGGCCAAACGGCCCCGCTGTTTCTTCATCTTGTCTGCGGTCTGCCAGGTGCGGATCAGAACCTCTCCGACCCGGCCCATGGCCTGACTGTCCGACGCAATGATCGAAAACGCGCCCATGTCGTGCAGAATATCCTCGGCCGCGATAGTTTCGCGCCGGATGCGGCTTTCGGCAAAAGCCACGTCCTCGGGGATAGATTTATCCAGGTGGTGGCAGACCATGAGCATGTCCAGATGCTCCTCGACCGTGTTCACCGTGAAGGGCCGCGTCGGGTTGGTGGATGAGGGCAGAACGTTGTTTTCACCGCAGATCTTGATGATATCGGGGGCATGCCCGCCCCCCGCGCCTTCGGTGTGGAAAGCATGGATCGTCCGGCCTTTCATCGACCCCACGGTGTTTTCCACGAAACCGGATTCGTTCAGCGTATCGGTGTGGATCATCACCTGCACATCCATCGCATCCGCCACCGTCAGGCAGCAATCGATGGCAGCAGGCGTGGTGCCCCAATCCTCGTGCAGTTTCAGCGCGCAAGCGCCTGCTTTGACCTGTTCCTCCAACGCCGCAGGCAGCGACGCGTTGCCCTTGCCCGCGAAGGCCAGGTTCATCGGAAAGGCGTCCGCCGCCTGCATCATCCGCCCGATATGCCAGGGGCCGGGCGTGCAGGTGGTGGCCAGCGTGCCATGGGCCGGGCCCGTGCCGCCGCCCAGCATGGTGGTCAGCCCCGAATGCAGCGCGTCTTCGATCTGTTGCGGGCAGATAAAGTGGATATGGCTGTCAAACCCGCCAGCGGTCAGGATGCGCCCTTCGCCCGCAATGGCCTCGGTGCCCGGACCGACTATGATATTCACACCCGGCTGCGTGTCAGGGTTTCCAGCCTTGCCGATCTTGGCGATGCGCCCGTCTTTCAGGCCCACATCGGCCTTGTAGATGCCCGAGTGGTCCACGATCAGAGCATTGGTGATCACCGTATCCACCGCTCCGTCCGCGCGGGTGACCTGAGATTGCCCCATCCCGTCGCGGATCACCTTGCCACCCCCGAACTTGACCTCTTCGCCATAGTGCAGAGCGTTCGTACCGCTACCGCCTGTCGCATCAGCTCCGGCGCGTTCGGCGGTCAGATCACGCTCAACCTCGATGATCAGATCGGTATCGGCCAAGCGCAGCTTGTCACCGATGGTGGGGCCGAACATGGCGGCATAGTCAGAGCGGTTAATAGTTGCTGGCATTAAAGCGCCCCCATGACCTTTTGATTGAACCCATACACGCACCGTGCGCCGCCGATGGGGATCAGCGAGACCTCGCGGCTTTGACCGGGCTCGAACCGCACCGCTGTTCCCGGCGCGATGTCGAGGCGCAGGCCGTGGGCCGCCGCGCGGTCAAACTCCAGTGCCGGGTTGGTCTCGGCGAAATGATAGTGGGATCCGACCTGAACCGGGCGGTCACCCGTGTTGGCCACCATCAGGGTGGTCACCTCGGCGCCGGGGTTGAGGGTGATCTCACCTTCGGCTGGGAAGAGCTCTCCGGGGATCATTTGTTCTGTCTGATCATCACGATCACAGCAGCCGCTGCGACAAGGACCAACCCAACACCCAATGCAGCATAGTCGGTGCCATGCGCATGGATATGCGTATCAGTATGTGCTGCGGCAGGGCCGGCAAGGATCAGTGCGGGAAACAACATGCGCGTCATTTTTGGGCTCCGTTCATTTGGGTTATCGAATGGGGTTGTGGACGGTCACAAGCTTGGTGCCGTCAGGAAAGGTGGCTTCGACCTGTACCTCGTGGATCATCTCGGCCACGCCTTCCATGCATTGGTCGCGGGTGATGACCTCGGCCCCCGCCTGCATCATGTCGGCCACCGAGCGCCCGTCACGCGCGCCTTCGACCACCGCATCGGTAATCAGGGCAATCGCCTCAGGGTGGTTCAGTTTGACGCCGCGCGCCAGTCGTTTGCGTGCAACCTCGGCGGCCATGGCGACCAGCAGTTTGTCTTTTTCACGCGGTGTCAGGTTCATATCAGATCGTCCAGCATCGAGGGAGAGTGTCAGAGTTCAGCTGCCGCAGGATCGGCAGTAATGAGCTGCGCAGCGCAAAGCTGTTTTCGGCCAGCAGTCGAACGGTCAGCAGATCATCGCGGATCAGGCTGACCCCTGCGGTTTCGGGCAGCAGATCGCGGATCGTTGTCAGATGAGCCGCCGCGGTATCAGCAGCAAACACAACCAGCGCCATGGCCCCTGCCCCATCGGCAATCGCGGGCCGCGCCAGATGGTCGTGCAGGTTGCCGTCAAACGCCATGGCATCCAGAAACGCGGGTTTTTGGTCGCGCCGGATCTCGATCCGGTCCTTCAAGCGCACATCGGTCAGCCGCTCGCCCATCGCGGGGCGACCAAAGACGAAAGGCTCGACCATCAGCGCCGACGCACCGAGGGCCAGATCAATCTCCAACCGGCGGTCCAAAGCGCAGCCATCGAACAGGATCGTCTCTTGCGGCAACCAGTTGAGCCGTGCCCCTGCCTCGACCTGCACTCTGTTGCGGATCTTGCCTGTCTGCTCGGGCTGCGCGCGGTAAGCGCGCTCGCAGGCTTGGGTGGTCAAGGTCAGAGTGGTGCCCACCGCGACCTCACCTGCGAACCGAAACTGATCTCCGCCTGTGACGCCCCCGGCTGTGTTGAGTAAAACCGCATCCAGATGTACGGCATTCTGCCTTGGAAACAGACACTTGAACGAGCCTGACTGCCGAAACCGGTCAATCACGCTGCGATTGCCCAAAGGTTTCGTCCGCAAGACCACCTGCCCCTCAGCCCGCGGCTGAAGAAGCTTCTGTGCAGGAGCTATGGGAAAATGTTGGGTGATGCCGTCCACCTTCGGATCCTTGATACCGAAAGTGTTGTCGCCACTTTGCCCGGGAATCTCTATTGCGGCGCGGGCTGGCAATGCCGACAGGGTTCTTTCTGCCTATTTCTTGGGCGATTATTCACACCCGTGATGAAAAAGTAGTCTGACTGCGCCTCCAACCAACAACGCCTTCACAAGGCGTACGCGGCGGCCCTGACAACAGCTCATGATTTAGCAAAAGGCTCTGAGCCCGTGTCGGGAATCAAATTCAGAACAAAGGTTTTATTCACCTTGGCCAGACTTTTTCTTTACGCAAAGGAAAATAGGCCCGGATATGTAAAGTTTAACTTTGCGTATTTGGAAATTCGCAATAATTTAAATCTACTACGGCAAGGCATCAGGTGCGGGTGGGGTTTTTCGCCAATTTGCAATTCTTCCGTTTTCACCAGTGTTGCGAAACATTAGGATGCGCGGCGCGAGCAGTCGCCCTCATAAACAGAACAGCCAAAGGCGAGCATAGTGAATTCGATTTCTCCTCCTTCTGCCCCCGCTCGGCATGAATTGGAAAAAGTACGCAATCAGGGCATCACGTTTCTGGCCATTGCCTTTTTGTTCAGCGTATTCGTCAACCTGTTGATGCTGACGGGCCCTTTGTTCATGCTGCAGGTCTATGACCGGGTGTTGGGCTCTCGTGCAGTTGAGACGTTGACGGCTTTGTTCTTGCTCGTTGCACTGCTTTACGGCCTCATGGCGTTGCTGGACTATGCGCGTGGGCGGATTGTGGCGCGATTTGGTGCGCGGTTCCAGTCACAGCTGGATGAACGCGTGTTTGACGCCACGATGCAACATGCGCTGCATCCCAAGATGCGCGCTGCCCCGGCAACGGCCCTGCGGGATCTGGAAACCATTCAGAACCTGTGTTCTTCGCCCATCCTGCTGGCAGTCATGGATATACCTTGGACGCCCGTCTTTCTGGCTGCGATCTTCCTGTTCCACCCGCTTTTGGGCTGGTTGGCAGTAGCCGGTGGTACGCTTTTGGTCGTGATCGCGATTGTGAACCAGGCGCTGACACGTCGCCGTGTGGCTGGTGCACAGATCGCATCCGCCAAGGCCAACGCGTTTTCCGAGCAGGCCCGCCAAGCGGCTGAGGTCGTCCGCTCGCAAGGGATGCAAGAGGACGTGACCCGCCGCTGGTTGCAACAACGTACTGATGCGCTGGCGCAGACGATCAAAGCCAGCGACTGGACAGGCAGCTTTACCTCATTGACAAAATCTCTGCGTCTGTTTCTGCAATCGGCCATGCTGGCCCTTGGCGCCTGGCTGGTTTTGCGCAACGAACTCACGGCGGGTGCGATGATTGCGGGTTCCATCTTGTTGGGCCGAGCGCTGGCGCCGATCGAACAGTCAATCGGGCAATGGGGCACAATCGAACGGGCGCGCGCGGGCTGGTATTCGCTTAACCGGTTTCTGGACAATACCCCGCCCGAAACACCACGCACAAAACTCCCCACACCACCGGCTGAACTGGTGGCCAAGGGCATCACTGTCATACCTCCTGGCGCAACCTCGCCGACACTGCGCGGTGCGTCTCTGACACTGGGCCCGGGCAAGGCGTTGGGCGTAATCGGCAAAAGCGGATCGGGCAAAACAACTTTGGCCAAAGCCTTGCTGGGCCTGTGGCAGCCTGCAGTCGGTGAAATCCGACTGGGTGGCGCGACGCTGGATCAATATGACCCCGATGATCTGGGCCAGCATATCGGTTACCTTCCGCAACAGGTGACGCTGTTCAACGGCTCTGTTGCCGAAAACATCGCCCGTATGTCCCAAAACCCCAACCCTGATGCTGTGGTGGCGGCTGCCAAAAAGGCCAATGCGCATGAGCTGATCTTGTCGCTGGAAAAAGGTTACGACACGTTTCTTGAGGGCAATGACAGCCAGCTTTCCGGGGGTCAAAAACAACGCATCGCTTTGGCTCGGGCTCTTTACGGCAACCCTGTGCTGCTGATCCTGGATGAACCGAACTCGGCCCTCGACGCGGATGGAACTGAAGCGCTGAACGCCGCGATCCGCGAGCTCAAGGCCGATGGCAAATCCGCTATCGTCATGACGCACCGGCCGCAGGCGATCTCGGAATGTGATGATCTGGCAGTGGTCGAGCGCGGCCAAATCGTCAAGTCCGGCAGCCGTGACGAGGTTTTGGGCGCGATCGTTCAAAACGCGGGGGCCATCAAGCGCAACTTTTCCAAGGTGGGTCGGTAATGGCAAAACACGCTAACAACCGCCCGGCCTGGAACATCACCTTCCCCGCGACTGTCGGCTTTGTCGCTTTGGCCATACTGGTCGGAGGATTGGGAGTCTGGAGCATCAAGACCCGGCTGGCTGGCGCTATCATCTCACAAGGTGTGGTCGAAGTACAAAGCAACCGTCTTGTGGTAGAGCATCCCGATGGCGGCGTTGTCGGCGAGATATTCGTCCGCGACGGAGACCAGGTCGAGCGCGGCGATATGCTGTTGCGGTTGGATGACACGTTCCTGATCTCGGAAATGAAGATCGTCGAATCGCAGTTGTTCGAATTGCTGGCCCGCAAGATCCGCCTTGAAACCGAGCGCGATGAGCTGAGCGCTGATGTGCTGGCTGAACGTTTCGCTGAACTAACTGCGCAAGAGGATATCGACCCCGAGCTGCTGGCGGGTCAGGAACGCCTGTTCACAGCCCGTCTGGCGACTCTGGCACAGCAAACCGAGCAGTTGGGCGAGCAAAAGAAACAGATCCTCAGTGAAATCGGCGGGACCGAGGCGCAATTGCAGTCGCTGCAGCGTCAGATCGCCCTGATCCGCGAGGAACTGGAAGATCAACAGAGCCTTCTGGGCCGCGGCCTGACCCAGGCCAGCCGCGTTTCGGCCTTGCAGCGCGAAGAAGTGTCGATGGACGGGGAAATCGGCAGCCTTGAGGCCACAATCGCGCGTTTGCGCGGCCAGATCGCGACCACTGAAATCCAGATCGTCGAACTGTCGGCCACCCGCCGAGAAGAGGCAATCACGCAGCTGCGCGACGCAGAAGCAAGCATTGCGGAACTGTCCGAACGGCGATTGTCGCTTTCTGAACGCCTGTCCAGGCTCGACATACGCTCACCGGCGACAGGTACGGTCTATGACAGCCAGGTCTTTGCCCTCCAATCGGTGATCCAACCCGCCGAACCGATGATGTATGTGGTTCCGCAAGATGCCCCCTTGCTGGTCGCAGCCCGGGTGGATTCGTTGCATGTGGATCAGGTACACCGGGGTCAGCCCGTTGCACTGCGCTTTCCTGCGTTCAATCAGCGCGAAACGCCCGAGATCGAGGGACAGGTTTTCAACGTCTCAGCCGACGCCTTCACCGATGAGCAGACGGGTTTCAGCTTTTACCGTGCTGAGATTATTCCCAACGAAGGTCAGACCGATCGCCTGAATGGCCAGGTTTTGCTGCCTGGGATGCCGGTGGAGACACTGATCAAAACAGATGAACGCACCCCTCTGTCTTATCTGGTCAAACCCATGGCAGACTATTTCAACCGGGCTTTCCGGGAATAGGCTCAGATCGCCTCGACATTGCCCAGCAGGATCGAAGTCATGTCAGCGGTGACGACATTGTCGATCACGGTCACCTGAACACCGGTGTCGTAATCTACGTTCGTCGGGGTGATGCCGGACAGGTCGGTACTGGCGTCCAGAAAGACCCATTTGGCGTCATGGGCCGGGGTCTGACCCACTGCCACCTGAAGGATCGACAGCGCATCCAGAGCGTTGATCGCACCGTCCTGAGTGATGTCGGACGCGATCAGCGCCTCAGGCGTGGCCGGGCCCCAGGTCGGGTCCAGACCGACCGAGATGCGCAGCACCTGCAACGCGTCCAGAGCTGTGATCTCACCGCCAGCGGTCGAATAGTATTTCTCGGCATCCAGATGCCCCGTATAGGTGCGATCCGGCAGATCCAGGTCAAACACGCCCTGATCATCAGCTTGTGCTGTTACCTTTGGCCCTGCATCCAAGGTCAGTTGGATCTCGGCATCTGTCAGCCCCGGATTCGGTCCAGTCGAATCCACTGAAACAGGGCCTGCAATCCCGGACGATGTATTTGTGTCGGGCCCGGTGAACAAATCCACGGGGACATGGTCCGCACCATCGAACCCGGCACCAAAGATATCCACACTGGTCAGCGGTCCGCCCGAGGCGGATTGCACCTCGATCATCTCGTCCCGGTAATGGATTTCGGCCCCTTGCGCGGTTGGCGTTACCGTTAGCTGCGCGGGCGACCGCAGGAAAGGGAAGGCTGTCAGGTCCAACTGATCCACCCCCGGTTCAAAGTCGGTGATGACTGTGTTGCCGACCCCACTGCGCATGGCGAAGATGTCGGCCCCTGCCCCTCCGGTCATAGTGGTCTCGCCCATTCCCGCAATCAGAATATCATCGCCTGCGCCACCCAAGAGGGTGCTATCCCAGAACCCACCAGCCAGCATGTCGTCCTGCGCGGTGCCGTTTACCGTGCCAAAATCTTCGATCACAACGCCCAGATCGGCCACCGAAACGCTCAGTTGAGTCAGCCTCGCATCCTCTTGCGCCCCGACAAAGATCTGCAACTCGTCGCCAACATGGGCGACAGACAGGGTTTCGACATTTTGCAACCCGCTGCTGAGCGTGTCGGCAAAACTGTCAAGATGGATCAGCTTGCCATCTGTTGTCATAGTGAACAACGCGACGCCGTCGTCGCCCCCTCCCACCACCACAAAGACGCGGTCATCAACCTCAACCACCGCCATATCCTGAACCGCGCCGAATCGCGTATGCAACGTGTCCAGCGCATGATCTGTTGGTGACAGGCCGCCATCGGCGGACAGACGCAGCACGCTCAGCGAATTGCTGGCCGAACCTGCGATCACGATCCAGCTTTCACCATAGGCCTCGATGGTTTCAACCGCAGTGGGCGTACCGATGCCCAGAACATCAATCGCGTATGACGTATCGATCTGGCTGAGCGCGCCCGAAGTTTGGTTGACGGAATAGATCGCAACGGTACTGGAGGCCGCGTCGGTGCCGATCAGAAACGGGTTCCCCCCAGACTGCACAACCTGCATCGAATCGACCTGTGCCGAGACAAAACCAACACTGCTGAGCGACCCGTCAGGATCGATATCGTAGGTGCCGATTTGTCCAGAATCTTCATGGGCCAGTAGAAGTATATCGCCACCGGTGATGCTCAGCTGCGCCAGTGCCGAGATATCGCCGCCACCAACCAGAGTACCGGTTTCCTGAAGGGCTCCGATCGTTCCATCATTGTTGAGGCCATAGCCCACCAAGCCCGTGGCGGTATTGACATCAAGGATCAATTGTTCGGACCCGCCAAGGGTGACGGGCATTCCGTCGCGATCGATCTGATAGGTGATGGTCGGGCCAAAAAGCTGCTGATCGATCAGCGTCGGGCCCGTGTCTTCCGACAGTCTCCAAGACGCAAACCCACCCCCAAAGCCGGTGACGCTGTAGAGATACACGTCACCGTTAAACGTTTTTAAAGCCGTATCGCCGATACCTGAATCGAGCGCCGCGGTCCCCGTTGCGACCACTCTTTCGAACTGAAGCTTCATTGCCGTTTACCCCCAACGCCACCTCTGGCGTTGAACACAGGATGACCGGCAGCCCAGACCAAAAGCAAAGCAGGAATGTGGTCAAAACGAGGAGTTCGGCTTGAGTTTAATTCAACTTTTTCCGGTCCGACCGCAGGGGGCACCGGGCAGTAAGACGGCTGAACAGATCCTTACCTCCTTAAGGGGCCGTCCGGGTGCATGTGGTCACGAAAAGTGAGGGTATGATGAGCAAAGAACCCCTGTCCAACAACATTTCGACCAGCGGTGACGCACCTGATGCAAGCCGCGCCCGTTTCATTCGAAAATGGATCGATGGCAAGCTGCAACGCTGGGCGGGGCTCGGCGTGGCAGGTGGGCTAGGATCTACCGTTTTGGCACTCCCGGCTTTGGCACAGGCCACGGATGCTCAGCTTGAAGCGTTCCAGTTTGCTGAGACGATACCGGGCGTGCGGTCCGTCAAATTGTTGGCAAATGGTGACCTGCAATTGAAAATGGCGGATGGTCGAACGGTGATCATCGACGCGGAGAACGTCCAGGTTCTGGATAACGGCGCGATCATGGTCGCCGATGCTGTGGTTGATGACGTCAGCCAATTCAGCGCCGCCGCCGAAGCCGCTGGTGCGACTGCCGCCGCAGGGGGCGGGCTCGGTGGCATGGGTGCGGTCTTGGGAGGGCTGGGTCTTGCTGGCGCCGCTGCTGCCGCAGCAGGCGGTGGCGGTGGGGGTAGCGATGACGATACTCCGCCCCCCAGCGTGACACCAACACCGCCTCAACGGCCAGCACCGCCAGAACCGGCCCTACCAATTCTGAACCTTGCGGATGTGCAGGGTTCGGCGATAAACCAAGCGATCCTGGACACGCCAATCCCTGCTGAGACGGCGACTGTTGAAGTGACAACCGGATCGGTGGTCACCACCGCGACACCTGCTCTGGACGGCAGTTGGAGTGTCTCGCTGACGCCGATCGAAGCGGCCTCTTTGCCGCAGGGTGATACCTTTGTGACCGTGCGTACGCTTGACGCCTTGGGAGAAGAGCTCTCGGTCGACACCATCGAATATTCCGTTGATACGATCCCACCGACCGTGGCGATCACAAACTTCTCGGACGGCGCGGTGATGAATGCCGCAGAACAAGACACACCGCTGACCATTTCGGGAACCACAGATGCAGAAAACGGGCAAACCGTCACTGTTTCGGTGGACGGTCAGACGTTTACCGGCACGGTCTCGGGCGGGAATTGGTCGGTTCAGGTTCCGGCTGCGGATTTTGCGGGGCTTGCCGATGCGTCGACCATCGCGGTGACTGCGGATGTCTCTGACTTTGCGGGCAACCCGGCCCCTCAGGCGACCAACAGTTTTGATACCGATTTCACTGGACCAACCCTCAGCCTGGATCCGGTGGGTGGCGGGTCGATCGACCTGATCGATGTCAGCGGCGATCTGGTTCTGACCGGAACAACGTCTGCCGAAGACGGCCAGACCGTTACCGTCTCATTCGAGGGCACGACCTATACCGGAACCGCGTCCGGCGGCAGTTGGAGCGTGACGGTCCCCAACGCGGATCTTTCGGGACTGACGACCGGAACTCCGGCAGCCGTCAGCGTCTGGGTCAGCGATGTGTCGGGCAACCCGGCACCCACCGTTACCGCATCTATTCCAGTCGATTTGACCGGGCCCTCCATCAACATCAACCCGCTGTCGGTCGGCTCGGTTCTGAACGCGGTCGAGGTGGGCAGCGATCTGACCATTTCGGGCGCAACCGGCAATGTCACTGACGGCCAGACCGTCACTGTCACGCTCGACAGTGAAACCTATACCGGCATGGTCACCGGTGGAGCCTGGAGCGTCACGGTCCCCGCAAGCGATCTGGGCGCATTGGCCGATGGCGGCAGCTTTTCGGTCACCGCAGATGTCTCGGACACCGATGGCTTGTCCGCACCGCAAGCCAGCGTGGGGCTGTCCAAGGATGTCACGGCGCCGACCGTCAGAATCGACAGCTTTTCCCATGGCGCGGTGTTGAATGCGGACGAGCAAGGCTCAGACCTGACGATCACCGGCTCGACCACAGCCGAAGATGGCCAGACGGTCACGGTGCAGATGAACGGTGAAACCTATACCGCCACCGCCACTAGCGGCGCCTGGAGCCTCACCGTCCCGACGGCTGACTTGGGTGCGCTCACCGATGGCGCAACGATCACCGCAACCGCCGATGTCTCGGACAGCGCCGGCAACCCGGCGGTGCAGGGCTCGGCCAGTTTCGATACGGATTTCAGCGCCCCAAGCCTGGGCATCTCGACCCTGTCTGATGGCGCCGTAATGAACGCAGCCGAACAGGGAACCGATCTTCTGGTCAGCGGCACATCGGATGCTGTTGACGGTACGGTTGTCACCGTCCAAATCCAGCGCCCGGATAGCACCGTGGATATCAGTGGAACGGCCACGGTGTCAGGTGGCAACTGGACCTATACCGCCACATCTCGCGCGATCTTCAGCGCATCGAGGCCACGGAAACCGCTGTGCTTAAGGCTGTCCATGTGCGCGAAGGTCAGGTGGTTGAGGAAGGAACGCTGTTAATGGAGTTCGACGCAGCCCAAGCCAGCGGAGAGCTGATGCAGGAGCAGCAACGCGCCTTGGGTCTTATGGCTCGGATGCAGCGCCTGCGCGCTGAAATCGAAGGCGGCGATCTGAGTTTTGACCCTGCGCTAATACAAGACGCGCCCGAAGTCGTGCGTTCGGAAACCGCGCTTTACCGCGGTCGTCAGGCCGAGCTCGCCGCAGAAATCGCCATACTCGAAAGGCAGCGGCAGCAAAGGCAACAACAATTCGAAGAGGGGTTGGTGGATCAGGTGACCGCTGTGGAAACACTGAGCGTTCTGGCCGAAGAAAGGGCGATGATGGTTCCCTTGGTCGAAAAACAGATGGAGCCGATGACGACCTTGCTGACGCTCAGACGCAGCGAGGCAGAATGGAAGGGCCGCCAGGTTCGTGCCGATGCGGTGGTCAACAGATTGCGCGCGAGTCTGGATGAAGTAGACGACCAGATCGCTGCCACGCGCAGCCGGTTTCGCAGCGCCGCCCTGACAGATCTTGCCCTCGTAACCGCCGAACTGGCCGCGCTCGAACCAGCTTTACCTGCGCTTGAAACCCGAGCCGAACGCGCCCAGATCCGGGCACCGGTTCGGGGTGTTGTTAACCGACTGCACCGCAGCACAATCGGTGGTCTGGCCCGCGGCGGGGAAGAGCTGATCGAAATTGTTCCGCTGGATGACACGCTTTTGGTTGAAGCCTATGTCAAACCTGATGACATCGGGTTTCTGCATGCTGGCCAAAAGGTAAAGGTTAAGCTGACTGCATATGACTTTGCCCGTTATCGCGGGCTTGAGGGCCAAATCCAAAGGATAGGTGCGGATACCGTAACCCGCTCGGAACGCAGTGATGAAGAAGTGTTTGTCGTTGAAATCCGCACCGAGAACACGATGCTGGATGGAGGTGGCATAACGGTAGAAATCATCCCCGGCATGGTTGCCGAGGTTGATATACTCTCAGGGCGCAAAACCGTTCTGGATTACGTGATACAGCCCGTCCTGAAGGTAAAAGACCGTGCGCTGCGCGAGCAATGACCTCGCTTAAGGCATGTTTTCAGCGGTTTCTTTTTTCTTCTGCGGGTTTTTGAATTGTTGGTCAAACAACCGACGGAACGCTCCGTTTTGTTCGATCAACTGGTCCAGAGTTCCGCGCTCGATGACCTCACCATCCTGAAGGACCATGATGGAATCCGCTTGCAGCACCGTTGAAAGACGGTGCGCAATGACGATGGTTGTGACATCCTTGGTCAACCGGTCCAACGCCTCTTTCACCAAGGCCTCTGACTCGGCGTCCAGGGCGCTTGTCGCCTCGTCCAACAAGAGTATTTCTGCCTTGCGCAATATTGCACGCGCGATTGCCAATCGTTGTTTTTGACCACCAGAGAGGAAGGCTCCGTTCTCGCCAACTTCGGTGTCATAACCGTCTTTGAGACCAGTTATGAAATCATGCGCATGAGCGGCACGGGCGGCCTCGATGATTTCTTCATCTGTCGCATCCGGCGACGCATAACGCAGGTTTTCCATAATAGTGGTCGAGAACAGGAACGTGTCTTGGCCCACATAAGAGATCTTGCGTCTGAGCGACGCAAAGCTGACATCCTGCAAGTTCTGGCCATCGATTTCCACAGTACCCGAGTCCGGGTCGTAAAAACGCATGATCAAACCAAATACGGTCGATTTGCCTCCGCCAGACTGACCGACCAAGGCTGTTGTCTTGCCCGGCTCAAATGTCAAATCCATATCTTCGATGATCTTCATCGACCCGCTATAGCCAAACGACACTTTGTTAAAACGGATCTTGCCAGGGCCAGAGCGCAATTCGACCGGATTGACGCTTTCTTGCATGGTGTCTTCTTCATCAAGCAACTGAAGCATCATGCGCACAGGTACCATCGCGGTTTCGATCACCACGCGCATCCTAGAAAGGCGTTTGGCAGGTTCATAGGCCATCAAAAGCGCGGTAATGAACGACATCAACTGCCCGGCGGTTGGCGGTTCGCTTCCAGCCAAACCCATGGTTGAGACGATCAAGACACCAGCGACCGCGACACCAGCCAGAAACTCCATAAGCGGGCTGGCAATGGATTGCAGTCTTGCGATGTCGTTGGCCCGCTTTTCAACAGCTCTGATCGCGCCGTCCATACGCTCGGCCATATGGCTTTCAAGCGCAAATACCTTGATGACCCGTATGCCACCCGAGGTTTCCTGCAACACGCGGATAATCTCGGACATCGCCTTTAGTTCGCCTTGCATGATGGAACGCACGCCACGCAGCAGCTTACGAACGGCAAACATCGCAACCGGACCCAAGACGAAAAACATCACCGAAAGAACAGGCTGCTGGTAAACCATCACAAAGACAAGCCCGACCAGGGTAAACGCGTCGCGCACAAAACTTGTGACGATGACATCGACCAAGCGTCTTGCGCCCTGCGCCCCTTGAGTGACCCGCATCAACAGGTTCGAGGATTCAGTGTTCGAAAAGAAATCGAGGCCCCTCTGCAATAGCTTGTCGTAGAGGATCTCTTGCTGAACCGCGACAATCCGGTTGCCAGCACGCGCCAGGAAAACTGCCTGGACGTAACTTGCGACGGCCTTGGTCAGGAACAACAGCACGACACCGCCGGCTATAAACAAGACCTGTGATCGCATTTCCGGGGTTGTCATCACATTGATGATGTTTTCCATCATCCACGCGGTTCCGGCCGTGGTAACGGCAACCACGATCATCGCGATAATGGCAATACCATAAAGCCATCCCTGAGAACGCAAGCTGTCGCCCACGATACGCCCCAGAGGTGTCGCCCGCCATTTCGTCCAGGCCTTCGTGATCATTCAGATCTCCAGTATTTTCCACTCAGCCGGTTGAGTGGTGGCCGGAAAACCGACCGTCTTGCCTTCGACATCCGTTCGCCAAGTGAACGGTTGCGTCTAGTTATGCTGGTGACACGCAATATTCCAGTGCTTAGATTTTGATACGTTGCGCAAGCAACACATTCCTGAGCACGAATTCGCTTCATTGCCAACTGACATCGCCCAGGAAAATATAACCCGCACCGTATATCGTTTTGATAAGGCGCGGGTTTTTGGGATCTTCGCCCAATTTCGTGCGCAAGCGCGAGATCCTGACATCCATCGCCCGATCAAAGCTGTCGCCAGCACCGCCACCGAGCATTTCCTGCATTCTGGCGCGGCTGATCAGGCGTTTGGGGCTTTCCAGAAACAAACGCAGAACTTCGCCTTCGGCATGGCTGAACGGGGTCTCGATGCCTTGCGCATCAATCAGGACATATCGGTCGAAATACGCACTCCAACCGTTAAAAGTGGCGATGTCCGAGTTTTGCACCGCCGGTCGCGCCGAACGCAGGCGTGCTCGGATGCGGGCAACCACTTCGGTGGGATCAAATGGTTTGGTTATATAGTCATCCGCCCCCAGCTCCAGCCCGGTGACGCGGTCCTGAACCTGCGCGCGGCCGGAAATGATGATGACCGCGGCCCCCTGTTCCAGCGCCAACCGATGTACCAGCGCAAGCCCATCTGTATCGGGCAAGGACAGATCGACAAGGCAAACATCCGGCGTCACACGTTTCAGCGAGGCTTCGAACTCGCGCGCCCGGGAAAAGCTTTGGGTGCGGAACCCAGCCTCTTCCAGGGCCTCGGTCAGAATGCGCCTTATCTCGGGCTCATCATCCAGAATCGTTACCAGCGGTTGCGTCATCAATGGCCCTCGGTTCGGATCAGCGCTGACAATTGCTCAGCCGCGAAAGGTTTCTGCAGAACGGGCGCCATGGCAAGCGCACGCTGGTGGAGCGGGTCGGAATAAGGCAGCGATGTCATCAGAATGCAAGGCAGACGTCCCCCCAGCTGTTCGACAAGATCAAGCCCGGTGCCCGCCCCTTCCAGCCTGATATCCGACAGGATCAACGAGATGTCTTCGATATCTGTGGTCAGGGCCATCGCTTCCTCGACCGTGGTCGCCTCGATCACCGAGCAACCGATCTCAACCAGCATATCGCGAAACTGGTGGCGTAGCTCGTCTTGGTCTTCGACCAGTAGTACCAGACCAGAGGTTGCGGGCATGGCTGGACGATAGGGCAAGCGGATGACAACCGACGCGCCGGAAGGCGTGTTGCGCAAATGCAGATCACCGCCCGCCAGTTTGACCGTGTCATAGACCATAGGCAGCCCCAATCCTGATCCATCACTGCCTTTGGTGGTAAAGAACGGGTTCAGTGCCTGATCTAACGCATCTGCGGAAAACCCGGGGCCGGTATCGGAAACGGTGATCTCGGCCCAGATGTCCCCCACCGCATGGGCGCTGACGGTGATCTGACCCGAAGGTCCACAAGCATCTTTGGCGTTCAGCACCAGGTTCAACAGCGCATCCTGCACCATGCCCGGATCCAGCATCAAAGGCCGGTCGGGCAAGGTGTTGACCACCGACAACCCCACCCCGCGCGGCAGCGAAGGTGAGGCGAGCACGCGCAGGTCCTCTAGCAGCGCACCCATATCGGTGGCTTTGGGATCCGGGGTGCGGTTGCCGGTCATATCCGCGATCCGGTTCAGCAACTGGCCACCACGGCGGGCTGTGGCCTGCGTGGCGGCGACCAGTTGCCCTGCCTCATCGGGCAGCCCCATCTTGGCCAGCTTGGATTGCATCCCCAGAATGATGGTGAGCAGGTTGGAAAAGTCATGTGCCATGCCGCTGGTCATCTGGGCCGCCAATGCTCGGCGGCGGGTCTGCTGCAAGGCAACGCGGGCCTGGGTTTCTTCGGTAATATCTACCGACATGATATAGACGCCACCCTCTCCATCCGGGCTGAACGATACCCGCAAACGGCGTGAGTTCTGCGCTTCGGTGAACTCGAAAACCGAGGTTTCGCCTTCATAGGCCTGTTGCAGATGCGGCAAGACGCGTTGGTAGGCGTCCGTGCCCAAAGCCTGTGAGATATGCAGCCCGACAATGTCCGAAGGCCGCCCGGGCATGACCGAGCTAAGCCGCCGGTTGGAATAGTCGTAGCGGCCTTCGGCATCCAGATGCGCGATATGGGCTGGCATCATCTCGGTCGTCATGCGCGTGCGCGCTTCGATCTCGGTCAATTGCCGCTTGGCTTCTTCCAGCGCTTTGTTGGTGGCAGCCAGTTTGCGGTTGCTGGCCGAAAGCTCTTCGGCACGGGTCAACAATTGGCCCGAGAGCACTTCGGATCTGGCGCGCAAGAGATCTTCAGCCTGTTTGGTGCGGGTGATATCGGTATAGACCGCCACCCAACCCCCCGTGGGCAGCGGTGCGCCCTCGATGGAAATCACCTGACCGTTGCGGCGCGTCCGTTCCATGTAATGCGGCTCGAAGGCAAGCGCTTGCTGCACCCGGTGCGTCACAAGCTCTTCGACATTCTGGTCGTTCCCGTATTCTCCACGCGTCGCCAGATAGTGGATCGTATCGCGAAACAGCGCACCGGGTTGGACCAGATCGTCCGGCAGATCGAACATTTCCTGAAACCGCAGGTTGCACAGAACCAATCGCAGCTTGCTGTCATAGATTGACAGGGCCTGCCCGATCAGGTTCAGACCCGCGCTTGTCATGGCTTTGACGCGTTGTTCGGATATCCGCACGGCACCCCCCTCTTAGTTTATGCCTAACACCAGTTTTGCGTCAGGTGTAGGGGCACACCTGTCACACCAGTGCCCCAACCCGGGTTTGAATTCAGGGCAACCCGGACAAAGCCGTTGCAGTTCAAGGGGGTTTTCCCTCAGATGGCACCATGACACGGCCTTCAATAACCACGGAAACGGACGCATCCGGCCCCTTTGTGCGGATCGCAGGAGATCTGCTAACGCAGTCGCTGGATGCGGTCGAAGGTGCGTTCCGGTCGATCAAGGCTGATGGACCCCAAATGCGGTTGGATTTCTCCGAGGTACAGGCGCTGGACACCGGTGGTGCCTGGTTGGTGGCGGATCTGTCCCGGCGCGCACGGGCTGCGGGCACACAGGTGGAGTATCTGGGGTTACAACCTGCCCATGCCTCATTGATCGAAACGGTCTCCAAAAACATCCCGGAAGAGGCCGGGGTTCAAACTCCGCCACGCGGGTTCATACCGTGGGTAGCGCGGATCGGCGAACGGACCGTCGGCGGCTGGCATGACACGCTGTCAATCCTTGGGTTTCTTGGCCTGACCCTGCACCGGTTGGTCCGCACGCTGATCATGCCGTGGCGCCTGCGCCGCGCGGCTTTGTTCACGCAGATGGAGCAGACCGGGTTCAAGGCCTTGCCCATTGTGACCCTGATGGGGTTTCTGATCGGCGTCGTGCTGGCCTTTCAGGGCGCCACGCAGCTCAAACAATTCGGGGCCGAGATTTTTGTGGTCGAACTGATCTCGATCTCGGTGCTGCGGGAATTGGGCGTCTTGCTGACCGCTATCATCGTGGCAGGCCGATCCGGTTCGGCCTTCACCGCGTCAATCGGGTCGATGAAGGTTCAGGAAGAGATTGACGCCATGCGCACGCTGGGACTGGACCCGGTCGAGGTGCTGGTCGTGCCACGCGTGCTGGCCTTGCTGATCATGCTGCCGATCCTTGGCTTTGTGGCCGATATGGCGGGCCTTATCGGCGGCGCATTGATGAGCTGGATTGACCTTGGGGTCAGCCCCGGCATGTTCCTGACGCGGCTTAAGGAAAACACCGGAGTGGCCCAATTGGCAGTTGGGTTGATCAAAGCCCCCTTCTTTGCGCTTGTGATTGGTGTGATTGCCTGCTGGCAGGCAATGCAGGTGCAGGGGTCATCAGAAAGCGTCGGGCAGCGCACCACCGCCTCGGTTGTGCAGTCGATCTTTATGGTGATCGCGCTGGACGCGCTGTTCTCGATCTTCTTCTCCGAGATTGGGCTGTGACATGGACGGGACCGTGATTCAAACCAGCCATAAATCCAGTGCGCAGCGCGAGGCCGTGATCAAGGTCCGCAACCTGACCAACCAGTTTGGCGAGCAGGTGGTGCATGACAATTTGAACCTGGATGTCTGGCGCGGCGAAGTGCTGGGCGTCGTGGGGGGGTCTGGTACGGGCAAATCGGTGCTGTTGCGCACAATTGTGGGGCTGAACAAGCCCGCAGCTGGCAGTATCGAAGTGTTGGGCGTCGACGTTTTGAACGGCCCTGAATCCGAGCGGCAACGGATCGAGAAAAGCTGGGGCGTCGCCTTTCAGGATGGCGCGCTGTTTTCGTCGTTGACCGTATTGCAAAACGTCATGGCCCCGCTGCGCGAACACACCCGCCTTAGCGAAAGTCTGATGGAATCGCTGGGCGGGCTCAAGATCAGCCTTGTTGGCCTGCCGCAGTTCAGCTGCAGCAAGTTTCCGTCGGAGTTGTCGGGTGGCATGCGCAAGCGCGCAGCATTGGCCCGGGCCTTGTCTCTGGACCCCGAGATCGTGTTTCTGGACGAACCCACCGCTGGTTTGGACCCGATCGGTGCTGCCGCCTATGACGACCTGATCGGCGAGTTGCAAGAGGCACTGGGGCTGACCGTTTTCATGGTAACCCATGATCTGGACAGTCTTTATGCGATTTGCGACCGCATCGCGGTGCTTGCGGAAAAACGCGTTTTGGTTGAGGGTCCGATTGAAGATATGACCAAAGTCGATCACCCTTGGGTGCAAGAATATTTCACCGGCCCCCGCGCCCGTGCGGCGCAGGAAAAGGGTCAGGACAGGTAATAGGCAATGGAAACCCGAGCAAACTATATCCTGATCGGCGCCTTTACACTTGGGGGTATTCTGGCCGCGTTTGGCTTTTTCCTGTGGCTCGCCAAATTCGAAGTGACCCGCCAATATGCCTATTATGACGTGCTGTTCGACAATGTCTCGGGCCTGTCTGCGGCAGGTGGCGTGAACTATAACGGCCTGCCTGTTGGTCAGGTCATCGCGTTGAACCTTGATCAGGACGACCCGTCGAAGGTGCGCGTTCGGATCGAGATAGATGCCGAGATTCCAGTAAAAGAAGACACCATAGCGCAGTTGCAATCTCTGGGTGTAACTGGCGTTGCATATGTTGAGTTGTCCGGGGGCTCTCCCTCAGCCGAACGCTTGCCTCAAAACAGCGTGATCAAAAGCAAACGCAGCACCATTCAATCCCTGTTTGAAGGTGCGCCCAAAGTGCTGGATGAGGCGATTACGCTTCTCGAGAACTTGAACTCCATCGTAGACGACAAGAACCGCAAATCGGTCTCGGACATTCTCGACAATATCGCTTCGGCCTCGGGGCGTTTGGACAAGACCTTGTCAGATTTCGAAACGCTATCAGGAGATTTGGGCAACGCCGCGCGCGAGATCGGGGATTTCACCAAACGCCTGGACAGTCTAGTTGAGAAGGCCGAAACCACCTTGACCACCGGGACCGATACGCTGAACAGCATCAAGGATGCCACCGACACCGCAAAAACGACGCTTGAAACAGCCACTGGCACGCTTGAGACAACCGAACGCGTAATCGAGCAGGACATTCGCCCCTTCATCGCACGGGCCTCGACCCTGGCAGAAAGTCTGACCACGCTGTCTGACGAGGGCCAGGTGGCCCTGGGCGTCGCGACCGAGACCATTGCCAATGCCAATACGACCTTGGGGTCGATCAATCTGGCGATGGACAGCGCGCAAGGTACGCTGGACTCTGCCAAACGCGCGTTTGACTCGGCCAACCGAGTGTTGGACGAAGACATTTCCGAAGTCGCTGCAGACATTCGCAACGCGGCAAATCAGGTCGCAGAAACCGTCACCAATGTCACAAGCAAGATCGACGAAATTTCCGACGATATCCTGAGCGCATCGCAATCGGCGTCCGAATTGCTGGGTACGATTGACGGAATTGTTCAGGACAATCGCCGCCAAGTGTCGGATTTCCTGCGCGTCGGCTTACCGCAATTCGTCCGGTTTATCGAAGAGTCCCAGCGTCTGGTCATCAGCCTCGACCGATTAGTGGACAGGGTCGAAAGCGACCCCGCACGCTTCTTGCTGGGCACACAAGCATCGGAGTTCCGTCAATGATCCGGCCTCTTATTGTCACTCTGGTTTTGGCGTCGCTGGCCGGATGTACCGGCTTGGATACGTTGCGACAGGCGTCCAAGCCCAATGATCTGTATCTTTTGACACCCAAAAGCACGTTTTCATCATCGCTGCCGCGGGTTCAAAAACAGATTGTCGTGGCCGAACCAACAGCCACGGCTGCCGTGAACACCGATCAGATCGCAATTCAACCTACCCCGCTTCAGGTCCAATACCTGCCGCAGGCGCGATGGGCTGATCGCGCACCGGCCATTGTGCAATCGCTGCTGGTGGAGAGCTTTGAAAACTCCAAAAAAGTGTCTGCCGTAGGGCGGTCGACAGTTGGGTTGCGGGCGGACTATGTCGTCTCGCCCGATCTGCGCGAGTTTCAGGGCCATGTTCTGACCAACCCCGATGGCAGCACCTATATCCAGATCAAAGTACGCTTGAATATCAAGATTATCGACGAGTACGAAGACAAGATTATCGCATCCGCCTCGTTCGAAGAGAATGTAACATCAGCCAGCGACCAGACCCCGGATCTTGTCCTTGCCTATGACCAAGCATTGGGCGGTACAATGCGCGATGCTGTGGAATGGAGTATCCGCAGGATCAATACTCATGCGGCCAACAACCCGCGCGGGGTCGAAAGCTGACCCCAAGGGCTTTTGAGCTAGAATTGCCCCGGCGACGCTTGCTCCCACGCGGCGGCATATTTGGCTGAGACATCGCCGTTCAGCAGCGCACCGTCCTCCAACAATTCATACATCTCGGCATAGCTCTGCTCGCCCTCATCCGCCATGCGGCGACGGATATCGGACGGGTGCAGCTCGTCCACCGTGGCTTTGCCCATTGCCCCCAGGATCTCGCGGAAGCTTTCCAGCGTTGCGTCGTGATAGCGCTGCACGCGTTGGCGTTTCTGCGGTACATTGACCGCCTGCCCCCGGATCGGGTCTTGTGTGGCCACGCCAGAGGGGCAGCGATTGGTGTTGCAATGCAGGGCCTGAATGCAGCCGATGGCAAACATCATGGCACGGGCCGAGTTGCACATATCGGCCCCCAGCGCGAATTTCTCGACCATGTCAAAGCCCGTCGCCACCTTGCCCGAGCAGATGATCCGCACCTTGTCGCGCACGCCGATCCCACGCAGGCAGTTGTTGACGAATACCAGCCCTTCGTTCAACGGCATACCTAGACGGTTGGTAAACTCGACCGGCGCCGCGCCCGTGCCGCCCTCGGCACCGTCAACGGTGATGAAATCGGGCAGGATCCCGGTTTCCAGCATCGCCTTGCAGATCGCCATGAACTCGGACGGCTTGCCGATGCACAGCTTGAACCCCACGGGTTTGCCGCCCGACATCTCACGCAGATGCTGCACAAATTCCATCAGGCCGGTGGGCCCGTCAAAAGCTGAATGGATCGGGGGCGAGATCACGTCCTGATGCATCGGCACGCCCCGAATTTCGGCGATCTCCTCATCGACCTTGGCGGCGGGCAACACACCCCCATGCGAGGGTTTGGCCCCTTGCGACAGCTTGATCTCAATCGCTTTGACCACATCCTTTTTCGCCTTTTCGGCAAACTTGTCCTTGTCAAAGCCACCCTCAGGCGTCCGGCACCCGAAATAGCCGGTTCCGATTTGCCAGATGATATCGCCACCTTCGGCCAAGTGATGCGGTGATAGGCCGCCCTCGCCCGTGTTGTGGGCAAAGCCGCCGTCCTTGGCCCCCCCGTTCAACGCCTTGATTGCATTGGCGCTGAGCGCGCCAAAGCTCATGGCGGACACGTTCAGACGCGAGGCATTATAGGGCTTGTCGCATTGCGGTCCGCCCAGAAGCACACGTTCTTCACTTTCATCCACATGTTTGGGGGCGAGCGAGTGGTTCGCACGGTGATAGCCCACATCAAGAATGTCATATTGGGTGCCAAAGGCCTGCGTATCCACCTGCCCCTTGGCCCGTGCGTAAACCAGCCCGCGCACGATCCGGTTGAACGGGCGGCCGCTTTCATTGGTTTCAACGAAATACTGGCGGATTTCGGGGCTGACAAATTCCAGCATGTACCGGAAATGACCCAGCACCGGATAATTGTTCAGCACGTTATGTTTGGTGGTCAGGATGTCGTAGGCTCCGATCACCACATAAGGCAGGATCAACACCAGCAGCCACAGGATCGGCGCCCAGAGCAGGCCCAGCAGCAGAGTTATCGGCAAAGCCAGAAAAGCCACAGCAAAGTAAATTCGACGAACGATCATCCCAATCCTCCTGGGGTATGGCGAGGACCGCATCCCCGAACGTTTACGGCCTTTCAATACGGCAAGGCCCTGACCGGAGGGTGAACAGTTTCCTGTGACAAGGCAAGGGTTTGTCGGGGTTCGGCCGCAGAAACCAGCGTGCGCTTTGATTGATCCGGCCCAAGACACGCGTTATGCCAGCTTGGGCGTGGATCACAGCAGGGACAAGCCGTGGCAACCATCGGGCCGAAATTTGGGATGTACTCAGCCGTCTTTGTTGGAGGCGCGGCTGGATCGCTGCTGCGCGAACTTTTTTCGCTGCAAATCCCCGGCGCGCCGTTTTTGACCGCTACCTTCGGGATCAATATCGTAGCCTGTTTCATTCTGGGCTGGCTGTTTGCCATTCGCCACAAGGTCCACGCCCATATCCTGCATCTGGGTGCGGTCGGGTTTTGCGGGGGATTGTCCACCTTCTCGTCCTTCGTAGCCGAACTGGCGCGGCTGGCCGAGATCGGCCCAAGCCCGGTTCTGATCGCCATACTGGCCGAAATTGCCTTGGGTCTGGGTGCGGCTGCGGTCGGAGAGCGCCTTGGCCGCAGCTTTCACAGCAAAGGCCATTCTGGATGAGCGCGCTTTACCTGCATGCGATCTTTGCGATCGGCGGTGGGCTTGGCGCTGTTCTGCGTCATTGGCTGGCCCAGCAGATTACGAGCGATTTGCCCATTGCAACGCTGATCGTGAATGTTTTGGGCAGCCTTATCCTGGGTCTTTGGGTCGGCTATCTGGGCGGTGCACAGGGCATCAGCCCCGAAGAAAGCCGCCTGATCTTTGGCTTTTGCGGCGGGTTCACGACCTTTTCCAGCTTTGCCTATCAAACGCTGGATCTGCATCGAAACCGCACCTTTGCCCATGCGGCTGGGAACATCCTGCTAAGCCTTTTGCTGTGCTGGGGCGCGTTGTGGCTTGGCTTGGTTCTGACCTAAGCGATCACATCACGTGCATATGCATCCGCACGGCCAGATTGCCCAAAATCCAAACTGTTCCCCCTATGATGATCAGCAAAACAAGCGTTGAGAACAGGATCAGATCCAGATCCTCGCGGCTGCTGCGGCGGCGGTCGATATGCAGGAAATAGACCAACTGAACCACCAGTTGCGCCAGCCCCAGAAGCCCTATGGTCATATACACACCGCGTTTTTCGATTCCAAACACATAGGCGATCCCGAAAACCACAAGTGTAAGCAGCAACGATCCGCCATAGCCGATCACATAGCGGCGGCGCTCGCGGCGGTGCATTTCCGAGCTGTTATCCATAAGCCAGACCTCCGAAATACACGATGGTGATGATGCCGATCCAGATCAGATCGAGGAAGTGCCAGAACAGGGCCAACCGCACCATGCGCGACATCAGCAAGTCAGTCAGGCCCATCATGCGCAGTTGAATGCCCAGCACGATCAACCAGATACACCCCGCCGCCACATGCAGCCCGTGCAAGGGCACCAGTCCATAGAACGCCGACAAAAAGCCGCTGCGTTTTGGGATGCCACCCTGAGCAGCCATGTTGACGAAATCGCGGATCTCAAGAACCAGAAAGCTGATCCCCAGCACCAGCGTCACCCCGAACCACAACACGATGCGCGGGCGCGGCAGGTTGTATTTCAACGCCAGCATCGCCAGCCCAACCGTCAGGCTGGAGGTCAGCAGGATCATGGTCTGCGCAAAGATGCTTTTCAGATCAAACAGCTCATGCGGGCCAGGCCCACCAGCCTGCGCGTCGATCATGGTGATATAGACGCCGAACATCAGGCCGAAATAGACCAGATCGCTCATCAAAAAGACCCAGAAACCGAAGGTGACCACCTCGGTTGCCTTGTCGGCACTGGCATGGTTTTCGCCCAGGTTGATCCCCGGATAGCTGTGTGAAGGCGCGCGCTTCATGTCACGGCCTCCATATCCGGTCGGGCGAGGCCCCGGTTTTCCGGGGCTGTTTCATGGTCGCGATCCACCGCTTGCGCGCTGTGCACCAGCGCCAACCAGGCCTCATGATCTTTGCGGACTTCTTCGGCGGGGATGATCTCTTCGGTGTTGGTGTCAAAGCTCCAAAGGATAACGGCCAGCAGCATCGCAAGCGTCATCAGCGCGGCCAGCCACCAGATCCACCAGACCAGTGCAAACATCCAAACGCCGCTGAACACACACAGAAGGAACCCGATGCCGGTATTGCGCCGCATCTCGATATCTTCATAAGCGTCGGGCGTGGGATAGGCCTGCCCGCGTTCCTTGGCGGCGGCGAAATCATCGCGATCCGTGACCTGCGGGATGATCGCAAAGTTATATTCGGGCGGAGGGGACGGGATCGACCATTCCAGCGTGCGCCCATCCCAGGGGTCGCCCACAGGAACGCGCGTGCTGTCACGGTCGCGGATGCTGACCCAAAGCTGCACTAGGATCGACAGCAGCGCCCCCAGAATGACCAGAGCGCCAATGACCGCCACGATCATATAGGGGTGGAAACTGGGATCCTCCCAACTGAAAGAGCGGCGCGGCATCCCCATCAGGCCCACGAAATAAAGCGGCAGGAAGGTCAGCATGAAGCCAACCGTCCAAAGCGCCACGCTGATGCGCCCCCAGCTTTCGTTCAATCGGAAGCCAAAGGCCTTGGGGAACCAGTAATTGTAGGCCGCAAGCAGCCCAAACAACACGCCGGGAAGCAACACATTGTGGAAATGGGCCACCAAAAACAGGGTGTTGTGCACCTGATAATCAACGGTCGGATTGGCAAGGATCACACCGCTGAGCCCGCCGATCACAAACAGCATCAGGAAGGCCAGACCATAGAGCATGGGTACCGAGAACCGGATCCGCCCGCGCCAGAGCGTGGCCATCCAGTCATAGACCTTTACCCCGGTCGGAATGGCAATCAGCATCGTTGCGATGCCAAACACCGCATTGATCAGGGCGCTTTGGCCCATGGTAAAGAAATGGTGCAGCCAGACGGTAAAGGACAGGATCGCAATCGACATGGTGGCAATCACCAGCGAGTTATATCCATAGAGCCGTTTGGCCGAGAAGGTGGCGAAAATCTCGGAATAGATGCCATAGGCGGGCAGCACCAGCAAATAGACCTCGGGGTGGCCGAACAGCCAGAACAGGTTGGCATAGTTCATCATGTTGCCGCCCAGATCATTGGTGAAGAAGTGGAAATCCAGATACCTGTCTGCGGCCAGCAATAATGCGGCCACCCCCAAAGGCGGCATCGCAAAGATGATCAGGATCGAGCTGCAAATAATCGTCCAGCAATACATCGGCAGACGCGTGAACTTCATCCCCGGTGCACGCAGCTTATAGATCGTTACGGCAAAATTGATCCCTGTCAGGGTGGTGCCTATCCCTGAGACGACAATGGCCCAGATCCAGTAATCAGGCCCCACACCCGGATTAAACGCAGCACCGGTGAAGGGCGGATAGGCTGTCCACCCGCCGGTCGAGAACTCGCCCACCACCAAAGACACCATCAGCATCATGCCCGCCGAAACCGTCAGGCCCAGCCCGATCTGGTTCATCACCGGAAAGGCCACATCACGCGCGCCAATCATCAACGGTACAACATAGTTCGCCACCCCAAAGACAAAGGGCACGGCAACAAAGAAGACCATGATGGTGCCATGGGTGCTAAAGAGCTCGGCGAAATGTTCCGCCTCAAGGAATCCGTCGCCGGGCCCCGCGGCTTGTTGAGCGCGCATTACCACGCCTTCCAGCACACCGCGCGCCAGCATCACGATGGCAAAGACGATATACATGATACCGATCTTCTTGTGATCCACACTGGTCAGCCAATCGCGCCACAATGGACCCCAGAGGCGGAACCAGGACAAAAGCCCAACGACAGCCACCACGCCGACAACAACAATCGCAGCGGCGGCGTTGGCGACGATCTCATTGGCGCCGGGGTTCTGGATTAAACCAGCAATCGGAAACGCATCCCAGTTCAGCCGCCCAAAGAAACCAATGTCGGTAGAGGTCATTGGCCAAACTCCGTCGTGCCCGGTTGGTCGGCGACCGCCAAAGGCTCACCACTGTGATACCGGTGCAGAATGCTGTGAAACAGATCGCCCTCTTCCAAGGTGAAATACAGCGCGTTCAGTGGCATCTGTGCAGTGCCCAATGTTTTTTGTGCCTCATCCCGGTCCGTCCGCATGGCCAGAGTGCGATAGTTCTGATCGGTCAGCGGAATGCCATTTGCGCGCACACTTTCGACCCATGCGTTGAAATCCTCGGGCTGCATGGCCTGGGTTAGAAACTTCTGCTTGGTAAAGCCGCGCCCGTTATATTGCGTGTTTTCACCTTGCATGGTCTTGGGCGTATCGGCGACCAGGTGCAATTGCGTGGTCATGCCCGGCATCGCATAGATCTGACCGGCGAGGGCTGGGATCATAAAGGATTGCATGACCGTATCGGTGGTCAGTGTCATTGCAACCTGTTGTTTGATCGGGATGCCCAGCTCTCCGACACTGGCGATGCCCAGATCGGGATAGATGAACAGCCATTTCCAATCGAGGCCAACCACCTGCACCCTCAGCGCAGGTTCTTCTCCGAACGACGCGCTGTAGGGGTCCAGCCGATGGGTTGCCTTCCACAGGTAAAAGGACAAGATCGCCACGATCACCACCGGCACGCCCCACATCAGGAATTCCAGCCGCGCCGAGAAATCCCATTCTGGCCGATAGGCAGCCGCGCTGTTTTTCCGGCGACGGTACCGCAACGCAATCAGAGGCACGAAAACCAGAACGGGTATAACGGCAATCAGGATCAGCGCTGTGGCGCGCAGCAGATGGGTTTTCTGGACCGCTGCAATCGGGCCTTGCGGGTCCATGAAACTGTCACTGGCCAAAGCCCATTGGGCCGAGGCAAAGAGGATCAAAAAGCTTGTGGCGATCATGCCAATGGCAGGGATAGTCCTGAAATATGCCACGCCTGCGCGCCTCTCTGACCTTCTCAAAATCACTGCAACTATCGGCAGAGTTTCGGATTTTCTCAAGGCTTTTCGCGCCGGGTCCGGATGTGTTGACATCACATTCGATGTAACCGCATTTTTCGGGTATGCGTTTGGGCCTTTTCTTTTTGTCTTTGATCTTGTGGGCAAGCTGCGCTGCCGCTCTGGATCGCGCGGCGATTGAGCGTCAGTTTCAAACCTGGCTGCAAGAGGAGGTGTGGCCCCGCGCCAAGGCAAAAGGCGTGTCGCGGCGCACCATGGAGCAAGCCTTTGACGGGGTGACGTTGAACTGGAAACTGCCTGATCTGGTTCCACCCGGCACGCAAGCCAAGCCCTCTGAACAGTCGCAGGCCGAGTTCGGCTCGCCCGGGCGCTATTTCAATGCCAACGCGGTGCAGGGCACGACTGCGGTGGGGCGGAAGATGGCGAAACGTCATGCATCCGTTCTGGCGCGTGTCGAGGCGGACACCGGCGTGCCCGCGCGTATCCTGTTGGCGATCTGGGGCCGTGAAAGCGGATATGGGCAAGTGTCGATCCCTCATGACGCCTTTCGCGTGCTGGGCACCAAGGCGTTCATGAGCACACGGGCCGCGTATTTCACTACCGAATTGATTGCAGCCCTTCAAATCGTCGATGCAGGGCATGTGGACCCGCGCAACATGAAAAGCAGTTGGGCGGGTGCTTTGGGACAGCCACAGTTCATGCCGTCGAATGTGCTGGCTTATGCGGTTGACGGCAATGGCGATCGTCGCGCCGATATCTGGGGCTCGGCCGAGGATACGCTCGCCTCGATTGGAAATTACCTGAAACAACACGGCTGGGTTACCGGGCGCGATTGGGGGTTCGAAGTTATTGTGCCCGCCGCCCTGTCTTGTGCGCTGGAAGGGCCGGATCAGGGGCGGCGCATTCAGGAATGGGTCGATCTGGGCGTAACACGCATCTCGGGCCGCCCGTTTCCGGCGCATGAGCTGCGGGGGGAGGGATTCTTGATGATGCCTGCCGGTCGCAATGGACCTGCATTTGTGGTCACCCCGAATTTCTACGTTCTCAAAGACTATAATTTCAGCGACCTCTATGCGCTGTTTGTGGGCCATGTCGGGGACCGGATTCAATATGGCGTTGGTGATTTCAAAGCCGGTTGGGCGGCTGTTGGGGGGCTCGACCGGTCCGATGTTGCGGCAATGCAGTTGGCTCTGGAGCAAATGGGCCATGACGTTGGCGGTGTCGACGGCCTGGCGGGTTACAAAACGCGCCGTTCGATCGGGCGCTGGCAAGAGGCAGTGGGCGAACAGCCTAAATGTTTTCCCGAAGCTGAAATGAAGAGAAAGCTAAAGCCTTGAAGCTGCCCGTCAGTGGGTAGAATCAAGCCGGGACCGAAGGATTTTTCGGGAAAACCAAGGCAACAATTCCATTGAACCCAAAGAACGGTGCGCAAATCAGCCGCGCATCGTTCTCATTTCGGAAACAGTATTCCATTCTGCCTTACGCAAAGGGAAAGGAAAGAGTGCGTTTGAAGGGGGGAAACTGGTCTCTTTGTTCACCGTAAACGACCCTTCTTTGACAGGCTGCCAAGCCACTCACCAGAGGGACGGCCCGAGATCAAAGCGGGGCAAAGTGGTGAAATTTTTGGCAAAACACTGCGTCAAAACCGCTCGGTAAGGGAGAGCCTACGCGAATTCCATTCGATCTCGGGGCCCATAGGCTCTGCCTGATACGCCCAAAATCGCGTTTTCACCCTTCGCAAATCAAAGGCGTGGCGGGTCTACAGGTTTTGACTCTTTGTGCCCCGGATGGCAGGATTCGACCACTTGAAGCCTTGGCAGGTCAATCGGATTGAATGCCAAACCTGGCAAGACTAAGAGAACACACCGGCGCACCACATTTTCCGGTTACGAGTGAAATTTGAGAGGTCACATGACACGTAAAGTCACGAAAGCTATTTTCCCCGTTGCCGGGCTTGGAACACGGTTCCTTCCTGCGACAAAGTCGGTGCCAAAAGAGATTATGACACTGGTCGACCGACCGCTGGTTCAATACGCAATTGATGAGGCGCGGGCCGCTGGCATCAAGGAATTCATTTTTGTCACGTCACGCGGCAAGTCCGCGCTTGAAGATTATTTCGATCACAATCTGGTGTTGGAACAAGAGCTGCGCAACAAAGGCAAGGACGCGTTGCTGGACACTTTGGCTGCAACCAACATGGAAAGCGGTGCCATTGCCTATATCCGTCAGCACAAAGCGCTGGGTCTGGGCCATGCGGTCTGGTGCGCCCGTCGCCTGATCGGAAACGAGCCTTTTGCGGTTATGCTGCCTGATGACGTAATCGCAGCGGACAAGCCTTGTCTGCAGCAAATGGTCGAAGCTTATCAAGAGACCGGTGGCAACATGGTGGCAACCATGGAAGTCGCACCCGAAAAGACGAGCGCTTATGGCGTTCTTGATGTCCAAGAGGACATGGGCGCTGTTGTGACCGCCCGCGGCATGGTTGAAAAACCTGCGCCCGAAAAGGCGCCATCGAATCTGGCCGTGATCGGACGGTACATCCTGGCACCTTCCGTTCTGGACAACCTCAATGAAATGAAGGTCGGCAGCGGTGGCGAGATTCAGTTGACCGACGCGATTGCACAGGACATCAAGAATGATGTCTCGGTCTTTGGGTATCGGTTCAAAGGTCAGCGTTTTGATTGCGGCTCAAAATCCGGGTTCCTGCAGGCCACTGTGGCTTTTGCGCTGGCGCGGGACGATTTGCGCGAAGACCTGAACAACTATCTGCATGACATCATTGCCGCAGATCGGGCTGCTCAGTAACGATAGCCTCTTCACCTTTGTTGCAATCATTGCGATATGCTGGTGCCAAAGTCATACAAAGGCAGCAGCATTATGAGCAAAGTCTATCCTGTGATCCTGTGCGGTGGCTCTGGCACGCGTTTGTGGCCCCTGTCGCGCAAAAGCTATCCCAAGCAGTTCGTCCCTTTGATCGGAGAGACGAGCCTGCTTCAGGACTGCGCTGACCGGTTGCAGGGGCCGAGTGAAACGCCGTATGCCAAGCCATTGATCCTGACCAACGAAGCGTTTCGCTTTGTGGTGCCAGAACAATTGGCTGCGGTGGGTATTGATCCCGGTCCGGTCCTGATCGAACCGGACGGGCGCAACACGGCACCCGCCGTTCTGGCTGCGGCACTGCATCTGGCGGCCAGCGACCCGGATGGCGTGATGATCGTAGCACCCTCGGATCATGTTGTGCCCGACAAAGCGGCCTTTCATGCGGCCGTGGAAAAGGGTCTGACGGCAATCACCGAGCGCAAGGATCTGGTGACCTTCGGGATCACACCGGATCGCCCGGAAACCGGCTATGGTTATCTGAAACTCAGCCAGAAACCGGATCAATCGGGCCTGCCTGTCGCTTTGGAACAGTTTGTGGAAAAACCGGATCTGGCCGCGGCAGAGGCAATGGTGGCCGATGGCAGCTTCTTGTGGAATTCGGGCATCTTCCTGTTTGCCGTGCGCGACATTATCGCGGCGTTCGAAACACATGCGCCGGAACTGATGCAGCCGGTGCGCCAAGCGGTCGAAAAGGCGCAAAGCGATCTGGGCTTTTTGCGCCTGGATCCTGACGCCTGGAGCGGGGTTCAGGACATCTCGATCGACTATGCGGTCATGGAGAAAGCCGGCAACCTCAGCGTTGTACCCTACGCGTCAGGCTGGTCCGATGTGGGCAGCTGGTCCGCGGTGCAAGAGCTTAGCAATCCCGACGCAAACGGCGTGGCTACAACCGGTGAGGTCACGACAATCGACTGTCAGAACGTCCTCGTCCGCTCGGAATCTCCGGCGCAAGAGGTTGTTGCGATGGGGCTTGAGAACGTGATCACCGTCGCCATGCCAGATGCGGTTCTGGTGGCCAGCATGGACAAGGCGCAGGATGTGAAACGGGCGGTCGCCGCACTGAAAGCCAAAGGCGCCAAACAGGCCGAACAATTGCCGGTGGATCACCGCCCCTGGGGCTGGTTCGAAAGCCTGGTGATCGGTGACCGGTTTCAGGTCAAACGCATTCATGTGCATCCCGGTGCCGCGCTGAGCCTGCAATCGCATCACCACCGCTCTGAACATTGGATCGTGGTGGAAGGCACAGCAAAGGTCACCATCGACGATGAGGTCAAGCTAGTCTCGGAAAACCAGTCGGTCTATATCCCGCTGGGCGCGGTTCACCGGATGGAGAACCCGGGCAAGGTACCCATGGTACTGATCGAGGTTCAGACCGGTGCCTATCTGGGCGAAGATGATATCGTCCGCTACGAAGACATCTACGCACGCAGTTAACACGCGGGCAGGAGCCTTGGCCCCTGCCCCAAACAGCGGCTCAAACCTTTCCAAATCCTAATCCGGGCGTTCGGCCTGGTCAGGCGGGATTCATGCGCGTCACGGCAGTGTGGCGCGCAATCAGCGCCGGACCGACAGCCACAGGAGGATGCCCGATGTCGCAAAACTCACCCCGTTTGAACCTGCCGTTTCTTCAACCGTCACAGGCCCAGAAACACGTCACCCATAACGAGGCCCTGCGCGAGCTGGATCTGGTGGTGCAGTTGAGCTTAGTCACGATGAACGCAGCAACGCCCCCTGCGGTGCCGTCCCAGGGCGACATTCATGCCTTGGGCGCGGCACCCACAGCGGAATGGGCCGGTTACGGTGGCGAGCTTGCCGCGTGGTTGGACAATGCCTGGCATTTTGTAACGCCCGCTCAAGGCTGGCGCGCCTGGGATCAAGCCGCGGGTCAGTTGAAGGTTTGGGATGGCAGCGCGTGGATCGATCCGCCGCTTTCGACGCAAAACCTACCCGGTGTTGGGATCGCGACCACTTCTGACAGCACAAACCGCCTGTCGGTGCGTGGCCCGGCCACATTGCTGAGCCATGATGGGGCAGGACATCAGCTGAAGATCAACAAGGCAGGCGCAGGCGATACTGCATCGCTGTTGTTTCAATCGAACTGGACCGGCCATGCCGAAATGGGTCTGGCGGGCAATACCGGGTTTTCGATCAAAGTGTCTGCTGATGGCAGCACCTGGAATGATGCGCTGGCGTTCGACCCGGCGACGGGCGTTGCCAGCGGGACGGCGGTGCAAAGCAGCGCCGACGACACCACTACAGGGCGTCTGATGCGGGCCGATTACGGCTATGGTCCCGGCAATCTTTTGGGCACGGTCTCGGAAAGCGGTGGCACGCCCACAGGCGCGGTGATTGAGCGCGGGTCGAACGCCAACGGAGACTATGTGCGTTTTGCCGATGGAACGCAGATCTGCACGGTGACGCTTTCGGCGGTTGACTGCACCAATGCCACGGGCGCGCTGTTTGCCAGCGCCGTGTTCACCTGGGACTTCCCGATGGGTTTCGCCACAAGCGCCACCCCTGCCGTCAGCGGTGCGGCTGGTGCAGCGAGCCGTTTTCTGGGCCTCGACGCGCCATCTGGCACGCAAGCCAGCGGTCAAGTCCTGTCGGCGGTATCAGACCCGACCCAGCTGACCCCCACTCTGGTGGCTATTGGTCGCTGGGTCTGAGCCAGGCTTTTCAGGCGGTTACTTGGACCGGATCTCGGTATCCGCCAGATCGAGGAACCAGGCATAGGTTTCGCGAATACCGTCCTCAAGACCAATACCTGCGCGCCAGCCCATATCGGCTAGGCGCGATACGTCCATCAGCTTGCGCAGGGTGCCGTCGGGCTTGCTGACATCCTGCGTGATACGGCCCGTAAATCCGGTGGTCTTCGCCACCATCGCCGCCAGCTCTGCGATTGAGACATCCTGACCGCAACCCACGTTAATATGGCTCAGCATCGGTTCGGTATTGACCTCGTAAACATCACGCGGCAGATCCAGCACGAACAAAGACGCCTCGGCCATGTCGTCCACATGCAGGAACTCGCGCCGGGGTTTGCCAGTGCCCCAGATCACCACCTCATCCAGCCCGTCACGCTGCGCTTCGTGGAAACGGCGTATCAGAGCGGGCAGAACATGGCTGTTTTCGGGGTGGAAGTTATCGCCTGGGCCATAAAGGTTGGTCGGCATGACCGAGCGGTAGTCGACCCCGTGCTGCCGGTTATAGCTTTCACACAGTTTGATCCCGGCGATTTTCGCGACTGCATAGGGCTCATTCGTGGGCTCCAGCACACCGGTCAACAGCGCATCTTCGCGCATCGGCTGTGGCACTGCACGCGGATAGATGCACGAGCTGCCCAGTTGCAGCAGATGTTTGACCCCAGCGTCAAAGGCCTGATGGATCACGTTACATTCGATCATCAGGTTGTCGTAGATGAAATCCGCAGGATAGGTGTTGTTGGCATGAATGCCGCCCACCTTGGCCGCCGCCAGTATGACCACATCGGGACGTTCCGCCTGCATGAAATCGCGCACTTGCGCCTGGCTGGTCAGATCCAGTTCGGCATGGGTGCGTGTGATCAGCTCCAGCGCCTCACCTTCAGCCTGACGCGCTTGCAAACGACGCAAGATCGCGCCGCCCACCATGCCACGATGGCCTGCTACATAGATCTTGCGCATCGCAAACCCCTCCTCAGCCGTTTTCCAGGCTGACCGGCAGGTCGAACCCGTGCTCTTTCAGCAGCGCGTGGCGTTTGGCGGTTTTCAGATCTTCGACCACCATCTCGGCGCACATCTCTTGCACGGTCAGTTCCGGAACCCAACCCAGCTTGGCCTTTGCGTTGCTGGGATCACCCAGAAGCGTCTCAACTTCGGCAGGGCGGAAATATTGGGGGTCGATGCGCATGACCACGTCGCCCACCTTCAGCGCCGGAGCATTGTCGCCCTCAATCGCGGTCACGGTGGCGATTTCATCAACGCCGGAACCGGAGAATTCCAGCGTCACGCCCAGTTCGGCTGCGGACCATTCAATGAACTGACGTACCGAGTATTGCACTCCAGTCGCGATGACAAAATCTTCGGGTGTGTCCTGCTGCAGCATCATCCACTGCATCCGAACATAGTCCTTGGCATGGCCCCAATCGCGCAGGCTGTCGATATTGCCCATATAAAGACAGCTCTCGAGCCCCTGGGCGATATTGGCCAAGCCACGCGTGATCTTGCGGGTTACGAAGGTTTCCCCCCGACGCGGGCTTTCGTGGTTAAATAGGATGCCATTGCAGGCATACATGCCATAGGCCTCGCGGTAGTTCACCGTGATCCAATAGGAATAGAGCTTGGCCACAGCATAAGGCGAGCGCGGGTGAAACGGGGTCGTTTCACGCTGCGGCGTTTCTTGCACAAGCCCATAAAGCTCGGACGTTGAGGCCTGATAGAACCGGGTCTTTTTCTCAAGCCCCAGAAACCGGATCGCTTCTAGCAAGCGCAAGGTCCCGATGGCATCAACGTCGGCGGTGTATTCGGGCGATTCAAAGCTGACCGCCACATGCGATTGCGCGCCAAGGTTATAAACCTCGTCGGGCTGAACCTCCTGAATGATGCGCGTCAGGTTCGACGTATCGCTCAGATCACCATAATGCAGACGCAGCTTTGGGTTTGGCTCATGCGGATCCTGATAGATATGGTCGATCCGTTGCGTGTTGAACGAAGACGCTCGCCGTTTGATCCCGTGCACCTCATATCCCTTGGCCAGCAGAAGTTCGGCGAGATACGAGCCGTCCTGACCGGTAATGCCGGTGATCAATGCTGTCTTGGTCATAGATGTGTCCTATTCGATGCTAAATCCGTCTTTGTCGCCCAAAAACAGGATCATTGCGCCGAATGCAACCCAACCTGAGCGTCAGGCATTGAATCCGGCGGAACTTTCCCCGAGTGTGTGCCCGCCAGCATCGGTATTGAGTAACAAAGGATATTAACGAATGCGTATTGCGATGATCGGCACCGGTTATGTCGGCCTGGTGTCGGGAGTGTGTTTTTCAGATTTTGGCCATGACGTCATTTGTGTCGACAAGGCCGCCAGCAAGATCGAGATGTTGCAATCCGGTGAGGTTCCGATTTTTGAGCCGGGACTGGACGTGTTGATGGCCAAGAACGTGGCTGCGGGTCGGCTGAGCTTTACCACAGATCTGGCCGCTGCGGTGGATGGGGCCGACGCGGTGTTCATCGCGGTCGGAACGCCCACGCGGCGCGGGGATGGTCACGCAGATCTGACCTATGTGATGGCCGCCGCCGAGGAAATTGCACATGCGCTGACCGACTACACTGTTGTCGTGACCAAATCGACAGTACCGGTGGGTACCAACCGTCAAGTGCATCAGGTGATCTCGGCAGCTAATCCCAATGCCGCTTTTGATGTCGCTTCGAATCCTGAGTTTCTGCGTGAAGGCGCTGCGATTGACGATTTCATGCGCCCCGACCGTGTCGTTGTCGGGGTCGAAAACGACCGGGCCGCAGATGTCATGGCCGAGATCTACCGCCCGCTCTACCTGCGCGACTTCCCGATCCTGACCACCGATTTGGAAAGCGCCGAGATGATCAAATACGCGGCCAACGCCTTCCTGGCGACCAAGATCACCTTCATCAACGAAATCGCCGGGCTCTGCGAACGGGTTGGTGCCGATGTGAAAGAGGTGTCACGCGGGATGGGCCTGGACGGGCGGATCGGCAACAAATTCCTGCATGCCGGCCCCGGCTATGGTGGGTCGTGTTTCCCCAAGGACACCGCTGCTTTGGCCCGGATCGGGCAGGACCATGCGCACCCGATGCAGATCACCGAAACCGTCATGCGGGTGAATGATGAGGTCAAAAAGCGGATGATCGAAAAGATCCGCGAGGCCTGCAACGACAGTTTCAACGGTAAGACCATCACCATTCTGGGTGTGACCTTCAAACCCAATACCGATGACATGCGCGAGGCGCCATCGCTGTCGATCGTCCCTGCCCTGATCGGAGGCGGCGCGCAGGTCCGCGTGGTTGATCCGCAAGGCCGCGCCGAAGGCGAAGAGCTGTTGCCGGGCGTACATTGGGCCGATGATCCCTATCAAGCCGCCAAGGATGCCGACGCTGTTGTCTTGCTCACTGAATGGAACGAATTCCGTGCGCTCAACCTTGCCGATCTGGCACAAGCAATGAAAACCCCCCGCATGGTCGATTTGCGCAACATCTACTCGAAACGTTCAGCGCTGAAATCCGGGTTCGAGACTTATGTAGGGGTTGGGCGGTGATGTCGAACCTGGCCGCAGGCCGCTAAAGCCATTCATTTGAGGATTGGTCATCACAACGGAGCCAATGTCGTTGTTGTTCCCGCGTGCGAAAAAGCCAGGTCAGGTCAAACCGCGGTTCGCGCGATATTTAGTGGCAGAATGAATTACGGCCCGCCATCACTACGGCGGGCCGCGATGCTTCGTAGGACCTTCAGAAACGGAACTCGATTCCGATGTTTCCACCAAAGGTATAGTCGCCTGAACTGCTGCCGAATCCGGTTTCTCCGGTCACCTCGGCAAACAGCCTTGTTCTGGACGATACGGCCACATTGCCGCCCAGGGTCAGACCAGCCGTGTTCGCCCCGCGCTCGGTCAGGATCGTATTCTGCCCGAAGGCAACAGACGTTTCATTGTCGAAAGCATGGTAATAGTCGACCTGACCAAACAGAACCGCATCGCCAGCCAATGTGTGTTCGGCACGCAGACCCAGACGCGCGGTCAGAGTATCGCCATCCACCAGCGATCCGGTCTGACCACCTCCGGCCAGATCGACGACGTTGTCAGTGTCGATATCGCTGTACATCAGCTGCGCCTGCGGCACCAAGGTCAGTCCGTTGCTAAGCTCAACCGGCTTGCCGACCTCAATCGACAGAGCATAGCCGTCACTGTCGGTATCAACCGATTGTCCACCGTTTGGGCGAATTGTGCTGTCGAAAACACCATAACGCATTTGTCCGTCGAGATAGAGCTGACTGTCCGCAACCCACAAAACGCTCAACGTCGCATCATAGGCGTCGGTGCTGATATCGGCTGCGGTCAAGGATGTGGTTACATCCGTGGACAGGCTGCTGATGCCAAACTCCAACCCGCCGATCAGAGTGCCGTTGCTCAGCTCGGTCAAAGGCAACGCGGCCCCAAAACGCAGACCTCCGCTGTTGGTTTCGACATCGCGGTCGTCCACCGAATAGCTGTCGCGCTGTCCTTCTCCCAGTACCCAGACCAGTGGACGGGTGGTGGATGTCAACTCACTGAGGGCGCGGCTGACCGTATTGGCCTCTGACGTGCCCCGCTGCGTTGCCCCCATGACGCGCTGCAGAGTCGCACCCGGTGTCAATTGATCGCTGACTTGCTGTACAGTCGTCGCCAGAAAATCGCCTCCGGGGTTGCGCGTAACCGGACTGGATGCAGTTGCATTGGCGAACGGCGTCAAAAAGAACTCACCTGTTGCTGCGTCATAATCCAGCCGATAGGCGAGTTCGCCATCGCTGATCGCCTGTGCACCATCATTGGTCACGAAATCTGCGTTCACCAGTCGGAAGTCGCTTTCCAGGCTTGTGCCCGCAACAGTCACCAGCGTGAGGTTCTGCGCTGCGTCGAACGTGCTGCCTGATGCAGAAACATCCAGCCCCTGACTGGCACCGGCTGTATTGCCACTCACCTGCACCTGATCATTGGTGCCAGCGGTCAGGTCCGCATCCAAAGCGATGGTGCCGCGCCCCGTGAGGTTACCACCAATCGTCAGACGGTCCCCTGTTGAACCATCTGCCGTCGAGATCAGACCATTGTTCAACACATCGCGCCCCAGCGTGACATTGCCCAGCCCGCCAGCGCCGGCGCGAAATCGCCCGCCTGCACCCACTTCGAAGGTATCGTTAAAGGTGAAATCGGCATTCTGGGCGGTGATCGTGCTGCCGCTTTCGACCCGGATCGAGGTGAACCCGGTCACATCGGCACTATTGACCGTCAGATTACCCCCAAGCACAACATCCACACGCCAGCTTTCATATTCTGCCAGCTCGTGAGGAAGGGACCCCAGCACCCAATCGTATAAGGTTCTGGCATAGGCATGATCTGGAACGTATTGGGTTACATATCCCACCCTCAAACCACGCGCCCGGACGATGCTTCCGCTGGTTGGGTCGGATTGACCAACCATGCATTCCAAAAGCGTTGTCTTGCCACGCCCATTTGCGGCAACCAATCCAATACGATCACCTTTGGAAATCGTGAAATTGAGGTCATCGAATAGGACGTCGCCACGTATTACGCTTAAAGCGTTGATATTCATAACAGTCATCGGAGTCTCTGCTCATAGAAAAAATTGCCGCTGTGCGGCTTTGGGCAGACCGATTGGAACGTTGTTACTCGGACCCGCCCTGCAAACGCATTTACAGGGCGAAACGGGGACCATGCTGAAGTCGGCGGATGATACGCATGTTCAGCTTGTGCCCTCCTGTTGTTGAATGTGACTGTCTGCCTGGACTTTAGAAAACAACATACAACTCAGCAAGTGTTTCGACGAGCCAAGCTGTCCGTGCCGTGTACGCGAAAACGCAGCGTTGAGCCGATGGGTTAGGCTGCCAGCTCTGTGTACTGGCGAAACGGAAAGAGTCCACCTTTGCGGATCATGTGCACCACTTCGCTTCCGTCCAGTGTAGCCGCCGGTGAAGCAAAGGCTTTGAACCCTAGCATCGGTCATGGGCGTCTCTTGATGAAGCGATGGTCCTGTTCCACCATGTTATTCAAATACTCGGCCTGACCACCTCAATCGGGATCGGGAATCCAAATCCTTTCGGCATCCGCGCGAAGAACTTGGTGGCAGCGTGTATGTTTCGACGATGCGGAAGCACGAGATCAACTGTCTTGTCGTGCTTGTCGACAGCACGATAGAGACAATCCCGCGCTCTTTTCACCTTGATGCAAGTCTCGTCCTTTCTCACGTAACGGCCGCACGGTCCCTTTCGCCCGCGCGCAATAGCGGCAACTGCACCAGCCAAACATCACCCATGCTCTTTACGACACGACCTGATTGGTCTGTCATCGTTGCGGTGACGATGTCGCTTTTCAGGTGATCAGGCATTAGAATCGTGGCTTGCTCATCCTTGTGCCTAAGCGCCGAATACCCAACGACAGCCCCGGCTAGTATTGCCGCCAACCTTCGCTGCAAATTTTGTTCTTGGCCGACATGCGTTCGACGACAGAAATGATGCTCTCCGCCTTTGGCATCAGCGTCAGTTCGCGGTCCAATGCGGGGAAAACCATTACTTGTAGATTGCCGCATAGCGAGGTGCGAAGAACTTAACGAAGGCTCTAACCTCGGGCCGGCGATAAGCTTCCGGCGAAATGAGCATCAGGTGCGGCACCGCAAGTTCGGGGATTTCGTCGAAGCACCGGATAAAGGAGTCGTCTGTTTCAACCAGTTTCACATTGCTGATCCCAAGGCCTTGGCCTGATCTGATCGCTGCATGCATCAGCTCGAGTTCAGTGAAAGACATGACGATCTGGTCCGGTGCCACGTGATTGGTCAACCATTCGTGGAATACATTCGGAACATCGTCCCGCTGAAAGGTAACAAACCGATGCCCGGCCAGATCATCGGTTGACTCCGGCAAGCCAAATTTGTCCGCGTAATTTCTGCTGCCGAACAAAGCCCAGCGGGCCGTGCTGATCTTACGACAGATCAGTTCAGGATCAGGATCGGTTCTTGCAAGGCGCAACGCAATGTCGGCCTCGCCCGCCATCAGGTCCAGCGCCCGAACGCTGGAAAAGAACTCGAATGCGACATCCTGATTTTCGGCAGAGAACTCGTTTACGATCTCAATCATGCGTGCAGAGAAGTTTGCTGAATAAGCTGTAATCCTGATGGGCTGTGTCGACGTCAATTCCTTCGCGCAATCGGCAAATTCGCGGACAGAAGCCTCGATTGCTTCGGCGAAGGGAGCGAGGCGAAGGGCTTCCGGGGTCGGCTTGAAGCCGTGCGTACCGCGCTCAAACAGCGTCAAACCTGTTTCTCTTTCGAGAACATCAATGCGTCGGGCAACCGTTGGTTGGGAGACCTTCAGCTTTCGGGAAGCCGCAAGCGTCGATCCTTCTCTGAAGACAGAGAGGAATACACGAATGTCCGACCAGTTTCGGAACCCGTTCTTCATTTTTGTAGAACAGCACAATTTTGTGCCGGATACCAGAAAAACGGGTGAACAGTTACTGTTGTTGCGACAGCGCAAGTAACTCGGAAAGGACCATGAGATGGCGTCCCATACAATGTCACCCAGCATCTGGACCGTATTTGGTGGACTGTTCGGTTGGACCAAGAAAGCCTTCCCCGACACCCGGAACCCGCGGTCTGCAGACAACGATCTTCACGCGGAACGCGACTATATTAATGACGTGATCTGGAGCAATCCAGACGCGTTTTCAAGTGAACTGGACGTGCAGAACATGATGAGTCTGTATCCAGGAAGGTTCTGACGACACTTGGTGACAATCGGCCGAATGACCCCTTCAACGCGGGCGGTGGTTCTTTCAAAAGCTCGCTGATTTCGAAGAAGAAAATTCTCGGGATAACTTCATAAGCTGTGTTTTCGGCACCACCAAACGTTCCGCCAGTGCGACGTCATCGTTCAACAAGGCGCGACAAATTTCGTCCTCCAATTGATTTGCCAAACTCAGTAAGGCGCTTGCGGTTTCCGTTGAGCTGTTGACCTCACTAACGGGTGCAACGTGGTTCAGGTTGTTCGATGATATCTGCGGCATGGTCCGTCTTCCCCACTGTTTTCATACGCAAGCTTATCCGCATCAATTCGTCTAAACCGTTGACTCATCGTTGCTGCATCGTTGAATTTTACAGCTAGCGTTGGAGGCATGCATGCGGCAGTGGGTGTTAGATCGGAGAGACGGTAAATTGTCTTCCGGTCAAGAGCATTCGACTTTGTCGCCAAAAGCCACCGAAGTATTGGAGTGCCTGATCGCTGCGAACGGGGAGGTCCTGTCGCGGGAAGACATACTTCAGTCGGCATGGCAGGGCTTGCACGTCAATCCAGATCTGGTTCGAGAATACATTTTCGAAATTCGCAAGGCGTTGGGCGATGACGCGAAAGATCCAAACTACATAGAAACTGTTGGTCGGCGTGGGTTTCGCTTGATTGGGGCGATTTCAATTAACCCTGCGGCAAAAGACCTCTCAATTTCTAGTTCCGTGTGCAGTCAACCCAATCCTCTGCCGCCTGTAAAGTTTTGCCACTCCAAGGACGGGACTTCCATTGCTCATACTGTCTCTGGCGCGGGTTACCCTTTGCTGATTTCCGGCAGTTGGATGACCCATCTGGAACAAGACTGGCAGAACCCATCCTATGGCGATTACATCCGGCACCTGTCGGAAAAGTTCTCTGTCATTCGATACGATCAACGCGGAAATGGGTTGTCCCAATGGTCTGACGTCGATATCAGCTTTGAGGGCATGGTCGATGACATGGAAGTCGTGATCAATGCCTATGGTCATGACAAAGTGGCGATACTTGGTTTGTCACAAGGTGCGTCTGTGTCTGTGGCCTACGCTCTGCGACGGCCCGAACGAATATCCCATTTATTGCTCAGCGGTGGATATTCACGTGGGCGCAAGCAACGCGGCAATGTCGCAGAGTTCGAGGAGAGCGAAGCTCTGGTCAAATTGATCCGCAACAGTTGGGGTAACGAAAACCCTGCTATCCGGCAGATTTTGACGACCATGTTCATGCCCGACGCGACCAAGGAAGAGATGGATTGGTTCAACGAGTTTCAAAAGCTTTGCGGGCCAGCTGAGAACATCGCACAGTTTCGCGCCTTGTTTGACGATATTGATGTGAGTGACCTGTTGGCAAAAGTCTCTGTCCCAACACTGGTGCTTCACAGCGACAGGGACGCTGTTGCGCCGCTCTCGGAAGGGAAACTGCTGGCGTCTGAAATTCCGAACGCATCGTTCATACAGTTGAACAGCCCGAACCACTTGCTCTTTGCGTCCGAACCGGATTTCCCAAGAATGATCGAGAGTATTGTGAGCTTTACTCGAACCTAAGAACAAGGGCCTATCGGTCGTGCCAATTCTTTTGAATACAGAAATAGGGGGTGACCCGTCACGCTCGCCGACGATAACAGCAATCGGCGACAGCAGAGCTGGAAAAGCACATCAGAAACAATGGCCTGACACAATTTCGACTCAAGGGATGTCGAGGCCGTTCTCACGTCCGAAATCGGTATAGAAAGTGTCGCTGCGGCATCGATCCAAAGTGGCTTCGTCCGCGTCTCTTGGGTCGTTGCCAGGGCTTTGGACACCGGTTCCTTCTATGAAACGGTTCACGAGATTAAAGACACCACAGACCTGAATAGCATCAAACAACGCGCTTTCTGACCAGCCTGCCGCGTAGACCGCTTTTGCGTCGGCTTCCGTCATTCGTGATGGCGAGACGGTGAGCTTTTCAATGTATGCCATTAACGGTTTCAGGCGATCCTCGACCGGTGCCGTATCACGGTCTTCCATCAGTGCCTCGATTGTCTCGACCTCAATGCCGTAGGCTTTGGCGAAAACAATGTGCGCCCCATGGCAATACGCACAAGCATTCAAGCCCGAGACATAGGCTGCAATCAATTCACGTTGGGCGACCGATAGGTCGCTCTCGCCCCTCATCACAAGGCTTTCGTATGCACAAAGCGGCGAAAGCTTGTCTGGAAAGGCCTGATAGACACTTCCAAGTGTCGCGTTCTCAGGCAGAGATGGAAACAGGCGTTTCATTCAATTCTCTTTCAATCTTGCTTTGGAGGACTTCGTCTCAAGGTGAAGAAGCAACGTTTTTTGAGCAACCTTAAAACAATTCCGAGTTTCGCATATAGACTTTGTTGGAATACTGGGAACAGCAGGTTTGCCGGACAAGACCCCGGCATGTTCGTCGTTTGGTTGAGGGCAATTTCCTTTGAGCATTTCAGTTTAATTTGCAAAGTCAGCTTTCTGCGCATCGCCACCACCTGTTCATTGCGCAACGTTGGTCAATCTAGCGATCTCGCATCATCGGGCCACCTGGTCCAAGGTAGACCGCTGAATTCCACACCTCTTCGGTTACTGTAAACTTGCCGGCTGTTTTTTCTTGTTCATCTGCTCTGCTGGCTTCTTTTGCGACAGGCTTCCTTGCGAAGGTCAGCCAATGGCCGTTTTCAAATAGCTGCCAAACTGCGTTCATGATCACTTAAACCTCCTACGGGTTACGGACCCGCGTAGATTACGCGACACTTTTCATTGGGCGTGAGCGGTAGAACGGCTAAAAAGGGGGTAAATTCACCATTTATGGGATTATGACGATGCCGGTGTCAGTTCATATCGTCGCGACTCCAGAAACCAGCGCGTCCAGCGTGTTTGGTCTGTATGACGCTCTGGTGGCTGCAGGGCGGGACTGGGAGCACTTGGTGAGCGGCGATGAGCCCGAGCCGGTGTTCGAAGTCAGTCTCATCGGCCCGAAGCTCGAGGGATATCGTTGCGGAAGTGGCGTTTGGATTGCGCCAGATCAAACATTTGATGACGCCGACGATGCCGATATTGTTGTTGTACCGGGACTGACAATTTCACCGCACGATCGCCCTGATCCCGAGAACCACCCTTGTTTGGACTGGCTCGAAAATCGCGATCTTTCCAAGACCCGGGTCGTGTCAGCCTGTACGGGTGCGGTATATTTGGCGGAGCTTGGTATGTTAGATGGCGTCGAAGCAACGACGCATTGGGCTTGGGAAGACCTGTTTCAAAGGTTTTATCCAAAAGTGCGGCTTCGCATCGACCGCGGTCTTTGCTTTGCGGATGCGTCTCGGGGACCTGTTACGTCGGGTGGGACAACTGGGTGGCAAGAACTCGCCACGTTTTTGATTGCACATTACGGCGGTACGCAAAGGGCTGTTCGCGCGGCAAAAATCTGGCTGATGGCCAACCGCGGAGAACTTCAGTCACCATTCAGTTCAATGATCACCACGACACCTCATGCTGACGCTGTTATTGCGCAGGCTCAGGTATGGATTGCCCAAAACTATGCTATCGATAACCCGGTTGCCGATATGACAAAACGTTCTGGGTTGCCGCCAACAACATTTGCACGACGGTTCAGGAAAGCCACAAGCAAATCACCGCAAGACTACGTTTTGGCGCTTCGGATTGAAGAAGCCCGGCAATTGCTTGAAACTACCGAGGACTCGGTTGCGGAAGTCGGAGAAGCCGTCGGCTATGTTGATACCCCGTCGTTCAGGAGATTGTTCAAGCGAAAGACCGGACTGACACCAGTTGAACACCGCAAAATGTTCGGCCAATCTAGGTTCGCTAAATATTCCTGATAGACACTGGCTCTGATCTGCAATCCCACTGGCTGCTTTGCCGCTCAAAGCAACAGTTCGCTGCAGATCCCGGCCGCGAACTCACAGACTGCAAGTCAAATCGCGACCTCGCTGAATTTGCTTACGATCCGTTCCTATCCAAATGACCTGCCTTAGACTGCGGGGTCGGGCGCTTCGCCCCGCAGCCGCCCCGCGGCGAGCGCTGCGCCTGCCACCATAACCGTTGCAGTCCCCAGCATCAGCGGCAGACCTCCAAGCTGATATGTGACGCCAGACAGGACCGTTCCCGCCAGCCGCCCTCCTGCGTTGGCCATGTAATAAAAGCCCACATCCATAGTAACACGCTCCGCTTTCGTGAATGCGAGGATGAGGTAGGAATGGAGCGCTGAGTTGATCGCAAAGATCCCTCCGAAGATGAGCAAGCCCGCAACTAAGGAAACTGTCAGCCAAGTCTGAGGCCCATCTGACGCAAGGGCTGCTATGGTCAGAGCGGCAGGGACCGCAGCGAGGCCCCATGCCCACCACTTTGCGGCGCGCACCAACTCGCCCTCTGGTTTTGATGACGCGTGCAGAATGCGTGGTGCAGAAGCCTGGATAAAACCGTAGAGGATCACCCAAACCGCCATAAAGGTTCCGATCATGAAGAAGGCGGCTCGGTTTCCGGCCACGGTTCCGTCGGACAACACCGCATAAAAGTAGATCGGGATGCCAACCACGAACCAGACGTCGCGCGCCCCGAAAAGAAACACACGTGCGACCGAGAGCCAGTTTACATTCGTTGACTTGGAAAAGACCTCTGAGAACTTCGCCCCTTTCCGACCCTTCGGCAGACCCGGAGGCATCGCGATCAATACGGCGACAAAGATGACGGCGAGGACTGCTGCCATCCCGAGGACGGCCCAGACAAAGCCGAGCGTCGCCAGCAGTGCGGCACCCAACAAAAAGCCAAGGCCCTTCACCGCATTCTTGGAACCGGTGAGCAGCGCCACCCAACGGAACAGCCCGCCATCCTCGGAAGGGGCCAAAAGCTTGACGGCGGATTTGGACGACATCTTCGCAAGGTCTTTGGCTACACCACTCGCACCCTGCACGACCATCACATAGGCCACCGAAACGCCAATCGCCCAGGTCGGGTCGAGCTGTGCCAAAGCCAACAAAGCCAAGACCTGAATGCCAAGGCCCGCATAAAGCGTAGAGGTCAAACCAAACCGTGCGGCAATCCACCCCGCACAGAGGTTGGTCACCATGCCTGCGATCTCGTACAACACAAAGAGGTAGGCAAGCTGGACAGGGCTAAAGCCCAACGAATGAAAGTGCAGCAGCACCAGCATTCGAAGCGCGCCATCGGTCAACATGAAGGCCCAGTACGCCGCCGTGACTGCGACGTAAGCCGACAGCCCCTCTGGCCGCGCGGAGGTGTCGGTCACACTGAGGCTCCAACCATCAGCGCCACATCGACAAGACGATGCGCATAGCCCATTTCGTTGTCGTACCAGGCGTAGACCTTCAGCTGCGTCCCATTGATGACCATCGTTGATGGCGCATCCACGATGCTAGAGCGTTCGTCATTGGTATAATCGGTCGAAACTAGCGGTCTTTCCTCGTAGCCCAGAATTCCCTGCAGTTCACCCTCGGACGCGGCTTTGAAGAGGGCATTGACCTCCTCAGCTGTGGTTTCGCGTTCCACCTCAAAAACACAGTCTGTCAGTGAGGCGTTCAAGAGCGGAACGCGCACCGCGTGGCCATTCAGCCGTCCTGTCAGTTCCGGATAGATGAGCGTGATCGCGGTCGCGCTGCCTGTCGTGGTCGGGATCAGGGAATTCAGAGCCGAGCGCGCACGGCGTAAATCCTTGGCCGGTCTGTCCACAATGGTTTGGGTGTTCGTCACATCGTGGATTGTGGTGATCGAGCCATGCTTGATGCCAAGATTCTCATGAATGACCTTCACAACCGGCGCGAGGCAGTTTGTCGTGCAGCTCGCTGCCGTGACAATCCGATGTCTGCCCGCGTCGTAGATGTCATGGTTCACGCCATAGACAATGTTGGCTGCATCGCCGTCTTTCACTGGCGCGGAAATAACAACTTTCTTCACACCCGCTTCGAAGTAAGGCGCAAGCCTGGCCTCGGACTTGAAGACCCCGGTGCAGTCGACGACGACATCTACCCCTTCCAACGGAAGGTCGGCGATGTTTTTGGTCCCGATGAATGGGAGACGCGTGCCGTCAATGGTCACGCTGTCCGCGTCATGAGAAAAGTCTATCTTCCACCGGCCATGGACGGTGTCGAACTTTAAAAGATGGGCATGCATCTCTGGGTCGCCCACGGCGTCGTTGATCCAAGCAATCTTGGCACCGCGTTCCAGCAATGGCTTTAAGGCTAGTTTACCGATGCGGCCAAGGCCGTTGAGGGCGTAGGTGGTCACGCAGAGGCTCCTTCATTTGATTGTGCGATGTCGTCGACGGCCCTCTGCAAAGCGATCCGGTCAAGAGATGCAATCGGCAGAGCGGTAAAGGCTTTGATCCGGCTCAGAAGCGCGCCATAAGACTGCTGAAAGGCCAGGCTCTTCTCGGCGTGGGAACCTTCGACCTTCACCGGGTCCGGCATACCCCAATGGGCACTAACCGGCTGACCGGTCCAAGCCGGGCATTCTTCATTTGCTGCCTGATTGCAAACCGTAAAGACGAAATCGAAGTCTGGTGCATCGTCAACTTGGAAGACCGACACGTTCTTGGACTCCAGAACAGAAATATCGTGACCTTTCTGCGCCAGGACTTCGAGCGCGAACGGGTTCAACTCTGAGCGCGGCTTGGTGCCCGCCGAGTAGGCCACGAACCTGTCCCCGGCCTCTTTGCGCAGAATCGATTCAGCAAAGATCGAGCGCGCGGAATTGCCGGTGCAGATGAATAGGACATTGAACTTACGATCAGTCATGAGACTGTCTCTGTCGAAGTCAAAAGAGGTGAGGGGTGAGCAGATTTCGGGGCGACCGCGGCAACAATCGCGCAGCAGATAATCAAAGGTCTCGCGTGCCGCGTCCATATGGATCGCATAGCGCAATGAGGTGCCAATGCGCTCTTGCGTGACCAGACCCACCTGCATCAAGGCGCTCACGTAGGTCGAGAGTGTGTTGGGTTTCAGCGCAAGTGCTTGTGCCAGCTCGGTCGCAGGCACGCGATCTGGGTACCGACGCATTAGAAGGCGGAACAGGGCCAAGCGCTGCGGATGGCCAAGGGTCGAGAGGCGATGAGGAATCAGTTTTTCCATATTTCGTGAATTATTGAATTACTGAGTTTATTGCAACTCTTACTTGCCACCACACTTCATCATGGAAGCGTTAGGAACTGAGCTCTTCGAGAAGCGGACAGGTGCACTGCCCTTGCGAGCGATTGGCGATCAGCTCCGACAAGGCGTTTTCCAATTGCTGCAACTCGGCGATCTTCGACTGAACCCTCACATGATCTGGCCCGTCACAAAGCCGCCGTCCATACCCTGTATCGTCCCTGACCGGTGACCTCCCGGATCAGGCCGCGTTCGGTGAAGAGGATCAGGTTACGTTGCACGGCTGCGCGTGAGGCTTCGGTCAGCCGCTCCGCCAAGGGGGCCGATACCATGGGCCACGCGGTCAGAACTTCGATCAACCGCGGTGGGGTGCGGCCGCTCAGATCTGTCGTAGCGCCCCGCGCGCGGGTGTCCCACGCGCTGACGCGGTCCAGATGCAGCAAGGCGGCCAGAGCGGACTGCCCTGCCCCACGCAACCAGGCACCCAGTTTTTCATGCGGGTCGCCGACACCGCGCAGCGCGCCGGGTCCCGACAGGGCCAGCGGCATGAACAGCGCGCCACCCCGGCCCATGCTGGCGGCATGGCGGGCGGCGATGATGGCCGCCTCGGTATCCTGACCTATACCCTGCGACAGGGCTCGCCAGGCATGAAAGGCAATCGCGGATTGGGTCGCCGGATGCAGGCTCTGCGCGTTGTGCAACACCTCGGCCAGATCGGCCACCGCCTCGGGCACCGCGTCCAGCCCTTGTGCCATGCGATCCAGAAACGCGGTCAACCCTTGCTCCCACCCACCATCCGCTGGTGGCGCGCCCGAGGTCAGGCGGCGCACGGCCCAACCGGCGCGGTACAGCGCCTGCACATCGTCCGAGGTGGCTCCGATCCGCAACTCGGTCCAAAGCGCCAGCCGATCAACGCTGATCCGGTCGCCGGTCCACCAGCCCAGATCCGACACGTCCATCAGGGCCAGCCGATGGCCCCAGCCCTTGGGGCCCGCGCGCAAGCGCTCATCCAGCGCTCCGAAGGTCAGACACAGATCGGCAAGCTCGGCGGACAAATCGTTCTGCGCCGCCTGCCAGTCGCGGGGATCAAACAGCAGACCCTGTTCCGCGCGCGGTCCGGGTGGCAGGAAATCCTCATCGGCCACTTCCTCTTCGGGTGGCAAGAACCACAGGTCATCCTCATCCACCGGATCGGAATCATAGATGCTGCGCGGCCCGAGTTCTTCCTCGTCCGGATCAGGTATGGCGGATTTGGGCTTCATACCGCCCATTCTTCGAAGATTTTCACCTGTTCTCAAGCTCTTTTCGCGGTGCGCGGCTCAGCTTGCAAAACTGGTGGTCAGAATATCCAGATTCCCTTCAAGCGGGCTGTCGGCATCGCTGCCCATGAGGATATAGCCATAGCCATCCTGCGCCCAGGTCGCGGTTGCCAAACCGCTGAGAACGGCGTGTTCAACATTCTTTGCAGGCGCGCCAGGCCCCTGGCGTATGACACAGAAGGCAAATGGCTGCCCTTGTGCGTCTGCAAACACCACCTGAATAAGCGGTTTCCCCTTGAATGAGAGAATTTGCGCACGCTTCAGATCAAGCCCCGGAAGGGTTTCAAGCACATCGCGGTTCAAAGATCGACCAAGCTGTTCTTCGGCCTGCGCAAATTGCGCATCCAAAGCCTCGGGTGACGGGTCAAGCGCGGCAACCGTTTCTGGCGCGTAAAGCGACTGATAAATCGCCGCCTGCTCGGCCCATCCCATCGGTTCGGGGCGGGTAGCCCGAAAGGTCGCCGAGACCGCAATGACCGAGACCGAAGCCGCCACAGCCAACAAACGCCCAATTCCCATCGCCGGTGAGGGGCCTGCAATGGGTGCCGGTTCTGGTTCGGGCAGATCGATAACGGGTGCTTTGGCGGGCACGTTTTCAAACGCGGTTTGAACCATGGGCGCTATCGGGTCGAGCGCCATCAGGCGCGACTCCAGCTCGGCATCTTCGGCAACAGCGTCTTCGATGGCGCTGGCCTTGTCGTGATCCAGATTGCCTTCCAGATACGCCAACAGCGTCTCGTCGGAAAACTTCATTTGCCACTCCGTCGATCAGACCCAGCCTCATCAGGCTGAATCGCAGACTTCAGTTTCTGCCGGGCATTGGACAGCCGGCTCATGATCGTGCCAATCGGAACACCCAGAATATCCGCCGCCTCGCGGTAGCTGTATCCTTCTACAAACACAAGCATCACCGTCTCTCGCTGCGCTTCGGGCAGTTCCATCACTTTCGTAAACACTTCAGCCGCAAAAATATTCGTTTCTGCGTCGGCATCTTGTGAAATCAATTCGACCTCGGGTGTCACAGACAAGGCCTGCGCTTTGCGGACCGAGCGGGACCGTATTTCATTCAGCCAGATCGAGCGGCAGATTGTCATCAGCCAACTGTCCAACCGGGCCGTTGATGTCACCTGATGGTGGCGTTCCAGTGCGCGAAGGCAAGTTGCTTGCAGCAGATCATCAGCGATATCCGACGCCCCCGACAGCGACAAAGCAAACCGCCATACCCTTTTCGAATGCGTCTGGATCGCGCCGCGCACGGCTTGTTCCGAGTTAAGATCGACATCCATCGAATAAACCGCGACCTGTGTGTGTTTATGTCATAGACGGGCCAGAACCCCTGCCCTGAGTGACATATTACGGCGAGGAAAGAAATGAAACTGATGATGAAAACAATCACGATTGCGTCGGTCCTGCTGGCCAGCCCGGTACTGGCCGCAGATTGGACGCTGGACCCGGACACCTCGCATTTGGCCTATGGTACGATCAAGCTTGAGGATCTGGGTGAGGTGAATTCATTCACCAACCTGTCAGGACATGTCGGCGATGATGGTCAGGTCGAGATTGAGATCGACCTGTCCTCGGTCGAGACCAATATCGATATTCGCAACGAACGGATGATCGAACATGTGTTTCGCAAAACCCCAACCGCCGAACTGACGGCGCAGATCGACATCGAAGCTGTTTCGGGGCTGGGCGTTGGTGAGACATCGGTGATCGAGGTGGAGGCCACCCTGTCGCTGGCAAGCGCCGATGTCGAATTCTACACCGATATGTTCATCCTGCGGGTGGCCGAAGACCGGGTCATGGTTTCAACCAATGACATGGTTTTCATCAGCACCGAAGACGCAAATGTCTCGGCCGGGGTCGACAAGCTGATGGAGCTGGCGCAGCTGCCCAGCATTACCCGCACGATACCCGTAACCGCGCGGTTGATGTTCACACAGTAGTCTCTGGGTCATTTCGCGCGGCCATCAGTGCCAAAAGCGCCTCTTTCGTGCGTCCGATATGATGTGACAGCAAGGTGCAGGCCGCGTCCACCTGACCGGTCTGGGCCAGCTGCAACAATTGGCGATGCTCTTTGCGTGCTGGTTCGCGCTGTTCCATCACGCTTAGATGCATCCGCACATAGCGGTCCGATTGCAGCGCCACACGGTGCAGCAGATCGTTGGTCAGCCGGCGATCCGCCGCCGCATAAAGTGCGGTGTGAAACTTGTGATTCAGCGCCCCCCAGGCGCTGACATCATTGGCGTCATAAGACTGTTGCATCTGCTCAAGGATCTTGGCGCAGGCCGCGAACTCTGCCGTCGTCATGGCCGGAATGGCGCGCCGGAACAGATCAACCTCAAGCAAGGCGCGCAGGTCGAAGATTTCGGCAATCTCGGCCAGTGAGTGCTCTGTCACCGTGGCGCCGCGATTGTTGGTCAGTTGCACCAGCCCCTCGGCATCCAGCTGTTTCAGCGCCTCTCGCACTGGCATGCGCGAGACATCATACTCGTCGGCCAGCGCCTCTTGCCGGATGGTTTCGCCTTCGGCCAAATCGCCGCTGAGGATGCGCTCCCGCAGATCGCTGGCAATAACATCAGGCAGGCTTTGGCGCTGGATCGCACGTTTCGCTTTCATGTCTGGCGTCCTGTGTTCAGAGTGTTGTCTGTGTCGTGACGGTTTCGCATAAGAACTCTTTCAAAATCGCGTCGGCGCGAATGGGGCAAGCGATATGGGCGGTGGTTGGCGATCAATCAGCGCTGCAACTAGTTCAGCCGTGCCTGCTGATTGCGTCAGACCCAGATGACCATGGCCAAACGCATATATCACCCGATCGCTGCGTGACGCCGCCCCGATCACCGGCAGGCTATCGGGCATTGAGGGGCGAAACCCCATCCATTGCTGGCCACCTTCGGCCTTCAGCCCCGGCAGGAAATCGCGGGCCTTGGTCAGCATCACATCTGCCCGCTTGAAATTGGCAGGCATGTCGAGCCCGCCCAGTTCAACCGCACCGCCGATACGCACACCGCCGTTGATCCGGCTGGCCACAAACCCGTGGTCCGAGAAGGTCAAATGCGTGCGCAGGTCGAACACGCCTGCAGGCAGGGTCGTATTGTATCCACGCTCGGTCTCCAGCGGGATATTATCACCCATGCCCCGCGCCAGATAATGCGACCAGGCACCAGTGGCCACCACAACGCTGTCGGCTACAATCGTGCCATCAGTCGTGTGCACCTGCGCCGCCTGATCAGACACAGACAGGGCGCGCACCTCGCGCCGGTCGATCTGTCCGCCCTTGTCTTGAAACACCTTCGCCAGCGTTTCGACCCAGGCCTTTGGATCTGCGGTATTGATCCAATCCGGCGTGAACCCCGCATGGGTAAAGCGAGGGCTTAGCCCCGGCTGAATTTCGGCAATCGCCTCGGGATGTTCCAGCAGTGTGAACGCAATACCATGGCGGCGACGCTGCTCCCAGCCGGGCAGGCTGGCGCGAAATGCGGCCTCACTTTCATACAGCTGCAATTGACCGTCGTTCTGCACCATGTCCTGCACCCCGGCAAAGGGGATCAACCGGTCCAGAGCGGCCGAGGACAGATGCATCAAACCAGCTTGCGCCGCCAATGCGTGCTGATAGTTCTGCGCGCGGCTGGCCCGCCAGAACCGCCAGAGCCAGGGCACGATTTTCAGCGCATAGGCAGGTGGTACCGACAATGGGCCCAGTGGATCCACCAGCCAACGCGGCGCTTTGCTCAGGATCCCCGGTGTCGCCAAAGGCTCGATCTCGGCAAAGGCAAAGGCCCCCGCATTGCCAGCAGAAGCACCCGCCGCAACTCCGTCCCGGTCCAGCACCTGAACGGCGTGCCCCCGGCGTTGCAACTCGAGCGCCGTGGTGATCCCGATAACACCGGCACCAACAATGACAACGCGCTTCACAGCTCGATGCCCGACCGGAACGGATCTTTCGCGTCAAAGATCATCGTACTGTCCGAGGTCACAAAGGCCTGGCCAGTAATACGCGGGATCACCCCGCCGTGGGACCCGGGTTGATAGGACAAGCGATAGGTGCTGCCGATGACACTGGCCTGCACGATCTCTTCGCCCGGGCGCAACACCCCGCGCGCCGCCAGACAGGCCAAACGGGCAGAACTGCCGGTTCCACAAGGGGAACGATCATAATTGTCATCCGGGCAGAGCACAAAATTTCGGCTGTGTACCGCGCCTTCAGGCGGGCTTTGCAGGATCACATGATCTATCGGTTCGCCCGCCTCTCCACCAATGCCTTGCGCGATGGATGCTTGTCGGATCGCGGTGGTGAAGGAAGTCAGCTGTGGAATATTGGCCGGATCGATGGGGATCGGGCTGGGGTCGACGATGAAAAACCAATTGCCGCCATAGGCCACATCTCCGGTCACCGGGCCATAGCCCGGCACGTCCAGCACGACATCCTCCGCCACGCGGCGGCTTTCGATATTGGTGACGGTGACCGTGTTTGCATCCTCCAACTCAACCGTGACCACACCCGCCGGGGTTTCGATCCGGTGGCAGCCCAGATCGATCCGCCCTCGATGCGCAAGGGTAACGGCCAAGCCAATGGTGCCATGGCCACACATCCCCAACACCGCATCCAGATCGAAATAGATCGCACCGGCAACACAGCTTGGATCCTGCGGTTCCACCAAAAGCGCGGCCACCATGGCTGGCTGCCCGCGCGGCTCCAACAGGACCGAGCGGTAAAAGGCACGGTGATCCTGCGCCAGACGCAGCGCCCGCTCGGCCACGGACCCCTGGCCCAGATCAGGCCCACCGTTCAAGATCACGCGTGTCGGCTCACCCCCGGTATGGCTGTCGATCACATGCATTCGGCAATCACCCCGCCCTCCCGCGACCAATCGGCAAACCAAGTTTGAAACAGGCGGTATTGCTGTTCGCAATAATTTCGCTGCGCATCCGACAGCATGTCGGTTTCATTGATATGCAGCCGGTATTCTTCCTCGCCGTTCAGAACCAGAAGATGTTTGTAATACAGCACCAGATCGGTGCCTTCATCAAAGCTGGCCAGAACGCCGAACGCTTCTTCCAGCTCTCGCGCGCGCAGCCGCGCCTCGGCATGACCCTGTGCGGCCTTTTCACACAAGGCTGCCAGCAGCAGAGCCTCTTTCGGCAGCGCGGTGCCAATCCCCGTGATTGCACCTGTCGCACCACAATTGACAAAGCCATGATACACCTCGGTATCCACTCCGACCATCAACGTGACCTTATCATCGCGCGAGGTGATATGCTCCGCCGCATAGCGCAGGTCATCCTTGCCACCGAACTCTTTGAACCCCACGAGGTTGGGATGTTCGTCCCGTAGCGCAAAGAATAGATCAGCCCGGGTCGCAAAACCGTAAACCGGGCTGTTGTAAATAATGGCCGGCACGTCCGGCGCGGCTTGCAGAATGGCTTTGAAATGGTTGCGTTGCGCGGTCACGGATGACCCCCGCGACAGCACGCGCGGGATCACCATCAACCCCGCCGCCCCAACCTGCTGCGCATGCGCGGCCAAGGCGGTGGCGGATTTCGAGTTGATCGCACCCGTGCCCACCACCACTGGCAACCCAGCCGCAACCAGCCGTTCGACACCTTCCATCCGCTCGGCATCGGTCAGCAGCGGCCAATCCCCCATCGACCCGCAATAGACAACTGCCGACATCCCCGCCGCGATCATCTGCTGCCCCTTGCGCACCAGAGCATCGAAGTCGGGCGTCCGGTCAGGTTTGCACGGGGTCATCAGGGCAGGCATCATGCCGGTAAAGACGGTCGGCTGCATGGTTGGGCTCCTTCTCGCAAATCTGCGACTCGGTTGGTTGGTCAGCTGCGTCAATCAGTAATGGATTTTGGATACAAAATCTAAAACTAAAAACCCACTAACAAAACCGACGCGCCGAAAAAGGTCAGGGGCGCCGATCGAGCGCCCCTGAGACTTACAAGAATTGTCGGACCAGCTTACCGCAGGCGCAGACCTGTTTCGGGATCAAACATCATTGCCCGGTCAGGACGGACCGAGATACCGATCTTCTCGCCCATTGCGCTGCGGTGATCGTCACGTTCCTCGACGATCAGCTTGTCGCCATTTGCGGCCAACAGATAGACATAAGACACACCGCCGAGCGCTTCGGTCAGGTCCACGCTGCAAGCATCCGAATTGCGGTCAACCTCGATATGCTCGGGCCGAATGCCGACAGTCACCTTCTTGGCATCCGCTGGCACGCTGTTGGTCAACGGGATCGGCGTGCTGAGGGCCGAGTGATGCGCCGCGCCATCCGCAATGTCGCAATCAAGGAAGTTCATCGCAGGCGAGCCGATGAAGCCAGCAACAAATTTGTTGTCCGGATCGCGGTACAGATCCATCGGCGCACCAACCTGTTCGATCCGGCCATCACGCAGCACAACGATCTTGTCGGCCATGGTCATCGCCTCGACCTGATCGTGCGTCACGTAAATCATCGTTGCGCCGATTTCATTGTGCAGACGCGCAATCTCGACCCGCATCTCGACGCGCAATTCGGCGTCCAAGTTGGACAGTGGTTCGTCGAACAGGAACACTTCGGGGCCGCGCACGATGGCACGACCGATGGCCACCCGCTGCCGCTGACCACCAGACAGAGCCTTTGGTTTGCGCTTGAGATATTGATCCAGCTTCAGGATATTTGAGGCTTCCTGAACCTTCTTTTCGATCTCTGCCTTGGGCACGCCGTTCATGCGCAGGCCAAAGCCCATGTTTTCGGCCACGGTCATGTGCGGATAAAGCGCATAGGTCTGGAACACCATGGCCACGCCGCGCTTGGCCGGATCCAGATGGGTCACGTCCCGCGTACCGATATGAATCTGCCCTTCCGAGGTCTCTTCAAGTCCTGCAATCATCCGCAGCAAAGTGGATTTGCCGCACCCAGACGGGCCGACAAAAACGCAGAATTCGCCATCCTTGATTTCAAGATCGATCCCGTGGATCACCTGCGTTTGACCATAGCGCTTGATTGCACCGTTCAGAGTCACACCCGTCATGTTACTTGCATCCTATTCTGCTGATTCTCTGGAAAGCGCCATGCTTGCGCCTCGGTTCCGATCTGTTCGGCGACACGACGCACGCGGGGAACCCATGTCTCCAATTGTTCAAATTTCATCCGCTCGGTCGAACCGGTTACGGACACGGCACCCAGCAACCTGCCCCCATCCGTGAGGATGGGACAGGCGACACATATGATGCCGGGCTCGTGTTCTTCGTTATCCACCGCATAGCCACGCTTGCGAATGGCTGCGAGATCTCGGCGCAGCGCCTGTTCTGACGTCAATGTCTTTGGCGTGAACCGATGAAAGCTTTGCTGAGAGATCGTCTTTTGCAGCTGCGCCTCGTCCAGATAGGCCATCATCGCCTTGCCAACACCGGTACAATAGGCGGGGCCCACCTTGCCGGCGTCCGAAAACATCTCGATCGGGCGGTGCGCGTTGCGCTTATCGACATAGATAACCTGACCCGAGTCCAACTGCGCCAGATGAACGGTCTCACCCGTGTCCTGGCTGAGCGCATCCAGAGCCGGGCGCGCAATCGGTGCCAAAGAGCTTTGCATCCAAGCCGCATGGGCCAGACGCACCAACCGGATGCCCGGCGAATAGGTCTGCCGATCCGGCTCATAGCTGAGCATACCTTGATTGCTGAGCGATTGCAGAAACCGATAAAGGGTCGCCTTGGGGAAGCTGCTGTGTTCAAGCAATTCCCCAAATCGCACAGGTCGGCCAAAGGCGGCCACCTGATCCAGCACGTCACATGCCTTGCCTATCGTTCCATCACCTGACACGGGTGTCAGTCTCCTCCGTTTGACCATCGCTCTCCCGACGAGGGTCTTGACAAGACTAGCCGATTCGATGTGTAGTTTTCAACATATAAAACTTGGTTTCAATATTTGGAACCGAAAATATGGAAGCTTAAGGGAGGACACCATGCATTCCATGTTCAAGCGCACCGCGGCCGCGCTGGCCGCCAGCGTTGCACTTGCAGCACCCGTTGCTGCCGAGCTCACAGGTGAGCTGCGGATTTTCCTGGACACATCAAACCCTGCGCCACGCGCGACGATGGAAGCGATGATCGACCGTTTCGCAGCCCAGCACCCGGGCCTCGAAATCGAGACAACCGTGATCGACCGCGAAGCGTATAAAACCCAGATCCGCAACTTCCTAACGGCGGACACGCCTGACGTTGCAACCTGGTACGCCGCGAACCGCATGAAGCCATATGTCGAGGCGGGTCTGTTCGAAGACGTATCCGATCTGTGGGCCGAGCCCGAGATCGCCGAGAACCTGGCATCCACCAAAGGTGCGATGACCATCGACGGCAAACAGTGGGGCGTGCCCTATACCTACTATCAGTGGGGCGTCTATTATCGCAAAGACATCTTTGACGAGCTGGGCCTGTCTGAGCCGACCACATGGGAAGAAGAAAAGGCCAACTGCGAAAAGATCGTCGCATCGGGCCGTGCCTGCTATACCATCGGCACCAAGTTCCTGTGGACCGCCGGCGGCTGGTTCGACTATCTGAACATGCGCACCAACGGTTATGAGTTCCACAACCAGCTGGCCAACGGTGAAATCAGCTGGGAAGATGACCGCGTCAAGCAGACTTTCGCGAACTGGAAAGAGCTGATCGACATGGGTGCCTTCATCGACAACCACCAGACCTACAGCTGGCAGGAAGCTCTGCCCTTCATGGTCAACGGTGAAGCCGCGGCCTATCTGATGGGGAACTTTGCTGTTGCGCCGCTGCGCGAAGCAGGCCTGACCGATGATCAACTGGACTTCTACCAGTTCGTATCGATCAACCCTGATGTCGAACTGGCCGAAGACGCGCCAACCGACACGTTCCACATCCCGGCCAATGCATCGAACAAAGAAGCCGCGCGCGAGTTCCTGCGCTTTGTGGTTTCTCCGGACGAGCAGACCGAGATCAACAACGGCGCGAACCTGGGTCAGCTGCCCGTGAACGCGAAATCCTCGGTGGATAACGACAAATTCCTGCTGCAAGGCTTTGAGATGCTGTCGTCCAACAGCCCGGGCGGTGTTGCACAGTTCTGGGACCGTGACGCACCAGCGGAAATGGCGAAAGTGTCGATGGAAGGCTTCCAGGAATTCATGGTCAAGCCCGACGATGCTGACAAGGTTCTGGCCAAGCTGGAACGCGCACGTCAGCGCATCTACGACAACTGATAGGGGTGACGGCCGGGCTATGTCCCGGCCATTGCCAAAGCTCAGCACAGGGCGGGCCATGATCCCGCCCTGTCTCACCCTAGCCAGAGTATTTCCATGACCGTAGCCGTCGACGTCCCTGAACAGGAAAGCTGGTTCCACAAAAACCAGCAACGCCTCGCCCCATGGCTGTTTCTAGCCCCCGGCCTGCTGTTTTTCCTGGTTTACGTAATCATCCCCGTTTTCCAATCCTTCAACCTGTCCCTGTACGAATGGGACGGTCTGGGGGCCGCTGAATATGTGGGGTTTCGCAACTATGAAGACCTCTATTGGGAATGGGTTGACCGCGACGCATTCTATGTCTCGCTCAAGAACAACCTGATCTGGCTGGTCCTGTATCTTCTGGCGATCCCCGCCGGTCTGTTCATCGCGCTTTTTCTGAACCAGACGGTCTGGGGCATCCGGCTTTACAAATCGCTCTTCTTCTTCCCCTTTGTGATCTCACAGGTTGTGGTTGGCCTGGTGTTTACTTGGTTTTATGATCCGACCTTCGGCCTTCTGAACGAATTTCTCGGCCTCTTCGGAATGGGCCCGCTGAACGTTCTGGGGGATGAACGGTTCGTAACCTACGGCATCATCTTTGCCGGTCTCTGGCCGCAGACGGCCTATTGCATGATCCTGTACCTCACCGGTCTGAACGCGGTGGATCCCGAACAGATCGAGGCTGCGCGTCTTGACGGCGCCAAAGGCGGACGGATGCTTTGGCATGTGATCCTGCCGCAATTGCGCCCGGCCACCTTCATCGCATTCGTGGTGACCATCATCGGCGCTCTGCGCTCTTTCGACCTGATCTCGATCATGACACAGGGTGGCCCGTTCGGCTCGTCCCGCGTGCTGGCCTATTACATGTTCGAAGTCGCCCTGTCCGAATACGGGTTCCGCATGGGATATGGTGCTGCCATCGCCGTGGTCCTGTTCCTGATCATGCTCTGCTTCATCGCCTACTTCCTGTGGTCGATGTATCGCGAAGAAAAGGGGCACTAAGATGTTTCCGACACCTATCGAAAAACAATCCCGCCCCGCGCAGATCACCTATCAGGCCCTGTTGCCCGTCGCTCTGCTGTTGTGGCTGGGGCCCCTTCTGGCCGTGGCCCTGTTCTCGATCAAACCGGCAGCGGATTTCACCAACGCCAACTATTGGGGGCTTCCCTCCAGCTTTGAGGGTGCCTTCAACTACGGGCAGGTTTTCTTCAACTCGGACATGCCCCGGTATCTGCTGAACTCGTTCATGATCACCATTCCAACGGTGATCGGAGCGGTGGCGCTTAGCACCATGACCGGCTTTGCCTTGGGGATCTACAAGTTCAAGTCGAACATCTGGATCTTCTTCATGTTCGTTGCGGGCAACTTCGTTCCCTTCCAGATCCTGATGGTTCCGGTTCGGGACCTGACATTGGAGTTGGGCCTCTACAACACCAAGACCGGGCTGGTTCTGTTCCACATCGCGTTCCAGACCGGCTTTTGCACCCTCTTCATGCGCAACTTCATCCGCGCCCTGCCCTTCGAGCTGATCGAGGCCGCACGGGTTGAAGGCATCAGTGAATGGCGCATCTTCTGGTATGTTGTCCTGCCGCTGATGAAACCGGCGATTGCCGCGCTCAGCGTCTTGATCTTCACCTTCATCTGGAATGACTTCTTCTGGGCCGTCGTGCTGACACAAGGTCCTGAAAGCCAACCTGTTACAGCCGGTATTACCAGCTTTAACGCGCAGTACCGTGCCGCATATCAATTGATGAGTGCGGGCTCTATCGTCGCGGCCCTGCCACCGGTGGCAATGTTCTTCCTAATGCAGAAACACTTCATCGCAGGTCTTACCCTCGGAGCTGTAAAGTAATGATAAGAACATGGTCGCTTCATGATGAGCGACAATCTCTGGTGCTCGCGGCCCATCGCGAGCACCTTCCTGAAGTTGTGTATTTTGGCCCTCGATTGCCGGATGACGAAAACCTAGACACGTTATTTGACGCCTACGGGCTGGACGTGACCGGGGGCATGTTGGATGCCAACCCGGAATTGTCCATCTGTCCTGAAGCCACGCGCAGTTTCCCGGGCCAGCCAGGCCTGATCATGCGGGACGGGGATGGCACGCCGATCCTTCCGAAATTCTGTTTCGAAAGCGAAGAGGTTTCGGAAAACCACCTGACGCTGACCTTTCGGGATGATGATCATCGGCTGACCTATCAGGCGATCTTTTCGATCGACCCGAAAACTCACATCATCGAGGCCCGCGCAGCGGTCGAGGCGGATCGCCCGGTGCTATTGCATTGGCTGTCGACCCCGGTCTTTCCAGCGCCGCAACTGTCGGATGAGCTGATCGATTTCGCCGGTCGCTGGTGTGGTGAGTTTCAGATGAACACCACGCCGTGGTCGCCCGGTATCCGCTATCGCGAGAACCGTACCGGGCGCACGGGGCACGAGCATTTCCCCGGCCTGATCGTCCCTGTCCGGGGTGCGACGAATGCACAGGGTCAGGCTTACGGGTTCCACTATGGCTGGTCCGGCGGGCACCGTATGGTGGCCGAAGAGCTGCCCGACGGGCGCCGCCAGATCCAGTTTGGACAGGCAGCCCGGATGGAGCGTGAGGCCTCGACCCGGTTCGAAACCGCCCCGCTTTATGCGGTGTTCTCGGCCGATGGCATCAACGGATGCGCAGTTGCGTTCCAACGGCATCTGCGCGATCGCATCGTCGCGTTCCCCAAGCCCGACCGTGCACGGCCGGTGCATTACAACTGTTGGGAAGCGGTCTATTTCAATCACAACCTGCCCGAGCTCAAGGACATTGCCGACCGCGCAGCCGCGCTTGGCGCGGAACGCTTCGTGCTGGATGACGGCTGGTTCGGCCAGCGTGACGATGACACATCCTCTCTGAGTGACTGGGAAGTGGATACGCGGAAATACCCCGATGGTCTCGACCCGCTGATCAAGCATGTGCATTCGCTGGGCATGACCTTCGGCATCTGGTTCGAGCCCGAGATGATCAACCCCGACAGCAGCATCCACAGGGCCCATCCCGAATGGGCGCTGGGGGGTGAAGATCAGATCCTGGGCCGCCAGCAAAAAGCACTGAACATGGCGCTGCCGGAGGTGCGCGAGTTCCTCTATGAACGCATGTCGACGATCCTTGCGGGCCACGACATCGACTATATTAAATGGGACCACAACCGCGTGCTGCCGATGCCCGATGCGGCGCAGACCCGTGGGTCATATGCGCTGATCGACCGGCTGCGGCAGGACTTCCCGCATGTGGAAATCGAAAGCTGCGCCAGCGGCGGCGGGCGTATTGATTTCGGCATTCTCAAACGTACTCAGAGGGTCTGGCTGAGCGACAGCAACGACGCTCTGGAACGGCTGCGCATTCAGCACAACGCCGCGATCTTCCTGCCCATGGCTGTAACCGGCAGCCATGTGGGGCCCCGCGTGTGCCATACCTCGGGCCGCGTGCTGGACATCCAGTTCCGCGCATGGGTTGCGGCCCAACGCCATATGGGGTTCGAGATGGACCCCCGCGAATTGACCCCCGAAGAAGAGACGGTTCTGCGCGAGGTCACCCAATGGTGGAAGGACAACCGCGACTGGCTGTACTATGCCGACATCCTGCGACTGGACAGCCCAGACCCGTCGGTCATTGCCGAACAGCAGCAAACCAGTGATGGCTCGCGCTTTGTGGTCTTTGCCGGCAAAACCGACACGTCCTCGCAAATCGCGCCGCGCCCGTTGCGCCTGACCCGGCTTGAGGCGGATGCCCAATACCGCGTCGAGCTGCGGGATACAGCCACCGCACCGGCCACGCTGTCGCGCGGCAACCCGGCCCTGAAACAGGGGCCGATCACCGTCAGTGGGCAATATCTGATGAGCCAGGGCCTGTCGCTGCCCTGGAGCTTCCCACAATCCATGTGGGTCATCGAAGGCCACAAGCTATGACCCGAAAACGCAGGTCTCAGCACTGGTACGGGAAACTCGACAAGGACGGGTTTATTCATCGGTCCTGGATGAAGAACCAGGGCTTTCCCGATCACGCCTTTGACGGGCGGCCCATTATTGGCATCTGCAACACCTGGTCGGAACTGACGCCCTGCAACTCGGGCCTGCGCGATCTGGCCGAGGGTGTGAAACGCGGCGTTTGGGAGGCCGGAGGCTTTCCGGTGGAATTCCCGGTCATGTCTTTGGGCGAGACCCAGATGAAACCCACCGCCATGCTGTTCCGCAACCTGCTGGCGATGGATGTCGAGGAATCGATCCGCGCCTATGGCATTGACGGCGTGGTTTTGCTGGGTGGCTGCGACAAGACTACACCGGGCCAGTTGATGGGCGCGGCCTCGGTCGATCTGCCCTCGATTGTGGTCAGCTCGGGCCCGATGCTGAACGGCAAGTTCAAAGGCAAGGATATCGGTTCGGGCACCGATGTGTGGAAATTCTCGGAAGAGGTTCGCGCGGGAGAAATGACCCTGCAGGACTTCATGAACGCCGAATCCGGCATGTCGCGAAGCGCCGGGGTCTGCATGACCATGGGCACCGCAAGCACAATGGCGTCTCTGGTCGAAGCGATGGGCATGTCCCTGCCCACCAACGCCGCCCTTCCCGCTGTTGATGCCCGTCGAATGGCGCTGGCGCATCTGACCGGCAAGCGAATTGTCGAGATGGTGGATGAGGACCTGAAACCCTCGGACATCCTGACCAAAGAAGCCTTCGAAAACGCCATTCTGGCCAATGCGGCCGTGGGGGGATCAACCAACGCCGTAGTGCATCTGCTGGCCTTGGCGGGCCGTGTGGGTGTTGACCTGACACTGAAGGATTTCGAGATCGGCTCGCAAATCCCGCTGCTGGTCAACTGTATGCCCTCGGGCAAATACCTGATGGAAGATTTCTGTTATGCCGGTGGTGTCCCGGTGGTTCTGAACGAACTCAAATCCTTTCTGCGCCCGGCCCGGACAGTGCTGAACAAGGATATCTCGGCGCATTATGAGGGGGCCGAATGCTATAACAGCGATGTCATCCGGCCCTTCGATGATCCGGTGAAACCCGCTGCCGGTCTGCGCGTTCTGCGCGGCAATCTGGCCCCGAACGGCGCGATTGTGAAACCGTCGGCGGCAACCGATACGCTGCTGGAAACCGAGGCCGAGGCTTTTGTGTTTGAAAGCATCGAAGACCTGAAGGCCAATATCGACCGTGACGATCTGCCGGTGACCGCCGACACCATTCTGGTGCTCAAGGGCTGCGGCCCAAAAGGCTATCCGGGGATGCCTGAGGTGGGCAATATGCCGATCCCCGGCAAGCTGGTAAAACAGGGTGTCCGCGATATGATCCGCGTGTCGGATGCACGCATGTCGGGCACCGCCTTTGGCACCGTGATCCTGCATGTAAGCCCCGAAGCCCAGGCTGGTGGCACCCTGGCCTTGGTGAAAACCGGAGATCGCATCCGCGTTTCAGCCAGCAAGGGTGAGCTTGAGTTGCTGGTGAATCAAAACGAACTGGACGCCCGGCGCGCCGCGTGGCAACCGGACGATCCGCACTATACCCGCGGATATGCGCGGCTGTATATCGACCACGTGCTGCAAGCCGATCGGGGTGCCGACCTTGATTTTCTTGTCGGCAAAGATACACGCCTAGTCACACGAGAGAGTCACTGATGGACCAAACCGCCACTTTTCCCGATCTGAACGGCGCCTCTGTCTATATCACCGGTGGAGGCTCGGGCGTTGGCGCGGCCTTGACCGATGGGTTCCTGGCACAAGGCGCAAATGTCGCCTTTATCGGGCGCTCGGACGCTTCGGCCTTTGTCGATGAGATGCACCAGAAACACGGGCGCGCGCCGCTGTTCATGCAGGGCGACATGACCGACACCGAACTGCTGCATGCCACGATGCAAAAGGCCGCCGAAGCGCATGGCCCGCTGAATGTGCTGATCAACAACGCGGCCAATGACAAACGGCACTCGCTTGAAGAAACCACGCCCGAGTTCTGGGACTGGATGATCGAGGTGAACCTCAAGGCGTATTACTTTGCCTGTCAGGAGGCCGCGCGCCAGATGCAGGGCAAAGGCGGTGCGATCGTCAATTTCAGTTCGATCAGCTATATTATGGGCAACGCGGGCTACCCGATCTATACCACGTCGAATGCGGGTATCACAGGCATGACCCGGTCGCTTGCGCGCGAGCTGGGGCCGCAGAAGATCCGCGTTAACGCGCTGGCGCCGGGCTGGGTGCTGACGCAGAAACAACTGGATATGTGGGCCACGCCCGAAGATCTGGCCGCCCATCTGGACCGTCAATGTCTGAAAGAACATCTGTCGCCCGAAGACATGATTGCGCCTACGCTTTTCCTGGCCTCAGAAGCCAGCCGGGCCATGACCGGGCAGTGCATGGCGGTAGACGGCGGCGTTGTGGTGTCGGGGTGATGCGATGAACGCTGAATGGATCGCGGTGGATTGGGGCACGTCGCAACTGCGCGTTTGGGCAATGCGCGGCGACGCTGTGCAGGACCAAAAGCAATCCGCCAAAGGCATGGGGCGCTTGGACAAGAGCGGGTTTCAACCCGCCCTGTTGGAGCTTGTCGACTGCTGGCTGGGTCTTGACCCTGTTGATGTCATCGCGTGTGGTATGGTTGGCGCCCGTCAGGGCTGGGTCGAGGCACCCTATGCGGCTGTACCCTCTGCACCTGTGCCCGACATTCCGATCCGTGTGCCCGATACCGATCCGCGCATCCGCGCCTTTGTTGTGCCCGGTCTGAAACAGGACAGCCCGCCAGACGTGATGCGCGGCGAGGAAACCCAGATCGCGGGTTTTCTGGCCACCCATCCCAACTGGGACGGAATTATCTGCCTGCCGGGCACCCACACCAAATGGGCCCAGATCAGCGCTGGCGAGGTGGTGAGCTTCCGCACTTTCATGACCGGTGAAATGTTCGAATTGCTGCGAAAGCAATCGGTTCTGAAACACTCGATCGGGGACGGCTGGGACGACGACGCCTTTGCCGAGGCCGTCTCAGATGCGCTGTCGAAACCCGAACAGCTGGCCGCACGCCTGTTTGGTCTGCGCGCCGCGGATCTGTTGCACGCGCAAGATGCCTCTGTCGCACGCGCCCGTCTGTCGGGCCTGTTGATCGGGGCCGAGCTGGCCGCCTCGCGTGCCTATTGGCTGGGTCAGCAGATCGCGATCATCGGCTCGAAAACCCTGTCCGCTGCCTATGCCACAGCGCTCGGTGCCCAAGGGGCCAGCGTTGAGACCGCAGACGCCACAACAACCACTCTGGCCGGGCTTGCCATGGCCCGCAACCGAACGAGGCAAACTGCATGAGCCGTTCTCTTATCGCCATCCTGCGCGGATTGACTCCCGCCGAAGCCGTGGACGTTGGTCAGGCGCTGATCGACGCAGGCGTCGACAAGATCGAGGTGCCGATGAACTCGCCCGATCCGCTGGACTCTATCGGCGCGCTGGCCCAAACCTTTGGGGATCGTGCCCTGATCGGCGCAGGCACCGTGCTGAGCGTAGAGCAGGTCGACGGTGTCGCCTCGGTCGGTGGCAAGCTTATCGTGTCGCCCAATTGCGATACCGAGGTGATCGCGCATACTGCCAAGCTGGGCCTTGAAAGCTGGCCGGGCATCTTTACCCCCACCGAAGCCTTTGCGGCGCTGAAAGCCGGCGCTACCGGGTTGAAACTGTTTCCGGGCGTAATGGCTGGCACAACCGGGCTGGCCGCTTTGCGCGCCGTGCTGCCCGAGGGCACGCAGGTCTATGCCGTAGGCGGCGCGGGCCCTGAAAACTTTGGCGATTGGTTCAAGGCCAGCGCCGACGGGTTTGGCATCGGCTCGGCGCTCTACAAGCCCGGCATGTCGGTGGATGACATCGCCACACGCGCAGCCCAGATCGTTTCCGCCTATGACGCGGCCCTGGCATGAGCCAGGTTTTCGACAACCGCCCCTGCGCCTTGGGGGAAGGACCACTCTGGCACCCCGAACGACAGCAACTGTTCTGGTTCGACATCATCGGCAAACAGCTGATGACGCGCGAAAACGGCGAGGCGAAAAGCTGGAGCTTTGACGAGCATGTCTCGGCTGCAGGGTGGATCGACACCACCACTCTGCTGATCGCCTCGGAAACCGGGCTGTGGACGTTCAACCTGGACACCGGTGCGAAAGAGCTTGTTACCCCGCTTGAGGCCGACAATCCGGTCACCCGCTCCAATGACGGGCGTGCAGACCCCTGGGGCGGGTTCTGGATCGGGACGATGGGGAAATCTGGCGAAACCGGTGCCGGTTCGATTTACCGGTTGTTCCAAGGCGAACTGCGCAAGCTGGTGAGGGATGTCACCATCACCAATGCGATCTGCTTCGCCCCTGACAAAAGCTGCGCCTATTACAGCGATACAGCCTCCGGGCAGGTCATGCGTCAGGCACTTGACCCAGAAACCGGCTGGCCCGCTGGCACGGCCGAGCTTTATCTTGATCTGCGGGATGAAGGCTTGAACCCCGACGGGGCCGTTGTGGACGCGATGGGCAACATCTGGATCGCCCAATGGGGCGCATCGCGCGTGGCGGCCTATGACCCTGCAGGGCGTTTTCTTCAGGCCGTCAGTTTCGAGGCGCAGCATACCTCGTGCCCTGCCTTTGGCGGCGCGGATCTGACCACGCTTTATTGCACCACCGCCAGTGTTGACGTCGATGCGGACAAAATGGCGCGTCAACCCAGCAACGGCATGACCTTTGCAGCCGCCAATGCGGGCAAGGGCCAAGCAGAACCACGAGTCCTTCTATGAAACCCGAACTGGGTGTTTGTTACTACCCCGAGCACTGGCCCGAAGACAGCTGGGCCGATGATGCCAAACGTATGGTTGAAACCGGCCTGACATGGGTTCGGATCGGTGAGTTTGCCTGGAGCCGGATGGAGCCATCACCGGGCGATCTGCAATTTGATTGGCTGGACCGCGCAGTTGAAACACTGGGCGCGGCGGGCCTCAAGGTGGTGATGGGTACACCCACGGCAACGCCACCGCGCTGGATGCTGGATCGGCACCCCGACATGCTGGCGGTGGATGCTCAGGGAAACCCCCGTAAATTCGGGTCGCGACGGCACTACTGTTTCAGCCATCAGGGCTATATCGATGAATGCCGGCGCATCACCCGGATCATGGGTGAACGCTATGGCCGCAATGCGCATGTGGCCGCCTGGCAGACCGACAATGAATATGGTTGTCACGACACCACGCTCAGCTATTCGCAGCCTGCGCTGGCCGCGTTCCGCCTTTGGCTGACGGAACGCTATGGAACGGTCGCGACGCTGAACGAAGCCTGGGGCAATGTGTTCTGGTCGATGGACTATGACAGTTTTGATCAGATCGAGCTGCCAAACCTGACGGTGACCGAACCGAACCCGGCGCATGTTCTGGCCTTCCGGCGCTTCAGCTCGGATCAGGTGGTGGTGTTCAACAAGGCGCAGGTCGATGTACTGCGCGAGTTAACCGACGCACCGCTGCTGCACAATTACATGGGCCGCGTGCTGGAGTTTGATCACTTCGCAGTGGGTGCCGATCTGGATATCGCCACATGGGACAGCTATCCCATCGGTTTTCTGTCCGACCGGCTTGAGGCTGATGAGGCGCACAAAGCGACCTATCTTCAGCAGGGTGATCCCGATATGCAGGGCTTTCACCACGACCTCTATCGCGCTGTCGGACGTGGACGCTGGTGGGTGATGGAACAACAGCCCGGCCCGGTGAACTGGGCGCCGTTCAACCCGGCCCCCCTGCCCGGCATGGTCCGCCTGTGGTCGCTTGAGGCCGTGGCGCATGGGGCCGAGGTGGTCAGCTATTTCCGCTGGCGACAGGCGCCGTTTGCGCAAGAGCAAATGCATGCGGGGCTGCTGACACCGCATGACACCGAGGCCCCCGGCATGGGCGAGGCGCGCCAAACTGCCGAAGATCTTGCACGTATGGGGGACACATCGGTGCGCCCGGCACAGGTGGCCATCGTGTTTGACTATGCATCAGACTGGGCCTGGGCGACGCAACCGCAAGGGGCGGGGTTTGACTATTTCCGTTTGGTCTTTTCGACCTATCGCGCCCTGCGGCGGGCCGGTTTGTCGGTAGACTTTGTATCGACCGAGAACATCCCGCAAAAAGCTTACAAACTGATCCTGGCCCCAGGGCTGGCCTCGGTGGATGACGCTCTGGCGGCGCGCATCGCGAACGGTTGTGATCTGCCCCTCTTTGGTCCGCGCAGCGGTGCGATCACGCCCGATTTCCAGATTCCGGCGGGCGGGCGCCCCGGCCTTTCCGCTTTGGACTGCCAGGTCGAGCTGGTCGAAAGCCTGCCCCCCACTGTCGAACGTCCGGTCACCGGTGGCGGTGCGGCGCAGCATTGGGTGGAACGCTTGTCCGGCACAGCGCCCAAACTGTTGGTGTTCGAAGACGGCACCCCGGCACTGATGGGCAATGATGACATATGGTACTTGGGCTGTTTCCCGGATGAGCCGCTATGGGATCGGGTTATCGCTCTGGCGGCACAAGCCACAGGCTTAGAGATCTTTCCGATGCCCCCTGGCCTGCGGCGACGCGAAACGGCGCGGCATGAGGTCCTGATCAACTATAACGACAAGGCGGTAGAGTGGAACGGCGCGCAGGTACCGGGCTGCGGTGTGGTCTTCAACGAACTGTAGGTCGAATAGACGGATGATCATAGGAATTGATACCGCTAACATAAGTTGCTAGAGGCTGTGCAACCCCTGATCGGGTGTTGCGCCGTAATACCGAAGCACGTATCGAACTTGAAAGCAGCTTTTTGGGAACCAGTCTCTTGTCCACCGCACGTTTCCCTACTCCGACACTGGCCAAGCCCAGCTGGACATTGGTCGCCGATATCGGCGGAACCAATATGCGATTGGGTGTGGTCATTGACGGAGAAGTGACGGAGCTGCACAAATTCCCGACCGGTACGAATAGCGACCTGCTGGATGCGTTTCACGCAACCCGCGATGTGGTGGGCAGCAACCCGCTGGCCGTCGTGGCCGCAGGCGCGGGGCCGGTCCGTGACGGCACAATTCACCTGACCAATGCGCAAGTCACCCTGTCCGAGACCGATATCGCGAAGGCCACCGGAGCCGAACAAACCTTTGTTATCAACGACTTCACCGCCGCCGCCTGGTCGGTGGCCGAGATTGGCAAGGATGACGTACAAGTGCTGCAAGGCGACCCGACCCCACCGACGGGTACTCGGCTTGCGGTTGGTCCGGGAACCGGTCTTGGGGTTGGTGCTTTGCTATGGTCACAGGGCCGCTATCATACGGCATCGGGCGAAGGCGGTCATGTGGGTCTGGCCCCGCGCTATCGCGAAGAAGTGGCGGTGTTCGAGGCTGCTCGCACTCTGGTACCGGAATGCTTCTTCGGCGACAGCCTGGCGGTTGAGGCCGAAATGTTCCTCAGCGGAACCGGTTTGCCGGTTCTCTATCAAGCCATTGGTCTGGCCGAAGGGCTGACGGATGTGGCCGCCCGCCCGGCCAAAGACATCCTGCAAGATGCCCAAACCGCTACAGACCCTGTTGCCGTCCGCTGTGCCGAGATGTTTACCACCCATCTGGCTGCGGTGATCGGCGATATCTCGGTCACTCTGATGCCCACGGGCGGGATTTTCCTGCTGGGCGGTGTGGCCGACAAGAACCGTTGGCTGTTCGGAGAAGCCTTTCGGTCGGCCTTTAACGCTGGAGGCCGGTTCGATTCCGTACGGCAAGGGCTGAACCTATACATCTCGAACCACGCCGAATTCGGTGTGATCGGTGCAAACAACTTCTGCAAATCTGCCCTGTCCGATTGACAGAGCACGCACCTGGGAGGGGACCTCATGATCCTGTGCTGCGGTGAAGCCTTGATCGACATGATCGCAGAACCCACGGCCTCGGGCGCGGACGGGTTTGTGCCCCATTCCGGCGGTGCGGTGTTCAACACGGCGATTGCATTAGGCCGTTTGGGCGCACCCGTTGGGCTGCTGACCGGGCTGTCGACGGACATGTTCGGCCAGCAACTGGCCGCAGCCCTGCAGGCCAGCCACGTTGAAACAAGCCATGTGATCCAGTCGGACCGCCCCACAACCCTGGCGTTCGTGCAGCTGAAGGACGGGCACGCCAGCTATAACTTTGTCGACGAAAACACCGCTGGCCGGATGTTGCGGCCCGAAGATATGCCACGCCAACTGCCCGGTGCCATTAGCGCACTGTATTTCGGGGGCATAAGCCTGGCCTGTGAACCTTGCGCAGATGCCTATGCTGACCTGTTGGAGCAACATGGGGCAGATCGCGCGGTGATGCTGGACCCCAATATCCGGCCCGGTTTCATCAAGGATCAAACCCGCTATCGCACCCGTCTGAACCGGATGATCGCGCAGGCCGATATCGTCAAGGTCTCAGACGAAGATCTGGATTGGATCATCCCCGGCCCAGAAACCCTGGATGAGAAAGTACCTTTGCTGCTGCAAGCCGGTCCTGCCGTGGTGATCGTCACGCGCGGCGCCGAAGGTGCGACGGGTTATCTGGCGGATGGCCGCCAAACCTCGGTCCCGGTCGAGCCGGTAAATGTGGTCGATACTGTGGGCGCGGGCGACACGTTCAATGCAGGTGTGTTGGCCGCGTTAGAAGAGGCAGGTCATCTGACGAAACCCGGCCTCCGTGCGCTACCGCCCGCCACCTTGCGCGCAGCGCTGGCGCTGGGGGCCAAGGTCGCTGCAGTGACCGTATCGCGCGCAGGCGCAAACCCGCCCTGGTCGCACGAGATCGCGTAACTAATCCCTGCGGCAGATACGTTGATTCTGGCTCTGTGCACCCGCACAGGCCGACAAACGGGCGCGCGCGCAGACGCATGTGCCAATCCCGTCATATGCCCCCCTGATCCCGTCGCTTTTGTGGTCTGAGATGAGGCTGCCTCACGCGACAATGAATTTTGTCTGGATTGTCGGCTAGGCGGCAATCGTAGATCATCCATCAGACAGAAAAGCGCGCGAGATTTGGACATGCGGACAGAAGCACAGGCAGTTGTAATTGGCGGAGGCGTGATCGGATGTTCGATCCTTTATCACCTGGCCAAGCTGGGATGGACCGATGTGGTTCTGCTGGAACGCGACGAGCTGACCTCGGGTTCGACCTGGCACGCAGCGGCAAATATCCACGGGCTGCATGACAGTACCAATATCAGCCGCATACAGCATTATACGATGAACCTGTATAATTCGCTGGAAGAAGAAACCGGCCAAAGCTGCGGCGTGTTTCAGCCCGGCTCGCTCTATCTGGCGCAGACCGAACAGCGCGAGCATCAGCTGAAATTGCAGGCCGCCAAGGCCAAGCTTTATGGCATGAATTTCTATGAGATCAGCATTGAAGAGGCGCAGAAGCTGCACCCGCTGGTCAATTTCGACGGTATCCGCTGTGTTATGTATGAACCTGATGGTGGCAATGTTGACCCTTCGGGCGTGACCAATGCCTATGCGGTGGGCGCCCGCCAACGCGGCGCCGAGATCCATCGTTTCACCCCCGTCACAGCGACCGAGCAGCAGGCGGACGGGACGTGGATCGTCAAAACGCCCAAAGGCGACATCCGCACGCCCTGGGTGGTGAATGCCGCAGGCCTTTGGGGCCGCGAGGTGGCCGCGCTGGCCGGGATCGAATTGCCCTTGCAACCGACCGAGCACCAGTATTTCGTCACCGAAACCATGTCGGATGTTGAAGGGCACGGTACCCGTCTGCCCTCGGTCGCCGATCGGGATGGTGAATATTACCTGCGGCAGGAAGGTCAGGGCCTGCTGGTCGGGGCCTATGAAAAAGACATGCGGTTCTGGGCTGAAGACGGCACGCCGCTGGACTTTGCCCATGACCTGTTCCCCGACGATCTGGACCGGATCGAAGAAAACATGATGAACGCCATCGAACGTCTGCCCGCTGTGGGTGAGGCCGGGATCAAACGGGTGATCAACGGCCCGATGATCTGGTCGCCGGATTCCAACGTTCTGATGGGCCCGGTGCCCGAGGTTGACGGTTATTTCTGCTGCAACGGCATCATCCCCGGCTTTTCCCAATCCGGCGGCATGGGCCTGATGGCGGCGCAATGGATCATTGAAGGTGAGACCGAATATGACATGTTCGCCTGGGATTTGGCCCGCTTTGACGGCTGGGCCACCAAGGACTTCACCAAGGCGCGGGTGCAGGATCAATACGCCCATCGCTTTGCCATCCATTTCCCGAACGAGGAACGCAGCGCGGGCCGCCCTGCCCGCACCCGCCCGGTCTATGAGACGCAAAAGGCCATGGGCGCGGTCTTTGGCCTGAATGCGGGCTGGGAGCATCCGCTGTGGTTCTCCGACACGCCCGGCGCGGTCGAGACCAACGGCTTTACCCGTCAAAACTGGTGGGGACCGGTGGGCGAAGAATGCAAGATGCTGCGGGATCGGGCGGGGATCATCGATATCTCGAACTTTGCCAAATATATCTGCAAAGGCCCCGGTGCCTCGGATTGGCTGAACGCCGTGTTTGCCAATACCATGCCCAAAACGGTGGGCCGGTCCTGCCTGACCCCGCTGATTTCCAAACGCGGTGGCATCGCGGGCGATTTCACCGTGACACGGGTGGCCGAGGATGAGTTTTGGATCATCGGTTCGGGTTTGGCCGAACGCTATCACAAACGGTTCTTCAAACAGGTCCCCCTTCCCGAAGGCACCACGTTCACATCCATGACCGACGCGATATGTGGCTTCAACATCGCCGGCCCGAAATCCCGCGAAATCTTGCAGCGGCTGACAAACACCTCTCTGGCCACCGAAGATTTCCCCTTTATGCGGTCAGCCCGGATCGAACTGGCCGGGATCGAAGTGCTGGCCCTGCGCGTCTCATTCACAGGCGATCTGGGGTGGGAGGTCCACTGCCCCACAGAACACCAATCGCGACTCTACACGGCGCTTCTGGAGGCCGGAGCGGAGTTTGACGCAGGCCCCGTAGGCAGCCGTTCTTTGATGTCGCTTCGCGTCGAAAAGGGCTACGGCTCCTGGAGCCGTGAATACAGCCCGGAATACTGGCCCCATGAGGTCGGTCTGGAGCGGCTATGCAAGTTCGAAAAAGAGTTCCTGAACAAAGGCGCCGCGCAGAAGGTGTTGCAGAACCCCGCGCGCGAGCAGCTGGTGATGCTGCATCTGGACGCAGAGGATGTCGCAACGTCGAATGCAGACGCAACCGGAGGTGAGCCGATTTTCAAGGATGGCCAGGGTATCGGACGTGTCACATCCGGTGCTTACGGCTATTCCGTCGGCATGTCGCTGGCGCTGGGGTATGTCAAAAACGCCCAGTCCGGAGACGCGGTTGAAGTGATGGTTTTGGGCCGTCCGCACAAGGCGGTTATCCTGCATGAACCGCCTTTTGACCCTTTGGGTCGGGTGTTGCGGGAATAAAATTGCGCTTAGATTCGGCTTTGGTGGTTTTCTTGAGCTTGTGCGTTCAGTTTTACGCGCAATTTATTGTTTTTTATACATTTTATTTGAATTGCTAAAGCTGCAAGCCTTGTACGCCAAGACAAACCAAAACGCGACGAGTATGGAAGAAATTGGGGGGTAGTCGGCCCCCCCTACCCCACCTGTCTGGAGGCCTCAGACCAGGAGTTTTTCGATCTGCGCAATCAAAGATTGAGCATCATCCGTCGATAACTTGCGCCCCTTGATCCGTATCCGCAGCTCATCACTGGCCAGCTCTGCCAGGATCGCTCCACCCCCGGCCAAATCCGTTGCAGGCAGTCGCGAGATTTGCTGTGGGCGGCCACCGCGCGGCTTTGAGGTACCCGTTTGCGGGACGGCTTTCAGCGCATTTTCAAGTGCCATCCACTCGGCCTTGGCGTCAACAGCATCAGCGCTTGCCAGGGCATCGCGCAGCTTGGCTTGCGCTCCTTCCCGCAAAGCGGCGGCCAGTTTAAGCCCGGCTTTCTCGGACAGCGCGACGGGAAAGCGCAGCAGATCCCCAAGCGCCTCATGCACCATCGCAAAGCCACGCACCTTGGACCGCTTGGCCTTGGACGCAGCCCCAAACAGGACATCAACCGCCGCCTCGGTGCTGGGAAAGATCCCCTGCCCTGCGGCCAAAACGGCGATACGACCCCGCTCATAGGGGCTGAGATTGGACCGCAGTTCATTCTCTTCGACCATTGAGACATACGCGCCCTGCCCCGTCCCGGCATCGCGCACGAATGCTGGAATTGCGGCAAAGGCAGGATCGGTCTCGGCCAGCCTGCGGAACGCGTTCAGGCGTCGGAAGCCCGAGATCAAGCCATACCCGTCCTCGGTCCGCGTTACCTCAATCGGGGTGCGCAATCCGTGAACACGCAGCGATTCAAGCAGTTCCGCCATCGCCTCTTCGTCTTCGACCATACGGTCACGGCGGATGAAATCCGCATCGATCTGATCCAACGCCAGCTTTTCGGCGACCAACCCTGCCGTCTGCGCCTCACGCCACAGCTCGGCATCTGTGTGATCCTTGGCCATGGCCACCCGATCCGTCACAGCAGCCATCCCGCCCAAGGCCGCCGCCTCTCCGGCGACCTGCGCGATCGGTGGCGTTGACTTGGTATCAAACGGGCTGATCGAGGGTTTCGTCGCGAAACCCGCCTCCATTTGCTCCAGCTCAGCCGTGTCCGGGGCGATAAGTCTTCTGCGTTTAGCCATTTGCCTCTCCTCCCATCTGAGCATCACGCCACCAACATCCGATCAGAACCTCTTTGAACTCGGCATAGGTTCTGTCGAAAGTTTCCCGCCCCCGTACATAGGTGTCGCGGTTGAAATCGCGGTAGTCGGCTTCGTAGATGCCATTGACCTGTTCCCCGGCCTGACCAACCAGAGCGGTAAAGTCCTGCCGGTAGGCATTCATGAAATCGCCGAAATAGGCTTGGATGACATTGGCCATATCCGTTTGCTGACTGGCATCAAACCGCGTGATGATAGCCCGTACTACATCCCATTCGAACTTAAGTTCTGGTAAACCCGCCGCCCTGTGGGCTGCATTTTCCCCGTCTTCGATACTGGCGAAGGTGGTGTAGAGCATATCAAAGAACCGACCGGTGGAGTCGAATTCCAGGAAACTCGCACCGAGAGGAACCAATAATATATCCGCCGCAGCCAAGGCGTTGATCGTTAGGTACCCAAGAGCAGGAGGCGTATCGAGGAAGACGATGTCGTAGTCATCCAATACACCCTCGTCCTGAAGGAAGTTGGTCAACCCGTCCCATAAGGGCCAGCTGCGCAGCCCCATCCGCCAGACCGGGATCTGAAATTCTGCCCAATAGAGGTTCAACTGCGCCCCGATCAGATCGATATTCGGCCAATGGGTTTTCTGAATCACATCACGCGGCGAGGTGGACAATGCCTCTTGCAAGGTCTCATCCAGAGGAATTTCGGCCTGACCCGCAGCCGCGCGAACGCGGTTCTCCGACTGCACTGCGCGCGCATAGTCTTTTGCAATCAGAGGAAACACCGTTTGCCACTCATCGGCCACGCGCCCTCCGAGTATCGAGGTCATCGAACCCTGACTGTCCAGGTCAATCACCAAAACCTTATAGCCATCCAGCGCCGCTGACATGGCCAGATGCGCGGCGGTCGACGTCTTGCCGACACCGCCTTTGAAGTTAGCCACGGCCACAACCTTGGCCGGTAGACCTTCGGGCCGATAGGGCAGATACTCTTTGGTGCTGACGCCTTCTGCCGCAAAATGCTGTCGCAGAACCAACACCTCATCGAGTGTAAACCACTTTGATCCTCCTTCGCCTTCGCCCTGTGGCAGGTCCGGGTTGGCCTTGAGTACGCGGCGAAGATGGGCAGGTGCGATGGGGATCAGGTACTTCGTGATTTCCCAGGTCGAGAACCGCCGAAGCCGCTTTTCGCCATCGGGTGCATAGCCGCGCCGCGCCAGATCCTCGCGTCCCTTCGCACAGAAAGTGGCGGCTTTTGCGAATCGTGATGTCCCGATAGGATCAGGTAATTTCGACGCCGCAGTACCCGGGTCCAAATTGAAATAAGGCGGGAGCGGAGGTTGGTTGGATTTGTTCACTGTCGTTGCCTCGAAAAATGTTCGCCTTTGCGGCGTATATTCACCAAGTTAGCGCACCTTTTCCTGAGTGGCTATCCCAGAAATTCGAGTTTTCCACAGAACAGGGCTATGAGAGGGGTGTTTCGTCACGAAACTCCTGAATCAATTAATTGAGGACCACACAAATCGTTTCTTCTATTTAGTTATTTTATATATTTTGGGATAATATAATCATTCTTAAACATATACTTAGCCAGGTTAGGGTAACCAAAAACAGGTTCAAAGGTAACCGGATACGGGATCAAAGGAACCAATATACAGGATGTCGGGTCGCTGCTTTCGGTTTAACGGGCACTGATTCTCGGGAAATGGCTGAACTGGGTCTAATTGGGAATTTAGAGCCTGCTTCTTCGGGCCATGATCGGATTGACGAGAGGCCAAATGAAAGGCTTTCTGTGGATAACTCTGAAATCCACGCTTAGGGTACCTGTTTGCGGGATCAGTCCAATCCCGTATTTGGGCACCCAAATATTATTGCAACCTGGGTACCTTTTGTGCAACAAATTCAAAAAACGAGCAGCCAGGCAGAATCATGCCGGATACACAGTTGGACATGGATCACCTTTCGGGCGCACTGCGTCGAGAGACGGTGAAGAAGAACGTTGCCGCGATACATATCAGCGGTAAGCTTTCGCTGTTGCAGCGCAAGCTTTCGAACGTGTTGCTTCTCAATGCCTATGATGCGCTGACCTCGGCGACCACCCATACCATTGATGCGCGCACATTGGCGATGATGGTTGGCTATAACTCGAACGATTTTGACACTTTGCGGGCCAGCTTGCGTGCATTAGCGGAGACGGTCGCCGAATGGGATATGCTGGACGAGCAGGGGCGGCAGGAATGGGGCGTATCCTCGTTGTTGAGTTTCGCCAAACTTAAGGCAGGCGTGTGTGAATATGCCTATTCACCCGCGCTGGCGCAGAAGCTTTACGACCCAAAGATCTATGCGCTGATCAATGTACATATACAGCGCAATTTCAGCTCTGGTCATGGGTTGGCGTTATACGAAAATTGCTATCGATTTGTCCGAACAGGCTCGACAGGATGGTGGGCTTTGGATGTATTTCGCAAACTGATGGGTGTGGATGGCAGCGACTATTATGCAAGTTTCAAACACCTGAACGCCAAGATTATCAAACCCGCTGTATCTGAAGTGAACCGAAGCTCGGACATTTTCATCGAACCGGAGTTTCAGAAAAAAGGCCGGAGCGTGACTGACATACGGTTTCGGATCAAAGGCAATCCTCAGAAAGCCATGTTCGAGATTGACGACAATGATGGTGTTCGAAACCTGGAAGTCTATAAAACGCTTCGGGCGCAAGGTGTGTCGGACCGATTGGCGCGGCAATGGATTGCGGAACATGGTGAAGACTATGTGCGCGAGAAACTGGATTACGTGAAAGGGCAGGGGGGTGTGAAATCGACTGTTGGTTATCTGTCGGCCGCCCTGCGCGATGACTTTCGTCCGCCCGAATCTGTAAAGCCTGCTGAACCGAACCCTGATGCTATTGCTGCCGCACAACAACGGTCTGAGGAAAAAAAGCGAGAGGATCTGGCCTATGCGTCTCGCGCAGCGGAACGCTCGGAGCGTGCGCGCAAGCTGTCGGTGGTCCAAGATCTGGTTTCGCGACGAAACCCGACCCAGAGAGACGCTGATAAGCGGCTCTTTATGGCCGGGCTGAAAGATGATCTGGGCCGCGAACATTTTCGGGCACATGGTTGGCGGTCAGGTCTGAACGCCGCGGCGATCATAAACTTCTGGGCGGAGCTCGAGCCCGAGGCTTTTGAGGATCACTAGCCCGAAGAGCCGCCGACCCAGTGATGTGCAAAATAGCGCTATAATGAGCATTGCAAGTATGGCGTGATAGTAGTGTAGGGAGGTTCGGTTTTGTCCTCGGCCATATGCGCGACAGATCTCTTTCAATTCGTCTGGCCGAACGCGCGCTATTGGATATCGATCGGCTAATTGAATCGACACGTTTGCAAGGGCGTACGGGATACTTGCGTGCGGCGAGGCAGGTGAGGTTGTTATCCAAAAGAACGCACCAGCGCGAGGCGTTTATTTCATTGCTTCAGGCGCCGTTGAATTGGAGATGGGTGGCCAGAGCTGGAGGCTAGGGCGTGGTGATATCTTCGGGCAGGCCGAGTTATTGCTTCGGCAAAAACGCCGCGCCTCCGTCCGAGCGATTGTGCCCACAACACTATTCGTGCTGGACGAGGAACGATTCCGTAGGCTTGTTGAGCGCAGTAGGGCGTTGCGGGAAGCTGTCATAACGAGCGCTGCAAACCAAGGTGTTGAGATAGAACAGCTTCTTGAACCGAAGTAGCGCGCGGAATCCCAAATCGCACGACGACCAGACCTATGGCTGCTGGGTCACCGGTGACGGAACAGAGTGTTTATTGGCGCGTGAACTGCCAAGATTTGCTGCGGACGCCAGTGATCCGACGACATTTGCTTTTGGGGATCGCGCAGGTGCATTGACCGACAACTCACAATCCTAACGCCGTCACGACGTTACGGCATTTTCCCGAACCCGGCTGGAATCAGCTTGCGTGGTCCATAGGGGAAATTTAACTTCGGTAAAGAAAGCTATTATCTTGGACCTCAGGTTCAGCCCGAAAAACGAAGGACAATCCATGAAAACCCGTATCACCGAAATGTTCGGCATCGAGCACCCAATCCTGCAGGGCGGCATGCACTATGTCGGGTTTGCCGAACTGGCCGCCGCCGTGTCAAACGCAGGGGGATTGGGCACGATCACCGCGCTGACACAGAAATCTCCTGCCGACCTTGCCAATGAGATCGCGAAATGCCGCGACATGACCGACAAGCCTTTCGCGGTCAACCTGACATTCCTGCCCACTGTCAATGCCCCCGATTATCCGGGCTATGTCAAAGCCATCATCGACAGAGGGGTGAAAGTCGTGGAAACTGCAGGTCGCAACCCATCCGAGGTTTTGCCATATCTCAAGGATGCAGATATCAAGGTGATCCACAAATGCACCTCGGTACGTCACTCGTTGAAAGCGCAAGAGATTGGCTGTGACGCAGTGTCGGTGGACGGGTTCGAATGCGGCGGCCACCCCGGCGAAGATGACATTCCCAACATGATCCTATTGCCCCGCGCTGCGGACGAGTTAGAGATTCCCTTTGTTTCGTCGGGTGGCATGGCCGATGGGCGTAGCCTGGTTGCCTCATTGTCGATGGGTGCCGAAGGAATGAACATGGGCACACGTTTCATTGCCACGCAGGAAGCGCCGGTGCACCAGAGGGTCAAGGATGCCATCGTCGCGGCGAGCGAATTGGACACACGTCTTGTCATGCGCCCGCTGCGCAACACCGAACGGGTGCTGAGCAATGCGGCGGTCGAGCGCCTTTTGGAAAAGGAAAAGAATCTGGGCGACAAGATCCGGTTCGAGGACATCATCGAAGAGGTCGCGGGCGTTTATCCAAAGGTTATGCTCGATGGTGATATGGACGCCGGCGCCTGGTCCTGTGGCATGGTCGCTGGATTGATTGACGACATCCCCACCTGCAAAGAGTTGATTGACCGGATCATGGATGAAGCCGATGCGATCATTGTCAAACGGCTGGCCACCATGTCAGGCGGTGTTCGCCTTGCCGCAGAATGATCAAAGGGACGGCTCCATGACATATGAAACACTGGACTGGGCCTTTGAAGACGGCGTCGTCGAGATCACGATGAACCGCCCTGACAACGCCAACGCCTTGAATGCACGGATGGCCGATGAACTGTTCGATGTCGCCTGCCGATGCGAGGCGGAAGGCGCGCGCGCCGTGATCGTCACAGGCGCGGGCAAGATGTTCAATGGTGGTGGCGATCTGGCCGAGTTCGAGGCCGCCGCGAACAAGTCGGACCACGTAACCCGAATGGCGACGATCCTGCACGCCGCGCTTGCTCGATTGACCCATTTGGACGCGCCCGTCATTACCGCCGTAAACGGTTCCGCTGGCGGCGGTGGTTTTTCCATTGCCATCTCGGGCGATATCGTTCTGGCTTCGGACAGGGCCAAGTTCGTCTCGGCCTATACCGCCTCGGGGCTGACCCCGGACGGGTCATCGACCTATTACATTGCCAAGCATGTGGGGCTTCTGCGCGCCAAAGAGCTTGTACTGACCAATCGTGTTCTCAGTGCTGATGAGGCTTGTGAATGGGGCCTCGTCACCCGCGTGGTCGCGGCTGAAGACCTGATGACAGAGGCGCGCAAACTCGCCACCCGGTTCGCCAAGGGTCCAACCAAGGCCTATGGCGGGGCCAAGCGCCTTCTAGAAACGGCATTCTCCGAAAGCTTCGAAGCGCAGCTTGACAAGGAAACCCGTTCCATCGCCGCCATGATGCGCACCCATGACGGGCCGCACGGGATCGCCGCGTTCCTGGCCAAGCAAAAGCCGGAGTTCAAAGGCGAATGACCCGCACACCGATCACCGACGATTGCGGTGTGGCCCAGGCGCTCAACGTGGTGGGCGAATGGCGCACCCTTCTTGTGTTACGCAATCTTTTCAACGGGATGCACACCTTCGATGCGCTTCAGGATCACCTGGGCATTTCCACCAGCGTTCTGGCGGCACGACTGAAAACGCTGACTGAGCAAGGTGTGATCGAAAAACTGCCCAACCCCGAGGATGGGCGCTCGCATGAATATCGGCTAACTGAGAAGGGGCTCGATCTCTACCCCGTGCTGGTTGCGCTTCTGCACTGGGGAGAGAAATGGGCCCCAAACGGGCGTGGACCACGCCTCACGCTGGTGGAACGGGAAACAGGGCGGCCGGTGCAAGAGATAGCCGTGACGGCGCAAGACGGACGGATACTTGGCCCACGCGATGTAATCCCGGTTCTGGGCCCCGGCGGCAGTGACCACATGCGTGCGATGATTGCGCGCTGGACGAAAAAGGAGAAACAGCAATGAGTTCTGACTGGGCAGCGCAAAAGCGCAAAGTAGCAGTGAATGGTCATGACATGGCCTATGTCGAACGCGGCGAAGGGCGGCCGATCGTGTTCCTCCATGGCAATCCCACCTCGTCCTTCCTGTGGCGTGACGTCATGCCCGAATGCGAGGGGCTGGGTCGCCTCATTGCGCCCGACCTGATCGGCATGGGCGATTCCGACAAACTGCCCGATCCCGGCCCAAATACCTACACGTTTGAAACCCATCGCCGCTTTGTCGAGGGCTTCCTTACCGCCGTGGGCGTGACGCGCGATGCGGTTCTGGTCATCCACGACTGGGGCTCGGCACTGGGCTTCGACTGGGCCAACCGTCACCGCGATGCCGTTTCCGGCATTGCCTACATGGAAGGGATCGTGAAACCACTGGCCGATTGGTCCGAGTTCAACCCCCAGGCTGCGCCGCTTTTCCAGGGCTTCCGCTCGGATAAGGGCGAAGAACTGGTGCACGACCGCAATCTTTTTGTCGAAAAGGTTCTGCCTGGCTCTGTCCTCCGCGACCTGACCGAAGCAGAGCAGAATGAATACCGCCGCCCCTTCCGAAACCGGGAAGACCGTTGGCCGACGCTGACCTGGCCGCGCCAGATTCCAATTGGTGGCGACCCGGCAGACGTAACCACGATTGCCGCGGAATACGCGGATTGGATGGCGGAAAACGACCTGCCAAAACTCTTCGTAAATGCCGACCCCGGCGCAATCCTCGTCGGCGCAGCGCGTGACTTCTGCCGCAGTTGGAAAAACCAGCAGGAGATAACCGTCAAAGGCAGCCACTTCATCCAGGAAGACAGCGGGCAACAGATCGGTCAAGCACTAGCTGCATGGTTGCGAGCTTTGGCTTGAGTCCTTGCCGCAAGAGCCACCAACACAAGAAGGATACTTGGAGGCACTTGCAATTAAGTCCGAGAATTGGACCCGAGGTGAGGTCGTTCAAGGTTTCCTGTGCCGCCTATCAACAAGTTCTTGGGCGGTGAATTGATCAGTCACGATCCCGAACCAGGGGTCATCGGCGTTTTCTTTCCGACAAAACCGGATCATGCGAAGCCTGCTGATTTTGTCATGGGCGGAATAACATCTGCTTTTCTTGACCAAATACCGGGTCCGCTTGCCGTTACCGCTTTGACGAAATCATGCTCAAATAACCTGTTCGAAAACTATTCGACCAGCACAAACTTCAGATGAAGAATGCTCGTCTATCCAGGCTCAAAGTTTGTGACACATCCCTGACGGGTTTCGCCATTCTCGCAAATCTTGGTATGGCCCGTTAGCGCAAGCCGGGCGCTCGCGACGCAATCACCCTTCGAGATTGAGCCAAGCCACTTCTTCGGTCGTCAGATCGAGACCGAGGCCAGGAAGTGTCGACGCGATCTCACCCGGGCTTCGTGGACCGATCAAAGCAAGCGATGGGAATGACTGCGCGAGAACCCAGGCCGTCGCGATGTTATGGGCCGAGACGCCATATTTCGCAGCAAGTTCTTCGGCGCGCGCGCGGCGAATTTCATTATCCGACCCGCCAAAGCAGACGTCAGGTCGCGTAGCTTCGGGCAACCGGTTGCGCAGCTCTTCTGGAAGGAAGAAGCCGCGTGCCTGGCTGGACCAGCTTACATGCACCACGTTGTTCTTGCGCAGATGCGCAAGCGTTTCAGGGTTGTTTGAAGTAACGCATCCTGGCCAGACAGGTTTGATCATCTGGGCCAACGACAGATTGTTGTTCAAGACCGTTGGCGCGGTCAGGCCATTTTCTTTTGCATAGGTGCAAGCCTCGTCAAATCGTTCGATGCTCCAGTTCGAGCCACCCCAGATTCCGATACGACCAGCGGCAATCTCTTTGGCAATCGCATCCACAAATTCGCCGACCGGGATGTCAGGATTGTCACGATGCATGATATAAATCGGGGCAAATGAAAGCTGCAGCCGTTCAAGCGATATTGATAGCTGCGCACCGATTGCATCTGGCAGATCATGACCTCTTTCAAATCGCCTACCGAGGCGATCGAGGTTCCGGCGCGCTTGTTCCCGCGTCAATTCGACTTTGAAGCTTATTATCGCGTTTTCGAGCGTATTCCCTTTTGGGATATGTTCTATACATCGATCTGGTCCGTCCTGGCGCGTACCATAGCGCAGGTGGTGTTCTGTTCTATGGCGGGATACGCGTTTGCGCGCCTGAATTTTCCGTTCCGCAATACGCTTTTCATCATGTTGCTGGCGATCATGATGGTGCCGCGCGAAATCTACCTGCTGCCTCAAACCGAAATCATGAAATCTCTGGGACTGATCGACACAGTTGCGGCACTAGCGGCCCCCGGGTTGTTCAGTGCGTTTGGGACCTTTCTGATGCGGCAGTTCTTCCTGACGCTTCCGCCTTCGTTGGAGGAAGCTGCGCGTATTGATGGTGCAAGCAGAATTCGGATATTCTTTGAAATCATGCTGCCCTTGGCCAAACCGGGTCTTATTGCGCTCGCAATATTTACGGCGCTCTGGTCATGGAACGAGTTGCTATGGCCGTTGGTTGTGAATTCGGACCCGTCAAAGCTCAACCTGGCAGCGGGGATTTCAACGCTCAACGGCGAGTACACGATCGATTACCCGATGCTTATGGCCGGGTCTTTGATGGCTCAATTGCCCATGATCGTTCTCTTTTTCCTTCTGCAAAAGAAATTTGTTGAAGGCATCGCAACATCTGGATTGAAGTAATGCGGAACGCAGCCATAAAAAAACAGCCGAATGTTCTGATCTTCATGACAGATCAGCAGAGCAGCTATACGCTTTGCGATGGGCATTATGCCCGCGCAAAAAATCCCCATCTGGACCGCTTTTGCCAACGTGCAGTGACATTCACCAATGCCTATACGCCTTCGCCGCATTGCTGCCCATCGCGCGCAAGTTTTTTCACATCAAAATACCCATCCGAACATGGTGTCTGGAACAATGTGAACGTTACCAACGCCCTCTCGCGCGGCCCGAGAGAGGCCACACCTTTTTGGTCTCGCGACCTTAAGCAAGCCGGATATGATCTCGCGTTCAGTGGCAAGTGGCACGTCAGCAACTCCGAGCAACCTGCCGATTTTGGTTGGAAGGAGTTAAAAGTGACCGCCCAGGGGTCTGGGGTCAGCCTCAGTGCGGATGAACAAAGATCGCGTGCGAGGACCAAAGAAATAAAATTGCTTGAAAGCTACAACCCTGCTTTGACAGAAACAAATCGTCAACCAGGGCAGATCATTCGTCCCGGCTGGCCAAACTATACGCATTTTGGTACAGACGAAAATCCGTTCGACGATCTGCTGGTGGTCGATACAGCGATCAAGCAGGTGAAATCCTACGCCGATACTTCGGACGAAGCGTTGCCTTGGTGCATGTATGTTGGAACTTTAGGGCCGCATGATCCATACACGCCACAGTCTAAATACCTTGATTGGTATGACCAGTCAGATATCGAGCTTCCCCAAAGCTTCGACGATACAATGGATGACAAACCGGGCTTGTATCGGCGTACACGAGACCGCTTTGATCAGCTGACAGCCGAGGAGCATCGCGATGCCATAAGGCACTATCTTGCCTTTTGCAGCTACGAGGATGCGCTTTTTGGAAAGCTTGTCTCCGCGCTAGAGGAGACGGATCAATTGGACAACACCGTCGTCGTATTTCTCTCGGACCATGGCGATTATCTGGGCGAACATGGCCTCTGGGGAAAGGGATTACCCGCGTTTCAATCCGCCTATCGCATTCCCTTGGTCATCGGCGGGCCAGGAATCTCTGCCGATCTTCAAGGCGCCCAATTGGATCACCCGACATCAATCGTAGATGTCGGCCCGACCATCGTAGAATTGTGCGATGTGGAACCAAGTTATCAGGTATCGGGCACTTCCCTAGTCCCGCTTTTGACAAATTCGTCGCAAGAAACACCAAAGCCAGATGTTTTTTTCCAATCTAACGGAAACGAGGCCTACGGCATTCAACGCGCGGTTATCAGCGATGGTTGGAAGCTGGTCTATAACATGTTTGATCAAGACGAGTTGTACGATCTTGGAAAAGATCCGGAAGAAATAACAAATCTTCTGGCCGATCCGGTCGGTCAAAGAAAGGTTGGCCGCGGGCCGTTGGATTCGATTCCGTCCAATCTTCGCGCGAAGGTCGAGGAGCTTTATCGCAAGCTTTGGAAGTTTGGCATCGCGCATGACGATGAGAATATCAACGGATATGTTCTTACAGCACTTGCCCCATTTGGGCCCGGCATCGTCGCCGACCCGAGCAGCTCAAAAAACTATTTGGGTAACGACGAAGCGAACTCCTTGAACACCCAACAACTTTCTGGCTCCACGCCTGTCTGACAACCTGTGAGCATCTACAATGTCTAATATCGAGATCAAGTCTGTCGTAAAAAGATACGGCGGCATGGACGTCATTCATGGGATTGATATCAAAGTCGACGAAGGCGAATTCGCCGTATTGGTCGGTCCTTCCGGCTGTGGCAAATCCACTCTGTTGCGAATGGTTGCTGGCCTGACTGAAATTTCAGAGGGTGAAATCGCAATTGGTGGTCGCGTGGTGAACGACCTGCCCCCTGGTGAGCGGGATATCGCGATGGTTTTCCAGAACTACGCTCTGTATCCTCATATGACCGTCGCGCAAAATATGGCTTATCCACTGCGTGTAAAGCGAGCTGGCAAGGAAGAGATCAAAAAGGCCGTGAACGAAGCGGCAGAGGTGCTGGGGCTTCAGGCGCTTCTTGATCGCAAGCCTGGGCAGCTGTCAGGCGGGCAAAGGCAACGGGTCGCGATGGGTCGGGCCATTGTGCGCGATCCGGCTGTTTTCCTTTTTGACGAACCGTTGTCGAACCTTGACGCGAAGCTCAGGGTCAAGATGCGCGCAGAGATCAAGGCCCTACACCAGAAGCTGAAAACGACAATTGTCTATGTGACCCATGATCAAATTGAAGCCATGACAATGGCTGACAAGATTATTGTTCTGGACGGTGGGAATGTCTCACAAATCGGTACGCCGCTTGAACTGTATACTGCTCCAGCTAAAAAATTTGTGGCGACGTTCATTGGCTCACCCGCGATGAATATTCTACCAGCGCAAATTCGGGCCGATGGCCGACCTGCAATTGACGATGGCCAGACGATTGACCTGGACACGAATTTGCCGGCCGGTGCAGAAATCGAACTCGGAGTTCGGCCCGAGCATATTGGTCTTGGCCCCGTCGGTGAAGGCTTGAAGGCGACGGTGAAGCTTGTTGAACCAATGGGTGCCGAAACGCTTCTTTACTGCGATGTCGCCGGTTACGAAATTCTCGCAAGTGTCAAGGACTACCCGGATGTCACCCACGGTGGAACAATCCATCTGGCAGCCGAGCCCGGCAAATTTCATGCCTTTGACACCAACACTGAGAACGCGATTTCTTTTCTGTCTGACACCTCATCCACCGGGCTGATTTAAGCTCTGGACCAATTGATTTGTATTAGGCGGTGTGGTTCGCGGGGTGTGTCGCAAACTATTGACCGATCAAAGTCAGCGTTTTGCTAGATGCTACTATCGTGCGAACTCAGGAAACACCCGAAAGCCAGATGTCGTGGTGCTGGGGAAAGGCCATCCACCCGCTAAACACTAGCGCATCAACAGCCAAATCTTTGCATCAGAGCCGTAATCACTACCCAAACAAGTAAGCCGTTCGGATCGTTGGCGATGTCAGTTACTGTCGTTTGCACCAATCTTTTTGACGCTTGGTTCCGCATCCAATTCCGTCAGCTTGTTCAGAACTTCAGCCATCCATCCGGCTTTGATCTTCAAGGCCAGCTGTGATGGGGGGCGGTGGTTTGGTTCCAGGATGGCGTACTCATATTGCAGCGGGCTTTTCAGCGGCACAAACACCACTTTGCCTTTGGATGCATTCAACTCGCGCTCTGTCGCGACGGTTAGGGGGTCGACGATAGAACAGCATTGGCCCGAGCTGACAAAGGGGATCAGCGGTAGAAAATACTGGCAGTTCACAGTCAGATTGTAATCGACGCCGCTTTCTTGAAACGCGTTCTGGATTCTGGTTTGGAACGGGTGTGTCGCGTGCAGTCCGCCAATGGGTACGCCATCAAGATCTGAGATTGCGACACTGCTGCGCGTCGCTAGCGGGTGATCGCGGTCGACCGCGCAAAAGCAGTTTGCTCGGATCAGTTCGGCGGAGTATTGCGGCTCTTTTCCCGACGAATGTTCGAAATCGGCAAAGCCGAAATCGATATTCTGGGTGCCGGCCAATTCCATGATCTGCAGAGAACTGCGCGTCGACAGCGTGATTCGGATGTCGGGGTTCTCTCCCAGCGACTTGCTGATGAAATGAGGGAAGAGAAAGGTCGAAGGGCCGGGCATGGTGGCGATGTTGAGACTGCCGGAATGGCCCTTGATCAAACCTTCCATGGTATTCGAAATGACCGATAGGCGATCCAGAATGCCGGTGGTTTCTGCCAGCAGGTAATGCGCCTCGGGCACCGGGACCAATCTGCGCCCTTTGCGTTCGAACAAAGTTAGGCCCAGGTTTTTCTCAAGTGTTTTCAGGGCCAAACTGATGGCGGGTTGGGTGCGGTTCAATTTCTTCGCGGTTTGCGAAATGGAGCCGGTTTCCATCACTTCGCGAAACACGGTGAGCTGCGTCAGGTTCATGTAGAAATATATAAGCTATACTTTAGTTTTATGAAATATAACAAATTTGTATTTATGCGAATTCTCTTTAGGCTCATCAAAATCGAAGTTCGGGCAAACCGAATCCGACGAACCAACACTGGAGAACATGATGAGTTTTATGAAAAGCTTGACCGGCCTGGCCCTGGCGGCAGCCTTTGCTGCACCGGCTTTGGCGCAGGACCCGACCTTTTTCCGTATCGGCACCGGCGGTGCTGGTGGAACCTACTTCCCCATCGGTGGCACCATCGCAAACGGCATCTCGGCCCCTCCGGGTTCGCGTCCGTGTGAAGAAGGTGGCCAATGTGGTGTTCCGGGTCTGATCGCGATTGCGCAATCGACCACCGCGTCGGTCTTTAACAATGCTGCTGTCCAAAACGGTGAGCTTGAGGCCGGTCTGGCGGCTGCTGACGTGACCCGCTCGATGTATCTGGGTGAGGGTAAGTTCGAAGGCAAGCCGCACCCCAACCTGCGGATCGTCGCCAACCTGTTCCCCGAAGATCTTCACCTGGTGCTGCCTGCGGGCGAAACCATCGGGGATCTGAGCGATCTGGAAGGCAAGCGCGTCGGTATCGCGCAGGCCGGATCGGGCACGCAGGTTGCCGTTCTGCAAATGCTGGAAGCCTGGGGTGTGACCCGCGACAACATGGATGAGGCCGAGTTGAACAACAGCCAGAGCGCCGAGCGTTTGGCCGATGGTCAGCTGGACGCCTATTTCTATGCAGCGGGCTGGCCTGTTGCCGCGATGGTGCAGCTGTCCTCGACCAAAGGTATGAACCTGCATTCGTTCAGCGACGAAGATCTGGCCAAGATCAACGAGATCATCCCGGCCTATATCCCGTCGGCCATTCCTGGTGGTGTCTATGAAGGCATCGATACAGAAACCAAAACCCCTGCGGTCAGCGCGATGCTTGTTGTCTCGTCAGAGCTGTCCGACGATCTGGTCTATCAACTGACCAAGGCATTGTGGAACGACAACACCCGCAAGCTGCTGGACAACGGCCACGCCAAAGGCAAGCAGATCACGCCTGACACGGCGCTGGACGGTGTTGCCGCGCTGGGTGTTCCGCTGCATCCGGGTGCCGAGAAGTTCTATAAAGAAGCCGGGCTTCTTCAGTAACCACATCACATCGCAATGAAATCGCCGGTGCCCCATCCTCGGGGCACCGCATAGCCGATCTATGCGAAGGCAGGGGGCCGCAATGACCGACAATCAGCAGCTTGATGACCACGAATTGACCGCCGAAGAGCTTGCGGCCATCGAAGAACAGTTCGACGAAGGCGCAGCGGTTCGTCAGGTGAGCCCAACAACCGGAATGGTGTTGCGCGTTGTTGCCCTGATTTTCGCAGCTTACGAATTCTTTACCGCCGGGTTTGGCCTTCCAGCCGATCACTGGCATATGGGCATCTATCTGGCCCTGCTGTTCATCCTGGTCTATGCGACGATCCCGATCATCGGGTCAAAAAACCTCTATGCTCTCAAGGTCAGCCGGTTCCGGATCGGCAATATTCCTCTTTATGATCTTGTCTTCATGGGGGTTGGCATCATCGCCGCTCTGTATGTGGGTGTTGCCTGGCGCGGCATTCCGTTCCTCGGGATCGAGGAACAGACCTTCCGCATGGGTAATCCGAACACCTATGATGTGATCCTGGGCGTCATCATCATCCTGCTGGTGCTGGACATTGCGCGCCGCACGCTGGGATGGGTGCTGCCGCTGATCATCTGTGTCTTTATTTCATACGCCTTGCTGGGGCCGTATTTCCCGGGGTTGTTGCAACATCCCGGTGTGAACTTCAAAACCTTCGTGTCGTCGATGTATTTCCCGCAAGAGGGGATCTATGGCGTCACGCTTTGGGTGGTTTCGACCATCGTGTTCCACTTTGTCCTGTTTGGCGTGATCGCACAGCGCACCGGTTTGGGGCAATTGTTCATCGACAATGCAACGATTTTGGCGGGTCGCTATACCGGCGGTCCGGCAAAAGTGTCGGTGGTATCCTCGGCCTTCTTCGGCACGATCTCTGGTTCTTCGGTGGCGAACACCGTTTCGACCGGTGCGTTGACGATCCCCAACATGAAGCGCCTTGGATACCCCGGCCATTTTGCAGGCGGGGTCGAAGCCGCGTCATCGGCAGGCGGGCAGATCACGCCGCCCATCATGGGGGCCGCGGCCTTCATCATGGCCGAGTTTCTTGAGGTGCCCTATACCACCATCGTGATCGCCGCGATTTTCCCTGCGATCCTGCACTATGTCGGCGTCTTTGCCGTTGTGCACCTGATGGCGCGCAAGCTGAACCTGCAAGGTCTGGCCAAGGAACAACTGCCGCAGCTCAAGGCCGTTTGGGCCGAAGGTTGGGCCAATATCGTGCCGCTGATCGGGCTTCTTGTGGTGCTGTTTACGGGATATACGCCGTTCATGTCGGCCTTTTGCGGCATTTCGCTGGCTGTCATCGCGGGCATGTCGCGGGTCAAGCAACCGCCGACACTGATCTATGCTGCTGCGTTCCTGGCCTTTGTGCTGTGGAAGTTTTCCGATGGCGGGTTTGATCTGACCATGACGGCCATCCTGTGCGGCTTGTCGGTGATCGCCACTTTTAACCCACAGAAACGCATCGAAGTGCCTGAGATGCTACAGGCGGTCGAACTGGGCGTAAAATATTCGCTGGCTGTAGGTGCGGCTGCTGCTGCGGTCGGCATCGTGGTGGGTGTGATCAACACAACCGGTATCGGTTTCCGCATCGGGTTCATGGTGACCCAAGGCGCGGGCAATCTGGCGGCAGATGTCTATAACATGATCTCGTTTGGCAGTTTCCAGCTGTTTGCGCTGGAAGACTTGCAGCTGTTCATCTCGCTGGTCTTCATTGCCATCGTCTGCATCCTGATGGGGGCGGGCATCCCGACCACGGCGCTTTACATCATGCTGGTCTCGGTCGCGCAGCCTGCGCTGGCGCAGCTGGGTGTACCGCCCATCGCGTCTCATCTGTTCGTGCTCTATTACGGCGTGGTGTCCGAGATTACGCCACCAGTCTGTACTTCGGCCTATGCGGCGGCAGCCATCGCAAACTCGAACCCGTTCCGAACTGGTTTGTCGGCCTTTACCCTGGGCTTGGGCAAGGTGATAGCGCCAATGGCCTTTGTCTATGCGCCGGTGCTGCTGTTTGTGTCGTCGACAGGCTTTGATCTGTGGGAGTTCACCTATACCGCCACCAGCTGTATCGCAGGCGTCATCGCCCTGTCGGCGGCGGTTGTGGGCTATTGGTTGAAACCACTGAACCTGGCATCACGGATCCTGATGGCCATCGCCGGTGTGATCTTTGTCGCGCCCAGCCTGGCGGCTGATCTGGTTGCGCTGGCTGTGGCCTCACCCGTGATCATCACCCAGTTGATTGGCCGCAGCCGCAGTCAGTCACCGGCCTGAAAGGATGGCTGAACAGGTCACAGTTATCGGCGCAGGGATCGTCGGCATTTGTTGCGCATTGTCCCTGCAAGACCGCGGAATTCCTGTCCGGCTTGTCGACCGGGGTGAGCCCGGACAGGAGACCTCTTTCGGGAATGCCGGTGTGGTATCGCCCTGGTCGATTATCCCGCAGGCAGTTCCAGGGATCTGGAAGCAACTTCCGCAACTTTTGCTGAACCCCAAAAGCGCGCTTTCGGTAAGGGCCGGGTTTTGGCCCAAGATGATCCCCTGGGGGCTGCGCTTTCTCAGCATCTCGGGCGAACAAAGCGTGCGAAAGATTTCGGACGGTATGGAGGTTTTGTGCCGCCCGTCGATTGACCTGTATCGGCGTCATTTACAGGGGACGGGGCATGAGGGGCTGATCGCAGACAGCTATTACCTGCATGCGTTCCGGCGCGCGGATCAGGCCAGTCTGGATGATTTCGGCTATCGCGTACGTCGCGAAAAAGGTGGCGATCTGGAACTGATCGAAGGGGCCGAGCTGCGCCGGATGGAACCGGCTCTGTCCGATGAATTCAAGGCGGCGATCGTGATCAAGGGCCAGGCGCGGGCCCTTTCACCCGGTCGTTTGGGGGCGGTTTTGGCCGACAAAGCCCGCGCGCAAGGGGCCGAGTTCCTGCGTGCCGAGGTCACCAAACTGGCACGACTAGAGCAGGGCGGTTGGCAGGTTGTCACCAAGGACAAGACGTTGAAGTCCCAGCAGGTGATATTGGCAGCGGGCGTTTGGTCGGCTGATCTTTTAAAACCTTTGGGCCTTTCCGTGCCGCTGGTGGCCGAACGCGGCTATCACGTCGAGTTTTCGAACCCCGAGGCCACCTTGAACAATTCGATCATGGACGTGGACGCAAAAGTGGTGGCCAGTTCCATGGAAGGTGGGTTGCGTGTGGCTGGGACAGCCGAATTTGGCAGCATCGATGCGCCGGCCGATCCCAAAAAGCAGAAGATGCTGATCGATCAGGCGAAATCCATGGTGCCTGATCTAGATACCAGTCAGGTGCGGTTCTGGATGGGACGTCGCCCGTCCTTTCCCGACAGTTTGCCTGCAATCGGTCCGATTGAAGGGATCAAGGGGCTGTTCACGGCCTTTGGGCATTCTCATTATGGGCTGATGATGGCGCCCAAAACAGCTGAGCTTGTGGCAGACCTTATGTCAGATCGTCACCCCAACACCGACATGGCGGCGTTCTCACCGATGCGGTTCTAGCTATCGTTTGGGCCTGTGCCGCGACGGGTGAGAAAGGGCATGGACCTGAGGTCAAGACTGCGTCTAGGGTCTGCTGCGCGATCCGCAGAGAAAACCGCAAGAGAGTAATGTGCCCGTCGATCTTACCCTTCTGATCCTTGCCATCTGTCTGGGCGCCGTGGTGCAGGTGGGGATCGGCATCGGGTTCAGCATTCTGGCCGGGCCGCCAATGATGATCCTGCTGGGCACATCAACCGCGGTGCCCGTTCTGCTGCTGCTCAACACCATAGTGTCGGCGGTGGCCACTGACCCACGCGTGGTGAATGCCGAACGACGCAGCATTCTGATCGCCATTCTGGGCTGTCTGATTGGGGTAGGGATCGGGTTGATCATCTACCCGCTGCTGAGCGAGCCTTTTGTTCTGGCCCTCACGGGATGTTTGTTGTTGATCGGGCTGGCAACATCTTTGGTGCCCCTGCGCCGCGCGACCGGGCCTGTGGGGTTCATGGCCATGTCGGGCCTATCCGGACTGGCCACGGTGTGGGCCGCGATGCCGGGGCCACTTATGGTGCTTGGGTTGATGGCAAAGGGCCATGCGGGGCGCGAGGTTGCGCGCCTGGTGCAACCCATTGCGCTGGTTGCCTACGGGGTGGCGTTCTTGCTGCACGGGACGTCAACACTGCCTCTGGGTCCGCAGCTTTGGGCCTTTGTTGCCGCCACGGTGTTCGGCAGCTTGATGGGTCGCGTGGTGGGCCCTTATCTGCCGCAGCGCCTGGTGAGTGTGACCATACGGATCATTTCCGTGCTGGCTTGCGCTCTGCTCTTTCAACGCGCCTATGTGATGGCCTAATTTGGGGAAATGACGATGACAGAGACAGACCTTCTTGCGCAATTCCCACGGGCGCGGCTGATGTCGGGGGTCACGCCGCTGGAGCGGCTGGACAGGCTATCGGCTGAGCTGGGGATTGATCTGTGGCTGAAACGCGACGATCTGAACGGGCTTGGCTTTGGTGGTAACAAGACCCGGCAGCTGGAGTTCTATTTTGGCGACGCGCAACAGAAAGGCGCGGATACCATCCTGATCACCGGCGCGGTGCAGTCGAACTATGTTCGTTCGGCTGCCGCTGCTGCCGCCCGTCTGGGTATGCAATCGGTGCTTCAGCTGGAAGAGCGGGTGCCGGATATGGGTGCGGAGTATTACAGTTCGGGCAACGTGTTGCTGGCCAAGCTCTTGGGCGCTGAACACATGAGTTATCCCGAAGGCGAAGATGAGGCGGGGGCTGATGCGGCCCTGCACGCGCGCGCTGATGCGTTGCGGGCCGAGGGGCGTACCCCTTACGTCATTCATCTGGGCCTGAACCACCCGCCGCTGGGGGCCTTGGGATATGTGGTGGCCGGGCAAGAGATCTGCGCCCAGATGCCGGATTTTGATGTGACTGTTGTGGCCTCGGGCAGCGGGGCCACCCATGGGGGTCTTTTGACTGGGATTGCGGTCTCGGGCGTCCCAGCCAAGGTGTTTGGCGTTTGTGTGCGTCGTGATGCGGAACAACAAACAGCACGGATGCGCACCGTGCTGGAAAAGCTGGCGGATTTGCTTGGGATTGATCCCGAACCGTTGCAAGCGCGGATCGAGATCTGGGATCGCGCGCTCGCGCCGGGTTATGGCAAGCTGAGCGACAAGACACAGGCGGCACTTGAACGCATGGCGCGGACCGAAGGGATATTCCTCGACCCGGTCTATACAGCCAAGACCTTTGCCGGGCTGCTGGATCTGGTGGAAAGCGGGCAGATCCGTCCGGGGCAAAAGGTGGTGATGGTGCATACGGGCGGGTTGCCGGCCCTGTTCGGCTATCAAAGCGAGATGACGGGTCTGTAACCGCCGATCTGGTAGAAAAAGCCCGGAGCCGCGCGGGATCCGGGCCCTGGTCGGGTGCCTTAATGCCGCCCTTGTCAGTCGCAGGCGGCGGTAACGATAATCTCAACCTTCAGCACATCGCGTGCAAGTTTGGCTTCGCCACAGGCGCGGGCCGGGGCGCGGCCTTGCGGCATCCATTCATCCCAAACCTGGTTCATTTCGGCGAAATCGGCCATATCCGACAGCCAGATCACGCATTGCAGGATGCGCGTCTTGTCGCTGCCTGCCTGAGCCAGAAGATCCTCGACCTTGGCCAAAATATCGCGGGTCTGATCCGCTGCGGTCTCGGCATCCGAGACCTGACCACACAGATAGGCAACGCCATTATGTTTCACGATCTTGCTCATGCGCTGGCCGGTTTCAATACGGGTGATGGTCACGTTGGAAATCTCCATGAAAATTAGTCCCGATCACAAGGATCTCTGGCTTTGGCGATAGTGGGTATTGGGCCGGATCGCCAGCCCCCAAACGGATCAGACCGACGATTATTCTTTTACGCGTTCAGGCTGGCTTGGGTCAGAACCAACCGGTCCCGACCCGTTGGCGTGGCCACCGGCGTTAGGGTGCGAAGATCAATGGTTCGACCCTGAAAAGTGCAGTAGGTCGCGTGCTCGGTAATTCGAAGCTGCGCGGATGCTTTGTTCGTTTCGTCAAAGGCTGCGCTGGCCAAGAGCAATGAGAACAGCAACAGCCCCTTGTCCACATCGTCGCCGGTCTGAAACAACAATACCTCATCAGGCAGCGCAAGCCTGTCACGGGCGCCCAGCACTGGCTCGGTACCCGCAATCGTATCAACCACTGCGCAGGCATCCGCCCAAGACGCGACCCGAGCCGCAGCGCCCCGAAGTTTGGTCCCGTGCAAAGCCGCGGCCAGATAGGCTCCGGGGTAGGGGACATCCAGATCGCGGATACAGTACAAGGCCTGATCGAATACCGACATCGGTTGAGCCTTGGCCAGATCGGAAATCACCTGACGCGCGTGATCCCCCCCCGACAATTGGTCCAGAGCCCGCAGGTCTGATGCATCGATGCTTGGCGTCTGAAATGTGATGCCTGAATTTACGGCCTGCTTAAGCGGGTCCAGGGTACAGCCAAAAAAGGCGCGGCTTTCGTCCAGAAACCTATCAAGCGCGGGTTTAGGAATTGAGCTTTCACCGGTCGCGATCCGCAACGTGCCCAGCGGTGAGATAAGCCGATCCAGAAACGGAAGCCGTGCGGCAAAGGCAGCTTGCGGCCCCGGAGACCCAGGCGTGGCGCAGGTCTTGTCCCACGTGTGCTTGTCAAAGTACTCGGGCTTGCCATTGCACCAGAACCTTTCACCGTCCTTGCGCAGGAAGGTCGTGTAATGGGCGGGCGTGGCGAGCAAAAAGATGTCTGCGAAAGATATACCGTGCAGGATATTGGCCAATGTCGCTGTCAGCGTCGCCTCATCCGCGCAGATGGTCACACCCATAGGCTTGTGTTTCTTATGCCCCAAAAGACGGCGCATGGCACGCAGGCCGTCGATGGTCGAATAGTTGAAGATCGGGAACTTTTCCTGATTCAGCACCGGAAAGATATCCAGAGCCGGCGTCAGCAGCCCTTGTTCATCGCGGTGATGGAAATGCTGCCGGATCAAATCCAGCGCGTCGTCCACACCTGCGGCCCCCAGACGTTGGCGAATATCCGACATTTCGGCCAGGCCGACCTTTTGCGCGGTGTTCATGGGATAGTCATGGGTGAAATGCTGGTTCACATAGGCCAGCATCTCAAGAGTGATATGGGCTTGCCTCAGATGGTCTTCGTTGGGGTATTTTGCGTGGGCCCGGGCAAGCACTTTGTCCCTAAGCTGCCAGAGCGTCGGGCTCATCAGATTGGCCAGCATCAGAACCGTCAAAAGCTGTGGATCTATCGCAGCTTCGAACAGGGCGGGTTTGGCAGCACGGGACAGCGTTTCGATGCGCTCAGAGGGCGTTCTGGCATTCCCGTTCATCCGCTTAGTCCTGCCGAGCCGCTTGAAGGATCCGATTCAGCACAAAAATCGGAATTCCAGCAAGAAGCAGCAAAAAGCTCCACATCGCGGCTTCGGCCCCCGCGCCATAGATGGTCAGCAGCGAAAACACAAAGGCGATGCCAGCGACGGGCAGATAGGTCCACGGGTTGAGGAAACCGATACGGCGGCCCAGCGAGATCAGGATCAGGCCCTCGACGCAGCAGCAGAACAAATAGCTCACCATGTCTGTCACAATCGACAGGTCGATCAGATATTCATACAGCCCCAGCAAAGAGCTGGACGCAAAGGATTTGAACAGCAGGATCGCAACGGAAAGCGCCATTGAAATCACGATCCCCTTTGCCGGGACACCGTTCTTGTTCAGCTTAGAAAACCATGCGGGGAATAACCCGTGGCGCGCAGCCGCAAGCGGCACCTGCGCCATAAGCAATGTCCAGCCATTGAGCGCCGCCACGGATGACAACACGGCGGCGACGGCGATGACATATCCCGCCCAATCACCCCAAATCAGGCTGGCCGCATCCGAGAAAGGAGCCGTAGACTGCGCAAGCGCGTCCGCATCCATGACGCCCATAACCGTGAGCGTGCCGAATGTATAGACCAGTGCGGCCAAAAGCGTTCCAACGACGGTGGCAAAGGCGATTGTGCGGTTGGGGTCTTTGACATCGCCCGCGGGTACGGTGGCGGATTCCACACCGGTGAAAGCAAACATGATGAACGGCGCAGTGCCTGCAAGGGCCAATAGAAAGGAATGCGGCGTCGGGTTGATCGGAGTAAAATGCCCCCAGTCCATCCAGAACAGCCCCACAAATGAGACAGCCAGAAACGGGATCATCTTGATGCAGACGATGACAAGCTGGAACACTCCGACGGTTTCAGCGCCTCTGAGATTCAAAAGTCCAACCCCGATCATCATTGCCAAAGCTACGGTGGTGCCGCCACCCGGCAGATCGCTCAGGCCCGGCACGAAATACAGCAGATAATCCGTGGCTCCCAAGGCAATCGCCGGAAGCGCCACCCAAACCGCGATCCAATATCCCCAGGCAACAAGAAACCCGGCAAAATCCCCAAACCCCAGGCGGGTATAGGCATAGGGGCCACCGGTTTCCGGCGCGACCCGACTGAGGCGAGCAAACACCAGGCTCAGACACAAGGCGCCGATGGACATCACGATCCAGCCGATGATCGCGACCGCTCCAAACGGGGCCAGGGCGGCGGGTGCCAGGAAAAAGCCCGAACCGATGATATTGCCGACCACAAGTGCGGTGCAGGTCCAGGGCCCAAGCGTTCGGGTCACTTTCGGGGAAGATTGCGCGGGCTGTTCTTCAGTAGATTTTTCCAAGCCTTGAGACACGTAAACCTCTGATCAAACCATCCAGTCGCAATGGCGGTATGACATAGGCTCGTAACGTTGGATGCAAGGCCCGATTTGGTCAGCGCCCCGTCATTCGCCTCAATCCCTTCAAATGTTGCGTTTGGGGGGTAAAAGACAAGCACATTCCGTTCAGGGCCAGTCCTTCCTCCGAGGGTCCGTCCATAATCTTTCCCATGCAACCTTCTTCGGTGCTCATACCGCTGCCGGTCGTCAATGTGTTAGTCTTCATGCGTTGGAATTGCGGGTGTTGGGTCTGTCATTTCGGATCCCCTTTTGA
>NZ_WQAG01000012.1:0-146986 GCF_013031565.1 Ruegeria sp. HKCCD7255 | reverse complement strand
AGACAGCAGGTCGAAAAAGAAAAACGTAAGCCTTGTGTATATGGACTTCGAGTACACACGATACAAGCCTTGATACAACGGAAAGCAACAGAAGATCTAAGTCTGCCCAGCCCAATTTGGGACAAAGATAAGCAGAACCATTGCTCTGTGGTTCGGAAATCAGAGGTCGGCTTCCGATAAAACCTGCCGAATGCGTATGCAGCAAATTGATTGCTCAGGCACGGCAGGTAGGGCTCACTGTCCGAAATCGCCGCGTGCTTCAAGAACACCGCGGCAAGGCACAAATGTTCATTGAGTGATTGAAACATTGCTAAATCAACGAGTTGACCTCTCTAACGAACGGTAGATTCTGCGCGGCCCGAATCTTGGGTCATGCTGCGTTGGCATAGGGCGACTGCGAGCCTCAAAGTGCCATTAGTAGGTCCGTATCTGCGCAAGCATCGGGCAAGAAACGTTCCCGATGTTACAGTTGGCCGTAAGTTCATTCAGGGCGGCCTCCAATCGCTTAAGTTCGATTATCTTCATACGCACATTGGAGATATGAAGCTCGGCCAGTTCCTTAACGGATTGGCAATCCTCGCTATCACCTTCGGATAGGTTGAGAAGCACCTTTGCATCGGCAAGCGAAAAACCCATGTCTCGGCACTTCCTTAGAAAACGAAGCCGTCCAACATCGTGCGCGGAGTACATGCGTCGATTATTCGATGCCCTTTCTGGTTTCGGCACGATCCCTTCGCGTTCGTAGTAGCGGATAGTATCAATTCCGACACCGCTTTGCCGGGATGCCTCCCCAATCGCAAACATGTGAGATTTCCTGTCTTGATCCTGTAGTGGCTACAGAAGTTAAACGAGAGGTTGTTGTCTCTACAACTCCGCGCGACGTAGTCCATCAGGGAAACAGAATGCAGAAGTACCTTAGCCTCAGCTATTTGGGATCGCTATCAGCGCTTGGCGTCGCGACTTGCTGCGTTTTGCCCATGACGATGATGTTACTGGGGCTGGGTGGCAGTTGGTTGGCAATCTTTGGGAAGGTTGCCGCAGCGAGTTACTATGTGCTGACGATGTCAACGGCGTTCGTCGTGATATCATGGATGGTATCTTATCGGCGCGGTTCCTTGCCGACGTTGAAATGGTGGCTTGCAGGAACGACTCCAATCACCGGCGTGGGTTGGGTCGTTGTGTTTAACGAGGCATGGATTAACGATTACCTGATCATGCAGATGTGAGACTATGACAAAACAAACTGTAGTCCTAGAAAGCACCCTGATTTGCCCGAAGTGCGGCCACAGTGAAACCGAGCAAATGCCAACGGATGCTTGCCAGTGGTTCTATGAATGCAAGTCGTGCAAAACAGTTTTGAATCCGTTGGAAGGCGACTGTTGTGTTTACTGTTCATATGCCACGGTCCCGTGTCCACCAATTCAGCTAGGCGATAGCTGTTGCGGATGAAGTGAAGGACGGTTTTGTTGAGCGAACTGTGAGCCGCCGCCGCGAGCATCGCTGCTATTTGCATGAATGACAGTTTTTTCCGCTGCTTGGCCGCACAAGGTATTCGGCAGTTGCAGTGTCGTTACTGCTGCAAGCGCATGCAGCAATAAAATCCAGGGTACAGGTTGGACTCGCAGCCGTCGGTCAGCCCGAATTGCACGAAAGACAGCTTTAGAAAGCCGAATGTCGGCGATTTGTGACAGACCGATGAAATCGCCAGATCAAATCAAAATTTGCAATGTCTGCTTTCGGGAGCGGGTCGAAGCTCGCACCGCTGCATCGCCGCAAGGCGGCTCCGAGCCCAAACTTGCCGCTGGAGGATAGGTTGCGAACGTCTGCTTTGCCCTCTCTCTCACTGAACTCGGGCTACGGTTGTGGTTTTGAGCACCGGGTTTCGAAAGGGAGTTACGCTACATTCGGCTTTCAACGCGAACCTGTGTTGCTAAAACTGTGACAAGCTTCTCGAAAACGGAGTTTTCAACTTTGTCAGAGAAGCCTTCCAATCATAATTAGCCTGCAACTCTGCATTGACTTGACGGGCGGGTTAATCAGCGGAAGCTGGCCTACAGAATACCAAGTATGAGGATGAGGTTTCGTGTTTTTTCTGTCTTATAAGTTGAATCTCAACCTCAGCCCGAACACCAGAGGATCATCATCGGTGAAGCCGGGATTGTTCAGATACTGGACATCTGCCGTAAGCGCGAGGTTGTCGGAAATATCTAAGCGATAAAACGCTTCGACGGTGGTTTGCGTGTCAAGGTTTTGATCGGATGGGTCGGCGACCGTCACGCCAAACCCGATCAAGTCGTCATAAAACCCGGGGCGCCACATGACCCCGGCGTTGACCGCACGTCTGGCAATCGGGGCATCGCCGTCGGACCAGCCAAGGCGACCGAACAGCATAATGCTTTCGTCAAGGGTCACATTGCCTGACAGCATCGCTCCGTGACTGCTGGGCACACCAGCGTCATCTCTGTCATCCACATGGAATACACCGAGATGAACATTGGTGAGGTATCGCTGGTCTCTGGCAGGCGTCCAGCCGATCTCACCGTAGGTGAAAAACTCCGAACCGCCGGGAAACCAGTCTACATCCGTCAATGATCCATTGGCATCGCTGACCAAGCCAAGCGCATAGATCTGATCTGTAAAGTAACCTCCGCCAGCAACGCCAAAGCCAGGATCGGGAATGGGAAGGACTGGACTGAACAGAATTGAAAAATTCGAAAAAGTCGTGCGCGGGTTTACGTAGCCAAGGATATCGGAATAGTCGCCGGGGTCAATGCGACCGGCCACGAAGCCTCCGTTGATCCCGGACAGGGCCTGCGACCAATACGCGACCGACAGTGTAGAGTCCGTGTCGCTGAATGTCGTTGCCGTGACACCGAGATACCCAATTTCGCCCACGAGACTGCCCGGCGCGATATCCGTGCCCAAACGATGACGGTTTTCGAGGATAAAGACGAAACTGCCTGCATTGTCGGTCCCACGATTCAGCAATTCCCAGTTGCCAATGATCCGCGCCTGCCCCGAAGCGGCCTCGTCGGTGCCACTCAGGCTGTCTGAAGACTTCTGGTAGAGCGCTTGGTAGTCGAAGGACAAATTCAACCCAGTGCGTTTGGCAAAAGCCTCGCGCGACTGTTCGAGGGGATCGAAAAACCGATCCAGCCCCGGCAATCTGGAATTCTCAAGACGCCGGAGCCTGTCCTGCTCTAATTGCGCCTGAGCCGACGCTGGCCCCCCAAGCGATGCGGTGGCAGCCGCCTCCAACTGCCGTACCGTGCTGTTTTCCTGGGCTGACGCTCCCGAAGCGATGGCACCGGCAAATAAGAAAGCAACTATTTTGATGTGCTTCTTGGTCATACTCGTCCTTCGTTTAGGGCGGCAGCGGGTCATTCACGAATCAACCGGCCCGTGCGCGGCATATTTTCAAAGCGACCTACTCTCCCCAATTCGCTTCATAAAGGCGCATCAGATTGCCACCCATCAATCCGCGGATTTCGCTCTCGCTCCAACCGTGCTGTTCCTCCAGAACTCGGGAAACCGCCCATGCGTCGGCGGGCGGGGCCATCTGAGTTGGCAGACCATATCCCTGTTCCGGCGGGTACTTTTCGGGATTCCCAATAATTGGACCAAGTGCGACGGCATAGTTCTCGACATAATCGACGCCGAAGCAGGTTGCCTGTTTTCCGACAAGTTGACCGATGTAGTTGATATGCTTGGCAATGGCCTCCGGCGTAGCCTGAACTTGCCCATTCAGAAAGCCACCAAGGAAATTCACGCATACAACGCCACCGGTAGCAGCGACGGCTCGGATTGCTTCATCCGATACATTTCGAAGGTTCTCGTACAACGCGTACGAGTTGCTATGCGAAATCATCATCGGCTTGGTGGTAAGCTCTGCTGCTTCTATGCAAGTTTCCCATGAAGAGTGTGAGCAATCGACGATCATGCCAACACGGTTCATCTCGGCGACCACAGCTGCGCCCAGCTCGGTAACGCCCATGTCACTCGCCAAGGGGTCATTGTCGACCATACCAGCAGAATAGGGGCCGGTTTGATTGTACGAAAAATTCATCTGGCGGATTCCGAGATCCCAATAGCGCTGAACGTTCGCGATATCCTCGTCGAGCATATCCATGCTTTGCGAGTTCAGCATCACAGCAACAACGCCTGCCTCCTTGGCATCAATCAAATCCTGAACTGTCGTCGCCAGCGTGAAACGGTCAGAGTTTTCGTCAATCCACGCCTTCATGACATCAATCCGTTCGAGAACGGCGAGAGCACCTTCGGAGCCGTTGGATATCGTTGTGCTGAACGCAGCGTATCCATACTCCTCGTAATGATTGGCAAGGCTCTCCCAATCCTTGAGCAGGAAGTCGATACTCTCGAACCCGGGCGAGCCGACCGCAAGCGCATCGATCATTAGGGCGTCGACATACCGCTCCCGATATGCCAAATCGCCCTGCCTCGCCTCATCCCCGCGGGGATCAGCCATTTCCACAAGTTTCTCGATACGCGCGGCGATTTCCTCTTCGCTTGGCGGTGCTTGTGCAAAAACCGGACCGCTCAAAACCACCGCTGCAAGAGCAAGTTTGGTAACCTTTTTCATGCTTTCATCTCCTTTTTCACGACCCGTTACTTCAGATCATCCTGCGCTTTGATCTCAGGTACGCGGGACAACGCTTCGGCCATGTCCGCGCTGCTCATCAGTTCGATCATCTGGTAGTCATCGAGCAGCCCATCCCCAAGACGGCTGACGTAAAACGCCTGAATGAACGTGGGATCGTCAGGTAGCGAAACGGTGATGTAGTTTTCCCGTTTCCGAGGCCCCAGTAGTAACTGAGAAGCTCCCCGCCAAGCGCCTCAATTCCACCTTTGACGCTAGCTGCGCGATCACCTGGATTTGCGATCTGCATTTCCCACGCGGCACTGTTGGACGTGCCGATGAAGAGAAATGTGCGCATGTTTTGGCTGTCTTCTGCATTGACCAATGTGGCGTATCCCGCCAGAAGAGCGCCCAGCATAAGATGTTTCATTGTGCGTCCTTTCAATGCTGAGCCTGCGGCGAGACGAAACAGGCTACTGTTTGGATGCTCGCGCCAAAAAAGGCGCGATCCGGCGCAGGCATAGGCAGAGTACAAAAAACCTCTGCTTATCACTCCAGCGTGTTCTTGTAGATCACGCCGTCTTTCATGATCATTCGAATGCTTGGGACATCCTGCCCGCGTGGCGGCGCATCAAACCATGTGTCCACCGCGCCGATGGCCGAGATGTCTTCAAGTGGGTTCCCGTCTACGATCAGAATGTCGGCGTAGGCGCCTTCTTCGATCACACCAAGCTTGCCTTCAGGGTAAGGGTTTCCTCGCCCGGTCAGCGCCGCCAGTTCGCCACCATTTGAGGTCATCATCTGCAATGCCCAGAGGTTGCCAAACTCACGCGCGACAAACGCCTTCGTAAAATCCATTGACTGGCGATAAGGGACACCCGTGAGAAGCACGTAATCGGAATCGAACACCATCTTCGGCTTGTATTTTTTTACAAGATCCATCAGCTGCTTGCTGTTTTCCCGCAACCACAGAAACTTCGCCGTCGGCGGGAAAGTCGGGTCCTGATGCATCGGGTGTTCCAGAGCTTCGGGCGCAAGCGCAGTCAGGTTGGGCGAAAAGAACGCCTCTTTTTCGACCAGCTTCTGCATCGTCGGTTCGGTAATGGTCAGGCCGTGGTCTACCACTTTGACACCAAGATCGAGCGCACGGGACAGGTCGCTGTCCATAAATACGTGCATAGCGACGTATGAGTCCATATCGCCTGCAACCTCTACTGCAGCAGAAATCTCTTCGTTTGTGAAAGCAGACTGATATATCGGGTCCTTGATCGATGTCACGCCACCGCTGACCATGATCTTGAGATAGTTTGCCCCTAAAGCAAAATTCCTCCTCGCACCCTGAAGCACCTCGGCGGGCCCGTCCACCAATCTGGTGATCTCCAGTCGCTCAAGATTGCTCTCGTTCTTGCGCTGACCAGCGATACCCCAGTCGCCGTGTCCGCCCGTTTGGCTAAGGCATGCGCCGGAGGAATAAATTCTTGGGCCGGGAAGTGATCCTTCATCAATAACCGCTCTCAGCCCACCATGAGCGCCGCACATATCGCGAACCGTTGTAAAGCCCATCGCCAACATTTCCTGCGCGAATGCGGCAGCACGTGCGCCAATCTCTTCCCATGTGGTGTCCTGAAGCCCCGGGATAGTCCCGTTCTTGTACATGTTCACATGCACATGGCTGTCGATAAGCCCAGGCATGAGCGTACGACCGTCTCCGTCAATGACGGTCACATCCACTTCTTTGGTCTCGATGCCGCGTTCCGTTTGAACGGTGAAGGAGTAGCCGTCGATGCCGCCGACTGGATCAGGCAACCGCTTGGATCCCCCGGTGCGCACATCGACTTCCCACTTCCCGCCCTCAGGAATGTCAGCGTCAATCTTGCGAATCTTGTTGCCTACCACGAGCACGTCGACGTCCTTGAGTCCGTCATTCACTCCATCAAAAACCATCACATTCTTGAAGAGTGTGACAGGGGGGATGTCACCTGTGGCCTCTTGTGCAAAAGACGCGCTTGTTGTGAGAGCCAGTGCGCTCGCCATCATTGTAGATTTGCCGAGGTATTTCATAGGCTTCCTTTCCCTTCCGCTATCGGGGTGCGCGGGGTGCCGAGGTTAATTCACCCCGCGCGACACTCAATCGAGTGTATTCTTGTAAATCACGCCGTTTTTCATGATGATTTTCAGATTGGCGTCCGGCTCGGCCAGCAGCAGGATGTCCTCCAGCGGGTTGCCATCGACCAGCAGAAGATCGGCATAGGCACCTTCCTCGACCACGCCGAGGGGGCCGTCTTGATACGGGTTGTTCAAGCCGGTCAGTTGGTTCATGCGGGCGCCGTTCGACGTTGCGATGCGCAGAATGTCATATGCGCTGAAACCCGCTTCGTGCAGATATCCGATTTCGTCGTTCATCTTCTTGTCCTGCTCAAGCGTCTGATCCCAGTTGTTCACAAGGTCTGTGCCCAGTGTGTAGAGATCAATCATGCCCGGCGTCGTCTGGATCACTTCGATCATATTGGCCGCAGCATCCCGCACACTTTTCCATTTCACGAAGGACGCTGGCGTGTAAAAGGCTTCCGCTTGTTCGGTGGTCACCGAGTAGACCGGGGCCACCGCCGTCGCGAACATGATCTGCTTTTCGACCATGATCTCGGCAGCCTCCTTGGTTAGGAACGGGATGTGTTCAATCGTCTTGGCACCATTGTCGATGCAGTTGCGGATCGCCTGTTCGGTGAACACATGGCAGGTGACATAGGTGCCCCACTGCGCGGCCGTTTTGACCGCCATCTGAATCTCGTCAGCCTGATACTGAAGTGAGTGCAGCGGATCGAACTCTGACGTAACCCCGCCGCTGACCATGATCTTGATCTGGGTTGCCCCGCGACGCAGGTTTTCACGCACAGCCATTCGGATTTGCTCAGGTCCGTCGGCGATAAAGCTCATGTCCGTTTCGACCCAATGCGACGGCCCCTGACCCGACAATGTGGGATGCCGGTCGTTTAGTTTGCGGAAATCAGCATGGCCGGATGTCTGGGTGATAAACGCTTCCGAGGAATAGATACGTGGGCCCGGAAACATTCCGGTGTCAATTATGCGGGCGATGGATTTGGCCGGTCCTCCAAGGTCGCGCACGGTTGTGAACCCGTTCATGAGAATGCGCTGGGACCGGATCGTGGCGACGCCGCCAAGATGAAAGGGCGTGATATTCTGGCGTAACCCGTCGCTGAGCGGATTGAATACTGTAAGATGCACGTGCTGGTCATGCATACCCGGCATCAACGTGCGCCCACCGCCGTCGATGATCTGGACATTCGCTACAGCCAGAGGCTCGGTCGAAACTTCGGCAATCAGGTTGTCAACCACCAGAACATTGGCATTTTCGATCCGCTCTTCGTTCACGCCGTCAAAGACATGCACGTTGGTGAAGAGGATCGGAAAGCTTTCCTCTTGAGCAAATGAATATGTTGCGACCGCTGAAAGAAAAGTGGCGACCGTTAAACTTTTGAACATTTTGGAGTTCCTTCGTGGCAATGCACTGCTCTGCACGATTGTATCTTTGCGTGTGGCGCTCAGACTGTCATTAGCATTGTGGTTGAAATGCATAAAAAAATGCTCGAAAATGCGAATGAAAAAATTAAACTGTGAGTGTTCGGGTCGACAAATGAAACTCCCAACTGTTGAATGCTCGATGGCGCAACCTTTTGTGTCCCTTGCCCTCAGCCATGGCCTTGAAGTTGACAAATTTCTTGAGCCATCCGGCCTCAGTCTGAAGGACGTGCAGCGCGGCGAAGCGTTCATGGCAGGGCAGCATTGGTACGATCTGATCGACAATTTCGCGAAGGCATTGAGTAACCCGCATTTGGGGTTTGACGTCGGTGCGAATGCGGCTCTCAAGACATTGCCCAACCTGTCGATCCTTGAAACTCAAAGCGCGTCGCTCGGTGACCTTTTGATATCGCTAGTTGTGGACGTGGGCAGGATTTCGTCCATGGCGACCTACAATCTCGAGACCGACGGTCATGTCGCCAGGTTAGATGCAAAACGCACATTCAAGCCATCTTCTCCACCTGGCCAAGTCGACGGCTATTATCTGGGATTTATGGTTCGACTAGTTCGATCCGTCTGCGGCCCCGACTGGGATTCCAAAAAGCTACATTTCTGGGTTTGCAAACCTGATTGCATACCTGATTGGCAGAAAAAGGAGATTTCGGTACGCCAGACCAATCGCTTGGGCGCTCGCATCGAGTTTCCAGCGAACTGGTTGCTGCTTCGGTCCGGGGGTGGGCAAAGCCAGAATCTCCCGGAGAACGTCACAGGCGCCGACGACTTTCTTCAGCAAACCCGCGATTTGCTTGAACTGCATCTCGACAAGCAACCTGCCACCCTGAACTGGTTTGCCGAGTTGTATTCGCAAAGCCCCGACCGTTTGAAACGCACCTTCCGAGCCAATGGTACAAGCTTCAAAGCAGAACTGGAAAAATGTCGGGCGAAGCGAGCGAAGACATTGCTTGTAAACAGCCAACTTTCGATAAAAGAAATTGGTGAAAGTGTTGGGCTTCTGGACCAACCCAGTTTTCACAGGAGTTTCAAGCGATGGACCGGGATGACTCCGAATGAATTCAAGAAACGCAATCAGATATGCAACTCTGACTGATCGTTAAGCTAAAGATTACCGCTCCAAGATTCATAAGCGACGACGCAAGTCCCAACTTACTGCAGGCGTTGGCTCGCTTCGGATATCCGGCGTTTTTCCGTGGGACTTCAACGCCGCGAAAAGCGTAAAGACTCGGCCATACCGACTCAACAGGCTTCTCACGGGCGTTTCGGATATGGGCTGATACGGCCCCCGCAGCTTTCAAACGATCCAACAAATACGCTAAGCCCGCGAACGAAGCGCACTTCTGGAAAGCGGTCATTGATCAAATGGTGGCTTTGTCCGCAACTCAGACCTTGGCACCCCAATTTTTGCTGCAATGTGAATGAATGGCTGCTTTTCTTTCTGCAGCGCAGCTGGTTTGCTCTGTCACAACCGGAACCGCACGCAGTACCACGATATACATGCCGATCAAGCGTAAGCCAAATAGGCGGGCGGTTAGGCGGGTAAAGCTGTGGAATGGCAGATTTTTATATTAAAATCAGTGTGAAGTGGCGGACCGAGGAGGATTCGAACCCCCGACCCCTTGATTCGTAGTCAAGTACTCTATCCAGCTGAGCTATCGGTCCACGTTGGTGAGGCGCTATGTAGACCCGGGATTTGATACGTGCAAGTCGATTCTTCAAAAATTTCTCAAAAAGTCCCGTCGCTCTTTGGAAGCTTGATTTCGAAGGTGGTTCCCTCAGACCCCGTCTGTTTCAGGAACAGCTCTCCACCGTGACCGCGCACCAGTTCCTGCGAGATCGCAAGACCGAGACCTGAGCCGCCCTTGCGCACGCTGCCCTGGAATGCCGTAAACAGGTTTTCCTGTGCTTTGGGTGGCAGCCCCGGACCTGTATCGCTGATTTCGATGCACCAGCAATTATCAGTCTCAACGGCGCTGATGGTAACTGTGCCTGGCTTGTTCGAAGCAACCAACGCCTGACGGGCATTGCGGACCAGGTTCAAGATCACGCGGTAGAGCTGTTCGGGATCAGCACGGACCACCAGATCACCCGGCACTTGGCTCTCGATCTCAACCTCGGTACCGTCGATGGCCATTTGTTCACTGGCAACCACATCTCCGGTGATACTTTGCAACTCGATCATGGTCAGGGTTGGTGCCGGTTCTTCGGCACGACCAAAGGCGAGTGTGCTTTCGCACAAGGACACGGCGCGGGTGATCGAGTTGACCAACTTGGGCGCCAGGCGCGCCACCAGCGGATCGTCGCTGGATTCTATTCGGTCGGTAAAGAGCTGCGCGGAGGTCAGGATATTGCGCAGATCGTGGCTGACCTTGGCCACTGCCCCACCCAGCTGAGCCAGGCGCTCGCGCTGTTTCAGGGCCTGTGTCAGATCCGTTTGCAAGGTCTTCAGCGCCTCTTCGGCTTCGCGCAGTTCAGACACTTTCGAGTTGGGAGAAATGATGCCTCGGGCATCTTCGGGCGCGCTGGCATAGCGCTGCATATACCCGACCACCCCTTTGATGGGTCGTACAAGAAGGATGCGAACGGCGAGAAATAACAGTGAGGCGGTGATAATCGAGATGACAAAGGACAGCCCCAAAATGCGCAACCCGTAATCTGTCATCGCCATCCGCAGCGGATCGGTTTCCATCGTCACTTCGATCAGCAGGCCGGCATCTTTCACGGGTGCACCGATGACGCGAATGACTTCGTTGCCCGGGGTGAACAGTCGGCTTGTCGCGTCGCGGATCAATACCCAAGGGCTGGCATCGCGCAGGTCATAGGTGTTGGCAACCTGATCCGGGATTGGCGACGACAACATCAGTTGCCGCACCTCGTCCCGGCGGAGCACGACGTTGAAGACGCCCGCGTTCGCCAGCAGTTCCGCTTCGAGGTCATCGGCCAGCATGTCATCGGCCAGCAGCGCCAGCGAGGCGATTTGGGCCCGTTCCAGCCGGTTAAGCAGAAAGTCTTCGCGGAATCGCGCAATTGAAGGCACGAAGATCATGATCTCGGCCAACATGACGAAGACCGTAGTCAGTATCAGGAACCGGCCGGACAGCGAGTTCATTTGCGCTCCTTCATTGGGTCACGGTATCCAGCGTTGGACGAACCTAACCACGCGTTTTACCGTCTCATTTTCGAACAGCCTCGGCGAGAAATAGGCACCCGCTACGCGTTTGTTAAGCTCGCCTATCGTCGGATAAGGCGAAACCATCGCCGCAACCTGCCCCATTTTCAGGCGGTTCGCCAAGGCCAAAGACCACAGATTGATCAATTCACCAGCCTGATGCCCAACGATTGTCGCGCCAACCGGACGACCTTTGACAACCATGACCTTGATGAACCCGGTAGTCTTTCGCTCGGCGATGGCCCGATCGTTGTGGTGATAGTCAAACCGGGCAATCTCGACCGCATCCCCATGCGTTTCGCGCGCCTGAGCTTCGGTCAGTCCGACTTGCGCCAGTTCAGGGGCCGTATAGGTGGCCCAAGGAATATGTGCGGTTTTCGCCTTGGACGGCATACCGAACAGAGCGGATCGGATTATGATCCCCGCATGATACCCTGCGACGTGCGTGAATTGCAGGCCTCCGGCCACGTCACCAATCGCATAGACCTTGCGATTGGTCGTGCGGAGCGCATCGTCTACCTTGATTCCGGTACGTGTGGTTTCGATTCCAGCCGCTTCGAGGTTCAAGCGGTCGGTATTCGACTTGCGACCAACCGCCAGCAACAAATGCGAACCCGCATAGATCTGGCCGTTCTCAGTAACAACTTCCACCGCCCCAGCTTGGCCACGGATCTGCGCCACCTTCTGGTTTTCTTCAATAGCCACGCCTTCGCTGCGCAACGCGTCCAGCACTATGGCGGCAGCCTCAGGGTCATCCTTGCCCAGCGCCTTTTGGCCCTCGATGACTGTCACTTTGCAGCCAAGGCGAATATGGGCCTGCGCCATCTCCATACCGATGGGGCCGCCGCCGATGATCAACAGATGCTCGGGCTTTTCGCGCAGCTCAAATATGTCCTCGTTGGTATAGAACGGCACCTGGTCCAAGCCGGGCATGGGCGGCACCAGAGGAGAAGATCCGGTGGAAATCACAATGCGGCGCGCGGTGATACGTGTATCACCGGCCTCGACCTGTGTCGGGGAGACAAAGCTGCCATATTCGCGGATCACCTTAACGCCGAACCCTTCGAACCGTTCCTGGCTGTCCATAGGCTCGATCTGAGAAATCACGTCATGCACATGGTCCTTCGCCGCGGCATAGTCGATCTGAGGCGTCACACTGGCGATTCCCAAAGGAGCCGAATGTGCCTGCCCATAGGCTGCTTTGGCGCTGGCGATCAGAGCTTTAGACGGGACACAGCCAAAGTTAAGGCAATCGCCACCCATCTTGTGACCTTCAAGCAGGACAACATCCGCACCCATCTGGCTGGCACCGGCAGCAACAGACAGCCCTCCTGACCCGGCTCCGATCACCAGGATATCTGTTTTCAAATCTTTCATGGATCAGACGTCCTTTTGTCGGCGCAGATATTTGATGGCGATCGGCAAAGCAGCCAATACACACAAACCGATAATCGGACCAATCACAAACGGTTCCCACAGAAGCGACAAATCAGGCGTATCTCCGCGGTCGAAGACACCGCCAAGCCCTACGCCGATCCAAGTATAGACTATTCCACCGGGGATAATGCCCAGCGCAGTGGTGATCAGGAAATTGCGGAACTTCACTCCGACAAGGGCCGGGACCAGATTGGCGACAAAGAACGGTACGACCGGGACGAGACGCAGCAGGAACAGAACCGAGACTTCGTTCTCGCGCAGACCGTCTTTCAGCTTGCCGACGGTCCCTTCGGATGTCTCCAGCTTGGCGGTCAACGTCTCTCCCAGCCCCCAACGCGCCGCCAAGAATATCGCAGAGGCACCGATAGTGGCCGCCACAACGTTGAACACTGTGCCGAACATCAGGCCGAACAGGAACCCCCCGGTCATGGATGCAACGGCTGCCCCGGGCAGAGAAAAGGCGACGATCACAATGTAGATGCCCAAAAAGGCTGCAGCCATGGCCCAGTAATTCGCGTCGCGCCACGCCAACAGCGCCTCTCGATTGTCGCGCAGGGTCTCAAACGACAGGTAATCGCCTAGGGTAAAGAACCCCGCCAAGGCGACCGCCAGGATCACCAATAATGGAATATGACGTCCAATCCCGCTGCGGGTTGGCTGAGTAGTTTCGCTCATCTGACAGTCCACAATGTCTGCTTCATCTTGCACCCAAGATGAGTTACATCATGCCGGTACAACAGGTCCCTCACGTTGCCTTGATGATTATCTCACAGAATGTGAGGGTTTCGGGTCTCAAAGCGGGATTTTGAAATCTTTTTTCTGTTTCGGTTACAGAATTGTTGCAAAACGGGCGAATTCGGCGGCCATAGGGTTTGACTTACCCTGCGCATGTCAGTAGAGGACGGGCTTCGAACACCACGGGCAGGCGAATCCGCGCCGCACCCGACCGCATAGATTGGAGACGGAGCGATGAAACGCACCTATCAGCCTTCGAACCTGGTTCGCAAACGCCGCCACGGTTTCCGCGCGCGCATGGCCACCAAGGCCGGCCGCAAGATCCTGAACGCGCGCCGCGCTCGTGGCCGCAAGTCGCTGAGCGCGTAAACCGCTCACTTCACAGGTTATGAACATGACGCCGCCGGAGGCCCCTGAGGATGGTACGAACCAGCCCGGGGATACGCCCCCGGCGGCGTCCGTTTGCGCTGCTGAATCATTGACCGTTCTGAAAAATCGCTCTGATTTTCTGAAAGCTGCGCGGGCAAAACGACAAGGCACCTCTTCGATGATGGTGCAGGCGCGCAAACGCGCGTCAGACGAAGCCGAAGGCATTCGCGTAGGTTTCACCTGTTCCAAGAAGGTCGGCAATGCCGTTGCCCGTAACCGCGCCAAACGTCGTCTGCGCGAGGCGGCTCGGGCCGTTTTACCTGTCCACGGCAAAGACGGCTGGGATTATGTTTTGATCGGTCGTGCTCAGGTCACCGCCGCGCGCCCATTCGAGGCTTTGCAGGACGACCTGCGCTACGCCTTACGCAAGCTGCATGGGGGCGGCCAGTGACGCTGTTTGCACGCCTTCTGGCTCTGCCCATTCATGCCTATCGCCTGATCTTCAGCCCCTGGGTAGGCTTCAATTGCCGCTATCAGCCCACGTGCTCGGCCTACGCGCTGGAGGCGTTGGAAAAACATGGTGCCATCAAGGGCGCATGGCTGGCTGCGCGCCGCATCGGTCGTTGCCACCCTTGGGGTGGGGACGGGTATGATCCTGTTCCCAAAGACGACTAACCCCTGCCCTTGCCCGGTACGTCCATCTGCGGTAGGCCCAGCCCATGTTTGACAACGCTGACGATATCCACCCGCTCTTTGCGGGCGCGCCCTCGACCACCGAGTTCAAGAAACTGCGCAAACGCATTGTGCGCCAGACGCGCGAGGCGCTCGAGCAGTACGGGATGATAAAACCGTCCGCGCATGACAAAGGCGCCAAACCGCCGAAATGGCTGGTTTGTCTATCTGGTGGGAAAGACAGCTACACCCTGTTGGCGGTGCTCTACGAGTTGAAGTGGCGCGGTTTGCTGCCGGTGGACCTTTTGGCTTGCAATCTGGATCAGGGACAGCCCGGCTTTCCAGCGACGGTTCTGCCTGACTTCCTTCAACGCATGAAGGTGCCACACCGGATCGAGTATCAAGACACCTATTCCGTGGTTGTCGACAAAGTCCCGCAAGGCCGAACCTATTGCGCGCTGTGTTCGCGCCTGCGTCGCGGCAACTTGTACAGGATTGCCCGCGAAGAAGGATGTACCACCGTTGTCCTGGGGCATCATCGCGATGACATCCTCGAGACCTTTTTCATGAACCTGTTTCACGGAGGTCGGCTGGCCACGATGCCGCCCAAACTGGTGAATGAGGAAGGCGATCTGTTTGTTTTCCGCCCACTCGCGCATGTGGCCGAGGCTGATTGCGAAAAATTTGCCAAAGCGATGAATTACCCGATCATCCCATGTGACCTGTGTGGCAGCCAGGACGGGTTGCAGCGCCAACAAGTCAAACAGATTCTCGATCAGTGGGAAAAGAACAGCCCCGGTCGTCGTCAAGTTATGTTCCGAGCGTTAACAAATGCCCGGCCCTCACATCTGTTAGACCCAAAACTGTTCGATTTCGAAAACCTTTCGTTAAAGTCCGAAGAAAACGACGAAAATTCAGAAGAAATTCCGCGCCTGCGTTAACGACTGACTCAGATTGGCTTTCTAACTTCGGTTTGTGCGATCCCGCAAAAGACGAAGGCCGAGAGAAGAATGCCGAAACGAGTTCCTGTTGAACGTCTAGTTGAAACGCTGCGCGCTGTTATGACAGGGCCACCTGCGCTGGCCTTTGTTCCGGCGATCTGCCTGGCAGCTTTCTGGCTTGGCGGTGAAATGGCGCTGCTGCTGGTCGCATTGGGCGCTCCATGCGTTTTTGTTGCGTTTGGGTCTTTGAAAGAACACTCTATCACCACGACCGCAAAAGGTGCAAAACCCAGTGGTGCAGTGACGAATGATGTCTTCTTTCAAGAGTTGCAGGCGCTTCACGAAGCAACGCGCAAGACCGGGCATTCGGCGGCGTGCATCGCTGTGGCGCTGGACGGTTACGAGGACATTTTGGATCTACACGGCCAGACAGCGGCAGATTTTGTCTCGCTACAGTTTGGCGACCGCATCCACTCGGTCATTCGCAATCAGGACTTTGTCACGCAGGTCCAGCAGAACAAGTTTCTTATCGGGCTGCAGCCTTCGCCACATCTGGATCTTGAGGCCTGTATCCAGATGTCCGGGCGCATCCAAAGCACAATCGAAGAGCCGGTATTGATCAACGGGGCAAGCGTGTATTTGTCGTGTTCCATCGGGTTTTGTCTCGACACCACTCTGTTCGACGGCGAAGCAGAGGCATGGGTTGAGGCTGCCAATGCTGCGTTGAGCGAAGCGCAGCGCAACGGGCCTTCGACCATTAGGGCCTATTCTGCAGATACCCGTCGACGCTCTCTGGTGCGGGCCAATCTGCGCAAGGAATTCGAAGCTGCGCTTGACAATGGACAGATCCGCCCGTGGTTTCAGCCTCAGGTTTCCACAGAAACCGGTGAAATTTCAGGATTCGAAGCGCTGGCCCGGTGGGAACACCCAGAAAAGGGCATTATGGGTCCGCAAGTATTTCTGCCCTTTGCCGAGCAAGCTGCGTTGATGGAGCGGCTGGGGCAAGTCATGCGCCACCATGCCTTTGCAGCCATGCAAACCTGGGCACAGGACGGTTTTGTTATACCTCGCGTCACTGTAAACTTCTCGTCCGATGAATTGCGCGACCCCGGCCTGGTTGATCGGCTGAAATGGGAACTGGACCAATTCGACCTGACACCCGACAGGCTGGTGGTCGAAGTGCTGGAAACCGTGTTCTCGCGGCGGCCCGATGACGTCATTACACGCAATGTAACCAGTATGGCCAACTTGGGGTGCTGTATCGATCTTGATGACTTTGGCACCGGTCATGCGTCCATCGCATCCATCAAACGCTTTGATGTGTCCCGTATCAAAATTGACCGATCTTTTGTCGCCAAGGTAGACCAGGACCCAGGACAGCAACAATTGGTCAGTGCCATCCTGACCATGGCAGAGCGTCTGAACCTTGAAACACTGGCCGAAGGTGTCGAAACCCCGGGCGAACATGCTCTGATGGCGCAATTGAGCAGTGATCATGTCCAGGGCTTTGGCATCGGCAAACCGATGCCCATCGAAAAGACCATGGATTGGATCAAAAGCCATCGGGCGCGCATGAAAGACGCGCCAAAAATCGGACGGAAAACCGGCTGAGCCGGAAAATCCGTCTGACAGATCCAACCTTCCATGCAAATATGGGCCGATTCCACTTGACCTTTGGGGCTGCACTCTGTTGAACCCTCCGGTGTCTTTCACTGCTCAAGGTGGCTGTCCCAGATGGACGAACAGAATAAGAATCTCATCCTCGCAACCGCGCTCAGCTTTCTGGTGATCCTCGTGTGGTTCGTTCTGTTCCCTCCACCGGAACCGGCAACGACGACCGAGCAAACGGAAATCAGCGCCGTTGACGACACCGGGGTTCAAACACCCAGCGCAAGCGACACCGTGGCCGAGGCCACAGCCGCGCCGGAAGAAACACTGCCGGAAGAGCAAGCCCCCCGCGTCGAAATTGACACGCCGCGTTTGAAAGGCAGCCTTTCGCTGTCCGGTGGACGCATCGATGAGCTGTTTCTGAAAGACTACAAGGTCTCGATCGAAGAGGGCGCACCAATCGTAGAGCTGCTGTCTCCGGTCGGCTCCGACTCGGCCTATTACGCGCTTTACGGCTGGGCCCCGGGCGCGGGTCTGACAGGCACAGATGTACCGGGACCCAACACGCTCTGGACGCTGGAACAGGGCGACGCTCTGGGTGTCGACAGCCCGATCACGCTTGTCTGGGCCAACGGCAATGGCCTGACCTTCCGCCGCACCATCTCGGTAGACGAAAACTATATGTTCTCGGTCACGCAATCGGTCGAAAACGCCACCGAAGCCGAGGTAGGCATGGCCCCCTACGGCATTCTGGCGCGCCACGGCATTGGCGAAGATGGCGATCTGCCCGGCCTCAAGAACTTCTTCATCCTGCATGAAGGCGTCATGGTCATGGCTGACGGGGTTCTGGATGAGATCGACTATGGTGATGTCCGCGATTTCGACATCGACCCCAATGAGCGCGCGCAGGCCGAAGTTTACCAGGTCAAAGAAGGCGGCTGGGTCGGCTTTACCGATCACTATTGGATGACAACCTTGATCCCGGCCGAAGGCGCTACATTCAAAGCGGCCGCGAAATACGATTCCCGACGTAAGATCTATCAAACCGAAACTGTGCTGCCGACGCTGACCGTCGCGCCGGGCACGACGGAAGAGGTGACGACACGGCTTTTTGCCGGTGCCAAGGAGTGGGACGCGATCCGCGAATACCAGGCTGAAGGCGTGCAGAAATTCATCGACAGCATCGACTGGGGTTGGTTCTACTTCCTGACCAAGCCGATTTTCTGGCTGCTGCACAATATCAACCTGCTGATCGGCAATATGGGCTGGTCGATCATTGGCCTGACCTTGATCATCAAGGCGATCCTGTTCCCGTTGGCGTTCAAATCCTATGTCTCGATGGCGAAGATGAAAGAGCTTCAGCCTCAGATGGAGGCATTGAAGGAGTCCGCTGGCGACGACCGCCAGAAGATGCAGCAGGGCATGATGGAGCTGTATAAGAAGGAAAAGGTGAACCCCGCCGCCGGGTGTCTGCCAATCCTGCTGCAGATCCCGATCTTCTTCTCGCTCTATAAGGTGATCTTTGTCACGATCGAACTGCGCCAGGCCCCGTGGTTTGGCCCGTTCCAGGACCTCAGCGCACCTGACCCAACGTCGATCTTCAACTTCTTCGGCCTGTTGCCCTGGGCCGCGCCCCAGCCCGAAAGCCTGATGGCGCTGGTCTTTATCGGGATCCTGCCGCTTTTGCTGGGGATTTCGATGTGGCTGCAGCAAAAGCTGAACCCGGCGCCAACCGATCCGACTCAGGCGATGATCTTTGCCTGGATGCCTTGGGTCTTCATGTTCATGCTGGGCGGGTTCGCCAGTGGTCTGGTGGTCTACTGGATCGCGAACAACACGATCACATTTACCCAGCAATATTTGATTATGCGCAGCCAGGGTTACAAACCGGATGTGTTCGGCAACATCAAATCCGGGTTCAAGCGAAGCCCGAAGACCGGGGATAAATGAGCGGCGCCGCCACCACCTTTAGGCGGCGCGCCGACCATGAGCGTCTCAGCAAGACCCCCGGGCAAACCATGCCCGGGGATCGTGTTTGGGGCATCATGTGTCGTGTTCACGTTTGTGGCGGAGTGCACATAGAATGACCCCTCTCCCCTTTCCGCTGGCCGAAGATCCCGACGCTCTTGAGTTGGAGCATGGGCGCAAACTGTTCGCGGGACCGTCGGAATTTGTCAAAGGCGTGGTCGCGATGACCGGTTTGCCCGCTCCGGACAGGTTGGAGGTTTGCTTTGCAGGTCGCTCGAACGTGGGCAAATCCAGTCTGATCAATGCGCTGACGGGCACCAAAGGGCTGGCGCGCGCGTCGAACACGCCGGGCCGCACGCAAGAGATCAACTTTTTCACCCAAGGCCCCGAGCTCTATCTGGTGGACCTTCCCGGCTATGGCTATGCCAACGCGCCTGTGAAGGTGGTTGAGAAGTGGCAGCGGCTGCTAAAGCAGTATCTCAGTGGCCGTCAGACGCTACGCCGCGCCTTTGTTTTGATTGATGCGCGCCATGGGGTGAAACCTGTCGACGACGAGATCATGAAGCTGTTGGACACCAGCGCCGTCACCTTTCAATGCGTGATGACCAAGGCCGACAAGGTTAAGGAAAAGGATCGTGCGAAGGTTCTGGATCAAGTGCGGGCCGCGCTGTCCAAACACCCAGCGGCTTATCCTGAAATCGTTTTGACCTCTTCAGAAAAAGGGGATGGCATCCCCACCCTGCGTTCGATCATCGCACATCTGGAATAGCTTGCCCCTTGGCAGCCCGGCCCAAAGGGCCTAACAGGGAGCGCCAAAGGGACACGCCATGAAGACAAGAGACATGAACCGGGACTGGATCGCTACCGCCGCAACTCTGAACAGCGCATTACCGTATTTGCAGCGCTATGACGACGCCATCGTTGTCATCAAGCTGGGTGGACACGCAATGGGCAGCGATGAAGCGATGGAGAGCTTTGCCCGTGACGTGGTTCTGATGCGCCAGGTCGGCGTGAACCCGGTGGTCGTGCATGGCGGTGGGCCCATGATCAACGCGATGCTGGACCAGTTGAACATCCAGTCCGAGTTCGTGAACGGCAAACGCGTAACAGACAAGGCCACGGTTGAGGTGGTCGAGATGGTTCTGTCCGGCCTCGTGAACAAGCGCATCGTGCAAGCGATCAACGATCAAGGTGGCATGGCGGTCGGCCTGTCGGGCAAGGACGCCAATCTGATGATCTGTGATCAGGCGGACCCGTCTTTGGGTTTTGTCGGCGCACCCTCTGAGATGAACCCGAAGGTCCTGCATGACCTGTTCTCGCATGACATGATCCCGGTGATCGCACCTCTGGGTGCAGGTCGCAATGGTGAGACGTTTAACATCAATGGCGATACGGCGGCAGGGGCAATCGCCTCGGCACTGAAAGCCGACCGCCTGCTGTTGCTGACAGATGTGTCCGGAGTCAAGAACGCGGGTGGAGAAGTTGTGACCGAGCTGAAAGCGGGTCAGATCCGCGAGATGACCATGGATGGCACCATTGCAGGGGGTATGATCCCCAAGACCGAAACCGCGCTGGATGCGCTGCACAGCGGCGTGCGGGCGGTGGTCATACTGGATGGGCGCGCGCCCAATGCCGTGCTGCTGGAACTGTTTACCGAGCACGGTGCGGGCTCACTGATCCGGCCCGATTGAGCGAACAGCGCAGGAGACATGACCGAGCGCCCCTCTGCCATAACCTATGAGATTGTCGAAGAAACCGCGCGTCAGGCAGGTCTGATCGTAATGGGTGCGCTGCACCCGCGTGTGACAGTCGCCAAGCAGTTGGACAGCGGGAGCTTGATCCTTTTGGGTGCGGGGCCGGGCTTCTGGCCGGTTCTGAAGGCTGCACCGGAATGGCGAGGCCGTGACCCGGTGGATCAGTGGTCTCTGCGTGTGATTGGTCAGATGGCGCAGCAATTAGGTGCTCAGGCGCATTTTCCCTTTGGTGGTCCCCCCTATGCGCCCTTCATAGATTGGGCTTTGAAATCCGGGCGGACATTCAGCAGCCCGGTCGGGGCTTTGGTGCACGACACGGTTGGCATGATGATCTCATTCCGCGGAGCGCTGCAATTTGCGGACGAGGTTGCGATCCCGCCGGCCTCGGCAGGTTCACCCTGTATCGCGTGCCCTGCGCCATGTACCCAAGCCTGCCCGGTCGGCGCGTTAAACGACCAAAGCTTCTACAATGTTGAAGCCTGTCATGGCCATTTATCCACCCCTGAGGGCCAGACCTGCATGACCGGCGGATGTCTCGCCCGCCTTTCCTGCCCGCTCAGCGCGGGCGCAGGGCGCGATCCCGAACAATCCGAGCACCACATGCGGGCGTTTCACCCCTCATGAGCCGCGTTATGATCCTAACACGCCATGCTAAATCCAGCTGGGATGACACATTGCTGGACGACCATGACCGCCCTTTGAACAAGCGCGGGCGCGAATCGGCCCCAGCCATCGGCGCATGGCTGCGCGCGCAAGGCTGGCTGCCCGATGAGGTGCTGAGCTCCTCTGCAACCCGTACCCGCGAAACATGGGATCGGATGGGCTTGCAGGCAGACACCAAGCGGTTCACCCGCGCGCTTTACCTGGCCGAACCCGAGGATATGCTCGCCGAACTGACGACCGCCAGCGGAGGCACCGTGCTGATGCTGGGCCATAACCCCGGCATTTCAGAATTCGCCAGCCGTATCGTGGCCCAAGCGCCGAGACATCCGAGGTTCCACGATTATCCAACCGGTGCCACTACAGTGATCCGCTTTGCTCTAACCGACTGGACGCAGATCAGTTGGCACAGCGGTACCGTGCTGGATTTCGCCGTCCCACGCGAATTGCTGGAATAAAAAAAGGCGGGGCCAAACCCCGCCTTTTCTCTGAGATCGTCCTGTATCAGTGGCCCAGGATTTGGCTGAGGAACAGCTTGGTGCGTTCGCTCTGCGGGTTGTTGAAGAACTCTTCCGGCTCGTTCTGCTCCACGATCTGACCGGCATCCATAAAGATCACGCGGTTGGCAACCTGGCGCGCAAAGCCCATCTCGTGGGTAACACACAGCATGGTCATGCCTTCCTCGGCCAGTTCGATCATGGTGTCGAGCACCTCTTTGATCATCTCGGGATCAAGCGCCGAGGTCGGTTCATCGAACAACATGATCCGCGGCATCATGCAGAGCGAGCGGGCAATCGCCACACGCTGCTGCTGACCACCCGAAAGCTGGCCGGGATACTTCAACGCCTGATCCGGGATTTTCACCTTTTCCAGGAAATGCATCGCGCGCTCTTCGGCCTCTTTCTTGGGCGTCTTGCGCACCCAGATCGGAGCCAGCGTGCAGTTTTCCAGAATGGTCAGATGCGGGAAGAGGTTGAAGTGCTGGAACACCATGCCAACTTCCGACCGGATCTTGTCGATGTTTTTCAGGTCATTCGACAGCTCGGTTCCGTCCACCACGATGGTGCCCTGCTGGTGCTCTTCCAGCGCGTTCAGGCAGCGGATCAGGGTCGATTTGCCCGACCCCGACGGCCCCGCAATCACGATCCGCTCACCGCGGTTTACAGTCAGATTGATATCCCGCAGCACGTGGAACGATCCGTACCACTTGTTCATGCCGTTGATTTCGATGGCGACCTCGTCGCTCACCTGCATCTTGGAGCGGTCGATTTCGCGTTCTATTGCAAGTTCAGACATGTGTTGAACTCCTTAACGATGATCGGTGGCAAGGCGACGCTCGAGCCACTGTGAATATTGAGAGATGCCATAGCAGACGACGAAGAACAGAAGCGCGGCGAAGCCAAAAAGCTCCCAATAGATGCCCTGCCACTCGGTTGACGCCAGGATGGGTCCACGGATCATGCCCACCAGATCAAACATCGAAATGACCGAAACCAGTGTGGTATCCTTGAACAGGCCAACGGCCACGTTCACGATACCCGGGATCGAGATCTTCAAAGCCTGCGGCAGGATGATCAGACGCATTGCCTGCGGGTAATCAAGCCCAAGACTGTCTGCTGCCTCATACTGACCACGCGGAAGCGCAGCCAGACCGCCTCGGATCACCTCAGCGATATAGGCGGCCGAGAACATGGTGATCATGATCACAACGCGCAGGAACAGGTCGACCGTGCTGTCGGGCGGGAAGAAGTAGGACAGCATCACCGAAGCCACGAACAACAGCGTGATCAAAGGCACGCCCCGGATGAATTCGATGAAGATCACACAGACCCACTTGATCAACGGCATGTCGGACTGACGGCCCAACGCCAGGGCGATGCCCAGCGGAACCGACAACGAAACACAGGTGACACCCAGCATCATGTTCAGCATGAAGCCACCCAGATCACGGCTGGGCACCGGGGAAAGCACGGCGTTCTCAGACGCGCCTTCGGGGATCAATGCCCCACCAAGGTTCCAGACGACCAAGGCCGCGATGATGGCGCCAAAGAACCCCGCTGCAAAGCTGTTCTTGCCCAGCTTCTGAAAGACAAAACCAGCAGCGACGCAGCCGATCAGCGCGACCAGCGGAACAAGAATTGTCCCACCCCAGATCAGCCAGAAGGCCACAAAGGGATACAGCGCTGTAATGATCAGCAGTTTCCGTGGCAGGTCGAAGAACAGGACCGGTGCAATGGCAACCAACATCAGCACAAAGGCCAAGTTTGGGCGCCAATAGGCATCGGTTGGATACTTGAAGCCATAGATCAACTGCGGCCAACGCTCGGTCAGAACCGCAAAACAGGCCCCTGTCTTGCCCGCCAGAATCTCGCGGCATTCCGCCAACGAGTTGGCATTCCAGACCCCATTCAGAATCCACGGCAGTGTGCTCTTCAGAACAAGGTAGATCAGGATCAGCGAGATCACCGTCAGGATCGTGTTGCCCACGCCCGAGAACAAGTTCTCGCGCATCCACTTGACCACACCGACCTCATTTGCCGGGGGCGGTGACGGTGGGATAGTGCCTTCGGCCACAAAGGCGATCGGATTTGTTGTTTGATCGGCCATGGCTCAGCGCTCCTTCAACTTGACGGATGCGTTGTAGATATTCATCACCATCGAGATCAGCAGCGAGGCTGTCAGATAGAACAGCATCAGCAGCAGAACACATTCGATCGCACGACCGGTTTGGTTCAGCGTGATACCACCCAATGTCGCGGTGATGTCGGCATAGCCCACCGCAATCGCCAGCGACGAGTTCTTGGTGATGTTAAGATATTGCGAGATCAGCGGCGGGATGATGACCCTTAGCGCTTGCGGCAGGATTACAAGGTTCATGATCCGACCCTGACGCAGGCCCAACGCGGCCGCAGCCTCGGTCTGACCTTTCGAGATAGCCTGGATACCAGCCCGCACGTTTTCCGCAATGAACGCGCCTGTATAGATCGACAAAGCGAACCAAAGCGCGATCAGGGGCGCACCGATTTGAAGACCACCACGCAGATTGAAGCGGTTGGCCAGTGGATCAGGCAGGTCCCATGACAGTCCTAACAAGAATAGAACAACGATTAGCGGTACGAGCCAAATCGCAGCGTTCAACAGCAGCGTATTCGGTCTGATCCCCGTTTTCTCTTGCTTTATTTGGGCGTTTTTATTCACAACCCGCGTCGAGAAATAGGACGCGACCAAGACGCCAATCACAAGCAACCAGTTCGCAATTCCGCCAAATCCACCGGTAAAGTAAGGAAACGGTACGTATATTCCTCGGTTGGTAAAGGCAAACAGTCCGAGTGTCATTCCACGCTCGGCATCCTCACCCAAATAGGCCCTTGGTGCAGGCATCGAAGCGGTAATGATAAAGAAGATGATGAGGATCCAGATCAGGACGGGAATGTTCCGAAAGATCTCAACATAAAACGCCATCAGTTTTGAGATGAGCCAGTTGTTGGACAAGCGCAGAACACCAGCGATCACCCCAAACAAGGTTGCCGTGATACAGGCCAGAAAGGCCACCAACAACGTGTTCAGAATGCCGACAACAGCCGCGCGCCCGTGCGAAGCTTGGCTGTCATATTCAATCAGGCGCTGGTTGATGTCGTAACCAGACGGGTCGCCAAGAAATGAATAGGAAATGTTCAGGCCAGCGGCCCGAAGGTTCTGGATCAGGTTGTTGCCAAGATACCAGATGCTCAGCGCGATAACGATCGCCGCAATCACCTGAAATGTCAGAGAGCGATAGCGGGTGTCGTTTATGAGCATAGACAACCGAAAGTCAGCTTTCGGTGGGTCAGTCATAGTTGACATGATTTGGAGTCCCCGTGCTTATCGGGTGCGTTTCAACCGGCGAGGTTTTCCTCGCTCTCGAGCGACCCGTAGCATTTGTTATGAAAGAGGGCGCAGGTTACCCTGCGCCCTCTCCTGTCGAAATTTTAGCGGAACGGCGGCGAGTAGAGCAGACCACCTTCGGTCCACTGGGCGTTCAGCCCGCGTGCCAGACCGATCGGAGTTTCTTCACCGATGTTCTTGGCGAACACTTCGCCATAGTTACCGTCCACTTTGATCGCGCGGGCGGCCCAGTCAGCGTCCAGACCCAGCATCTCGCCCAGAGTACCTTCGGTACCCAGCAGGCGGTTGACTTCCGGGTTGTCCGTACCAGCGGCCATCTCGTCGATATTAGCCGAGGTGACACCCAGCTCTTCCGCCGAGATCAGCGCGTTCAGAGTCCAGCGAACAACATCGCCCCACTCGTGATCGCCGTGGCGGACCAGCGGGCCCAGCGGCTCTTTCGAGATGATTTCGGGCAGCAGAACGTGGTCACCGGGGTTCTCGAACGAGGCGCGAGTCGCGGCCAGGCCCGAAGCGTCGGTGGTGTATACGTCACACGCACCCGCCAGGTACTGCTGTTGTGCTTCGGCGTTGGTTTCGATCGGAACCGGCTCGTAGCTGATGTTGTTGGCACGGAAGAAATCGGCCAGGTTCAGCTCGGTGGTGGTACCGGTTTGGATACAAACGGTTGCGCCGTCCAGTTCCTTGGCCGAGCTTACGCCCAACTCTTTGGGAACCATAAAGCCCTGGCCGTCGTAGTAGTTCACGCCAACGAATTCGAACTTGAGGTCTACGTCGCGGCTGAATGTCCATGTGGTGTTACGCGCCAGCATGTCGATCTCGCCCGAGGCCAGTGCGGTAAAGCGAGTTTTACCGGTGGTCGGAACAAATTCAACTGCACTTGCGTCACCCAAAACGGCTGCTGCAACCGCGCGGCACAGCGATACGTCAAAGCCCTGCCATTCGCCATTCGCGTCGGGCGAAGCAAAGCCGACCAGACCAGTGGTCACACCGCAGTTCAGCTTGCCGCGTGCTTTGACGTCGTCAACAGTTCCCGCCGCAGCTGCACCAGCAGCCAGACCGGCAATTGTCGCCGCGCCCAAGATTACGGATTTTTTCATTTTTACCTCTTCCTGATTTGCCATCCCCTGCAGGGACGTTTCTGTCCGGCACTCCCCTGCCGGAAAGGTTACCCAACGGGTGTCTCCCCTTAAGTGGCCTGAGTTTGGGCGCATTCATCAACAAACGTCAAGTGCCGGAACAGTGAAATCGATGGATCAAAGCCCAACCGGGCGACTCTGGCAGTGAAAAATTAAGCGCAAAGGATCAGTTCGATAGATCAAAGAAGTGTTTTGCATGCAGAAACGCTACGCGCTTCACTTCGGCCGCTGCCGCAGCCTCTTCATCATGACCCCATTGCTCGATCTGCCACAATTCGTCCAGACGCGAGATTTCCCAGATTGCATCGGGACTTCGCCAGTTCATCGCAGCGGCGAACCCCAAAACCAAAGAGCCAGACAGGCTGACCAGATCATGAAACGCGGCCAGCTGGAACGCGTCAAACGCATGTACACGTTGGGTTAACCGGGCAACAGCCTCGGATGGTTGAGGTTGGTGCAAAACACCGTCAACCGGTGAAAGCCGCACATCCAGAGCCTCGGCTGCCCAATCCAGCGCGGGGTCCCATTGTGAGGCCTGGCGGTGGCGCAGCTCTTGCGGATGCGTCGCACGATAGCAAAGCAGATCCGAATCGCCATAGCCTGCCAACATGTCTGCGACTTCCGCATGTTGATGAGTCACCTTGTCGATGGCTGCGTTGGCGGATCGCGTGACAGGCATGGTGACCGGATCAATCTCTTTCTCCTGCGCATCCCATTCCAGGGCAACCGCTTTGGCCATGGCTTGGGTCGGCAGGATCAAACCCGCTTTGGCAGGCGTCTTGACCCGCCGCCCATCCAGCTCAACAGTGAAACCACCTTCGGCCTCGACCACGGCGCTTTGCTTCCAAAAGCGTTTTGGTTTCCAGTCGCTCATCTTACTTGTCCCAAAGCTGTGCCAACGCAGGGCTAAGCTGCGCAAAGTCTTCTATTACCGCTGTGGCCGAGTTCAGAGCGGACACGTCGTGATACCCCCAACTGACACCGATAGAAGCAATCCCAGCCGCTGCCGCCATATCCATATCAAAGCGCGTGTCCCCGATCATGACGGCATGTTGTTCCGCGACACCGGTTTCTGAAAGGGCGGCTTGGATCATGGACGGATGCGGCTTGGAAGGGTGGTGATCCGCCACCTGCCGGGTGATGAAAAACCGCTCCAACCCATGTGCTTCGACGAGCGCGTCCAACCCACGTTGCGATTTCCCAGTCGCGACACCCAACAATGTCTCGGGCTGTGCGTGCAACTCTTCCAGAACGTCGCGCGCTCCGGGATAAAGCGGTGAGCTTGCCGCCCCCTGCGCCAAGCGTTGAGCGTGGTACGCTTGCTTGTATTCGTCAACCAACCGTGTCTGGTTAGCCACTGATTGCTGCGGTGCCAAGTTCTGCATCGCCTGTGGCAGAGACAGGCCAACGATGGACAAGATCGCATCACGCGATGGCGCATCAAGCGACAAAGCCGAGAAACTGGCCGTCATGGCCGAAACGATACTGCCCTGGCTATCGACCAGAGTGCCGTCCACATCGAATAGAACCAAACGCAAAGGGTTGCTCATTGCAGCGACTCAAAGGGATCATCTGCGGCCAGATCTTCGGTCCAGCCCAAAGTGTCCCAGCTGTCTTTCATATGCGGCGGCAGGCTGGCCGTGATCGTCACGGCTTTGCGGGTCACCGGATGTTCGAAAGACAGGCGACGCGCGTGCAGATGCAGCTTTTTGCTAAAGATTCCGCCCAGTTGCGCACCCCAGCCATCCCCCAGGTTTTCCTGACCTGACCCACCATATTTCCCATCGCCGATAATCGGATGCCCAATTGCGGCCATGTGGGCCCGCAACTGGTGGGTACGGCCCGTGATGGGCTCCATCGCAACCCAGGCCGCGCGCCCCGCGACACGGTAGAGCGTGGCGTAAAGCGTATGCGCCCGCTTGGCACCTTGGGTCTGATCGACATCGTTCAGATGCACGGCGATCATCTTTTCGCCTTCGCCCTGCGCACCATGGCCTGAGGCCTTGACCAGACCGGTTTTGATCTCACCCAGATAAGGGGTCGGCACGCCGGCAACCAACGCCCAATAAATCTTGCGCGTGTTGCGGTGACGGAAAGCCGCCGTCAGCCCCTTCGCTGCATCCCGCGTGCGCGCCATCAGCAAGACGCCCGATGTGTCTTTGTCCAGCCGATGAACAAGGCGCGGGTTTTCGTCACAGCCAAAACGCAATGCCTCGGACAAGCTATCCACATGACGGGTCTGACCGCTGCCACCTTGCACCGGCAACCCATGCGGTTTGTTCAAGGCCAGAACGTGGTCATCGCGATAGATCACGCAGGATTGGATCATCTTGGCATCCGCATCCGATATCTGACGCCGCACCTCGGCCGGTTTGTGATCCGCGTCGGGCAAGGGCGGCACCCGCACCGCCTGCCCCACCTCAAGCCGGGTCGAGGCCTTGACCCGCCCGCCATCGACGCGCAGCTCACCTTTACGGCACATCTTTTCGATACGGCCCTGGCTCACATGCGGAAACAGACGCCGCAGCCACCGATCCAGCCGCTGGTCGCCGTCGCCCTCTGCCACGGTGATGATCTGTACGCCGCTCATGTCGATTTCCTCTGACCCGCGCAGTCGATCCGCACGCGGTTCAAGCCTTTAGCTGCCTTTGAAAACATCCGCGTCTGTCGCGCGCGGGACCGGAAGAGTCAAGGCAGTACGCATCCGGGCCGCCAACTCACCCATTGCGTTGCGTTCTGAGCTTGGAAAAATAGTCCAAACGCTTCTTCAACTCACGCTCGAACCCGCGCTCAACCGGTTGGTACAGGCTGGGCCGCTCCATGTCTTCGGGGAAGTAGTTCTGCCCGGAAAACCCGTCTTCGGCATCATGGTCATAGGCATAGCCCGCCCCATATCCCTGATCTTTCATCAAAGATGTCGGTGCATTCAGGATATGTTTCGGCGGCGGCGCGCTGCCCGATTGCTTGGCCAAACGCATCGCCGCCTTATAGCCCACATAGGCCCCGTTAGACTTCGGCGCCAAAGCCAGATAGACAACCGCCTGCGCCAGTGCCAGCTCGCCTTCGGGGCTGCCCAGTCGCTCATAGGTCTCCCACGCGTGCAGGCAGAGCGATTGGGCTTGCGGATCGGCCAGCCCGATATCCTCGACGGCCATGCGCGTGATCCGCCGCGCCAGGTATCGCGGGGCTTCGCCACCTGTCAGCATCCGCGCAAACCAATAAAGCGCCGCGTCCGGGTCTGATCCCCGTACCGATTTATGCAAGGCCGAGATCAGATTGTAATGCTCATCGCCTGACTTGTCGTATTTCGCCGCGCGCCGCATCAGTCGCGTGGCCAGCGCATCAGGGTCCAAGGGTGCCTCGACCGCCCAGGCCGAGACCTGTTCGATCAGGTTCAAAAGCGCGCGCCCATCGCCATCGGCCATCTCTTGCAGCGCTTCGCGCGCGGGGCCGGTCAGCGGCAGTTCGCGCGACAGTTCTGTTTCGGCGCGCTGGGTCAGGCGTTCCAGATCCGCAAGGCTGAGCCGTTCCAGAACCAGCACCTGCGCCCGGCTCAGAACCGCGGCGTTCAATTCGAACGACGGGTTCTCGGTCGTGGCGCCCACCAGAAGGATCGTGCCGTCCTCCATATGTGGCAGAAACCCGTCCTGCTGCGCCTTGTTGAACCGGTGGATCTCATCGACGAACAGCAAAGTGCCCTGCCCGTTCTGACGCCGGATCTTGGCGGCCTCGAAGACCTTTTTCAGATCAGGCACCCCGGTAAAGATGGCGCTGATCTGCACGAAATACAGATCGGTTTCGCGAGCCAGCAAGCGCGCGATAGTCGTCTTGCCCACCCCCGGCGGGCCCCAGAAGATCAAGCTGGAGAGGCTGCCCGAGGCCAGCATCACCCCTAAAGGCGCATCCGGGCCCAAGACCTGTTCCTGCCCGATCACCTCAGCCAGTGTCTGCGGGCGCAACCTGTCGGCCAGTGGGCGATGCGGGTCTGCCGCCGGGGGCGTTTCGCCAGTGTCGAACAGATCGCTCATCGTGCTATAACCGAAACCGCAGCGAGACCGAGCGATTGCCGCGCAGGATGTCCATCTGAACGCGCCGCCCGGGATCAGTCAGCGCGCCCACCACATCCTCCGGGCGCACTACAGCCGTTCCGTTGATCGCGTTCACCACATCACCGGGCCGCAACCCTGCCCGCGCGCCCAAAGCCCCAGGGTCAAGCACAGCCACGCCCTCTTGCGACAGCGAAAGGCCCAGCCGCGTAATCAGGGACGGGTTCACCCGCGCCACTACCAGACCCGGCAGGACGGTGCCATCGCCCAATGTCGTCTCCTCTGACGCAGGCGTTTCAGGAGCGGGGATCAGGGCCACTTCGATCTCTTGTCGGTCTGCACCTTTCAGCCGGGTCAGAACCGAGGTCCCGCCAACGCCCGCGATGGACATGCGGAACTTCATCTCGGCGGGAGAATTGACCTCTTCGCCGTCCACATGGGTGATCACATCCCCAACGGACAAACCCGCCTCGGCCAGCGGACTAAGCGCATGCAGATCCGAGATGACGACACCTTCGGGCACAGCCAGACCAAGCGACTCCGCGATATCCGCGCTCATGTGCTGGCCTGCCATCCCTGCCCAAGGGCTGATGAACCGCTCGTTCCCGGCGCGGGCCTGATCCAGATACTCGGCCACCAGATTGGCCGGGATAGCAAAACCGATCCCGTTCGAGCCGCCCGAGCGTGTCAGGATCGATGTATTGATCCCGATCAGATCTCCGTTCACATCGATCAACGCCCCACCCGAATTGCCCGGGTTGATCGGCGCGTCGGTCTGAATGAAATAACCACGTGCATTGCCCGTCGCCGTACCGGTACGTGCCAGACCCGAGATGATCCCCGACGAAACCGTCTGCCCAACGCCAAATGGGTTACCGATTGCAAGCGCAAGCTCGCCTACCGCAACCTGATCGGAATCGCGCAAGGTCAGAAACGGCAGGTCTTCGGCCTCGGTTAGTCGCAGAATTGCGATATCGCTTTCCCGGTCCCCCAAGACAACCTCGGCCGAATACTCTCGGCGATCTGTGGTCACAACGCGTATCTCGGTCGCCGCGCCGACCACGTGATAGTTCGAAACCACATAGCCATCTTCAGACAGGATCACCCCGGACCCCAGCGAGTTCTGCACACGCGGCTGCGGCACGCCAAAGCCATCGCCGAAAAAGTCGCGAAAGAACGGATCCGTAAACAGCGGATTGGCTCGCCCCTGCCGGACGATCTTGGCATAGATATTTACCACGGCCGGAGCAGCCTGTTTCACCACGGGGGTAAAGCCCATCGAAATCTCGGCCTGTGACTGAGGCACGCGTGTTTCTGCATGGGCGACAGACGCACAGGCAAACAGAGCGGCAATAAATGTCTGGCGGAGCATTGGGACCTCGACCGCATTGAATTCAACCCGATATGCGGTGGCCAGCGCAGATATGCAAGCGGCTGAGCCAGCTGACCGGTGCCAAGTACCGCAACGGTCGGATTCTCTGTGGCATTAAAAAAACCCCCACGCCCGGGGCGCAGGGGTCGTTTTCGGAAAGCCCAGGCTTTCTTATTCTTCGTCAGCAGCCTCTTCGGCAGCAACGCGGGCCTTGTCGGCGGCGCCTTTGGCATCCAGGTCGCGGTCCACAAATTCGATGATCGCCATCGGAGCCATATCGCCATAACGGAAGCCAGCTTTCAGGATACGGACATAACCGCCCTGACGCTCGGCATAGCGGGGGCCCAGAACCTCGAACAGCTTCGCGACGTCCTTGTCTTCTTTCAGCTGCGATGCGGCCTGACGACGGGCGTGCAAGTCGCCGCGTTTGCCCAGGGTGATCAGCTTTTCAACGATCGGGCGCAGTTCTTTGGCCTTGGGCAGAGTTGTTTTGATCTGCTCATGTTCAATGAGCGAGCCAGCCATGTTTGCAAACAGAGCCTTGCGGTGCTCGTGCGTGCGGTTCAGGCGGCGGTAACCACGTGCGTGACGCATTTTCTAATTCCTTCTTTCGCGTTTTGCTTTGTCTGGCCGGCGATGCGTGTCACCGGCTCTCCTTGGGGCGGAACTGCCCATATGATCCCCGGCAAACCCGGGCATTTGGGAAGACGCGTTTAGAACGCGTCTTCGAATTTCTTGGCCAGATCTTCGATGTTGTCAGGCGGCCAATCCTCGACATCCATGCCGAGGTGCAGACCCATGCCAGACAGCACTTCCTTGATCTCGTTCAGCGATTTGCGGCCAAAGTTCGGGGTGCGCAGCATCTCGGCTTCGGTCTTCTGGATCAGATCGCCAATGTATACGATGTTGTCGTTCTTCAGGCAGTTCGCAGAACGAACCGACAGTTCCAACTCGTCCACTTTCTTCAGCAGCAACGGGTTGAATTCCAGACCATCATCTTCGTCCTGGCGGCCAGCCGCTTCGGGCTCGTCGAAGTTGACGAAGATCGACAGCTGATCCTGCAGAATGCGCGCAGCAAAGGCCAGCGCATCTTCGGGCGTGATCGAACCATCGGTTTCGATCTTCAGGGTCAGCTTGTCATAGTCCAGAACCTGACCTTCGCGGGTCGGCTGAACGTCGTAAGCAACCTTTTTGACCGGTGAATAGATCGCGTCGATCGGGATCAGGCCGATGGGCGCGTCTTCGGGCTTGTTCTTCTCGGCCGAGACATACCCCTTGCCGGTGTTGACGGTCAGTTCCATGAACAGATCAGCACCATCATCCAAGTGGCAGATGACGTGATCGCGGTTCAGAACCTCGATGCCTGCGCTTTCGCTGATGTCACCGGCGGTGACAATCGCCGGACCCTTGGCATTGATCGACAGGCGCTTGGGGCCTTCGACTTCCATGCGCAGGGCAACCTGCTTGAGGTTCAGGATGATGTCGGTGACGTCTTCACGCACACCGGCAACGCTTGAAAACTCGTGCAGCACGTTGTCGATCTGAACGCTGGTGATGGCCGCACCTTGCAGCGAGCTCATCAGAACGCGGCGCAGCGCGTTGCCCAAAGTCAGACCAAAGCCACGTTCCAGCGGTTCAGCGACCAGGGTCGCCTGACGCGCGGGATCGTTGCCCGGTTTGCCTTCCAACTGGGTCGGCTTGATCAATTCTGCCCAATTCTTGTGGATCATGTAATCCCTCCATTCCTGTCCGCGCCCCATGACCAACAAGGTGCAGACGCCCGAGGTTTAAAATGACGTGCTGGGGCCGTGCGAAAACGCGGGCCCCAGCTCAATTCAAAATCGCTTAGACGCGGCGGCGCTTCGGCGGGCGGCAGCCATTGTGCGCAATCGGCGTCACGTCGCGGATCGACGTGATGTTGAAGCCAACAGCAGCCAGCGCACGCAGGGCCGATTCACGACCCGAACCGGGGCCTTGAACTTCGACTTCCAGCGTCTTGACGCCATGTTCCTGCGCCTTCTTGCCTGCGTCTTCTGCAGCCATCTGAGCGGCGTAAGGTGTCGATTTCCGCGATCCTTTGAAGCCCATGGTACCAGCAGACGACCACGAAATCGCGTTGCCTTGTACGTCCGAGATCAGGATCTTGGTGTTGTTGAAGGTCGAGTTCACATGGGCCACGCCCGATGCGATGTTCTTGCGCTCTTTGCGCTTAACGCGAGTCTTGTCACGTGCCATCGGTCAGACCCTCCCTTATTTCTTCTTACCGGCAATGGCCTTTGCGGGGCCTTTGCGGGTACGAGCATTGGTGTGGGTGCGCTGACCGCGAACCGGCAGGTTACGGCGGTGACGCAGACCGCGATAGCAGCCCAGATCCATCAGGCGCTTGACGTTCATCTGAACTTCACGACGCAGATCACCTTCAACGGTGAAGTTTTCGTCGATGTATTCGCGGATTTTAAGTACTTCGGCGTCCGACAGCTCGTTGACGCGACGATGCGCTTCAATGCCCACGGCTTCGCAGATCGCTTTCGCCGAGGTGTTGCCGATACCGGTGATATATGTGAGGGCGATTGGTACCCGCTTTGCAGTCGGGATGTTTACGCCGGCAATACGTGCCACGTGTCACTTTCCTTTTCGTTGCGGTTCCGTAACTCCAGAACCTTTTTTCACAACGCTTTACCGTGGCAGTGTCGCCAGAGGGTTCAGCATTATTCGAGGTGGTCGGGGCAAACGGGGCGAATCCCGCCTGCGGTCTTGATTCCCATTGGGGATGGGGGTCGATATGGGCTTTTGAACGTGTCGTCAAGCCCATATTCAGAACAAGCTGGGTTAGGCGTCCAACACGCCTGCGATCGCGCCCTGAACCTCTTCGATCTCGCCCAAGCCATCTACCCAAGACAGATTGCCCTTGGCGTGGTAGTAGCCGATCAACATCGAGGTCTTTTTATAGTATTCCATCAGACGGGTCTTGAGGCTTTCCTCATTGTCGTCTGCGCGGCGTTTGAAGTCATTCTCTTTGCCGCAATTGGTGCATTTGCCATCCGCCGGGATCGGTTTGGTGATGTCATTATAGACCTCACCACAACCACCACAGGTCGACCGCGCCGTGATCCGTGCGACCAGCGCGTCGTCATTGACCTCCATCGCGATCACGGCATCCAGTTTTTCACCAGTGCTGTCCAGCAGATCACCCAAAGCGTCCGCCTGCGCCAATGTGCGCGGGAAGCCGTCAAAGATGAACCCGCCCTTTGCGCCCTGCTCCAGCTTTTCGCGGATCAGGCCGATGACGATTTCGTCGGTGACCAACTCGCCCTTGGCCATCACTTCGGCCACGCGGTTGCCCATTTCAGTGCCGCTGTCCTTGGCCTCGCGCAACATATCGCCAGTGCTCAGTTGCACCATTCCGCGGGTTTCAACCAGATGACGCGCTTGCGTCCCTTTACCTGCCCCCGGGGGGCCGAGAAGAATGATGTTCATCGACGCGCCGGAGCCTTCTTACCGCGTTTTTTACCCTTGCCGCGCAGTTGGGACTTTTCGATCAGCCCCTCGTATTGGTGCGCCAGCAGGTGGCTTTGGACCTGTTGGATCGTGTCCATGGTAACCGAGACGATAATCAGAACCGAAGTACCACCGAAATAGAACGGAATGGCAAACTGGCCCCGCAGGATCTCGGGCAACAGACAGACAGCCGCCAGATAAGCCGAGCCCAAAACCAGCACCCGGTTGACCACGTATTCCAGATACTCCGAGGTTTTCTTACCGGGGCGAATACCGGGGACAAAACCGTTTTGCTTTTTCAGGTTGTCCGCCACGTCATCCGGCTTGAAGGCCACGTTGAACGTATAGAAATACGCAAAGAACACGATCATTGAGGCAAAGAACAGCAGGTAAAGCGGCTGTCCGGGGCCGAAATTGGCCAGCAACCAGGACATCACAGGCCCATTGGTGGCCCCTGATGAAAAGGTCGAGATCGTCACAGGCAGCAACAGGAGCGAGCTTGCAAAGATCGCCGGGATCACGCCAGCAGGGTTCACTTTGACCGGCAGATGGCTTGATCCGCCCTCATAGACCTTCATACCGGCCTGACGGCGCGGATACTGAATATGGATCTTGCGCAAGGCGCGCTCCATGAACACCACAAAGGTAATGACGGCGATGACCATGATGATCACACCCACGATCACGGCGGGGCTGATCGCACCGCTGCGACCGCTTGCAAAGAACTGTGCCAACGCAGCCGGAACCTCGGCGATGATGCCAACAAAAATGATCAGCGAGATGCCGTTGCCGATACCGCGCGCGGTGATCTGCTCACCAAGCCACATCAGGAACATGGTCCCGCCGACCAGCGTGATCATGGTCGACATACGGAAATACAGGCCCGGATCGGTGGCCAGATCACCCGATTCCAGCGATACCGCAAGCCCATAGGCCTGCACGGTGGCCAATGCCACGGTGCCGAAACGGGTGTATTGGTTGATCTTCTTACGGCCCTGTTCGCCCTCTTTCTTGAGCTGTTCAAGCGCCGGTACCATCGATGTCAGCAGCTGCACGATGATCGAGGCCGAGATATAGGGCATGATCCCGAGGGCAAAGATACCCATCCGCCCCAGCGCCCCACCGGTGAACATCGAAACCATGCCGCCGATGCCTTGCCCCGCTTGTTCCATGAACTCGCGCAGCGCTTGCCCGTCAATCCCCGGCACCGGAATAAAGGTGCCCAGGCGATAGACGATCAGCAAACCCAGCGTGAACAGGATGCGGTTGCGCAGATCGGTGGCTTTGCCCAAAGCAGCCCAGCTTGTGTTGGCTGCCATTTGTTCTGCTGCTGATACCATAAATCGGTCTCTCTTATGAAAACACCGCCCGGAACCGTTTTCCGGCTCGGGCGGCGTCTGGGAAAACTTAGTGCTCTATGTAAGCAGGACTCGGCCCGCTCACAAGCGCTTACTCTGCCGCAGCAGCTTTTGTGACCGTCAGTGATCCGCCCGCTTTTTCGACTGCCTCGACGGCAGATTTCGAAGCACCGGTCACTTCCAGGTTCACTTTGGCGCTGATTTCACCTTTGGCCAGGACGCGGACACCGTCCAGTTTGCGGCGCACCAGGCCCGAAGCAACCAGAACGTCTTCGGTGATCGCCGCATTGGCGTCGAGTTTGCCCGCGTCGATGAATTTCTGGATCAGGCCCAGGTTGATAACGGCAAATTCCTTACGGTTCGGCTTGTTGAAGCCACGCTTAGGCAGGCGCTGGTACAGCGGCATCTGGCCGCCTTCATAACCATTGATGGCCACACCAGAACGGGATTTCTGGCCTTTGATACCACGGCCACCCATCTTACCTTTGCCGGAACCGGGGCCACGACCAACGCGAGTGCGTTTGGGTGCGGCGCCAGGATTGTCGCGCAATTCGTTCAGTTTCATTTCGCTTCTCCTAAGCCGGATGTGACCCCCGAAGCGTGATGGGTCAAACACGGCATTTCTTGATTTTGATTCTCGTGGAGCAAAATCCACCGGAGCGCTCTACAGCGTTGCGACTTTCGATGCAAGTTCCGATCTTAGGCTACAGGCAATCGGTCAAGACCCATGCGCAAAAATCGGCGCTTCTATGGGATCGATCCCATGCTTTGCAACCAACTGTCCGACAAGGCTGTTCGGGTCAGGTATGCCGCCGTACTTGTTGGATAAAATCGACCGCATCCGTCTGCCATAAAAGTGAATGGACACGGTGTCCTCTTTCATAAACGCCGACAGGTCGGCACCTGGACGCGCCAATGCCCTGCGCCGCGAGAAATTCACAGGATAAAACACGTGTTCGGGCAAAGCGTGTTCGATTTCTTTCGTCTTCGTAAGCGCCCATGTGATCGCCTTGGGACCCCAGGCACCCCAATAGACCTCAGGCACGTTGATGGGTTCGCCTTTTTCCTGCGCCTCTTGCAGCGGTATCCGGATACGTTTCGGGGTCCAAGGCGGAATAAGATAGGGATCTTGGGTGTAGGTATTAAGCAAACCCAAGGCTTCGCTATCGGGCGGCATCGCAAGCACCCCAATCGCAACCTCACCTTCGAGGTAGCCATAATAGTGACCGTTAGGCGTTGAAAATGGCTTCACGCAATAGGCATCGGTATCCGCCCAGATCAGATCGGGTTCCTGCACCAACATACGATATCGAAACTTGTCAGAATGCGGTGCCGGGCTTCCGGTTCGGCCATGCGTTATAAACTCGCTGTCGGGAAGAATGGTTCTGGCGTCGCGACGCTCAACCCCGTCGGGGATGTGCGTCACATCTCCGTAGGTATAGAGGCATACATGCTGTCCGGCATCCAAGAACGATTTGATGCAAAGCTGCTCAAGAAAGCTAAGGGGGCCATCGACCCATAACATTCCAATCTGGTATTCCCGCACGCTGCCGACTTTCTGCATTTGATCCGCAAAGGAGTTTCGCGGCCTGAACCAGCAGTAAGCAATTTTGCCGTCGCTGCGCAACGATCAGATTGTGAAGCAGGAGGCAGGCCGTGCTTTTGATGCTGCAAAACAAAAGAGGCGCCGGGGTTCCGACGCCTCTTGGCGAGTGAGTGGTTTGGGTTTTACGCGCAATAGGCGTGATCGCGCGCGATATCCGCGATGTCGCAGCGGCGCACGCCGATATCGTTGAGCTCACGATCGCTCAGGCTCTGCAGTTCGTGGAAGGTGCGGTTGTATTCCGCCGACCGTGCGCGGGCTTCTTTGACGCGCTCGACAAGTGCTGCAAACCGGGCGCTCAGGCCAAATCCGTTATGTGTCAGTGTAGCTGTATGTGCCATATTTCTATTCCTTTCTGTACCGAGGCGTATTCCCCGGGCGTTTCCATTTGTTCCTTTTGGGACAAGGCTCAGATAGGAGTGTTTGGCAGCGCTAACAACACAGGTTTCGGTCTAGCCGTTATGCGTTTTGGGTATGGCACGAGGCCAGTATTGATCAGTCTTCGTCGCTACTTTTGGCAACGGCACGGCCGCCTGATTTATTATGCAAACTCGGCTTTACCTGCGTCACTGCAACAGTGAAAAGCTATTTTTCTATGGGATTTTCATGAACCAAGTGTTCAGAAAAAGAGAGCCGAATGCATGTGTCCAGACCACTGCTTAGATCCCTCGTCGGCGTTGCCGACTAATTCCATCTATGGTCGACATCCGGGAAGCAAACGAACTGTTGGCTAGTCGAACATGCGCTCGCCCTGTTCGTCAATCACCTGTTTCGCCTTGGCGATGCTGACGCTTTCGGCCTGATCCCGACTTTCAAAGACATCTGCCCGGATCATTGTATGGGTCTTGCGATCTCCGTCGATGCTCTTTTCAATGCGCGCCATCAGGCGGAACTTGTTGCCCTCGGCCATCAAGTCGGGGAAAATCTCGAACTCTTTGTAAAAAACCGGCTCGGGCTTGGACTTTTCTGCGCCACCGAAGAGTTTAGACAATAGAGACATCGGGCCGCTCCCTTTAGCGTTGCGTAGGTCAGAGACTAGCGCCGATCGTTGGGTTGGTGAAGCGTGTTGTACACTCTTGTTGAAGGGATCCTGGACCCAAAAGCGCTTTCATTGATTGGTCAAAACCTTGGTATTGGCAGCGACGATCCAAACACTTGAAAAAACTATGGTGAACAAGGGCCCTTAACTCAACTCGATCTGACGCCAACACAGGTTCTGCCTCAATCCACCTGAGCTCTATGCAAACAGATAAACAAAAAACGCCCCCGACGTCGTCGAGAGCGTTTCAAGTTCTACAAAGAATTCGCGTTTAGCCGCGTTCTTCGATGATCTCGACCAGATGCGGGATCTTGTTGACCATGCCTCGGACCGAAGGGGTGTCTTCCAGTTCGCGGGTTTTGTGCATCTTGTTCAGGCCCAGACCGATCAGGGTTGCGCGCTGTTCGGCGGGGCGGCGGATCGGGGAACCGATCTGCTTGACGACGATGGTTTTAGCCATGGTTCGCTCTCCTTACGCTTCAGCTTCGGCGGCAGCCGGTGCTTCGTCCCGCTTGGGCAGGATGTCAGCAACTTTCTTGCCACGACGCGCGGCGACAGAACGGGGGCTCTGCTCTTTTTGCAGGCCGTTCATTGTGGCGCGGATCATGTTATAGGGGTTCTGTGAGCCCAGCGACTTGGACACAACGTCCTTGACGCCCAGCATTTCGAACACAGCACGCATCGGACCACCGGCGATGATACCAGTACCTTCAGGTGCTGTACGCATGACCACTTTACCGGCGCCGTGACGGCCCTCGATGTCGTGGTGCAGGGTACGACCTTCGCGCAGCTGCACGCGGATCATCTGACGCTTGGCCTGTTCAGTGGCCTTGCGGATTGCCTCGGGTACTTCTTTCGCTTTACCCTTGCCAAAGCCCACACGGCCTTTCTGATCGCCGACAACCACCAGAGCGGCGAAGCCAAAGCGCTTACCACCTTTTACGGTTTTCGACACACGGTTGATGGCGACCAGACGGTCGGCAAATTCCGGTGCTTCCTCACGGTCGCGGCCACGGCCCCGACGGTTTTCACGTTCTGCCATTTGGCATCCCTTTTCTCATGTGGCGCTCTCGGCGCCGTTTGCTTCAATCCAAGTGAGCCCCGACTGTCACCGAGGCCCCCGGATCATCGGGGCGGATCGAAACCCGCCCGCAATCTTTGATATCGCGCATCTTGATCCGAAAACCGGTACACGCTTTTCGGGATGCGCTTGGTCTTAGATCTTCAGACCACCTTCACGCGCGGCGTCGGCGACTGCCTTCACCTTGCCGTGGAACAGGAAGCCACCACGATCGAAATAGGCCTCTTCGACGCCTGCTTTCTTGGCACGCTCGGCGATGGCCGCGCCCACTTTGGTGGCCGCTTCGATGTTGTTCTTGCCAACAACGCCCAGATCCTTTTCCAGGGTCGAGGCCGAGGCCAGAGTCACACCGCGCACATCGTCGATCAGCTGAACAGAGATGTTCTTGTTCGAGCGGTGGATCGACAGGCGCACTCGGCCTGCATTGACCTTGCGAAGTTTGTTCCGAACGCGCAGGCGGCGCTTCAGAAACAGGGTTCTTTTGCTGTTTGCCATTTTCTGCGTCCTTACTTCTTCTTGCCTTCCTTGCGGAAGATGAACTCGCCCTTATAGCGGATGCCCTTGCCTTTATACGGCTCGGGACGGCGCCACTCGCGGATTTTGGCCGCGGTTTCGCCCACCAGCTGCTGGTCAATGCCTTCCACAACGATCTCGGTCTGCTTCGGCGCGGTGATGGTGACACCTTCCGGGGCAGTGAAATCAACATCGTGGCTGTAACCCAGGTTCAGCTTCAGGGTATTGCCCTGCATCTGCGCCCGGTAACCAACACCCTGGATCTCCAGCTCTTTTTTGAAGCCAGTCGTCACGCCGGTTACCAGATTGGCAACCATAGTGCGGCTCATGCCCCATTGCTGGCGGGCACGCTTTGACATGCCACGGGGGTCGATCTTGACCACGTTGTCTTCAACCGACAGCGTCACGTCGTCGGTGGCGGTAAAGCTGCGGGTGCCTTTCGGACCCTTCACTTCGATGGTCTGACCCGACACAGAGGCGGTAACGCCGCTGGGCAGCTCGACCGGCTTTTTACCAATACGAGACATTGCAGACCTCCTTAGAAGACGGTGCAGAGCACTTCGCCGCCAACATTGTTGGAGCGCGCGTTTGCGTCCGACATCACACCTTTCGGAGTGCTGACAATCGACACGCCCAGACCCTGACGGACCTGCGGGATGTCATTGACGCCCATGTAGACGCGACGACCGGGCTTGGAAACCCGCTTCAGCTCGCGAATAACAGGGGTGCCTTCGTAGTATTTCAGGCTGATTTCAATGGCCGGATGACCGTTTTCACCGGTCGTCTTTTCATAGCCACGGATGTAGCCTTCGTCCGCCAGCACGTCCAGAACCCAACCGCGCAGCTTGGATGCCGGGGTGGATACGGTGGACTTGCCGCGCATTTGCGCGTTGCGGATACGGGTGAGCATATCGCCGATAGGATCATTCATATCTATGTCTCCCTTACCAGCTCGATTTCACCATGCCGGGGATCTGACCAGCAGAACCCAGCTCGCGCAGCGCGATACGGCTGACCTTGAGCTTACGATAGTAAGCGTGGGGACGACCGGTCAGCTGACAACGGTTGTGCAGACGGGTAGCCGAGCTGTTGCGCGGCAGTTTCGCCAGTTTCAGACGCGCTTTGAAACGCTCTTCCATCGGCTTGCTCTCGTCATTCGCGATTTCTTTCAGCTCGGCACGCTTTGCGGCATATTTGGCCACCAGGCGTTCGCGCTTCTTCTCGCGTTCGATCATTGCTTTTTTAGCCATGTCTTAATCCTCCCGGCGCTTACGCGTTGAACGGCATGTTGAACGCTTTCAACAGGCTTTTCGCTTCAGCGTCGGTTTTCGCTGTGGTGGCAATTACGATATCCAGGCCCCAGACCTCATCGACCTTGTCGAAGTCGATCTCGGGGAACACGATGTGCTCTTTCATGCCCATGGCAAAGTTGCCACGACCATCGAACGAGGGTTTCACACCGCGGAAGTCACGCACGCGCGGCAGCGCGATGGTGATCAGACGATCCAGGAATTCATACATCCGGTCACCGCGCAGGGTCACTTTGGCACCCAGCGGCATGTCTTCACGGACGCGGAAACCCGCAATCGATTTCTTCGCCTTGGTTGCAACCGCCTGCTGACCTGCAATCGCGGTCAGATCTTCGACAGCAGCTTTTGCTTTCTTCGAGTCCTTAACGGCCTCGGCACCACAACCGATGTTCAGAACGATTTTCTCCAGCTTGGGCAGCTGCATGTCGTTCTTATAGCCGAACTCTTCTTTCAGAGCGGCGCGGATGGTTTCAGCGTACTGAGCTTTCAGACGCGGGGTATAGTTTGCGGTATCAAGCATCGATCACGTCCCCCGTGGTCTTGGCAAAACGTACCTTCTTGTCACCTTCCATACGGAAGCCAACGCGGGTTGCTTTGCCGTTTGCGTCCAGCAGAGCCAGGTTCGAAAGGTCAATCGGGTTTGCCTGAGGCAGACGACCGCCTTGCGAATTCTGAGTCTGGCGCGTGTGGCGGATGGCGATGTTGATGCCATCAACAACAGCTTTACCGGCTTTTGGGTCAACCGAGGAAATGGTTCCCTCTTTGCCCTTGTCCTTGCCAGCCAGTACGACGACCTTGTCGCCTTTGCGGAGTTTAGCAGCCATGATTAAAGCACCTCCGGAGCCAGCGAGATGATTTTCATGAAGTTCTTGCCGCGCAGTTCACGCACAACGGGGCCAAAGATACGGGTACCGATCGGCTCGTTGTTGTTGTTCAGGATGACGGCGGCGTTGCGATCGAAACGGATCGCGGTGCCGTCTTCGCGACGGACTTCCTTGGCGGTGCGCACGACGACGGCCTTGCGGACGTCCCCTTTTTTCACGCGGCCGCGCGGGATGGCTTCCTTCACCGAGACGACAATGATGTCGCCAACGGAGGCGTATTTACGCTTGGAACCACCCAGGACCTTGATGCACTGAACTCGGCGAGCGCCAGAGTTGTCAGCAACATCCAGATTGGTCTGCATCTGGATCATGTGGTTTCTCCCGACCTGTGGGGGCTGTTCTGTTTAGATCCCCCAGGGTTTCGACAAATGAAAAGTCCCGGTGGCTTACGCCTCCAGAACTTCCCAACGTTTCGTCTTCGATTTCGGTGCGCATTCGATGATGCGAACGGTGTCACCGACCTTGAAGGCGTTCTTTTCATCGTGAGCCCGGTATTTCTTGGACTTACGAATGGTTTTCTTCAGAACCGGATGCGTAAAGCGGCGCTCGACGGATACGGTTACAGTCTGTTCGTTGGCGTCGCTGGTCACGGTGCCTTGCAGGATACGCTTGGGCATCTGATTACTCCTCGGATGCCGCAGCAGCGGCCTTTTCGTTCAGAATGGTTTTGACGCGGGCAGCGTTGCGGCGGGCCGCTTTGATACCAGCAGTGTTTTCCAGCTGACCGGTGGCCTGTTGAAAGCGCAGGTTAAAGCTTTCTTTCTTCAGGTTGGCCAGTTCCTCGCGGAGCTGGTCCGGGGTCTTGTCACGCAGTTCTTGGGCGTTCATCGCCTTTTTCCTTTGCTCAAAACACCAGAAGGCCCCCTTACAGGGTCACCTTGGACCTGGTGGATGAATGATAGACATACGAATCGCCCGACATAGCCGGGAGATCGCAGGATGCCGCCGTATAAGGGTTAAGAGGGTGGGTGGCAAGAGGAAGTTTGGGGAAACCGAATGTCCTGAAACCCATCTCCGGTTCAAGAAGGCTTACAAGCGTCCAACACCTGCAAGAACACAAAAAATGTGCCGCCGATTGTCCCTGCCCCAACTAACAACTCAAGCGTAATTACGTTGCCAAAGCCCCGCAGTCCGATAAGTACCATTATGCTCTCGCGAAAGTTCCAGCCTGTTCGATGTGAAATCAATACAAACAGCACCAATACCTCAACCCAGAACACCGGTGTCGCAGCTTCAATTGATTGCCTGATACGAGGATTAATCCCACTCGTAGTTAAAGCTGACACTGATCCGCTCTTCTTCAGCCATGTTCATCGGCACCTCATGCCGCAGCCAGCTTTCCCACAGCAGAACATCCCCAACCTGCGGCTTCATATAGATGAACGGCTGCAAATCCCGCCGCCCGCCTTTGATCCGCGTCGGCGCGGCCATCATGCGGCCTGAACGCGGGTCTTCCAGTTTCAACGCGCTGGCCCCTTCGGGCATCGCCACATAGGTCGTGCCCGAGATCACGCTGTGCGGGTGGATGTGGCTGGAATGCATCCCGCCTTCGGGCAGGATATTGATCCACAGGTCCTCCAGCTTCAGCGCGCCCTCGCCCAGATCGAATTCCAGATCTTTCGCAAAGGCTGCGACATGCTGATCCAGAACTGAAACCAGATCCGCAAAGATCGGGAACCGCCAAGGCAGATCGGTCAACGAGGCATAACTGGTATAGCCGGGATAGCCGTTTTCCTCGCACCACTCCTGCCCTGCCTCATCGTCCTCGGCAATAACAAGGCACGAATTTTCCAACTCCTCGGCGTCGATCTTCGGATCGAACTCGGACAGGGCTGCACGGTAAAGACGGGTGACGAAGAGCGATTCAATCTGTGCCATGGGCCCGCTTTATATCAGCCGCGCGCCCTTGGCGATGGGTGTTTTGCGAGGCTCTGCCTCGCGCTCCGGGATTTTTTTAGCCAGATGAAGAACGGATCCTGTCTTCTTCTGTTCAAAAATACCTCAGGGGAGGCGAGGCTTGCCGCGGCGGGGGCAGCGCCCCCCCAAAAAGTAGACCCCCGCCGGTTTCCCGACGGGGGTCAATCTTGTCACGAACGGGGGTACCCCAGATCGCTTACCAGTCTTCGCGGACCACAACGCGGGTCTTGACCGGCAGTTTCATCGCAGCCAGGCGCAGGGCCTCGCGGGCGATGTCGTCATTGACGCCGTCGATCTCGAACATCACGCGACCGGGCTTGACCTTGCAAACCCAGCGGTCGACCGAACCTTTACCTTTACCCATCCGCACTTCGATCGGCTTGGCCGTGACCGGAGTGTCAGGGAAGATACGGATCCAGACGCGGCCCTGACGCTTCATGTGACGCGTCATGGCACGACGTGCAGCTTCGATCTGACGCGCGGTCACGCGCTCGGGCTGCAGAGCTTTCAGACCGTAAGTGCCAAAGTTCAGATCAGAGCCGCCCTTGGCTTCGCCCTTGATCCGGCCTTTGTGCATCTTGCGGAATTTAGTACGCTTTGGTTGAAGCATATCTTTCCCTCCTTAGCGACGACCGCCACCAGCACCACGAGGTGCAGGGCCGTCCTGGAGTTCCTGTGCTTTACGGTCACGTGCCTGCGGATCGTGCTCCATGATCTCACCTTTGAAGATCCAGACCTTGATCCCGATGATCCCGTAGGGGGTCATCGCTTCGGCATGTGCGTAATCGATGTCGGCACGCAGAGTGTGCAGAGGCACGCGGCCTTCGCGATACCACTCGGTCCGTGCGATTTCGGCGCCACCCAGACGACCAGCGACATTCACCCGGATCCCCAGGGCGCCCATGCGCATGGCATTCTGAACCGAACGCTTCATTGCGCGGCGGAACGAGACACGACGTTCCAGCTGCTGAGCGATGGACTCGGCAACCAGCTGCGCGTCAAGCTCGGGCTTGCGCACTTCGACGATGTTCAGGTGCAACTCGCTGTCGGTCATGCGAGCAAGTTTCTTGCGCAGCACTTCGATGTCTGCACCTTTCTTGCCGATGATGACACCGGGGCGTGCGGTGTGAATCGTGACGCGGCACTTCTTGTGCGGACGTTCGATGATCACACGGGCAACACCGGCCTGCTTGCACTCTTTGTTGATGAACTCACGGATCTTGAGGTCTTCCAGCAGAAGATCACCGTAGTCCTTGGTGTCGGCGTACCAGCGGCTATCCCAGGTGCGGTTGACCTGCAGGCGCATGCCGATCGGATTGACTTTATGACCCATTAGGCTTGCTCCTCAACTTGACGCACCTTGATGGTGATCTCCGAGAACGGCTTTTTCAGCGCACCAAAACGGCCGCGAGCCCGCGGACGACCGCGTTTCATGACCAGGTTCTTGCCAACCCAGGCTTCGGCGACGATCAGTTCGTCGACGTCCAGGTTGTGGTTGTTCTCGGCGTTGGCGATTGCGGATTGCAGGCACTTTTTAACGTCCTGCGCGATACGCTTGTTGCTGAAAGTCAGGTCGGTCAGGGCCTTCTCGACTTTCTTGCCGCGGATCATCTGCGCCACCAGGTTCAGTTTCTGCGGGCTGGTGCGAAGCATGCGGGTTTTCGCCATTGCTTCGTTTTCAGCCACGCGGCGGGGGTTCTTTTCCTTGCCCATGACTTACTTCCGCTTCGCTTTTTTGTCTGCGGCGTGGCCATAATAGGTGCGGGTCGGCGAGTATTCACCGAACTTCTGACCAATCATGTCTTCCGAGACGTTGACGGGAATGTGCTTCTGGCCGTTGTACACACCAAAAGTCAGACCCACGAACTGGGGCAGAATGGTGGAACGACGCGACCAGATTTTGATGACTTCGTTACGGCCCGACTCGCGCGCTGCTTCGGCTTTTTTCAGCACGTAAGCATCGACGAAAGGACCCTTCCAAACAGAGCGAGACATAGATTAACGTCCCTTCTTCTTGGCGTGCCGCGAGCGGATGATCAGCTTCTGGGACGCTTTGTTCTTGTTGCGGGTACGCTTACCCTTGGTGTCCTTACCCCACGGAGTAACCGGCGTACGGCCACCCGAGGTCCGACCTTCACCACCACCGTGCGGGTGATCGATCGGGTTCATTGCAACACCACGAACCGACGGACGCACGCCCTTGTGGCGCATACGACCGGCTTTACCGAGGTTCTGGTTGCTGTTGTCGGGGTTGGACACGGCACCAACGGTGGCCATGCATTCCTGACGGACCATGCGCAGCTCGCCCGAGCTCAGACGGATCTGAGCGTAGCCGCCATCGCGACCAACGAACTGAGCGTATGTACCTGCCGCACGCGCGATCTGACCGCCTTTGCCAGGCTTCATCTCGATGTTGTGGACGATGGTACCGATGGGCATGCCCGAGAACGGCATTGCGTTGCCCGGCTTGATGTCGGCCTTGGCGGATGCCACGACTTTGTCACCAACAGCCAGACGCTGAGGCGCCAGGATATAGGCCTGCTCGCCGTCTTCGTATTTTACCAGTGCGATGAATGCGGTCCGGTTCGGGTCATATTCGATCCGCTCGACGGTTGCCGCGACATCCATTTTGTTCCGTTTGAAGTCAACGATCCGGTAGAGACGCTTTGCGCCACCGCCGCGGCGGCGTGAAGTGATCCGTCCGGTGTTGTTCCGGCCGCCCGATTTGGTCAAACCCTCTGTAAGAGATTTGACCGGACGTCCTTTCCAAAGCTCCGAACGGTCGATCAGCACCAGCCCGCGCTGGCCCGGCGTCGTCGGCTTGTACGACTTGAGTGCCATGCTTTCTGTCTTCCGTTTAGCAAGTGCGAGGCGTTGCCCCGCTATGTGATAGGCCCCCGTAGGTGCCCGAGGTGAAGGGCCCCGAAGGTCCCCGGTTACAAATATCAGAGGCCCCGGAACGAATCCGAGGCCGCAAGATTGGGAGCGTGTAACAGGGATGGGGGTGGGTGTCTATTAGTATTTTCAACCGGGCCGGTCATCTCGACAAACACCAATCTGGCGAAAGCGTCTGCAATACTAAGTTTCGCCGTCCTCCGGAAACAAGTCAGGCTCCTCAAGCTTCTGCCCTGTTTGCTGCTCATGATGCTCTAATGCTTTTGACAAAGCAGTTTTTAAGAACATCGCAGTCTTGTGAGTTAGGTGTACCCCTACCAATTCCAAAGTCGAGTTATCGGTTTCTTCGACACCAAGGACTAGTTTTAGACCATTGTCACTCATTGCAAGATTTATTGCGTCGCAAGGAATGTACCTAAAGTCAGGAGATCTTGAGACCCGCTTGGATTCAACTTGCTTCAAATCGCTCATACTCTTGCCCCTTGGTTGAACTCACTATCGAGTATTTCGTGCTATCGCCATGCTTTGCATGGAATGCATCGCTAGTTGACCCACGATCAATATCGACTTTGATAGTTTGCCAATTTGTCAGTTCTTCCACTTCGACCAACCACTCCGGTGAACTTTTGTTGGACTTACCTCGTGCAAGTTCATCGACACATTTCACTTCGAAAAACTCACCCTTTGTCGCAAATATCAATTCACTGAGAGTATCCAGCGTAAGATTACCTGGGCCTGCGAGCCACCTAGTTATTTGTTCAGGTTTTTTTCCTAGCATTCGAGCTAATTCTGCTTTGGTCAGCCCACTATCTCGAAAAATTTCCAGAATAAGGCTATGTGCTTTATTTTTATTTCGCCCACGCACAAAACCCAAGTCGTAGTTGTTTATTGCCACGCCACGCTCGGGCTTAGACAATGAACGCCTTTTCAGAGATGAAGTCATGTATGTCGCCTCCTATCAGTCTGTCGTGCCCGGGAAATAGCTTATCCCATATTGCAATTGCATCTTCTCGGGCTTGCGCCCATTCGCGGCTTTCCCTGCCACCCAAATCCGCTCGTATGCGCGTGTGAAGCGCCACAAAAACGTCACGTCCATAAAATGCCCCAAAAACTCGTATTGCCGGTGAAGGTGCCACACTTCGGATGGTCCAAATTCCATATTCTTGTGGGTCAACTCTAGCCATAAAGGCTGTGTCACCTTTGTCATATGGGTCCATCCCCACTGGGATGGTATCTCCGGTTACGAAACGATCAAAATCCGCGTCGAGACGGGCATACCTGTACGCTATAGATAGATCATTCCAAGTATCCTCATCAAACTCTTCGTTGATATCGCTTGTAATGAACAAAGTTCGTTCACAAGAATCTCCGGCTATTTGTGGCTCCCAAAGCAGTAAGTCACCGGAAGCTTTTCTACTCTGCAAAATGGTGTGCATTGATTTTAAAGTCAATCCCATAACGAAATGAAAACGCACCGCACAGTTGCAGCCAACGAAAGACATCTATCGCATTAGTCGTAACCAAACGCCCGCATCTGGTCCAGCACCTACTCACGCACGGTTTCAGGGTCTGAAACGAAATCGGCCCCGGCGGTTGAACCGCCGGGGCCGTGAATAGTCGCAGTAAGCGTCCGATCAGAGACCGGTGCTCACGTCGATGGTGTTCCCCTCTTCCAGGGTCACATATGCTTTTTTGACGTCTTTCCGACGGCCCAGCTGGCCGCGGAACCGCTTGACCTTGCCTTTGGTCACAGTGGTGTTCACCGCTTTGACCTTCACACCAAACAGCGCCTCAACGGCCTCTTTGATCTGCGGCTTGTTGCTGTCGATCGCCACTTCAAAGACAACCGCGCCGTTTTCGGACGCCATGGTCGACTTTTCGGTGATGACCGGCTTGCGGATCACGTCGTAATGTTCTGCCTTCGCGCTCATTTCAGACGAGCCTCCAGTGCTTCGACAGCCGCTTTGGTGAGCACCAGGGTGTCACGCTTGAGGATGTCATAGACGTTTGCGCCCATCGACGGCAGGATATCCAGACCTTCGATGTTCTTGGACGCTTTCAGGAACCCTTCGTTCACGGTCGCGCCGTCGATGACCAGAGCGCGTTTCCAGCCCAGGTTTGCAACCTGTTTGGCCAGAGCGGCGGTCTTGCCTTCGGCTTCGGCGTTCTCGATCACGACCAGTTCACCTGCTTTGGCTTTGGCCGACAGAGCGTGGCGCAGGCCAAGCTTGCGGAACTTTTTCGGCAGGTCGTGGCCGTGCGAACGAGGGGTCGGGCCCTTGTAGATACCACCCTTGCGGAAGATCGGCGCGTTGCGGTCACCATGGCGTGCGCCACCGGTGCCCTTCTGTCGATAGATCTTCTTGGTCGAGTAGCTGGTTTCCGAGCGGGTCTTGACCTTGTGGGTGCCGGCCTGCGCGTTGTTGCGCTGCCAACGGACCACACGGTGCAGGATGTCCGCGCGCGGCTCGAGCCCGAACAGTTCGGCGTTCAGCTCGATGTTGCCGGCTTTGCCGCCGTCCAGTTTGATTACATCAAGTTTCATGCTTCACCACCTTCCGCGGGAGTTTCTTCCGCAGGTGCTTCGGTTGCCTCAGATACGGCCGATTTCACAGCAGCCGGGAAAGGCAGGCCTTCCGGTGCTTTCTTCTTGACGGCGTCCTTGACGGTGACCCAGCCCGATTTCGGTCCGGGAACGGCGCCTTTGATGAAGACCAGACCACGGTCGGCGTCGGTTTTGACGACCTCGAGGTTCTGGGTGGTGACACGGGCGGCACCCATGTGACCGGCCATCTTCTTGCCTTTGAACACCTTGCCCGGGTCCTGACACTGACCGGTCGAACCGTGCGAACGGTGGCTGATCGAAACACCGTGCGAGGCGCGCAGACCACCAAAGTTCCAGCGCTTCATCGCACCGGCAAAGCCTTTACCGATCGAGGTACCCGAAACGTCAACTTTCTGACCCTCCAGGAAGTGTTCTGCCGAAATCTCGGCGCCCACATCAATCAGGCCATCTTCGGAGACGCGGAACTCGGCCAGCTTACGCTTGGGCTCGACCTTGGCAGCGGCATAGTGACCGCGCATGGCTTTCGAGGTGCGTTTTGCCTTGGCAGCACCAGCGCCCAGCTGAACGGCGGTATAGCCGTCTTTGTCAGCGGTCCGCTGTGCAACAACCTGCAGGTTGTCCAGGTGAAGAACGGTCACAGGGATCTGCTTGCCGTCTTCCATGAACAGGCGGGTCATGCCAACTTTTTTTGCGATAATACCAGAGCGCATGAATAATACCCTCCGATCTTACGACTGCAGCTTGATCTCGACATCCACACCAGCAGCGAGGTCGAGCTTCATCAGCGCGTCAACGGTCTGGGGGGTCGGATCAACGATGTCGAGCAGACGCTTGTGCGTACGGATCTCGAACTGGTCGCGGGATTTCTTGTCAACGTGAGGGCCACGGAGAACCGTGAACTTCTCAATCTTGTTCGGCAGCGGGATCGGGCCGCGCACATTCGCGCCGGTCCGCTTGGCAGTGTTGACGATCTCTTGCGTGCTGGCGTCCAGAACGCGATAGTCAAATGCCTTCAGCCGAATACGGATATTTTGGCTTTGCATAGATACAGCCTTTTATCAGGCGTTGAGGTTGAGAGGAGGACAGACGCGCATCGCCAACCCTCATCGAACCCAAAAGGCGGGAATCACCCCGCCTTGACGTTCTTATTGAGAACTCGCGCGTATTAGTGGGGTTGGTGGGGTTTGGCAAGGGGTATTTTGATGTCCACCAACAAGGTCGCTCAGGACCACGGTACACAGGCATTGTTTTGCAGCTTGAAAATCCGAATGTCGTCGTTTTCATATGCGTACAAGCTAAGATCGGTGGGGGCATCGAAGGACAAATTTGTTTTCGGGTTGTCATACTCAGCGATCCTTATCGGGAAGTTCTCAAGGTTATCTCGCAAACCATATAACTGCTTGAGCTTAGCCAGCGCCGGCGGAGGGTCAGCAAAGAACGCATTGCAGGCTTCAACGAATGGAAGCGGTTTATTTGTACTCTGGTCGATACTGCGGAAGTGCAGCGCAATTGCTCTCGGATCAGAGCCTTCGACATCATACAGAACCTTTGTCATCTCCCAATTTTCTAAAGTTGCCGGGTAACTATAGAAGTAGAGCTCACCATCAGGCTTTATCTGGCAGTTTCCTTGCCTCACTTGAATCGGAAGAGGGAATGAAAAAACAGGGTTTGGATTATCGCCGGACAAAAGGCTACGCATGTTCAATGCCACCCGGTAGTCATTTTCGTCAGCAACCTCCTCGGGCGCACTCGGTAAATTTACGATAACTTCCTGACAAAGCGCGCTTAAGGCCTCTTTATGCAACAGCGGAGCCGTCTTGAGCTCCACCAGAGAGGCCACAAGACTCACTCGCAAATTGCCGTTGTACTTCTCCCAAGAAATGTCCTGTGCAACCCATTTCCCACCTGCTGCAAACAGCACTTTCTGCTCTTCGGGTCGTTCGTCGGCGCGCAATGACGCCGCAGCACAAACAAATAGAGAAATCGCGAAGAAACGTTGAAGCCGTTCATGCCATTTTCCACGCACGGTTTATCCTTTTTTGAATGATCTTGAGTTAGCCCCAGTTGATACACGCTAAACGCAACCAACTCCACTTTTTGAAAGCGCCTGCGAAACCTAAAGTCGCTGTTCTCAAGGGCAAAAGCAAACAAGAAGGCCGCCCCGATGTGGGACGGCCATCTTTAGTTCAACGGTGTGGGCTCTCATTGCTCTTTCAGAGCAACTGCCGCCCACCGCTTTCCAAAATTATTCAATAATTTTGGAAACGACGCCAACGCCGACGGTGCGGCCGCCTTCGCGGATGGCGAAGCGGAGGCCGTTTTCCATCGCGATTGCCGCGATCATCTCGACGGTGAAGCCAACGTTATCGCCCGGCCTAACCATTACTGCGCCGTTTCGCTTCCCTGACACCAACAGGCTAGTTCTCAACAAGCCATGGCTCTTCGACCTTCATGCCCTGATATACCGAGTGCAGGAAAAGATGAGCGATCACAGGGTCATTTGAAAATGGCGAGAATTGCAGATTTCCTTCTCTGACATCGCCTTCAGCTTCATAGATCACTTCGTCGCCCTTGATGGTCACACGTACTTCAAGTTCCGCCAACGTCTCTGGATCGACCGCCGTGGGATCGTCTGACAGGATCACAAAATCCGCGACCTTTCCGACTTCGATAGAACCCTTCGCATCTTCCTCGAAATGTTGCCAGGCGGGCCAGATTGTCATGGCTTTCAAGGCAGTCATGACATCAACCCTTTGATGCGGGCCCAAAATGTCACCGGACCGGGTGCGCCGGGTGACCGTCGCGGCAAGGACACGCATGCTGTCTGGAAAAGCCACAGGAGCATCATGGTGCGTGCCGAAGATCATATCGCGCTCGCGCAGCCAACCGGTCGGCGAGATGTTGTCGGCATTCACTGGCCCAACCGTGTGATCCCGATGCCAGTCGCCCCAATAAAACGTATGCATTGGGAAAAGCGATGGAAAAACCCCGAGCCGTTTGAAGCTAGCGACCTGATCCTCTCTTAGAAACTGCCCGTGAACCAGAACCGGACGGTTACCGGGGTCGCCATACTTGATCTGGGCCTCTTCGAGGGCTGCGATAAGCATATCAGACGCCCCCTCACCGTTGGAATGAACAATAATTTGGAACCCGTTTTCATAGCACCAGTTCACTGCGTCCTGGAGTTGTTCCATAGTGATGGCCGCGTATCCCGCATACCCGGCAGCATAGTTCCCGACCGGGTCGTAATAGGGTCGGTCCCGTAACGCTGTGAACCCCTGTGGCGAACCGTCAATTGTAAGCTTACAGCCACCGACCCGAACCCGGTTGTCATAGTTCATGGAAGTGTTGGCACCAATATATTCCCTGGCTTCGAGAACATCCGGGAACGCTACGACGTCGATAGGAAGCCCGTCTTCGGCAGCGACTTTCTTTAGTACCTCGACAATTTCACCAGAGGATCGACCTTCTTGCCCGGTTGTGTATCCAAATTTCGCCCAAAGCTTTGTGCCCGCTTTGGCAAATTCTGCCAGTCCACCCTCACCCAGTTTTCCTAACATGGGCACAAGGACGGAAAAGAATGCGTATTCTTCCAGAACGCCGTTTGGCTCACCGCTTTCGTCCCGCTGAATCACGCCCCCCGGAGGAGCCTCTGAAGCAGCTGTGATGCCCGCCAGTTCCAAGGCTTTTGAGTTTGCAACACCCAAGTGCCCGGACTGGTGAACGATTACGACAGGCAAATCCTCAGACACTTTGTCCAGTTCTTCCCGTGTCGGGTGGCGCAGTTCCTTTAGTTGAGCATTGTCATAGCCAAACCCAATAATCATTTTCACTTGTTCAACAGCCTGCGCATTCTCTTCGGCCCATGCTGAAAGAGTGGATTGCAGGCTGGCTATATCAACAACCTCGCCATCGGGCGGTGAAAGAAGGTTCGCAGACAGCGCCTGCAAGCCTCCCATGACGACATGACCGTGGCTGTCGACGAAACCCGGAAGCATCGCGCGGCCATCCAAATCATAGGTTTCGGTCTTGTCCCCTTGGTGGGTCGACACATCAGAAAGAGACCCCACCGCTAGAATGCGCCCATCCTTGACGGCAACTGCTTCGGCTGAAGGTGCCGTGTCATTCATCGTAACGATTGGACCCCCGAGATAGATCCTGTCCGCGATTTGCTGTGATAAAACTGGGGAAGAAAAGCTAATAATCGCGGTGACTGCGGTGACAAAACAAAGTGAACGAGCCGAGAAACACATCTTGTGACCTCTTTCTAATTGCTACGTCTAAATACGGAAGAGGTTAGCATCTCAGTCGGCTTGAGCAAAAAAGAAAAAGGCCGCCCCGGTTAGGGACGGCCTTCTTTAGTTCAACCGAGTTGCTCCCGGCAGATTTTCCTATGGAAAATCGCCTGCCGCAACCAGGCGCGGCAAGCGCGCCTTACTCGATGATTTTCGACACAACGCCGGCGCCGACGGTGCGGCCGCCTTCGCGGATCGCGAAGCGGAGACCGTTTTCCATTGCGATGGGCGCGATCAGTTCAACGCCGAACGACACGTTGTCGCCGGGCATGACCATCTCGGTGCCTTCCGCCAGGGTCACGGTGCCGGTCACGTCCGTGGTCCGGAAGTAGAACTGCGGACGGTAGTTCGCGAAGAACGGGGTGTGACGGCCGCCCTCTTCCTTGGTCAGGATATAGGCTTCGGCTTCGAACTTGGTGTGCGGTGTAACCGAACCCGGCTTACACAGAACCTGACCACGCTCAACGCCGTCACGGTCGATGCCGCGCAGCAGGGCGCCGATATTGTCGCCCGCTTCACCGCGGTCCAGCAGCTTGCGGAACATCTCAACACCGGTGCAGGTGGTCTTGGAGGTGTCGCGGATGCCGACGATTTCGATCTCGTCGCCCACATTGATCACGCCACGCTCAACACGACCGGTCACAACGGTACCACGGCCCGAGATCGAGAACACGTCTTCGATCGGCATCAGGAACGGCTGATCCACAGCACGCTCAGGCGTGTCGATATATTCGTCAACAGCCGCCATCAGTTCCTTGATTTTCTCTTCGCCGATTTCCGGGTTGTTGCCTTCCATCGCGGCCAGAGCCGACCCTGCGATGATCGGAATATCGTCACCGGGGTACTCATAGCTCGACAGCAGCTCGCGGATTTCCATTTCCACCAGCTCCAGCAGCTCTTCGTCGTCTACCTGGTCCACTTTGTTCATGAACACGACCATCTTCGGGATGCCAACCTGGCGGCCCAGCAGGATGTGCTCACGCGTTTGCGGCATCGGGCCATCTGCAGCGTTCACAACCAGGATCGCGCCGTCCATTTGCGCCGCACCGGTGATCATGTTCTTGACGTAGTCGGCGTGGCCGGGGCAGTCAACGTGCGCATAGTGACGGTTGTCGGTCTCGTATTCCACGTGGGCGGTCGAGATGGTGATCCCGCGCGCTTTCTCTTCCGGCGCACCGTCGATTTGGTCATACGCTTTGAAGTCACCAAAATACTTGGTGATCGCTGCGGTCAGCGTCGTCTTGCCGTGGTCAACGTGGCCAATCGTGCCAATGTTGACGTGCGGTTTTGTACGCTCAAACTTTTCCTTTGCCATTCCTCAGGCGCCCTTTTGCGTTTTGGGGACCTTTGGTCCCGTAGGTTACATCTGCGCGCGCGAGATATTTGGTTCAAAGGCGAAAATCAAGCACATCCTGCGGGAAATCGACGGTTACGCCGGATTTTGCGTAACCTCGGACGATTCGAGCGGCTGGATCAAGTCAGGGCGTCTTTTGAACCACCCGTTTTCGAGATGTTCTTCGGCCAGCCATTCCTCGACGCGGTCCGCTACCTTCAGGGCCAGACCGTTCATCTGTTCTTCACGTGAGCGGGAATGGCCGGACCCGGCAAAAACGCTTTCGCCGGTTGTGTCCTCAAGCACCTGGAACTGCTTGCCTTTGGCCACGAACTCTTCCTTGCCGACGTCATAGACATTCACCAGAACAATTGCCGTGCTTTTGGGATTGTAGATCACCGGGATCCCCGGAGGCGCCAGCATATAACCTTCGAGGCTGATGCCGATGTCGTATTCCTGCGCGCCCTCATAGCGCCCCAGGCGCACATCCACCGCGTTTTGAATCGCGGCGGTCCACTCATCGGGCGTTGCATCGCGCGAAACAGGCCCCTGCACCGCGTTGTCGGCAAAGGCATAGTTCACACGCAAGTTGAACTCGCCCAATTCTTCGGGGTCTTCATAAAGCTGCGTCTGAGCGCAGGCACCCAAAAGGGCCAGTCCGGTCATCAGGGTCAGAATGCGTCGCATGATCATGTCTCGATAGGCCTGTTTTTATTGGGTTTACCCTACCGATACGGCCTGTGCCAAGCCGTATCAGCAGAAAACCACCACTCAGGGGCTGCGCTCACGAAAATTTATAATCGCGTGGGAACCCATAGGGCGGCTTTTTGCCAACGCTGGCGCGTTTGGCCAGCCATTGGGACATATCCGCCTCGTGCCGCGTCTTATCGCCGCCCATCGACCATCTGAGGCCGTCTTCCCAGTTGAATGTGGTGATGTCGGACAAGCCGCCATCCAATTCCAGCGTACCCTGACGCCCGCGTGCCATATTGTACTTTTGCAAGCGCACCCCTTTGCCGCGCGTCATTTCGGGCAGGTCTTCGGTCGGGAACACCAGGAACTTGCCGTTCTGAGACACCACCGCCACGTGATCACCGACAACCGGTTTACAGATCATGGCGGTCTCGTCTTCCTTGACGTTCAGCACCTGCTTGCCGTTCCGCGTTTGCGCCAGCACGTCATCTTCGGGCACCATGAAACCATTGCCCGCATCCGAGGCCACCAGCAGTTTGCGCCCGGGCTTGTGGATCAGGATATCGATGATCTGCGCCTCATTGGGCAAGTCGACCATCAGACGCAGCGGTTCCCCCATGCCGCGCCCGCCCGGCAGATTGGCGGCGCTGACCGTGTAGAAACGGCCATTGGACGCAAAGACCAGCAAGCGGTCAGTGGTTTCCGCGTGGAAGATAAAGCGTGGCCCGTCGCCATCCTTGAACTTCAGCTCGCGGGTCAGATCGATATGACCGGTCATGGCGCGGATCCAGCCCATCTGCGAACAGACCACCGTGATCGGTTCCTTGTCGATCATCGCCTCCAGCGGAACCTCTTCAACCTGACCGGCCTCGGCGAACCGGGTGCGACGCGCGCCACCTTCATAGTCTTTGCCAAAGGTTTTCTTGGTCTCTTTCAGCTGCTCAGCAATCCTGGCCCATTGCAGGGCCGGATCGGCCAGCAGGTCTTCCAGGTTCGCACGCTCTTCCATCAATTCGTCGCGTTCACGCACCAGCTCCATCTCTTCCAGACGGCGCAAACTGCGCAGGCGCATGTTGAGGATTGCGTCGACTTGAACCTCGGACAGCTCGCCTTCGCCAGGTTTTGGCGAGACGTAGTCCGCTTCGCTGGTGGCGCGGACGTGGTCAATGCCCCAATCCTCGCGCATCAACGCGGCTTTGGGGTCGTCGTCATAGCGGATGATGTCGATCACGCGATCAAGGTTGAGGAAGGCGACGATAAAGCCCTCCAAGACCTCTAACCGATGATCAATCTTGCCCAGACGGTGACGCGAGCGGCGAAGCAGCACCTCTTGCCGGTGGTCGAGGAAAGCGCGCAGCACTTCCTTCATCGAGCAGACCTTGGGCGTGACCCCGTCGATCAGCACGTTCATGTTCAGGCTGAACCGCACCTCAAGGTCCGAGTTGCGATAGAGCATGCCCATCAACACTTCGGGATCCACGTTTTTCGAGCGCGGCTCGAGGATCAGGCGAATGTCATCGGCGGATTCGTCGCGCACATCGGCGAGGATCGGAATTTTCTTGGTCTGGATCAGTTCTGCGATCTTTTCGATCAGCTTGGATTTCTGAACCTGATAGGGGATCTCGGTGACAACGATCTGCCATTGGCCACGCCCCAGATCCTCAACTTCGAACTTGCAGCGCAGGCGGAACGAACCGCGCCCCGTGCGATAGGCTTGTGCGATGTTCTCGGGCGGTTCGACGATGACGCCACCGGTCGGGAAATCGGGTCCGGGGACATAGTTCAGCAGCGTGTCGTCGCGCGCATCCGGGGTTTTGATCAGATGCAGGCAAGCGTCGCACAGCTCTGAAATATTATGCGGAGGGATATTGGTCGCCATCCCCACGGCGATGCCACTGGCGCCATTGGCCAAAAGGTTCGGGAATTGCGCGGGCAGCACGACCGGTTCGGTCAGGGTACCGTCGTAATTGTCGCGGAAATCAACAGCGTCTTCGTTCAGCCCCTCAAGCAGCGCCTCGGCTACGATGGTCATTCGCGCCTCGGTGTATCGCGAGGCCGCCGGGTTATCACCGTCGATATTGCCGAAATTCCCCTGCCCGTCGACCAGCGGATAGCGCACGTTGAAATCCTGCGCCAAACGCGCCATCGCGTCGTAAATTGCGGCATCACCATGTGGGTGATAGTTGCCCATCACGTCGCCGGAAATCTTGGCGGACTTACGGAAGCCCCCCGTCGCGCTGAGTCGCAATTCGCGCATCGCATAGAGGATTCGCCGGTGCACTGGCTTCAACCCGTCCCGCGCATCCGGCAGGGCGCGGTGCATGATGGTGGACAGCGCATAGGTCAGATACCGCTCACCTATGGCGCGGCGCAGCGGTTCGGCTACTTCGCCCCCGTTCTCAGGGGCCTCCATGTTGGGGTCGTCGATCGTGTCGTTCATATATGATGTGGTACAACGCAAGCGCGCGCGGGTAAAGCAATCGCGGCATATTTTGCTGGGGACAAGTCGGGCTTTTTGCAACAGGGGGAGCCAACCCTCGGATTTCCCCCATTTTTCGACAGAAACCCGCTTCTATGATATCATCTTTGCATTAGATGCTGCCTGTTTAATCTGCTGTCGATTGCCTGGGGGAAGCGCCATGCCGCGCCTTATTCTGTTGACCTTTGCCGCTTTGGCCTGGTGTTTCTATGTCATGAGCGATGGCCCGAATTTCGAGCCGCGCAGCAAAGCTGTGGTGGCCCCCGAACGCGTGGCCGAAACGCCCTCCCCGAAACCTGCGCCAAAACCCGTACGCCAACCTCAGGCCGAACAATTGGTGACCAATGTTGCTGCCCGCACGGCCCCGCTGCGCCAGACAGCGGAACCTGTGGTCATTTTCGAAGCGGATGAAACTGATCAAGCGACTGCAGAAAGCGCGTCGTTGCCGCAGCTTTCCGGTTTCGCCATTCCAAACGCGAACCTCACGCTCGCATCTCTGGAAGAGGGCGCCGCTGGACTGCGCGAGCGCGCGCAGCCGTCTGATACAATCGTGGAAGACACACCGGTGACGACAGAACCGGTCAAATACTGGCGCGAAGTCACGGGCACGCGCGTTAACATGCGGGACGGTCCCGGAACGATCTATCCGGTGATCACCAAATTGTCGATCGGACAGAAGGCCGAAGTTTTGGGCGACTCGGGTACGGGATGGTTGCGCGTCCGCGTGTTGCCGCAGCAACAGATCGGATGGGTTTCTTCTTCGCTTTTGGGTAAAACCTCGAATTAACACCGTCGGTCATTGCCCCCACCCTACCCCGGCAATAGCTTTGGGGCGGATCAAGGTTCGGACAGGCAATGCAAAAATCCATACTTATTACCGGCTGCTCCTCGGGGATCGGCTTGGACGCGGCTCATGGAATGCGCGCGCGAGGTTGGCACGTCTTCGCGTCATGCAGACAGCAACGGGATTGCGACCGCATGCGCGCGCAGGGCTTTGACAGCCCGCGTATTGACTATACCGACACAACCAGCATGACCGAAGGACTGGCCCAAGTGCTTGAGGCCACAGGCGGCACCTTGGACGCCTTGTTCAACAACGGCGCACACGGCTTGCCCGGCGCTCTTGAAGATGTACCGACAGACGGCCTTCGCCAGATATTCGAAGCCAATGTGTTTGGGTGGCACGAACTGACCCGGCAGGTCATCCCGGTCATGCGCGCGCAGGGGCACGGGCGAATCGTGCAGAACTCATCCGTGCTGGGTCTGGTGGCCTTTCCCTGGCGCGGGGCTTATGTGGCCACGAAATACGCAATCGAAGGGTTGTCAGACACGCTGCGGTTGGAACTGGGTGATACCGACATCAAGGTCATTCTGATCGAACCCGGCCCCATCACCTCAAAAATCCGCGAAAACTCGATCCCGATGTTTGAACGGTTTGTCGATTGGAAAAGCTCGGCCATCCGCGACCGGTATGAGCGCAAGCTGCTGAACCGGCTGTACGAATCCTCAGGACCGGACCGGTTCGAACTGCCTGCCTCGGCGGTGACCAAAAAGCTGGCACACGCGGTGGAATCCAAGCGACCCCGGCCGCGCTACTATGTGACGACCCCTACCTATATCGCCGGGTATTTGCGCCGAATGCTGCCGACGCGGGCCATTGATCGCATCCTGTCCGACATCTGAGGCGAAATTACCCGTTCGCTTTTTGACCGAGCAAGGCTAGATGATGAACAAAGAAACAGAATGTGGACGGGACTGATATGGACCTCTTGATGGTCGTACTCTTGCTGGCGATGGCTGCCGTGGTTGTTGTGTTGGTGATCGGTATCGCCAATTTCGGCAAGGCAGGCAAAAACGCTGCGGTCAAAAGCAACAAGATGATGCAGCTTCGCATCCTGTTTCAGTTCATTGCCGTGATGCTGATCGTGCTCTACGTCTATCTGCGCGGAACAGGAGGCTAAGCGGTGGTTGTTCTCAACAAAATCTACACGCGCACCGGCGACGATGGCAAAACGGCTCTGGGCAATGGCGAACGGGTTGCCAAGTATTCGGGCCGTGTGGCCGCCTATGGTACCGTGGATGAGTTGAACTCATTCGTTGGCGTGGCCCGGACAGAGGCCGAGGGCGAAACCGATGCGGCGCTGGCCCGCATTCAGAATGATCTCTTTGATCTGGGCGCTGATTTCTGTCGCCCGGATATGGAAAAGGACGCCGAGGCCGATTACCCGCCGCTTCGCATCGCGCCTGCTCAGATTGACCGGCTTGAGGCCGAGATTGACGCGATGAACGCGGATCTTGAGCCGTTGCGCAGTTTTATCCTGCCCGGAGGGTCGCGTCTGGCAGCCCATTTGCATGTCTGCCGCACTGTGTCTCGCCGCGCCGAACGTCTGGCGGTTGAACTGACCAATATGGAGCCGGTGAACGACGTGGCGGTCAAATATCTCAATCGGCTGAGCGACTGGTTTTTCGTGGCAGCGCGCTGCGCGAACAACGATGGCAAAGACGACGTTCTATGGGTTCCGGGCGCAAACCGCTGACACCCGCGATGTCGGCATGCGTCGAAGACGCCTATACCGTATTCAAGCGGCCCAAACCCACAGCTTTGGAAGTCTGCGAACAGTGTTGCATGTATCCCGAGATCGAGGCCGATTTCTTTATCCCAGATATTCGCGCGCTTCCGCTGCACTACGTCAATGACTGGTTCTTCGCGGCCTCTGATCCGCAAGTTTCACTTGCCCTGTCGCGCTATCTGTTGCCACGCGTGATGGAGCTTTTGGCTCAAGGACACGAGGTTGCAAACGTTGGCATTGAAGTTAGCTTGATGCGCTTTGCCACCGGTTTGCCCGACCGCTGGACACCGCCGGAAGTCGATGTAATCACTCGGTTCACTCTGCTGTTTCTGGACAGTCACAAGCCGGGTGGGCGCAATGCGCAAGACTGCTATCTGGATGACATCCTGTGTATGTTCGCCAGCGCTGGCCACGACCCCGACCCGATGCTGCGACACCTTTGGCAATGGGACGATGCCGATCTGTTCGGCCGTCTGGCCCAAGACTGGAATATCTCGGGCGGGTTTCCAAGCATTTGGTCAACCGCCTTCTGGCCCGAAAATGAATGGAGCCTGCCCGGTCAGGCCGACCGCGCCAGGCAGGTCGCAGAGTGGTATCGCAGCCCCGAGATGATGGAACGCGCCGAACAGGCGATGGCGCGCGCCTCGTTAGATAGCGATCTCAACCGTCATGCAACCTGGGTTCTGGATGCTCTGACCATCTGTTGAACCCCTACCATCAGGCGGGCGCCCTGCCCGCTGTTCGTCGGGTTTTTCTGAAAGAACACATGGAACGCGACGTCTCGTGATGAAAACGTGACGATTTTGCCCTGTCTTCGCACTGCGTGAAGCGCTATTCAGTCCAGCGAGAGCATTGGTGGAGTCGCGACGCGGCTTGCCGTTTTTGTAAGGAGTATACGCAAAAATGAAGGTACTTGTGCCTGTCAAGCGCGTGATCGACTACAACGTGAAGGTTCGCGTCAAAGCGGACGGAAGCGGTGTCGATCTCGCCAATGTCAAAATGTCGATGAACCCGTTCGACGAAATTGCTGTCGAAGAGGCGATCCGCCTGAAAGAAGCAGGCAAGGCCGACGAAGTTGTTGCTGTTTCGATCGGTGTAAAGCAGGCGCAGGAAACCCTGCGTACCGCATTGGCCATGGGTGCTGACCGCGCGATTCTGGTCGTGGCCGCTGATGACGTACACACCGATATCGAACCTCTGGCCGTCGCAAAGATCCTGGCCAAAGTGGTCGAGGAAGAGCAGCCGGGCATTGTTCTGGCGGGCAAACAGGCGATCGACAATGACATGAACGCCACCGGCCAGATGCTGTCGGCCCTGCTGGGTTGGAGCCAGGCGACTTTTGCATCTGAGGTGGATATCGAAGGCGATAGCGCCAAGATCACCCGCGAGGTTGATGGCGGCTTGCAGACCATCAGCGTCAAGATGCCGACCATCGTGACCGTTGACCTGCGCCTGAACGAGCCGCGCTATGCGTCGCTGCCCAACATCATGAAGGCCAAGAAAAAGCCGTTGGATGAGAAAACCGCCGCCGATTACGGCGTCGACGTCACCCCGCGTCTGGAAGTGGTCAAAACCGAAGAGCCGCCAGCGCGCGCCGCTGGTATCATCGTGGGCTCTGTCGACGAGCTGGTCGAGAAACTCAAAGAAGCGGGGGCTGTGTAATGGCTGTACTTCTGCTTGCCGAAGTCAACAATGGTGAACTGGCGCTGGACGCCACAGCCAAGGCTGTCAACGCTGCAAAAGCTCTGGGTGATGTGACCGTTCTGGCCGCAGGTGGCTCGGCCGCCGCTGCCGGTGAGGCCGCTGCCAAGATCGACGGTGTGGCCAAGGTGTTGGTGGCCGAAGATGCATCGCTGGGTCATCGCCTGGCGGAATCGACCGCTGCTTTGATCGTGTCGCTGGCCGATGGTTACGAGCATATCGTGGCCCCTGCGACCACAGACGCCAAGAACGTGATGCCGCGCGTGGCAGCCCTGCTGGACGTGATGGTGATCTCGGATGCATCCGGCGTGGTGGACGGGTCGACCTTTGAGCGTCCGATCTATGCGGGCAACGCGATCCAGACGGTGAAGTCGAACGACGCCAAGAAAGTTGTCACCTTGCGGACTGCAAGCTTTGACGCGGCTGGCGAAGGCGGCTCTGCCCCGGTTGAGACCGTTTCGGTTCCCGGCTCCGCAGGCCTGTCCGAATGGGTTGAAGACAAAGTGGCCGAAAGCGACCGCCCCGAGCTGACCTCGGCCGGTGTTGTTGTGTCCGGTGGACGTGGTGTCGGCTCGGAAGAGGATTTCGCGCTGATCGAAAAACTGGCTGACAAGCTGGGCGCTGCCGTAGGTGCGTCCCGCGCGGCGGTCGACTCGGGGTATGCCCCGAACGACTGGCAGGTGGGTCAAACCGGTAAGGTTGTTGCCCCGGACCTCTATGTCGCCGTCGGTATCTCGGGTGCGATCCAGCACTTGGCCGGTATGAAAGACAGCAAGGTCATCGTCGCGATCAACAAGGACGAAGAGGCACCGATCTTCCAGGTCGCCGATTTCGGATTGGTTGCCGACCTGTTTGCTGCCGTACCCGAACTTACCGAAAAACTGGGTTAAGCCTAATCCCCTGATTTTGGGAAAGGCCCGTCTTTGACGGGCCTTTTTTCATTCCTGACTGTTGATTGACCAAGTCAATGCCTCGGCAATATGCCGATGAGCTGCCGGGCCCATCATGTGTTCCGCTATCGGTTGTTGCAACGTACCAAACAGCATGTCTTCCAACTCATCGGATTCGCCTGACACCTGTACGGGAACAGTAACGATTTCTTTGCTACGATGCTGTAGCGCCTGCACCATGGACGTTTCGATCGGTGCGCAGTCAAATGCACCGCGATTGATCTGCAACCACAGCAGAATGGTCGGAGTCTCTATCTGGTCAAGAAATTGGTTCATGCTCTGCAGCCATTGCTGCTGCAGTTCTTGCCTAATTTTCTCGAAACGGGCCTCAGAAACCGACCGCAATCGCTGTAGCAGATGCTGAACGAAATGCACCTCTGTGAAATCCACTTCGGGAAATAGCGCAACCAGCTCAGCCGTTGGCGCGAGAAACCGGTCGTTTCGACGGACATGTACGCGGTAGAACCTGTTTGACTGGCTGACCGCCGAGGGCAGCTGAACAACGCAAAGACCAGCACCATTGGCCAGATCGATCAGACCGCTATCATGGACCATCGCGTCGATACCGCAAAACAGACTGCCGAAATTCACGCATCGCCGTGTGAGCCGGTCTTCGAGTACTGCCGGAAACGGCGCCTCAACAAATCGGCCAAATGTTTCATCGCCCCCGATGCAGGCAATGTATCCTTGCTCCAAAGGCTGTTTTGGCCCACGAAACGCAAGACCTGAGGTGCCGTACCGGCACACAACATCCGTGGGACCGCCCACGCTGATAGCTTGGTAGCTCATATCACTCACCCATTTTTCACCCGGTCGCCATCTTGCAGCCCCAAGTCTTTAGAAACCGCTAACGCGCGCAATTTACGCAGCTTAGAGTGGCCTCAGCCCCTTGCCGCCCGGACGGAACTGCCGATAATGTCCGGCATATTCAGCGAGCAGAGGCTTAAGCCATGGAAATCAAATCTGTAGGAGTGATCGGCGCCGGTCAGATGGGCAACGGAATTGCGCATGTGTTGGCTCTGGCAGACTATGATGTATTGCTGAATGACATCAGCCAAGATGCGCTGAATGCCGCAATTTCGACGATCGAGGCAAACCTGTCGCGCCAGGCGTCGCGTAGAAAGATCACCGAAGAGGCGGTTTCTGGGGCGTTGAAGCGAATCAGAACCACCCTGAACCTGCCAGACCTGGGGCAAACCGATCTGGTGATCGAGGCCGCCACCGAAAGGGAAACGGTCAAACAGGCGATTTTCGAAGATCTGCAACCACATCTGCAGCCGCATACGATTCTGACGTCTAACACCTCGTCGATCTCGATCACCCGGCTGGCCAGCCGCACGGATCGGCCGGAAAAGTTCATGGGCTTTCACTTTATGAACCCGGTGCCGGTGATGCAGCTGGTGGAATTGATCCGCGGGATTGCAACGGATGAAGAAACGTTTTCGGCCTGTAAAACCGTCGTGGACAAGCTGGGCAAAACCGCGGCCAGTGCCGAGGATTTCCCTGCGTTTATTGTTAACCGCATCCTGATGCCGATGATCAACGAGGCGGTTTATACGCTCTATGAAGGTGTGGGCAGCGTTCAGTCCATTGACCAGTCGATGAAACTGGGGGCCAACCATCCGATGGGGCCGTTGGAACTGGCGGATTTCATCGGGCTGGACACCTGCCTTGCGATCATGAATGTGCTGCATGACGGGCTGGCCGACACCAAATATCGACCCTGTCCGCTGCTTACGAAATATGTCGAAGCCGGATGGCTGGGACGCAAGACGCAACGGGGTTTCTATGACTACCGAGGCGACGTACCTGTTCCCACGCGGTGAACGAAACAGCACCTTCAGGAGGTTTGCGCGACCTGAAGTAGCGGATCAATCCTTGCCAGCTTTGCCCAAAGATAAAGTGTGATTTCTGAGCCAGCCCATAAAGCCGCGCGGGTCACGCTCGAGCAATTCCAAATCCTGATCGGAAATCGGGTCGCCGATGACCGGGGATTGAGGCTTGTTGCAGGACCGAACGATCTCGTGCAGCAGCAATCCCTGACGCAGGATCGGTGAAAGACGATTGGCGATCTGATACCAGCGCGAGTTGCTTCCCGGAAAGAAAATAGGCACGACACGTGCGCCCGAACGGCGGATCATTTTCGCTGTGAACACATTCCATTCCCGCTCGATAGCGGGGCCGAACCAGTCGTCGGACGACATCACCACACCGGACGGGAACAGAGCTACAACACCGCCCTCTTTCAGATGGTCCATTGCTTTGCCGCGCATCTCAAGCATTTTGGCCTGCGCCTCGGGGTCGTGGGGAAACGGGACCGGAATCATGAACGACGTCGCAGCTTCATCCAGGCCGGTCAGGACCGAGCGTGTCAGGATGCGATAGTCGCTGCGGACCCTGCCGATCAACTCGGCCAAGATCATCCCGTCAACCATGCCATGCGGGTGGTTGGCGACAACCACCACCGGGCCCTCTTTCGGAATGCGCGCAATCTGCTCCTGTGAGGTGGTCAGATCGATCCCCATGGTGTTGAGCGCGCCACCCCAGAATTTCTGGCCGCGGTAGTGTTCGTTGCTTTTTTCGAACTTGTTGACCATGCGCAAAATGGTCAGCTTGCCAGTACACCATTCGATGGCGCGAATGGCCGTCGCCGTCCAAGCGTCATCAAAGGAATTTGCGTAGGTCAGCGTTCTACGGTCATAGACTTCGCCCACTTCCGCAGTTTGATCCACGACGGGTGCCGTCTTGCTATGGTGCGTGGTTTCCGCCAATTCCTGGTCTTCCCATCCCTCAGTTTGGCAGCGAAATTTCTGCTTCAGAACCCTTCACCAAACTTATCGTTCACCAAAGTCTCTAACGCGTCTGCCAACGCCTCAGCATCCGGTCCGGACGTCTCGACGTCAATAGTCGTTCCGCGCGATGCTGCCAACATCAAAAGGCCCATTATACTGTCTCCAGACGCAGAAAGACCGTCTTTCGACACCTCGGCATTGGCATCGAACCCTTCTACCACTTCGACCAATTTTGCTGATGCGCGGGCGTGCAGGCCCTTTTCATTTATTATTTTCAGTCTTTTAGTCGTCATTAAAGTCAGTCCAAATCACTCTAACGTCACATTTTGCGCATTTATATATTTGCGTCCAGCTTCCAATGCGCCCCGCACCGCATCAGCCAGCGGCAGGTGGCGGCTTTTGGCCAATTTGATCAGCATGGGGAGATTCGCACCATATAGGATGCGTCGATCCTGCGGGGCGCAGGCGCGCAAGCTCAGATTCGATGGGCTGCCGCCAAAAAGATCAGTGACGACGACGACCCCGTCACCAGCATCTACCGCGTCGGCCGCGCGACAGATTTCGGCTTGTTTTTCCTCTCGGTCATGGTCCGCCTCGATCGAGATGGCGACCAGCCCGGGCTGTTTACCCACCACATGCTGAGTGGCTGCCAGATATTCCTTTGCCAACCCACCATGCGCAACAATTACGATCCCGATCAATCCGGCCTCACATTCAACGATCGACGCTCCATTTCGCGATGCCTTATTGACACCTGCTGACCCGCTTCTGCAAGGGTCTTTGCGACAGCTTCGGCCACGGCGACCGAGCGGTGTTGCCCACCGGTGCATCCAAAAGCTACGGACAAATGCGCCTTGCCTTCGGCCCGAAAGGCAGGAAGCAAAACGATCAGCAGGTCAACGACCCGGTCAAAGAACGCGTCATAGTTTCCATCTGACTGAACATAGGCTGCAACATCTGCATTTCGACCATCCTCGGCGCGCAATTCCGGTCGCCAGTAAGGATTGGCTAGAAACCGGCAATCAAACACCATGTCGAGCCCGCGCGGCAACCCGCGTTTATACGAGAAAGACTCGACTGACACAGCCAAGTGTCGACCACCTTGAGGCGCGAACCACAGCTCAACCTCTTCGCGTAGCTGGTGAACGTTCAGCGCGCTGGTGTCGATCAAACTGTCGGCGATTTCCCGGATCGGCAACAGCAGTTCCTTTTCCTGCTGAATCCCTGTTTCGGGGCTTGCATCTTGGGCAAAGGGATGGCGGCGGCGGGTTTCCGAATATCTCCGCAACAGGACATCGTCATTGCAATCCAGATACAACACGGTCAGGTCGACCTGCGCCATGCGGCCAAGCTTGGCGGCCAACTCAATGAACCCAATGGTCGAAAAATCCCGATTGCGCGCGTCGATGCCCAACGCCATCGGGCCCGAGGGGTCGGCGCCGTCCAACAAACGGGTCAAAAGCCCCATGGGCAGGTTGTCGATCGCCTCAAAGCCGAGATCTTCAAGCACATGAATAGCCGTGGAGCGCCCGGCCCCGGACGGGCCGGTAACCAACACGATACGCTGCTGTGTTGTCACTTGCTCGGCCATTGCGGTTCCACACGCCCTTTCTTTGCCAATTGCATGAGTGCTGCCGGCAAATTGGTCAAGCCGTGCGCGCGAAGCAAGGGAACAGATTGCCCCAGCACAGAAACTTGAACAGGATCGGGCAGGCGCGCGGGCTCTGTTTGATCAAGGTCGATGACATAGGTGATCGGTACAGCCTCGGACGCTACAGCCTGCAATAACCCGATTCCCCGCGCCTCGATCAGGCCGCGTAATCGCGTCGGGGCCACCGCCATCACGGCATCAGCTTGCAGCCAAAGATCGACGCGATCATCCGCAACCAACTGCGCGCCCAGTGCCATCATCTGCAGCGCAAGCGTTGATTTGCCCGAACCGGACGCACCAATCAGCAACAGCCCCTTACCGCCCACAGAAACACAAGTTGCGTGGATACAGGCCTGATCCAGACCTGCTGTTTCGGATAGGGTCGTGACCGTCATGCGTTAGATGGGAAGACCCACCACGAACCGGGCCCCCAATGGGTCCGAAGTGACATCGGCTTCGGTTGGGCGGATGTTTTCAGCCCAGATCACGCCGCCATGGGCCTCGACGATCTGTTTCGAAATCGCCAACCCGAGGCCTGAATTGTTCCCAAAATGCTCTTCCGGGCGCTGCGAGTAGAACCGTTTGAATACCTTGGTAAGCGCCTGATCGGGGATCCCCGGACCAGTATCCTCGACAACCACAAGGACTCGGTTGTCGCGCTGGCGCACCCAGACACGGATAGCATCATTTTCGGTGCAGAAGGAAATCGCGTTGGTGATCAGGTTTACGAAAACCTGCGCCAGACGTGCCTCAAGCCCGTTGATGACAATCGGACCTTTCGGCATGTCGGTGATATAGTCGATCCCCTTCGAGCGCGCGTCTTCACCCAGGAACTGACCGATATTGTTTAGCAGGTTGAGTAGATCAAAGGGCTGTTCAGCTTCTTTGACAAGTTCGGCATCCAGACGCGACGCATTCGAAATGTCACTGACAAGCCGGTCAAGGCGACGCACGTCATGTTCGATCACACCCAGCAGTTTTTCGCGCTGATCATCGCGTTTGACCATGCGCAGCGTACCCACCGCCGATTGCAAACTGGCCAGAGGGTTCTTGATCTCATGCGCGACGTCAGCGGCGAACTGTTCGTTGGCGTCGATCCTGTTGTAAAGCGCGCCAACCATTCCGCGCAGCGCGCGGCTGAGCCGTCCGATCTCATCGGGTCGCGCGCCGAGATCGGGAATGCGGATACGTCCCGGGTTCACCCCTGATCCGCGGTCTTTCCCCATTTCGGCGGCCGCCGCCAGATCAGCCAGCGGATTGGCGATGGTCGAGGCCAGGATCAGGCTAAGACCAATCGAGACCAACAGAGCCACGACGAACATCTGCAAGATACGCTCTTGCTGCTGGCGCGCCAGCGCGTCGATTTCACCCGCAGGACCAGCCATGGCAACCGCACCAACCGGAACCGCATCAAGGTTGATAGGTGCTGCGGCGACGATAACGGTCTCTCCGTGTTCGTCTTTGACGGCCTGCACCTGAATCTCGCCATTCAAAGCGCCGGGTACAATCTGCTGCACCTGTTGCGCCAGAGTCGGCGCCGAATCGGCATCGTAATTACTGAAAATCGCGGACACACCCCGCCAGACGGCGGTCAGCGCGTCACTGATCAGGGTGCGCGCGCTCCCAGCATCACTGTCCGAGCGCATGAGAACGGGCAGATCGATATCCACCGAAGCGCCGCGCGTCCATCCAACCAGAGTACCGGTGCTGTCATACACAAAGACCTCACCCCCTTCGGGCAGGGTCAAACCTGACAGCGTGTCGCGCACGTCCAATGCGGTTGCTTCACCATTGCTTGTGCGACCCGGTTGACGCAGCTGCGTTTCAAACACGTTGCTCACAAGTTGGGCGTCGCCAATCAGGTTGCTGGCGGTTTGTTGCACTCTTTCGGTTCGAGAGTCGTCAAGATACAGCAACCCACCAACCAAGATCACAAGCGCGATCAGGTTGAGCGTGATAATCCGGCGTGCAAGCGGCGAACTGCGCAGCGAAAACAAATTCCGCCGCGAACGTTTCTCGCGCAGTTCAGAAAAATCGGGATCCTGGGGAATGACCCAATCATCCCCAAGAACGACATCGCCGTCCTGCAGTTCTTGTTCCCTATCTGTATCACGCACGAAGATCAGTTATCCCACCAAGATCCGCAGATCTTATTCTTCATTATATCGATACCCGATACCGTACAGCGTTTCGATGGCTGAAAACTCTGGATCAGCCGCGCGCATCTTCTTGCGCAGGCGCTTGATGTGGCTATCGATGGTGCGGTCGTCGACATAGACCTGATCATCATAGGCCACATCCATCAGCTGATCGCGGCTTTTGACAAATCCCGGTCGTTGTGCGAGCGCCTGCAGCAGAAGAAACTCGGTCACGGTCAACGAAACATCGTTGCCTTTCCAACTGACAGCGTGGCGCAGCGGATCCATGCGCAGCTCGCCCCGCTCCATCACCTTGGTATCACCGGTGGTTGTTCCTGCCGCATCCCCATCCGTTGCTTCCTGACGGCGCAACAAAGCGCGAATACGTTCAACCAGCAGACGCTGTGAGAACGGCTTCTTGACATAATCGTCGGCGCCCATCCGCAGACCCAAAACCTCGTCGATCTCATCGTCTTTGGAGGTCAGGAAAATCACCGGCATCTGGGTTTTCTGGCGCAGTCGCTGCAACAGATCCATACCGTCCATGCGGGGCATCTTGATATCCAGAACCGCCATATCGGGCAGCTTCTTGTTGAACGCATCAAGCGCCGCTTGACCGTCATTATAGGTTTCGACCTCAAAGCCTTCCGCTTCGAGCGTCATGGAAACGGACGTCAGGATGTTCCTATCGTCGTCCACCAGTGCAATTTTTGACATCGGGTTTGCCCCTGTTCCTGCTCAATCACGCAATAATGCGCTTATTGTACGCATTTCTGGCGTTTTTAAGGCCGCGAATCAATCCGTATCTGAGAATCGTGCGTTTGTTGTCACACAGATGCGGCAAAAAAGCCTTAACCGGGCCCAGAAACACCTTCGATTTTCCGACAGGAAAAATTGGTTGCGCTAAACCTGAACTTGGTTGCGCTAACTACACCAAACCCTTCTGTTCATGCCCTAAAATGCCATGGTAAGACCCGCTCACCCGCCGGGTATTCCCGGCAAAATACCCAATGTGCGTAGCCGGCAAACACGCCCGGGGCGCCGCCATAGGAGAAGAGTGACATGACATCTGGACGGGTTAACCCGCAATTCCGGCTCGAAGATCAAGGCATCGAGGGTCTGGGCAATGTCTATTACAACTTCATGGAACCGGCGCTGATCGAAGAAGCCCTGAAACGCGATGAAGGAACCCTTGGCCAGGGTGGCGCGTTTCTTGTGACCACCGGCAAATTCACCGGTCGGTCACCTAAAGACAAGCATGTGGTCAAGACCGACAGCGTTGCAGACAGCATCTGGTGGGAAAATAACGCGGCCATGAGCCCGGAAGGGTTTGATGCCCTTCATCAGGATATGCTCGCGCACATGAAAGGCCGCGACTATTTCGTTCAGGATCTCGTTGGTGGTGCTGACCCGACCTATTCGATCAATGTGCGTATGGTCACCGAACTGGCCTGGCACAATCTGTTTATCCGGCACCTGCTGCGCCGTCCGGATCGTGAAGATCTGGATGATTTCGTCGCAGATTTCACCATCATCAACTGCCCCAGCTTTCAGGCAGACCCCAAGAAACACGATTGCCAAAGCGAAACCGTGATCGCGCTGAACTTTGATCGCAAGCTGATCCTGATCGGCGGCACGGAATATGCGGGCGAGAACAAGAAATCCGTCTTTACGCTGCTGAATTATATGCTGCCGGAAAAAGGCGTGATGCCGATGCACTGTTCGGCCAACCATGCGGTCGGCAACCCGGTTGATACGGCAGTTTTCTTTGGCCTGTCCGGCACCGGTAAGACGACTCTGTCAGCAGACCCCGCCCGCATTTTGATTGGCGATGACGAACATGGCTGGTCGGATCGTGGCACCTTCAACTTCGAAGGTGGCTGCTATGCCAAGACCATCAATCTGAGCGCCGAAGCCGAACCCGAGATCTATGCGACCACCAGCAAGTTCGGGACTGTGATCGAAAACATGGTCTTTGACCCAGAAACCAAGGAACTGGATTTCGATGACGACTCCCTGACAGCCAACATGCGCTGTGCCTACCCGCTGGAATATATCTCGAACGCTTCGTCCAGCGCGCTTGGCGGGCATCCGAAAAACATCATCATGTTGACCTGTGATGCCTTTGGTGTGCTGCCGCCCATCGCGCGTCTGACCCCGGCGCAAGCAATGTATCACTTCCTGTCCGGGTTCACCTCAAAGGTGGCAGGCACCGAACGTGGCGTGACCGAGCCGCAGCCCACGTTCTCAACCTGTTTCGGTGCCCCCTTCATGCCGCGCCGTCCCGAAGCCTATGGCAATCTGTTGCGCAACAAGATCGCTCAGCACGGCGCCACATGTTGGCTGGTAAATACCGGCTGGACCGGAGGCGCCTATGGAATTGGCAGCCGGATGCCGATCAAAGCCACCCGCGCCCTGTTGACGGCAGCACTTGAAGGATCGCTGCGGGATGCAGAATTCCGCAAAGATGCGAATTTCGGCTTTGATGTTCCGGTCTCGGTTCCCGGCGTCCCCGAGGTGCTTTTGGACCCGCGTCGCACATGGGATGATCAAGCTGCATTCGACAAACAGGCCGAAAAGCTGGTGCATATGTTTGCCGAAAACTTTGAGCAGTATGTCCCGTTCATCGACGAAGACATAAAGGCCGTCGCAATCGGCTAGTCGGTAAAGGGGCCTCGCGGCCCCTTTCCTTCTTTCCGGTGTGCAATATGTTTCCGCCGGACAACACAACCCATCACGTTGACGCGAACCGGTTCAGAACGCGTTGCGAGGCTGGTTGGCCATAGTCTAAGACTGAGACCATTGCAGCGACGGCACTAGGCGCGTATACGCCGGAGCCGTCGTTCAACTTTGGCTGGCCTTTGCGCGCTCACTCACACCTGCGCTAATGGCTGACCAGATTTTGTAATGGACAGGAAAATGGGGGTGAGTGTTGGTTTCGGCGTTTTGGTAACGCGCCGCTAATCATGGACCGGCACTGAACAACACAGGAATATGATGACAGAAATCTCGAAACTTGCTGAACTTCGCAAACTCATGCAAAGCATGGAGCGTACTCTGGGGCTGGAAGAGCTTTCTCCGGTGGAAAAAGACATCTATTATGCCGCCGAAGAGCTGTCGAAGTCACAGCAAGAGGTTCGCACCTTTGGGTTGATTGAGCATACTTTGGTTCAGAGCGTATCCCGCCCGACCTTTTTTCGCGCTTTGAAGTCTCTGGTTCAAAAGGGTTACCTCTCGCAAAGTGGTAATGCGAACCGCGGGCGCTATGTGGTCAATGCACCGCGGTAACAGATGAACAACAATTTGGCTGACCTTTGTGCGTGACTGGATTTCTGAAACCTTAATCGCCTCGTCGGCCTATGTTCTTGCTTCCATCTTCACCTTCGAGGTGTTGATGCCTTTGCAGAACATGTTCTTTCCGCAGTTTCCAAGCTATGCCAGCTTGCTGTTCCTACCCCACGGCGTACGGGTCCTTGCGGCGTGGTTGTTGGGGTGGCGCGCGATCTTTTCGCTGCTGCCCGGGGTGTTCTTGGTGTTCGTTATGGTCGGCGGTTGGAGCGTGTTTCTGCCCAGCCGACTGTTGGCCATCGTCGTGGCGGTCACGACGGTGCCTGCGGTGTTCTATGCGTTCAAATGGATGGGGTGGGATCTGTTTCCAAAGCCAGATCGACGCCCTTGCTGGTCCTGTGTGATGGGCGTTGGCGTAATTACATCCGTTCTGGTCGCAATCCTGACCAACGCAGCCTTTGGCAGTGCCCGAGTGGAATATATTGCCTTTCTCATCGGCGATATCTCGGGTTTGTTCTTCCTGATGCTTGGTCTATATTTTGCCTTTCGGTTCTGGGACAGGCGGGCCTAGCCCAAAAGCGCACGGCGCAGTAGATTCAACCCGGCGATTAGCAACACCAGCAGCGTCAGCTTTCTGAATTGGGTCTGATCGATGCGGGTTTGAACTGCCAAGCCGCACATCATCCCCGCGATGGCCGGGGGCACAAGCGTGGCCGAGAACAGCGCCGTTTCGGTACGCAGGATACCCGACCCCAGATGCGCGACAACCAGAGCCACGGCCCCAAGGCCATAAATCACCCCTTGGGTCCGCATCTGTTCAGCCTTGGGCGTGTTCAGAGCCGTCAGGTACGATACCGTCGGCGGCCCCCAAACGCCCGAAAACCCGCCAACAAATCCCGCAAGCCCACCAATCAGCGCCTAGATGCGCAGCGACGGGTTTTGCAGCACCAGTTTCACGCCCAAAAGCTGGATCAGGGCGAAAAAAGACACCGGCAGCCCGATCATCAACAAAAGCGCCTGTGGGGACATCACACTGACCAGTTGCGCGCTGACCAAAAGGCAGAGCAAGCCGATGCTCAAAAACACCCGGAACCGACGGATCGACGAGAGCGCCGCGACCGGCCCTTCGCGGAGCGCTTGAACGCCGCTTGTCACAAGTGTCGGCAGGATCAATCCGGCCAAGGCCAAATCCGGCGGCAACATGATGCTAAGCCCTGAAATAAGCACCATCGGCATGGCAAACCCGACCATGCCCTTGATCCATCCCGCGACAAACGCCACCAGAAATGCCAAATACAGATCCTGCGGAGACATGAGTGAAAACAAAGTCATGCCCCTACATAGCACCCAGATTTTTCTCTGCACTGCAAAATTCATCGCGTAACTTTTGAACTTTTTCGCTTCAAATATGGTATTTTTGTTGCGCTGCACGTGCAGCATGATATGACCGGACAACCCAGAGAAGGACGTGATTCATGCCTCATGACGGACAGGATGTGACCACCATGACCCCCGCAGCCGTGTTGCCCGAGCTTCTGACACTCACCCGTGCTGCTTTGCCCGCGGTTCAGACTGTCTATGACCTCGCGCGGGAATCTGTCCGTGAAATGGTTGTGCAAGATGGGCGTGTGTCGGGTGGGTTGATCGAGGCGAACCAGACCGCAGCACATGGCCTGGCCTGGTTGGCCACATATCACCAGTCCTTGCAACAGATGCAGCGCTGGGCCGAGGCCCTGGACGCTGAAGGCAAATTTGCTGAGCTGGAACAACTCTTGCACCAGATCGCTTTTGGCGAGTACCTGCATCAGATCGCCGGTGGAATTCCGATGAACCAGGGTGAAGTTATTCGCCTGCAGGATATGGGTCTCGGTTGGGACGCTTTATCTGGTTTCCAATGCACCGAGGTTCAGACATTGATGGCGCAGGCCAACTCGCAACCCGCGCGTAGCCGGTTGGTTGCGTTGATGCAGGATCAGGCGGGCGCGACCATGTTCGGTGCTTCGGGGTTGGACGATGAACTGGAAATGATCCGCGACCAGTTCCGCCGCTATGCACAGGAAAAGGTCGAACCGAACGCGCATGAATGGCACCTGAAAGACGAGTTGATCCCAATCGAGATCATCGAGGAGCTGGCCGAGATGGGCGTCTTTGGCCTGACCATCCCCGAAGAATTCGGCGGTTTCGGCCTGTCCAAAGCCTTAATGTGCGTGGTGTCGGAAGAACTATCGCGCGGCTATATCGGCGTGGGATCGCTGGGCACCCGCTCCGAGATCGCGGCTGAGTTGATTCTGGCCGGCGGCACAGATGAGCAGAAGGCAAACTGGCTGCCAAAGCTGGCCAGCGCCGAGATTCTGCCAACAGCAGTATTCACCGAACCCAATACCGGCTCGGATCTGGGCAGCCTGCGCACCCGTGCCGTCAAGGATGACAACGGCGACTATCAGATCACCGGCAACAAGACCTGGATCACCCATGCCGCCCGCACCCATGTGATGACCTTGCTGGCCCGCACAAACCCCGACACCAGCGATCATCGCGGGTTGTCGATGTTTTTGGCGGAAAAGACGCCAGGCACGGATGAGAACCCCTTTCCCACCCCCGGCATGACAGGTGGTGAGATCGAAGTTCTGGGCTACCGCGGCATGAAGGAATACGAACTGGGCTTTGACGGATTCCACGTGAAGGGCGAAAACCTGCTGGGTGGCGAAGAGGGCAAAGGCTTCAAACAGCTGATGGAGACTTTCGAATCCGCCCGCATCCAGACCGCAGCCCGCGCCATTGGCGTGGCCCAAAGCGCGCTGGATATCGCAATGCAATACGCGCAGGACCGCAAGCAGTTCGGCAAATCCCTGATCAACTTCCCCCGCGTTTCAGGCAAGCTGGCCATGATGGCGGTCGAGATCATGATTGCCCGGCAACTGACCTATTTCTCGGCCTGGGAAAAAGACAACGGCCATCGCTGTGACCTTGAGGCCGGAATGGCCAAGCTGCTGGGGGCCCGCGTGGCCTGGGCCGCGGCTGACAACGGGTTGCAGATCCATGGTGGCAACGGGTTCGCGCTGGAGTACAAGATCAGCCGCGTGCTGTGTGACGCGCGTATTCTGAACATCTTTGAAGGCGCCGCCGAAATTCAGGCTCAAGTCATTGCGCGACGGCTGCTGGGCTGACGCCCGGTTGTCATCGCGGTTTCCCCACCTGACCCGGCTTCAAGCAGCCGGGTCTTTTTTGGTCAAATTGATCACGCTCTGCAACGGATCGGCCTCGATCCGCCAATTCTGAAACTTTCCCCTAGGAAGACCGGCGCAACGCGACTACTGCACCCAACGAACACGCTTTGACCGAACAGAAGACGAACCAAGAAACATGACCAGACGCCTCTTCGCCCTGTGCCTGACATTTGTCCTCCTTGCTCTCGGAGGGTGTTCCACGACCTACCCCACGGCCAGCCAGACCGACATCGATGCTTTGGCCGCCGAAATCCGCAATCTGGGGCCCAATGTCGACCCCGCCGAGGCGCAGCGCGCCGCCACAATCTCATACGAGTATTCTCAGCGACTGGCGCGAGAGTGGCAGGTGACGGATTCTGCGCTCGTGCACAATGCAAAAATCGCCAACGGGTTTCGCGAAAAAGGTCTGTGCAACGACTGGGCGCAAGCGATGACAGGACGTCTCAACCAGGAAGGCTTTCGAACTCTCGACCTGCATTGGGTGACCTCGCCTCCGACCTCTTGGCGCATCATTCACCATTCAGCCGCCATCAGTGCCAAAGGCGCGACCATGAAAGACAGCATCATCCTTGACCCATGGCGAAACAGCGGTGCCTTGTATTGGGCTCCGCTTCAGGCAGACACGCGATACAACTGGCGACCCCGGCTAGAAGTACGCGACGAGCTTTTGAGCGGGGAAATCGCCTTTTGAGGGCGGTTTCAGCTGAAGTACGGACGCGTTAAGATCACGTGATGACCCGTTTGATCCTGACCCTGCCCTTTGTCGCCCTGTTACAGTGTGACAAGGACGAAACCGTCACAGCCTATGGCGCAGCAGACCGCAGTTGGTCTCTGCAGGAGATTGACGGTCAGCCCTACGCAGCAAGCGCTATCTTGAGCTTTCCAGCAGAGGGCAAGATTGCCGGCAACGCGCCTTGCAACAGCTATTCTGGCACGTTGGACGCCCCTTACCCCTGGTTCGAGATCAAAGACCTGTCCGCGACCCGCGCCGCCTGTGCGGGGCTAGAGGCCGAAGGGACCTTTTTCGCCGCCCTACTTGCGATGACGCAGTCCGAAGTGTCCGGCGATGTGCTGATCCTGCGCAATGAGGATAGGCATGAGATGGTTTTCACAGCCGTCGAGTGAAATGGTCCACGAACCGCCCGCGCGCCTCGGGCAGCGGCGTATGGCCTAGTGACGGCGCGACGCGGTGGTGCAGGAAGTATCCGGTCGTCTCAAGGGCTTGCGCGATCTCGGCATCCGGTGCCGCACCTTCTCCGCGCAGGCAACGCGGCAAGGGCAACAGCTTATCCACCCATTCCCCTGCCCCTTGAGCGCTGACTGCGCGCCCGGTCTTCGGGGACACAAAAACCAGACCCTCGGTTGCGCCAGTCACGGCGCAAGAGGTCAAATCCAGCCCAAAACCCATCGACTCGAGCAGGGTGCGTTCCCAGTGCATATAGGCCAACGGCCAGATCTCATCCTGGCCCAGTAAATCCATCAGCTGTTCGGTTTGTTTGTAAAGCGCCTGATAGGCGGCGCGCTCGGGCAGACAGAATGACAATAGCGCCACCACCGCGTTCAAACCGGACAACGCCAACCGCCCGGAAAAGGCCGCAGCCGCCCGCGATCGCAATGGTTCAACTTGAAACGTGCCCAGATGCTCCTCTAACCGCGCGCGCCACAGAACGTCCAATTGCGCTCCGGGCTGAAGGATCGGCGCGATCTTGCGACTGTTCCCTCCACGCACAACACCCGCATGGCGGCCATGGTCTTCGGTAAAGACCTCGATAATCGCTGCCGTCTCACCATGACGGCGAGAGGTCAGAAGTATGCCGTGATCGCGCCAGTCCAACTGATCTTCAAGTCCAGAAACAAAGGCAGAAAACCTGATCGCACGCGTTATCGCAAGAGCCGTTTGCGACGGCGCATGGATTGGAACCGGAACGCCTGCGCATTGATCAAGGTCAGCGGCAGCAAAACACGCTCTCCCAACCCGTCGATCACCACAAGCTTTCCGTCACGCTCCTGAGCCCGCACGATATTTTGCAGCCCGATATCCCCAACAATGATGCGACCACGATCAAGGTCATCCAAAAGCTCGATCAGCTCTTGTTTCAAGGCATCGCGTTTTGGATCATCCTTTGGCGTTTCGTTGAACTCTTGCGCCAGCGTGCGCGCCATCTGCCCGTCCGGGCCTGTCATCTTCTCGACAGCAATAGCTGGCCCCCTGCTGGTCGCGGCATAGCCGAAAAACCCCGCAAGCCGCCAGATCTCGGGGCATCCCCGGTGCAGAGCAGCAAGGTACTCATTCGCCTCACGGCTCCACTGCCGGAGGTTGCCATACCGGTATTGCGAATACCGTTTGAACAGCCTTTTTTTCGGCTTATCCACGCGCACCTTCAACAAAACGCCGGCATGAACCGGGTGATCAAAGATCTCGTAATTCTGGCTTTTCTGAAGGGGGTGTGCATCGTTCAAATCAAGCATTCACAAAACTTACACATTCGGATTGCCGATAAAAAGAACTGCTCAGTCGTTTCCGATCACATATCAGTAATTTGGCCACAATGATGATGACCCGTCGCGTGTCGAAAAAAGAGTTGCGCGTTGGCTGGGTAATCCCTAATGTTCCCTTTATGTTCTGATTCAGGGAATTCAAAAATGTCACTTAACTATGTCATGATCGGTTCTAACGATGTGCCCAAAGCGCGCGGGTATTACGATGCCGTTGTGTCGAAAATGGGCGGCAAGGTCATCGCCGAATACATGCCGCATGCGGTCTGTTATGAGCTGCGCGGCGGGGGTACCATCTGGGTTGCCACACCGTTCGACAAAGGTGAAGCAACTGTTGGAAATGGCACTATGGTTGGCCTTCTATGTCAAAGTCAGGACGAGGTGCGCGACGTGCATGCGGCGGCTCTGGCAAATGGTGGCACCAACGAAGGCGATCCCGGCGAACGCCCTGACTATGGTCCCAACTTCTTCGGTGCCTATGCCCGCGACCCTGACGGCAACAAAATGAGCTTTGTGTATTTGGGTGAGAACGGCTGATCCTGTCGGCAGCCATGGAAGTTGAAGGGTTGTTATTCCAGCCCTTCTTCACCCAACAAATGCCGCCCTTGCCGGTCTTCGACCTCGATTACCCAAAGATCAGGGTCAAAGCTGCGTTGTTTGGCGATGGCAGAATCCACGTCCAGCTCAGCACCTTTGGAAAGCTCGACCCAAATGCGTTCACCGCTCATCAGGTCAAAGCTGCGCTGAAAGGCAACGGCCTGGCCGTCAAGTGTGTTCAGCTTGACCAGAACGGCGCCTGCGGTGTTGTCCCCATGGGTGACGACAAAGGCCGGGATGTCCTGGAACCGCAACCGGGCCAGATATGCATGAACCCAGAACTCGGCCGTCAGACGCGTCATGCGTTACCGTCTTTGAAATCCAGACCCATTTCCGAATAGCGCTCGGATTCCTCCAGCCAGTTGGGCCGAACTTTGACTTGCAGGAATAGATGGATCTTGCGGTCGAGAAACTCTTCCAGCTCGGTCCGCGCGGCCTGGCTGACCGCCTTGATCGTCTCGCCCTTTTTGCCAAGAACGATGCCCTTGTGGCCGTCGCGCATGACATAGATCACCTGATCGATCTTGGCGGAGCCGTCCTTTCGCTCTTCCCAGCTCTCGGTCTCGACGGTCAGCTGATAGGGCAGTTCCTGATGCAGGCGCAGCGTCAGTTTCTCACGCGTCATTTCAGCAGCGATCATGCGCAGGGGCAGATCAGCGATCTGGTCCTCGGGGTAGAGCCACGGGCCTTCCGGCAGCTTAGCGGCAAGCCATCTGCGCAGGTCATCAACACCGTGGCCTTTCTCGGCCGAAATCATGAAGGTTTCGGCAAAGGGGTATCGCGCGTTCAGATCGCTGGTCAGGGCCAAGAGCTTCTCGCTCGGCACTTTGTCAATCTTGTTGATGGCCAGTGCGATCATCCGGCCCTGTCCGATCTCTTGCAGACCTTCGAGGATGCGTTCGACCCCTTCGGTGATACCGCGATGCGCCTCGACCATCAGCACAACGATATCCGCATCTGCCGCTCCGCCCCACGCGGCGGCCACCATGGCGCGGTCCAAACGCCGACGGGGTTTGAACAGGCCCGGCGTGTCGACAAAGACCAGCTGCGCGTCGCCCTCCATCGCCACGCCACGGATGCGGGCGCGGGTGGTCTGCACCTTATGGGTCACGATTGAGACCTTGGCCCCGACCATGCGGTTCAAAAGAGTGGATTTGCCCGCGTTGGGCTCTCCGATCAGGGCGATAAATCCGGCGCGTGTGGTCATATCTGTTGCGATCCTGGTTGCAGGTGCGCACCCCTATAGCAGATTGCACCGACGGGCCAGAGGGATTTGGTGCTTCGGGCCTGGGTCTATGAAGGCTTGAGGGGTCCACCCCCTTCACGCGGACGTCGTCCGGGCTCACCCTCAGGGTATTTCGGGCCAGATGACGTGGGCAGCGCGATTTGAGTTATTTGGACAGGGTGTCCAGCAGCGCTTTGGCGGCCGCCTGTTCGGCCTGACGTTTTGATCCAGCTGTGGCTTGGGCTTCGGTTCCGTCCTGCAGGCGCGCGGCGATGGTAAAGATCGGTGCGTGATCCGGGCCGCTGCGTTTGGTTTCCACATATGATGGCGGTTTCTGACCCCGTGCTTGAGCCCATTCCTGCAGCGCGGTTTTGGCGTCGCGGGCGTCGGCCTCAACCGAATGAATGCGGTCGCCCCAAAGGGCCAAGATCACATCGCGCGCAGCCTCGAACCCCGCGTCGCGGTAGATCGCTGCGATTACCGCCTCCATCGCATCCCCCAGCAGGGCTTGCTTGCGGCGCCCGCCGGAAAGCATCTCGGAACGGCCCAACTTCAATACCGCCCCCAGATCGATCTGGCGGGCCACATCGGCGCAGGCCTCTTTGCGCACCAGAGCGTTGAAACGCGGGGCGAGTTGCCCTTCGGTGGCTTTCTTGTCTGCTTCGAGCAAGGCAGTGGCCATCACCAGACCCAAGACCCTGTCGCCCAGAAACTCGAGCCGCTGATTATCAGGTCGCGTCGGCGACGACACCGACCCATGGGTCAGCGCCCGCAAAAGCAGCTCGGGGCTTTGAAATTCATAACCCAGGCGTTTTTGAAAAGCCTGTATCTCAGACGATAGCTTCACTTGACGGCCTTAAAGAACCGGTCGCCGCGCCATGTCCAGAAGAACAGCATCGAGCGGCCAGCCGATGAGAAGAAGATACGATCTGCGCGGCCGATCAGGTTTTCGTAGGGCACATATCCGACACCTCCGGCCGATTGCGGCAGTCGGCTGTCAGCCGAGTTGTCGCGATTGTCCCCCATAAAGAAGTAGTGGCCCTCGGGTACGTTGTAGATGCCTGTATTGTCCGATCCTTGATCGCCGATATTCAGAACGTCATACGAGACGCCATTTGGAAGGGTTTCAATCGAGCGGGACTTTTCGCAGGCGCCGCCAATCCCCACCGGGCCATTTTCGCATCGCGGACGCAGACCTTGCGGGCCCTGAGGCTCTGCGATTTCGGTGAACACGCCATCGGGTTGTTGTGGCACCGCAACATCGTTCAGGATGATCTGGCCATCGCGGATCTGGATACGGTCGCCGGGTAAGCCAATCAGGCGCTTGATATAGTCACGCCCAGTGACCGGGTGACGGAACACGATGACGTCGCCGCGTTCAGGCTCTCCGCCCCAAATGCGTGTATTGTCGCCTTTCATCCAGCCGCAGATATCTTCAGCGTCGATATTCAGGCCAAAGCGCGGGATGATCAGGCTGGGACAAGAAGCATAGGAATAGCCATAAGTCATCTTGTTGACGAACAGGAAATCCCCGATCAGCAGCGTTTGCTTCATCGACCCCGACGGGATCCAGAACGGTTGAAAGAACAGGGTGCGGAATACACCTGCGATCAGCAGCGCATAGACGATGGTTTTGATCGTCTCCCAGACGCCGCTTCCGGTCTTGGCTTCCTCGGCCATACTGCTCTCTCCAGTCTTTGCTTGGCTTTGCTGCTACATGCGGGGATGGTAGGGGCAAGTCAAGGCCGCGTGGCGTGATCTTGAAGGGGCCGCGCCTCGATCACCACGAAGGCCTGTGCCCAGGGGTGGTCATCGGTCAGCGTCACGTGGATGATGGCTTCGTACCCTTCCGGGGTCATCTCTTTTAGGCGCTCAGCCGCCCAGCCGGTCACATGCATGATAGGTTGGCCCGTACGCAAGTTGCTGACCGCCATGTCCTTCCATGCGATGCCCATGCGCAGCCCGGTGCCCAGCGCCTTAGAGCACGCCTCTTTCGCCGCCCAGCGTTTGGCGTAGGTGCCCGCCGTGTCTGCTCGTCGTTCCGCCTTGCGTTGTTCGGTCTCGGTGAAGACGCGATTGCGGAAACGGTCGCCAAACCGATCCAGCGTCCCCTGGATGCGGTCGATATTGGCAAGGTCTGTGCCGATACCGAGGATCACGTCAGACTTCCAAAACCACGGTGCCCAGTTTCTGCCCCGCCTCAACCAACTGATGGGCGGCAACGGCATCTTCCAAACCACCTGCGGGCACGACCGCGTGGCTCAGCGCGCCTTGGTCCAACCACTGGTTCAATTGCGCCTCGCCCTTTCGGCGGGTGGCGGCGTCCAGTTGGTAGACGATCAACATATCCAGGCGGATGTTTTTGAACATGAAGCCATAGAAATCCAACTCGGGCCGCATTTGCGAGGCAGATGCGTAGCTGGCAATCGTGCCACCTGGTCGGATCAGGGCCAGCGAGGCAGCTTGGTTGGCGGCGAAATCCACCTCGACGATGCGGTCCACACCTGCGCCTTGGGTCATATCCAGCACGGCTTCGGTCACGTCATCGGTGCGGTAGTTGATCCAGTCCGAGGCGCCGGAATGAGCCGCCTTTTCTTCCGAACTGACGGTAGTGGTCACCCGCGCACCGCCCAGCGCCGCCATTTGGCAGGCATAGCGCCCTACGGTGCCCGCCCCGCCGGTGACCAGAACGGTTTTTCCTTCGATTGGGCCGTCGCCAAAAAGAGCGTACCAGGCTGTCAGCGCCGGTATGCCCAAGCACGCCCCTTCGGCAAAGCTTGTCCCCTCCGGCAGCCAAACAGCCTGTTCGGATGGCAGGGCGATGTATTCGGCACCCGTTCCGAAAGCACGCTGCCATTGACCGTTCCAGATCCAGACCCGCTGGCCAACCCGTGCCGCATCGACGCCTTGCCCGACAGCCTCGATCACGCCAGCACCGTCCGAGTGGGGGATGACCAGAGGATATGCCATCACGGCACCCGGGCGCGCACCACCGCGCAGCTTTACGTCTGACGGGTTGATCCCACTGGCATGAACGCGCACCAGAACTTCGCCTGGCGCGGGGCTTGGCACAGGCATCTCGGTGATGCTCAGCACGTCTGCGGCGGGGCCAAATTCTTCGTAAGTTATTGCTTTCACAATTCGCCTCGATTCACGTTGTCATAAGCAAAGGCACAAAACACCTATAACCGCACCGTCAGTATCTTGTAGCTTGCGACACCAAAGAAACCTGCAAACGCCAAGTCAAACCAGCGACGTGTGTTGCGATAAATACGGACCATTCTTTCGGACGAGAAAAGAAATGCATAGCCAATGAAAACCAGCAAAGAACCCACATATAGCATCAAGAAATACGCCAAAAGGACCGATAACCCGGCGTTCTCGGGCGCAACAATGGCATAGATGGATCCCCAGCTTAGGATCGCTTTGGGATTGGTAAGATGAATCGCCGCGCCCTTGGCGAAGACGGTGCCAAGGCTACCAGTGACAGGTCTTCCCATCGCAACCTCATCCGAGTTGAAAGCCCGGCGCAACGCCTTGAGCGCCAGCCAACTCAAATAGGCAACGCCAACATACCGGATCACCTCAAAGACCCAGACATTTGCAAGCATGATAGCCGAAAGGCCTAAAGCGGCCGCTATGCCCCAACTTGCTGAGCCCGCACAAATGCCCAGAGCAAAAACCAAACCCGAACGACGTCCTTCGTTCATTGCCGTACCGGCGATGCCCATGGTTGCAGGTCCGGGCGACCCACCTGCCATAAGCCAGGCGAACCAAATAGCGATAAAAGCCGGGGTAATCATGCGCGCGCCACATCCAACAGGCGGCGCATTTCGCGGATCGCGGGATCGAGGCCCAGAAAAATCGACTCACCGATCAGGAAGTGACCGATGTTCAACTCGCGCACCTCAGGGAAGGCTGCGATGGGCATGACCGTGTCATAGGTCAAACCGTGCCCGGCATGGACCTCAAGACCCAGTGAATGGGCAAATGTGGACATCTGCCGCAAGGCTTCCAATTCCCGCGCGGCGTCGTCCTCTCGGCCTTCGGAGAACGCATCGCAATAGGCGCCTGTGTGCAGCTCGATCACTTCCGCTCCGATCCGGTGGGCGGCCTGGATCTGACGCTGATCCGCAGCGATGAAGATGGACACCCGGCAACCCACGTCACGCAGGGGCGCAATGAAATGCGCCAGCTTGTTTTCTTCGCGCGCAACTTCCAGCCCGCCTTCGGTGGTCCGTTCCTCACGCTTTTCGGGCACGATACAGACCGCATGTGGCTTGTGACGCAGGGCGATTTTCTGCATCTCATCGGTTGCCGCCATCTCAAAGTTCAGCGGAACCGAAAGCACTTCCATCAGCCCGTCGATATCCGCGTCCGAGATGTGGCGGCGGTCTTCACGCAGATGGGCGGTAATGCCGTCAGCACCCGCCTCTTCCGCCAGTTTGGCAGCCCGTAATGGGTCGGGGTAAGCCCCGCCCCGTGCGTTGCGGACGGTTGCCACATGATCGATGTTCACACCCAAACGCAGATGGTTGTCAGACATCCGTTGATTCCTCTTTCACAGTTCGGCCCGAGACTATGGGCATTGCCCCCGGAACGGCAGAGTTTTCTTGTGCAAGGCGTTTGATTTCCTCGAACTTCGCCTTGATCCGCGCGCGGCGGCGCTGCTGATAGGTGAGGATCAATGGATAGCTGAGGTAATAACAGATAACGCCTGCGATCAGGCCTGGAATGATCCCGCCGATCATATAGGGGAAGAACACATCATCATAAAACTTGTCCAAACCGCGCCAGTCAGCAACGCGATCCGAAAAAATTGCGAAAAAGTTGTTCTTCAGGTCGCCCAGGGCGTCGGCAAACTTGGCGCCCAGGCCTTGCGTGTCACTTTCGTCATATTCCGTACCCAGTAGGAAATGACCAGTTTGCAGACAAATCACACCTATCGGAACATAGGTCAGCGGATTGCCGAAAAACGTTCCGCTGAGCGAGGCCAATATGTTGCCTTTGATCAGACGTGCTCCAATCGCAGCCACCACAAAATGCATCCCGTAAAACGGCGTGAAGGCCGCAAAGACCCCGGCACCAATCCCGCGCGCGATGCGGTCAGGTGTATCGGGAAGCCGGCGCACCCGGTGTTTGACATAGAGGAAGGCGCGGGTCCAACCGCCGCGCGGATAAACGAATTCCGATGCGATCTGGATAGGCGAGCGTCGATCTCGGCGCTTGAATACCACTCCTGATCACCCTTTCCTAACCAGCTGCAACTGCGGTTTTAGCTATATCCCGGTGCCGTTCAACTGCAGCCACATCACTTTCCGCCTCAAGCATCAGCATCAGCGAATGCAGCTGCTCAAGATCACGCAGCTCAACGCTCAGCAACAGTCGGTAAAAATCGGGTTTACGATCGACAAATTGCAAGTTCGAGATATTGGCCTTCTTCTCGCCGATCAATGTGCAAATGCGACCCAGAACTCCGGCGTCATTGCCAATGGTCAGCTCAAGCGTGGCGCTGTAGACAGCCGGGTGAGTACCAGAATGCCAATGCAGATCCACCCAACGCTCGGGCTCGCTCTCGAACTCGCTGAGCCGGTCACAGTCGATGGCGTGCACCACAACACCTTTGCCACGATAGGTGATGCCAACAATGCGCTCGCCCGGCAAAGGCTGACAACAAGGCGCACGGTCAAAGCCCTGACCGGGCTCAAGACCGATCACTGCACGCCGCAACGGGATCGCGTCGCCTTCGTCTTTTGTCAGCTCGGGATAGACTGCCTCGACCACATCATGCGCAGTCAGCTCAGCGCTGCCCAAGCGCGCAAGAAGCTCATGCCGGTCGTTCAAGCGCAAGTGCTTCGCGGCGGTGTCCAACGCCTTGTCCGTTGCTTTGCGCCCGACATGTTCGAAACCCGAGCGTGCCAATTCCTTACCCAGCTTGATAAAGCGTTCGCGGTCCACCTCGCGCAGCGCCCTGCGGATGGCCGTGCGCGCCTTGCCGGTCACCGCTATCTCAAGCCAGGTCACCTGCGGCGTCTGCCCATCAGCCGTAATGATGTCGACGGATTGACCGTTTTTCAGACGGGTCCAAAGCGGAACGCGGATACCGTCAACTTTGGCACCCACACAAGCGTGCCCGATGCGTGTGTGGATGGCATAGGCAAAATCGATCGGAGTTGCGCCACGCGGCAGTTTCACAACATCCCCTTTGGGCGTGAAGCAGAACACCTGGTCCGAGTACATCTCCAGCTTGACGGCTTCGAGAAAATCTTCGTGATCCTCTTCGCTGTCGAACTGTTCGGTCAGATTGGCAATCCATTTGGCGGGATCGACCGCAAACGGGTTTTCCGAGCGCACACCGTCACGATAAGACCAGTGCGCAGCCACGCCTGTTTCGGCCACGTCATGCATCTGGCGGGTGCGAATCTGCACCTCGACGCGTTTGCCGTCACGCCCAGATACCGTGGTGTGGATCGAACGATAACCGTTCGACTTCGGTTGACTGATGTAGTCCTTGAACCGTCCTGGCACCGCGCGCCAGCGCTGATGGATCGCGCCCAGCGTACGATAACAATCTTCCTCAGACCCGGTGATGATCCGAAAACCATAGATGTCAGATAGCCGCGAAAAGCCCTGATCCTTTTCCTGCATTTTGCGCCAGATCGAATAGGGCTTTTTGGCGCGCCCAAAGACCTCGGCCTCAATCCCGGCCTTATCCAACTCGTGCCGCATGTCACCAGTGATCCGGTGGATCACGTCGCCGGTTTCGCGTTGCAAGGTGATAAACCGACGAATGATCGATTGCCGACCTTCCGGGTTCAACACGCGGAAAGCGAGATCTTCCAGCTCTTCGCGCATCCAATGCATCCCCATACGGCCGGCAAGAGGCGCGTAGATGTCCATCGTTTCGCGCGCTTTTTGAACCTGCTTTTCAGGACGCATCGCCTTGATCGTGCGCATGTTGTGCAAACGGTCGGCCAGCTTGACCAGGATCACCCGCAGATCCTTGGACATGGCCATGAACAGTTTGCGGAAGTTTTCGGCTTGCTTGGTCTCTCGGCTGGACAGTTGCAGATTGGTCAGTTTGGTAACGCCATCGACCAGCTTGGCAACCTCATCGCCGAACAGGTCCGCCACCTTCCCATAGTTGGCCTTGGTGTCTTCGATCGTGTCGTGCAGCAAAGCCGTGATGATCGTCGCATCATCGAGACGTTGTTCGGTCAGGATGGCGGCAACAGCAACGGGATGGGTAAAATAGGGCTCGCCGGAATGGCGAAACTGCCCCTCGTGCATCTGTTTCCCGAACTCATAGGCCCGGGTGATGCGGTCAACATTCGTTTTCGGGTTGTAATTGCGGACCAGCGCAATCAGGTCGTCAGCAGAAATCATCCGGTCCGCACCTTCATACTGGGGCTTAGCCCTGGCCCTGTGCCTCCATCAGGGCACGCAGGAGCTTTTCTTCGGACATGTCGTCTTCGACAGGCTTGTCCGAATCTGCACCCATAAGCAGTGCCATCTGATCTTCTTCCGGCTCGTCAACTTCGATCTGGGTCTGGTTCGACTCGATCAGACGCTCGCGAAGCTCATCTGCGCTTTGGGTTTCGTCTGCGATTTCCCGCAACGAAACAACAGGGTTCTTGTCGTTGTCACGCTCAACGGTGATCGACGCACCAGCGGAAATCTCGCGTGCCCGGTGGGCTGCAAGCATAACCAGTTCGAACCGGTTCGGGACCTTGTCTACACAATCTTCAACCGTAACGCGGGCCATTGGGCGCTCTCCGTAACTTCATCCGTGGCAAGAAGGGGTTTATCTAAGCGCGAATCCCGGCCTTTACAAGCAAGAAATACGGCCAACCGGCAGATCACAGGGGCTGAATAGCCGAGATGTCTTCGTCGGGCAGGTTGTCCAGCATCTGCCGCACGGTTTGGCCCAAAACGGGATGCGTCCAGTCGGGCAGAATATCCGCCATCGGAACCAACACAAATGCCCGGTCCTGCAAGCGCGGATGCGGCAATATCAACCGTTCGGGCGCCGATTTCATTTGTTCTGTGGAGGGCAGCAGACGCCAATGATTGTATTCTTTGAGGCTTGGTGAGACCTGATCGCCGCAGCACACTATGTCCAAATCAAGTGTTCGCATTCCCCAACGCTGCTGTCGTTGTCGTCCAAACCGGTTCTCAATTTCGTGCAATATGTCCAAAACAGACCGGGGCGGCAGTTCGCTACCGACCAGAACGGCAGCATTCACATAATCAGGCCCGGAACCGGCGGGAAAACACGGTGTCTTGTAAAAACGACTTCTGGCGCGAATCACCAAACCAGAAGTTTCCATTGCGTCAACTGCACGTTCAAGTGTCATCTCGGGGCTTTGCGATCTCAAACTGAGATTAGCCCCAAGGGCCACAACGGTATCTAAAGTATTATTAACCAAGGATACCTCCATATTCGGTTCAGAGAATACTTGCGGTAACAGCGAAATGACTTATTTTAGGCTCATCATTGTGCTGACCAATTTTTTCTCACTCACAGATCTCACGGCACGATGTTTTGTACCGAAAGGGTCTTTTTATGTTCTACAAAGACGAACGGCTAGCGCTGTTCATCGATGGATCGAACCTCTATGCCGCCGCCAAAGCGCTTGGGTTCGACATCGACTACAAACTCCTCCGCCAGGAATTCATGCGCCGAGGCAAACTGCTTAGGGCATTCTACTACACCGCACTACTGGAAAACGACGAGTATTCACCGATCCGGCCTTTGGTAGATTGGTTGCACTACAACGGCTTCACCATGGTGACCAAACCAGCCAAGGAATACACCGACGCGATGGGGCGTCGGAAAGTCAAAGGCAACATGGACATCGAATTGACCGTCGACGCCATGGAGCTTGCACCACGCGTTGATCACATTGTGCTGTTCTCGGGCGATGGGGATTTCCGCCCGCTGATTGCCAGCCTGCAACGTCAAGGCGTTCGGGTCTCGGTCGTGTCGACCATTCGCAGCCAACCCCCGATGATCTCGGATGAGTTGCGCCGCCAGGCAGATAATTTCATCGAATTGGAAGATCTGCGCGACGTCATTGGCCGCCCACCTCGCGAAATGCCAACCGATACGCGCGGCGTAGCAGTGGCCGGAGGCAGCTAAGCTTTTCTGGCCCACACAAGCGACAAAAAATAAACGCGGTCAGAGCATTTGCCCTGGCCGCGTTTCTTTAACTAAGACTTGGTGATCAAACACCTGTTTCTTATCTACGATTCATGTCAAACAAATGACGCGCTCCTGTCTGGACCAAGGCAGGTAAAAGACCTAACTGCCTCGTAAGGAGACAGATGATGACCAAGCCCCCCCTGACCTTGTACCTTGCCGCCCCGCGCGGGTTCTGCGCCGGTGTGGATCGCGCGATCAAGATTGTCGAAATGGCAATCGAGAAATGGGGGCCACCCGTCTATGTGCGCCATGAGATCGTGCACAACAAATTCGTCGTCGACAGCCTACGCGACAAAGGCGCGGTCTTTGTCGAAGAACTGGATGAATGTCCTGACGACCGGCCCGTCGTGTTCTCGGCGCACGGGGTTCCGAAGTCGGTTCCCGCGGAGGCGTCTCAGCGCCAAATGGTCTTTGTCGATGCCACCTGCCCTTTGGTATCGAAAGTGCATGTCGAGGCGCAACGCCATTCGGATGCCGGGCTACAGATGATCATGATCGGCCACAAAGGCCACCCCGAGACTATTGGCACCATGGGACAACTGCCCGAGGGTGAGGTGCTGCTGGTAGAAACCGTCGCAGATGTCGCAACCGTGACGGTCCGCAACCCGGAAAAGCTAGCCTTTGTCACCCAAACCACGCTTTCGGTGGATGACACGAAGGACATCATCGCCGCGCTGCAAGATCGCTTCCCGGCCATTGTCGGTCCACACAAGGAAGATATCTGCTATGCGACCACCAACCGGCAGGAAGCGGTAAAAGCCGTGGCGCCAAAATCAGATGCATTGCTGGTCGTGGGCGCGCCCAACTCGTCGAACTCGCGCCGCCTGGTCGAGGTCGCGTCGCGTGCAGGCTGCAATTATGCGCAACTTGTTCAGCGCGCGACAGATATTGACTGGCGCGCGCTTGAGGGGATTTCCAGTGTCGCGATCACCGCCGGTGCCTCAGCCCCCGAGGTCCTCGTAAACGAGGTCATCGACGCGTTTCGCGCCCATTACGACGTCACCGTTACACCTGTGGAAACCGCAACCGAAAACGTCGAATTCAAAGTCCCGCGTGTTTTGCGAGAACCTGCATGAACGGCATTCCCCGTGCCCCTCTGTTCTTGGGATTGGCGGGCCTGATACCCTTTGTTTGGGGGGCGCTGACTCTTTTGAATAGCGATCTTCAGGCCTGGGGCAGCCGTGCCTTGGGGCCACGGATGGTCGGGCCTTATGTGCAGCTGTTCTATGGCTCGGTCATCCTCAGCTTTATGTCCGGGGTTCTCTGGGGCTTCGCCACAAAAACCGCGGGAACCAAGGCGATAATCTGTTATGGCCTGTCAGTGCTGCCTGCCCTGTGGGCGTTTTTCATGACAGGAGGTGGACCTGTGGCTGCCGGCCTGAACCTGATGACCGGCTTTGTCGGCCTTCTGATCCTGGATGCCCTGTTCTGGCAATGGGGGCTGGCACCGCGTTGGTGGCTGAAACTGCGCCTGTTGCTCACCACCGTCGTTGTTTTGTGCCTGGCCGTCGGAGTGTACCTGTGACCGATCAAGACACCATTGCCGTCTATGACGCCCAAGCCGAAAAATATGCGCAGCTTACCAATGAGGACAACGCAGCCGATCCTCGGGTTTCCGAGTTCATCGCTGCAATTCCCGCAGGTGGACGCGTCTTGGATCTCGGATGCGGGCCGGGAACCTCGGCCGCGCTTATGGCGCAAGCCGGATTGGTTGTGGACGCGACAGATGCCTCAGCCCGCATGGTCGAACTTGCCTCGACCCATCCCGGCGTGACAGCCCGACAAGCCGGATTCGCAGACCTTGACGCTGCAGGCCTGTATGATGGGATTTGGGCCAATTTCAGCCTGCTCCACGCCGCGCGGGCGCAATTTCCCAGCCATCTGGCCGCTATCCAGGATGCGTTGAAACCCCGTGGCATCTTCTTTATCGCGATGAAATTGGGCCAAGGTGAAGGCTCGGATCGGCTGGGGCGGTTCTATAGCTATTATTCCGAGGATGAATTGAAGACCTACATGAAGGATGCCGGTTTCACGGTAGTCAGCCAACGCACCGGTCGCGGAACGGGCTTGGATGGCTCGGAGTCGGACTGGATCGGATTGCACACCTATGCCTGAGCTTTTTGCCTATACCGATGGGGCCTGTTCCGGCAATCCGGGCCCCGGGGGCTGGGGCGTCTTGCTGCGCGCCATGCAAGGCGAGACCGTTCTGAAGGAACGCGAACTGAACGGCGGCGAGGCGGAAACCACCAATAACAGGATGGAGCTTCTCGCCGCGATCAGCGCTCTTGAAACGCTGGAGCGCGCGTCCACCATCACCATCGTGACTGACAGCGCCTATGTGAAAAACGGTGTGACCGGCTGGATTTTCGGCTGGAAACGGAACGGCTGGAAAACCTCGAACAAAAAACCCGTCAAGAATGTGGATCTGTGGCAGCGTCTCGATGCAGCGCAAGAGCGGCACGATGTGACATGGGAATGGGTCAAAGGTCATGCAGGTCATCCCGAAAACGAGCGCGCCGACGAATTGGCGCGTACCGGTATGGCCCCGTTCAAACCCAAAAAGTCAGAAGCATGACGGCGCTGTCGCTGCTGGACTACGCATCGGTTCTGGTCTTTGCCCTGACCGGGGCGCTGGTCGCCAGCCGGGCGCAGCTGGACCTTGTGGGATTTGCGTTCATCGCCTGCCTGACGGCGGTAGGCGGTGGCACGGTACGAGATCTGCTGCTGGACCGACATCCGGTTTTCTGGGTGGGTCAACCCAACTATGTCCTGATCGCCTGTGCAGCAGCCGTTCTGGTGTTCTTCACCGCACATCTGGTTGAAAGCCGTTACCGCTGGCTGATCTGGCTGGACAGTTTTGCCCTGTCCATCGCAGTCGCGGCGGGGACAGGCGCAGCCCTGTCACTGGATCAGTCGGGGGTGATTGTCGTGCTGATGGGTGTGACCACGGGCTGCCTGGGTGGTTTGATGCGCGATGTGGTCTGCAATGAAGTGCCGTTGGTGCTGAAACAAGGTGAACTTTACGTGACCTGCGCTTTTGCAGGGACAGTGACGGCTGTCATGGCGACCCGGTTGGGTTTGGATGCTCTACCCGCGCTTGGCCTCTGCGCTTTGGTCTGTTGGGGGCTCAGGGCCGGATCCTTGTTGTTTGGCTGGCAACTACCGGTTTACAAAGGGCGCCCACCATCGGCTTAGCGCCGCAGGTAGGTTTTCCAGATCCAGATCACCAGCAACGCGCCCAGAACCGCACCGACGAAACCGGACATCCAGCCCATCACCGAGGCAAGCGAACGTAGGATCAACCCACCCAAAAGTGCGCCTACAATACCGATCAATAGCGTGGCCGGGATGCTTGCTTCAATCCGCATCAGGCGTGTGGCTAGAAAACCGGCTGCGGCTCCGATGATGATCAAAACGACGATGGGCATGTCATTTTCTCCAATGCGTGGGGACGATGATCAGCGCACCAATCGAAGACAGCACCGCATCAAGTCCCGGCGGTCCAAAGCTGATGCCAAACATGATGCGGACAAAATAGAACAGGAACGCGCCGCCGACACATATGATGATCGACGGCAGGTACCCGTTATGGGTGAACCCGGTCTTCTCGGATAGATAGCCCACAATCCCGGCAATCACGACAGTGCCCATCAGGACCATGAACATGGCGGTCTACTCCGACGAAAGACGGGTGCCGACCGGGATCGGCCACCCTCGCAAGAAAGTTTCCCTATCCTGCGCGCCTTTGCCCGCCCGTTGCAAGCGCAACAACTCAACCGCACCTTCCCCGCAGGCCACGCGCAGCTGGTCATCCAGCACTTCTCCCACCGATCCCTGCCCCTCGGCCAGCCGAGAGGAGAGCAGCTTGATCCGCTCGCCCTCGATTTCGGTCCACGCGCCAGGAAACGGAGACAGCCCTCGGATTTTCCGATCCACCTCGGAGGCGGGTGCTGACCAGTCGATGCGCGCTTCGGCTTTGTCGATCTTGCTGGCATAGGTCACGCCTGCCTCAGGTTGCGGTTCCGGGGTCAGGTCCGGCAATTGGGCCAAGGCCCGAACAATCAGCGCCGCCCCCATATCCGACAGACGATCATGTAGCTGGGCGGTGGTTTCCTCAGCCCCGATATCCGTGGCCTGACGCAGCAGAACGGGCCCGGTGTCCAGCCCGGCCTCCATCTGCATGATGCAGATCCCAGTCTGCGCATCACCGGCCATGATCGCGCGGTGGATCGGTGCCGCCCCGCGCCAGCGCGGCAACAGGCTGGCATGGATATTCAGACACCCTTGGCTGGGCGCATCCAGAATGGGTTGCGGCAAGATCAGCCCATAGGCGACCACCACGGCCACATCAGCTTTCACCGCAGCAAAACGGTCTTGTTCTTCGGGGGATTTCAAAGAGGTCGGATGCCGCACCTCTAACCCCAAGGCTGCAGCCCGCGCATGCACCGGCGTTGGACGATCTTTCTTACCCCGCCCAGCAGGGCGTGGCGGCTGACAATAGACGGCGGCGATCTCGTGCCCGGCCTCGACCAGCGCATCCAACACCGGCACCGAGAAATCGGGCGTTCCCATGAAGATGATGCGCATCGCTATCCCTGTTTCTTTGCCTTGCGCAGCAGCATATCGCGTTTGACCTTGCTGAGCCGGTCGAAATACATCCGCCCGTTCAAATGGTCGATCTGATGCTGCACGCTGGTGGCTTCGATCCCGACAAAGTCGCGACGGTCGATCATGCCCTGTTCATTCAGAAACCGCACGGTCACCGCGCGAGGGCGTTTCACCTTGGCCGAGACACCCGGCAGGTTTGGGCTGGCCTCATCATGTTCACGCAGCTCGACCGAGCTGTGCAGGATCTCGGGATTGGCCAGACGCACCGCCTTGCCGCGCTGCGTCGATCCGTCAACAACCGCCAATCGCAACATCACCCCGATCTGTGGCGCTGCCAGGCCAACGCCCGGCATTGCCTCCATCGTGTCGATCATATCGTCCCAGATGGCACGGATCTCATCGGTGATCTCGGATACTTTTTCGGCCTTGGTGCGCAGGCGTTTGTCAGGCCAAGGCAGGCATGTGCGCACCGTCATGCGCGCGCCCGTTCACGTTTGAGCTTTTGCATCTTGCGCGTGATCATCTGACGCTTGAGTGGTTTGAGATAGTCGATGAACAGCTTGCCGTTCAAATGATCAATCTCGTGCTGCACACATGTGGCCCACAACCCGTCGAACGTCTCTTGCTGCTCGTTGCCGTCACGGTCTAGCCAGGTGACATCCACCACCTTGGGGCGCGTGACCTCGGCATATTGCTCGGGGATCGACAAGCAGCCTTCTTCGTAGACATTCGTCTCATCCGATGACGCGATGATCTCGGGGTTGAACATGATCAAGGGGCGTGGAGACTCGCCTTCTTCTTTGACGCAATCCACCACGATCAGCCGGTCCAGCACCCCGATCTGAGGTGCCGCGAGGCCGATGCCCGGCGCGTCATACATCGTTTCCAACATGTCAGCGGCCAGGCTACGCAGTTCGTCGGTGATATCGGCCACCGGCGCGCAAACCTTTTTCAGGCGGGGGTCAGGATGGATCAGGATATTGCGTTTCATGAGGCTGATTTAGGTCATCGCGCCCGTCACCGCAACGGCCCCCTTGCACCCGATCGATTTGTGGTTAGCTTTCGCCCCGACAGATGGAGATGACATGACTTTCAACGACCTGATCGACCGCCGGGGCACCAACTCTTCAAAATGGGACAAGATGGAGCGTCTCTATGGCGTGTCGCCCGAAGATGGCTTGGCCATGTGGACGGCAGATTCCGACTATGCGACCGCCCCTTGCGTGATCGAGGCCGTGCGCGCGGCCGCAGAACACGGCGCGTTTGGATATTCGTGGATACACCCGGACTACTTGAACGCGGTGCAGTGGTGGATGAACACGCGTCACAACTGGCAGATCGACACGGATTGGATTCTCACCTCGCAAGGTTTGGGCAACGCGATTGCCTTGTCGCTGGACGTATGGAGCGAACGGGGTGACGGCGTGGTCATATTCACGCCCGTTTATCATGAGTTTGCGCATAAGGTGAACAAGGCCGGTCGGCGACTGGTCGAATGCCCCTTGGTCCGTGACGGAGACAGCTATGCGCTGGATCTGGAGGACGCTCAACAGCGCTTGGACGGGTCCGAAAAGCTGTTGCTGTGGTGTTCGCCCCAAAACCCCTCGGGTCGGGTCTGGACAGCGGATGAGCTGCGCGCGGTGGCAGAGTTCGCCAAGCGGAACGGGTTGATACTGGTATCGGACGAGATTCATCACGACCTTGTCTATCCCGGAAACAGTTTTGTACCGATGGACGTCGCCGCGCCCGAAGCGCGCCCGTGGACAGTGACCCTGACCGCCGCATCGAAAACCTTCAACATCGCCGGTCAGCGCACCGGGAATATGATCATCCCAGACCCGAAACTACGCGCGGAAATGCGGCACCGGGTGCAGACGCTGGACTATGATCCCAGCGCATTGGGCGTGGCGATGATCACGGCCGCCTATTCCCCGGAAGGGGCGGCATGGACGGATGCTCAGGTCGCGCATCTGGATGAAAACCGCAAGCTGTTCGATGCCACCATTGCCGAAATCCCTGGGCTCTGGTCGATGCCGCTCCAGGCAACCTATCTGGCTTGGGTCGATTTTTCGGGCACCGGGATGAACCATGCCGAGTTTGTGAAACGCCTGCGCGAGGATGCGCGTATCGCCACCTCATCCGGCCCCGGTTTTGGCCCGGGCGGAGAAACGTTCGAGCGTTTCAACCTCGCCACGCAGCGCACGCGGGTGGAAGAGGCCTGCGTACGGTTGAAACAGGCATTCGGCGATTTGCAATAAGGCAGCGACAGCATTCCACTGCAAAAAATGGAAGATCAATACGGTATTCTGCCGGCTGGCTGACTTGCCGAGCCGGAAATCAATCAAGCATCCGCTGAATGCTGCTTTCACCGCTGGCGAGCCTCGCAAACCGTCTTGGCAGGCGTTTCCCGACAACGGTCGTTCATATATGGGGCCTGATGAAGAATAGGTGCTGGCCTTCCGGAAACGGATCCAATGATGCAATGCGCGCGAACAGTCTAGGTTCAAAAATCACACCATGAGCCAAAAAGTTGGGCTGGCGAGTACGGCGGAATCACTCAAACCTTAGGGTGGCGACACCTTCGCCCCGAAGCGTCTTCCAACCCCTATTCGTCGGATTCCAGCAAAGCAATCGGTGCGTCGGGCGCGCGATAGAAATCCAACGGCGCTTTGTCATGCGCCGCCGTGCTGCGTTTGAATTCGTAGCGCATTTCGCCCGCCTGTTCTTCATCCGCGATGATCAGGCATTGATACAGGTGATTTGCCCCATCAAAAATGTCGACCAATCCGCGAAGGCGCGGTGTTGATGCCGCCTCGACCGCAAAGCCATCTTTCCACAATGAAAGGATTTTATAGGCATTGTCGCCAAATTCGACACGAAGGCGACTGGCTTTTTTCAAGGATGCGATTCGCGCAGCGTCCAATTCGGCGCGAATTTCTTTTGAAACATAGGTACTCATTCAAAAAACTCCCCAAACGCACTCTATTTTGACCCCATCCAGGTAAAAATCCAATGAACACGCGCAGGACCTTTTCGACTGTGTGCATCGCTGCAGGCAATCTGCGCGTCAATTCCGGTAGGAAAACACAACGCCAAGACCTAGGTTCGACTTCAACCAATCGGAGGACGAAAGATGGGGCTGCTTGTTGACGGCATTTGGCACGACCAGTGGTATGACACCAAATCCAATAATGGCGCTTTCAAAAGATCTGCCGCTCAGTTTCGCAATTGGATCACAGCCGATGGGGCCGCCGGACCTTCGGGCAAAGGCGGGTTCAAGGCAGAAAGCGGACGGTATCACCTATATGTCAGCCATGCCTGCCCCTGGGCGCATCGCACACTGATCTTCCGTGAACTCAAAGACCTGAGCAATCATATCTCCGTCTCGGTTGTTCATCCCGACATGCTGACACAAGGCTGGACTTTTGAGACCGACGAAAACGGTGCCACAGGCGACGATCTCTATGGGCTCGACTTCGCGCATCAGATCTATACCAAAGCTAATCCCACCTATTCCGGGCGCGTGACCGTTCCGATCCTGTGGGACAAGGTGCAGGAAACGATCGTGTCGAACGAAAGCTCGGAAATCATCCGCATGTTCAATTCAGCCTTTGACGGGATCACCGGAAACACCGACGACTATTGGCCCGAAGCGATGCGCGACGAAATCGAAGAGGTGAACGCCCGCATCTATTCGAACGTCAACAACGGCGTCTACAAATCCGGCTTTGCCACATCGCAAGAGGCCTATGACAATGCGGTTGCGCCGTTGTTCGAGACCTTGGACTGGCTGGAAGATCGCCTGGCGCGAAACCGCTACCTAATGGGCGAGCGCGTGACCGAAGCAGATTGGCGCCTGTTCACAACCCTGGTCCGGTTTGACCCGGTCTATCACCTGCATTTCAAATGCAACCGCAAGCGTCTGATCGATTACCCGAACCTATGGGCCTATACGCGCGAATTGTATCAGTGGCCGGGCGTGGCCGAGACGGTGAATATGAACCACATCGTGCGTCACTATCACTTTAGCCACGAAAGCATCAATCCGCACCGGATCGTTCCGGTCAATCCACAGTTGGATTACCTGGAACCACACATGCGGGATCAGCGCCCCGCGGCATAGTGCTCGACCATCGCGGCCAAGTCTTCGGGCGGGGTACTGCTTTGAACATAGGCGCAGGCATTGGTGCTATGGGAAAAGATTGACCCGTCCGAAAAGAAGGTTGTGTTGGTAACAAAGATGACGCGCCTCTGGTCGGCGATAGCTTGCGAAATCGGCAACCGCCAGAGCGCTGCCGGTCTCGAGAACCAGGTCCAGCACGATGATCTCGAAATCCGTTCCGTAAAGCGCAAGAATTGCGGCTTCCTGAGTTCCCACCAAAGTGACCTCGGCACCCTGTCTCTCCAGATGCCTTTTCCAAACCCGACCGAGGTCAGGATTACTCTCAACAATCAGTACTTTCATTTGCAACTACCTCGGCACGTGATATGATGCGTTATGCCGACCCCCAAGGTCCGTGATCCAGCCAAATCCTTAACAAAGTGTTAACATGACCTGTCACTGGCCCTGCTCGCGCGGATTTGCTTGCCCGAACGGCGAAAATCCGCTTGAAACGGGAAAATCCGGCCAAATCCAACGAATTGTACGATGAACCAGTCTGACAGTTTGAACCCACGCGCAACACGCGACCATGGCGGTGGGCTCGCCGCTGCGATGGAGCGTTATGGTGGCATCTGCGGGGACTGGCTTGACCTATCGACGGGCATCAACCCTCGTGCTTATCCGATCGGCGAACTGTCTGGCACGGATTGGACGGCGCTACCCGACCATGATGCTTTCCAGGCCATAAGCGGTGCGGCCCGCGCCTTCTGGAACGTACCGGATCAGGCTGCAATTCTACCCGCACCTGGCGCTTCGGCTCTGATCGCGCGCATTCCCGCACTGGCGGACCCGGGGCGTGTGCGGATCACAACACCCACCTATAACGAACATGCTGCAGCTTTTGCGGCGCATGGATGGGACGTTCAGGAAGAAGGCCCGGCTGAAGCGCGGGTTCTGGTGCACCCAAACAACCCAGATGGTCGCCTGTGGTCGGCCAGTGACGCGGATGCCGCGCTGACCGTGATCGATGAAAGCTTTTGCGATGTGACGCCGGACAAGACATTGACCCAATTGGCCGAGCGACCGGGAGTGATCGTTCTAAAGAGCTTCGGCAAGTTTTGGGGCCTTGCGGGTCTGCGCCTGGGCTTTGCCATTGGTCAACCAAGTGTCATCGATCGGCTCAATGACCTGACAGGCCCCTGGGCCGTTTCGGGCCCTGCCTTGCGCATCGGAGAGCGCGCTTTGCGCGACCTGAGCTGGGCCGAGGAGACACGCGCTCGCCTGAGCCAAGGTGCAGACCGTTTGGATGCGATGTTGACCGCACACGGAGCACAAGTCGTAGGAGGCACCAGCCTTTTTCGCCTGTATCGCGTCGACAGGGCGTTCGCGTGGCAAGACCGCCTGGCCCAAGCACATATCTGGAGCCGGATCTTCCCCTATTCCGACACCTACCTGCGCCTGGGCCTGCCACCCTCAGATTCTTGGGACCGGCTTGAGGCCGCGCTGTGACCACCGCGCTTTTGCTGATCGCCGCGATGTGCCTCGATGCCGCGTTGGGCGAGCCGGACTGGCTTTGGTCTCGCATTCGTCACCCCGCCGTTCTCATCGGCAACTGTATCGGCTGGCTAGACCAGCACCTGAATCGCGGATCAGGCAAACGCGTGAAAGGGATCGCGGTTCTGGCTCTGTTGATCCTGTGCGGATGGGGCATCGGCGCCCTGCTGGCACAGTTGGGACCATTGGTCGAAATCCTCGTTTGCGCCATTCTTCTGGCCCAGAAATCGCTGGTCACGCATGTACGCGATGTCGCCGACGGGCTGCAGATTTCGCTGGAAGAAGGACGCGGTCGGGTCGCGATGATCGTCTCACGTGATACGCGCGACATTAGCCAGCCTCAGGTCGCGCGATCGGCCATCGAAAGTGCCGCAGAAAACCTCAGCGATGGGGTCATCGCACCTGCATTCTGGTTTCTGCTGGGCGGGCTACCCGCGATCCTGATCTACAAGGCCGTCAACACAGCCGACAGCATGATCGGGTACCGCACCGAAAAATATGCATCCTTCGGTTGGGCCGCCGCGCGATGTGACGACCTGTTGAACCTGATCCCCGCGCGCCTGACCTGCGTTATGATCATGGCGCTGTCGGGCACATGGTCGCGCTGGCGCGAGATCGTTGCCGACGCGCGACGCCATATCTCACCCAATGCCGGATGGCCCGAGGCCGCTATGGCCCGCGCGCTTGGGATCGCACTGGCCGGGCCGCGAAGCTATGATGGCACGATGCGCGATCTGGCCTGGGTCAATGGTGACGCCCGGCGTGAGATCGGCCCGCATGAGGTTTTTCGCGTCTGTACCATGCTTTGGCAGGTTTGGGGGCTTGCGCTTGGCGCGCTGTCAGTGTGGGTTGGGATCAAACTGATTTTCTGACGGGACATCTTGATGCGCTTTCTTACAGGCCTGATCGCCGCCACCCTGCTTGCCACCCCAGCCCTGGCCCAATGTGGCGGTGGGTTTAACAGCTTCGTCAAAGGTTTGAAGGCCGAGGCTGTTCAGCAAGGCTTTGACAAAGCAACCGTCGACGCGTTTTTCAAAGGTGTGCAACAGGACGGTGCCGTGTTGAAAGCAGACCGCGCACAAGGCGTGTTCCAAAAACCGTTCATCGAGTTTTCCCGCCGCCTGATCTCGGCCAACCGGATTGACCGAGGCAAGGCGATGTCGGGCAAGTATGACCGAGTGTTTGACCGGATCGAACGCGAATATGGTGTGTCACGCGGTGTCTTATTGGCCTTTTGGGCGTTCGAGACCGATTACGGATCGTTTCAAGGCGATTTCAACACCCGCAACGCGCTGGTGACGCTGGCCCATGATTGCCGCCGGCCCGAGCTGTTCCGACCCCAGATTTTTGCCGCGATCGAACTTTATCAGAACGGTGATTTCGACCCTGCCCGCACAACGGGTGCCTGGGCGGGTGAGATCGGCATGGTCCAGATGCTGCCCCGCGACATTCTGGAAAACGGCATCGACGGGGATGGTGACGGCAAGGTGTCGCTGAAAACTTCTGCCCCGGATGCGCTGCTGTCAGGGGCCAAGATGCTGTCGCATCTGGGCTGGCAGCCGGGTCAACCCTGGCTGCAAGAGGTTACCGTGCCTGCGCAGATGGATTGGTCGCTGTCTGGCCCCGGAAAACCGCGCCCGGTCTCAGACTGGCAGGCCATGGGTGTACAGGCGCGCAACGGGTCGCTCAGCAACCTGCCCGCGTCCCTGATCCTGCCGCAAGGGCACCAGGGGCCTGCCTTTCTGGCGTACCCGAATTTCGACGTCTATTTCGAATGGAACCAAAGCTTTGTCTACGTGCTGACCGCTGCCTATTTCGGCACACGGCTAGAGGGAGCTCAGATCTATGACGCACGCAACCCCGCTGCGGGGCTGTCCGGGGCGCAAATGAAGCAATTGCAGACCAAGCTGCAAGCCCGCGGCCATGACGTCGGCAAGATCGACGGCATTCTGGGTGCGGGAACGCGGGCGGCTGTGCAGGCCGAGCAGGTCCGGCTGGGTTTGCCCGCAGATGCGTGGCCCACGGCCGAGTTGTTGAACCGTCTCTAGCAAGACGCCCCTTCAACCCTCCAAGTCAATCGGACGCGGTGTTCCGTCCTCATCCAGAGCGACAAACACGAAATCCGCATCCGTTACTTTTTGCCCATTGTCCGATTGTCGGGGACGCGCCCAGACATCCACATGTACGCGGATCGATGTGCGGCCCACTTTCACGAGTGTGGCGTAGAGCGTCACCTCATCCCCCACCTTGACCGGTTGAAGAAACTGCATTGCCTCGACCGAGACGGTCGCCGCACGCCCCTGCGCCACCCGCGCCGCCATGTTTCCAGCCGCCAGATCCATTTGCGACATCAACCACCCGCCAAAGATATCCCCTGCCGGATTGGTATCGGCTGGCATAGCAATGGTACGGATGACCAGAACGCCTTCATCCTGCTGCCGCCCATGTGATGCGCGCCTCTTTGCCCGCACAAGCCGTTCATCGCTATCATTCGTCACTGCTTAGATCCTTCCGGTGGCAATGTGCACCACCTTCGATGCGCAACTGTCAAGACTCCGCGCGCCTGGTGCGTTGTTAAACCCTGTGTCACTCCGGCCGCACCGGATAGCGATCCCCTTTTTGGTCAATCAGGATCAACCGATCACCGTTACGGACATAGAGGTCGCAGCGACTGAACCCGTTGCGATAGTCGATACAGATGCTCCCGTCCTCGGCGATGGAATAGGTGCCAAAGGCAGATTCCCCGCTGGCATAAGTATAGGAATAGGCCCCACCGGCCGAGAATTTCGATTGACCATCGTCATAGAAAGTCAGCGTACGGCCTGCCAGTGCCTCCAATTCTTGCACCGACAGGGGCACATCGCCGGGTTTGGTGGGCCATTCTGCGGCGCTTAGGGGTGAGGCGACAATTAGGGCAAGGAACAGATATCGGGTCATGAGATCAGCTTAGCCTAAGCGATCGGAAACCGCTCATAACGTTGCGGTGATGCCTCATGCCACCATCTGCTCGGCTTTCTTCAGATCGACCGACACCAACTGGCTGACGCCCTGTTCCTGCATCGTCACACCAAACAGCCGGTCCATCCGGGCCATGGTTACCGCATGGTGGGTGATGATCAGGAACCGGGTGTCGGTCTGGCGGCACATCTCATCCAGCAAGTCACAGAACCGGGTCACGTTGGCATCGTCCAGAGGAGCGTCGACTTCGTCCAGCACGCAGATCGGGGCTGGGTTCGCCAGGAAGACGCCAAAGATCAGCGCCGTGGCGGTCAGGGTCTGCTCACCACCCGACAGCAGGCTAAGGGTCGACAGCTTTTTACCTGGCGGCTGACACATGATCTCAAGCCCGGCATCCAGCGGATCGTCACTTTCGACCATGACTAGGTTGGCCTCGCCACCGCCAAACAGGTGCTTGAACAGCATCGCAAAGTTCGAGTTCACTTGCTCAAACGCGGTCAGCAGACGTTCGCGCCCTTCGCGGTTGAGGCTGGCAATGCCGCTGCGCAGCGCCTTGATCGCCTCTTCCAGATCGGCCTTTTCGCTGGTGAGCGTGTCGAACTCCTCCTGCACCTCTTTGCTGTCTTCTTCGGCGCGCAGGTTCACCGCCCCCATCGCATCGCGTTGACGCTTGTGGCGGTTGACTTCAGCCTCCAGCGCATCTGCGGCGGGCATCTGGTCGGGGTTCACATCCAATTGGTTCAGCAACTGGTTGGGGGTTAGCTGTTGGTCTTCGGCGATCCGTTCGGCGGCTGCAACAACACCTTCTTTCGCCGCTTCGCTTCGCGCCTCGGCGGCTGCGCGCATTTCGCGAGCTTCCGAGGCAAGCCGTTCTGCCTCACGTTCGGCCAGAACCGCGTCGCGCTGCTGCGCTTCGGCTTCGGCCAAACGATCACCAGCTTCTTTGCGGCGGGCTTCGGCGGTTTCGATCAAAGTGTTCAACTCGGCGCGCTGTGCGGCGATCTCGTCAGGTGCAGCCATCGCCTGCGACAGCTCAGCTTCCGAACTCTCCTTGCGCTCTGCCAGTTCCGAAATCCGCTTTTCCGCCGTTTCCAGCCGGTGCCGCCAACCGCTGAGGTCTTTGGTGACCTCCTGGCTACGGCGCGTGCGTGCCTCGCCTTCGCGGCGCAGTTCGTCATGGGTCGAGCGATGGGTCAGCATGGTGATCCGCGCCGCCTCAACCGTTTGTTTGATGTCTTCCAACTGGCTGCGCGCTGTGTCCAGATCACCCAGACCCGTCAGCGCGTTTTCGGCCTCGCGCAGCTGCGCGCGCGCGGACATGGCATCCTCTTTGTGGCGGTCGACGGCCAATGACAGGGTCTCAAGCTTGCCCTGCGCAAGATTACGATCTGCCTCGGCGCGGCTGAGCGCACGGGCTGCTTCGGCCATACGTTGATCGGCAGCGCGCCGGGCCTCACGCGCTTTGCGGTCTGCCTCGGTCACTTCAGCCAGTTTCTGCGACAATGTCTCATGCGCCGCGCGCGCGCCTTCGGCCTGCGCTTCGGTCCGCGCAAGCTCTTGCTTCAATGCTTCCAGCTTGTTCAACTGCTCCAACCGCAGCGCGGCTGCACTGGGCGCATCTTCGGCCCAGGCGCGGAACCCGTCCCAGCGCCACAAATCACCGGAACGCGACACCAGACGCTGACCAGGCTTCAAGGCCGATTGCAAGCGCGCGCCCTGATCCGCATCCACAAGTCCGATTTGCGCAATACGACGGCTCAACCGGTCTGGGCCCGAAACATGCAGAGCGAGCGGTTCGGCACCGTCAGGCAACGGTTGATCAGCATCATAGCCGCTCAATTCCACCCAACCCGACGGTCCATCTCCTTCGACCAGAGGTGCGCGCAAATCATCGGCCAAAGCGGCGCCAAGCGCCTTTTCGAACCCGGGCACCACGCGCAGCAGGTCCAGAACCTGACCGCCTTCGGCAGTGTCACGCTCGACCAGTTTGGCCAATGCCGTCGTTTCAGCGCGGATCGCGCCCAACTCGCCTTCTGCCTCTGACCGTTTGGCCCGCGCGTCTGCCTCGCGCGCCTGCGTTTCGTTGCGCAACTCATCAGCCGCCGTCAGCGCAGTTTCCGCGGCGTCTGCCGCACTCTGCGCCGCGTCTTCGTCCTTCTGTGCCGTCGCATAGGCCTCACCCGCGCGGTTCACCGCCGATTTGGCATCCTCCACTGCCAGACGCGCCTTTTCTTCCTCACCCTCAGACCGGGCCAATGTCTTGCGGCTGTCTTCGACCAAACGCTGCGCCGATTGGTGTCGCGCCACAAGCCGGGCCAGGTCTTCCGTCTCTTGAGACAGATGGTCCTCACGCTGCTGCAAGACCGAGGCCGCCTCGCGCGCAACCTCAGCCGCTTCGGCAAGCTTTTCGTCCTGACCCTCGGCCGCTTTTGCCAGTTCGCGTGCTTCCCATTCCAAACGCTCGATCATCTCACCCGCATCGCGGTTCAGACCCGTCTCACGCTCGATGTCATGACCCAGTTGCTTGATGCGGTTGGTCAGCGTCTCGATGGTCTGCCGCGCGCGGGATTCCTGATCGGTCAGTTGATCCCGTTCGACCTGCTGGCGTTGCAGGACTGCAGCGGCGATAGCCTCTTCCTCGCGCAATGGTGGCAAAGTCTCTTCGATCTCGGCCCGCTTGGCAGAGGACGCGCGCGCCTGCGCTTCGGCACGCGACGCTTCGGTGATACGGTCCCGCAGCTTGTCTTCGGCTTGCTGGCGCGCGATATCGGCTTCTTTCCAACGGCGATACAGAAGCATCCCCTCGGCCTGCCGCAGCAAGGTTCCGATCTCACGATACCGGGCCGCCTGTCGGGCCTGACGCGCCAATTGCGCCAGTTGCCCGCCCAACTGCTCCAGCACGTCATCAACACGGGTCAGGTTGGCCTCGGTCCCTTTCAGCTTCAACTCCGCCTCGTGGCGACGTTGGTAGAGCCCCGAAATCCCGGCGGCCTCTTCCAGAATGCGGCGCCGGGCGCGGGGTTTGGCGTTGATCAGCTCGGCAATGCGGTTCTGCCCGACCAAGGCAGGCGAGTGCGCACCGGTTGAGGCGTCCGCAAATAGCATCTGCACATCGCGCGCGCGGACATCCTTGCCATTGGTCTTATAGGCGCTGCCCACGTCGCGGGTGATGCGGCGCACAATCTCAAGCTGGTCATTGTCGTTGAACCCCGAGGGCGCGAGCCGTTCCGAATTGTCCATGGTCAGGACCACTTCGGCAAAGTTGCGCGCGGGCCGTGTGGCGGCCCCGGCAAAGATCACATCTTCCATCGCGCCACCGCGCATGGATTTCGGGCGGTTTTCCCCCATCACCCAGCGCAGCGCTTCCAGCAGGTTCGACTTGCCGCACCCATTGGGGCCGACGACACCGGTCAGCCCGTCCGCGATGATCAGATCGGTCGGATCAACGAAGCTTTTGAAGCCGGTCAATTTGAGTTTGCTAAAACGCAATGACGAACGGGTCCCATGATTCCTGTAGCTCCGAAGTCTGCGCAACCGACAGGGCCAGAGTCAACGGGAACCCGCAGGATATGGCCTACCAGTGGCACTTATCCACAATATCTTGGCGAAATACGCAAGAACACGCGTGTTTCAATAGGGTGAACACTCGAACAGGTCATAGCCCAGATCCTCTGAGCGGCCGAAGTTGATGCATTCGTAATTGCGACGCGATATCGCCGCCAGCAACAGCTTTTCCCCGGCCTCACGGTCGCAACCCAGCACACCGACAGTTACAGCGGCGTCGCCCAACACATCGAGGATGGGGCAGCCCGAAACCTGCATCATCGCCAAGCCCGCCCGTTGGCGTATGGGCCCAAGACGGGGCGCGTATTGGGTGTTGACCCGCACGGCCTCGGCCAGATGCCCGCGCACGCGCACATCAAAGACGCTGCCATTCACAGCCACGCGCTTGGCAGGTAGGTCCCGGAAATGCGGCGTGCCTGCGGAACAGGCTGCCAGCAGGAAAATTGCAACAAAGCGGATCATGCCCGCTTTTGTGCGCGAATTTGGTTAATAGAACCTTTCGGGCACTACGCCCGCAATACCTGACCCAACCGGCGGACACCCTCGCGGATCATATCTTCATCCGAGTTGGAAAAGCTCAGCCGGATCGTATTTGCCCCGCTGCCATCAGGGAAAAACGCCTGCCCCGGAACAAAAGCCAGTTTGACCGTTTTCAGCGCTTTCTCCAGCAGTTCCGCGCCATCGGTTCCTTTCGGCAAAGTCACCCAGACAAACATACCACCTTCTGGCTGCGTCCACGCAACCCCATCGGGCATATGCGCGGCCAAAGCGGCAAGCATGGTGTCACGACGGGCGCTGTAAGCGCTGCGCAGCTTGGGAATATGTGTTTCAAAACAGCTTTCGGCCACCTTATGCACGGCCATCTGGTTGATGGTGGACGAATGCAGATCAGCCGCCTGTTTCAGCAACACCAACCGCGAGATGGTCGACTTGGCCGCAACCACCCAACCCAGGCGCAATCCCGGTGAAAGGGTTTTCGAGAAACTGCCGCAATAGATCGTCCGGCACGCCTCGATGGATCCCTTGCGCGCGATCTCAAGCGCCAGCACGGGTGGGATCGGCTCACCATCATAGCGCAGCGCCTGATACGCACCGTCTTCGATCACGGCACAATCCAGCTCATCGGCCAGATCCAACACAGCATTACGGCCCCGTAAATCAGTGGTTTCCCCTGTAGGGTTGGCAAAATCAGCCGAGAGATAGGCGAATTTGACCGCGCCTTCGCCAGCGGCGGCCCTGTATTCCGCCGCCCCCATATTGCCGTCGACGCTCAGTTGGTCAAAGCGTGGCTCATAAGCGCTAAAGGCGTTGATTGCGCCCAGATAGGTGGGCCATCCAACCAGGGCCGTGTCACCCGGTGACAGGAACAGCTTGCCCAGATAGTCCAGCGCCTGTTGCGAGCCTGAGGTGATCAGGATGTTATCGATATCGCAGGGGATACCCATCTGGCCCATGTGTTCGGCCAACCATTGGCGCAGCGGGGGATACCCCTCGCTGACGGAGTATTGCAGCGCCTGAGTTTGCTGGTCAGGGGTCAAAGACGCCTGGAATGCCTGCGCAAAAGCCTCGGCCGGAAACAAGGCCGGATCGGGGATGCCACCGGCAAAAGACACGATGTCCGGTTGCTCCAACAGCTTCAACAGCTCACGTATTTCCGACGCTTTCATGCGGGACATACGGGTTGCAAAAAGGTGATCCATCGACTCAGGCCTCCTCTGCCCTGACGTTTCAGGTCAAGTTACTCAGAACCCTGTATAAGTCAATATTTATGACCTAAATTTCCAACACGCCCGATGTCTTGAACACCGCCGCTTAACGTGGTCATATGATTTGACCAATTTCGAATGAAGACCGGATGCCCTTTCAAAAAGTTCAAACCGAAAAGCTGTCGCTTGCCGTGGTGCGGCAGATCGAACTTCTGATCCTGCGGGGCATTTTGCGCCCGGGCGAGCGCCTGCCGGCAGAACGTGAACTGGCCGAGCGCCTTGGGGTGTCACGCCCGTCGCTGCGCGAAGCCATTTCGGAATTGCAGGCGCAGGGTTTGCTGACCGCAAAAGCGGGTTCCGGCATCTACGTGGCCGAAGTTTTGGGCTCGGCCTTCTCCCCAGCGCTGATCCGTCTGTTCGGAAGCCATGACGAAGCGGTGTTCGATTATCTCTCGTTCAGACGGGACATGGAGGGGCTGGCCGCCGAACGCGCAGCGCGATTGGGTTCAGACAGTGATTTGCGTGTTATCCAAGCCTTGATGGACAAAATGGAGGCCGCCCATGCCGACAATGCGGCAGAAGATGAGGCCCAACTGGACGCTCAGTTTCACATGGCGATCATCGAGGCCAGCCATAACGTTGTGATGCTGCATATGATGCGTTCGATGTTCGACCTGCTGCGTCAGGGCGTGTTCTATAACCGGCAAATGATGTTCCATCAGCGCACCACCCGCGACGCAATCCTGGACCAGCACCGCGCCATCAACACGGCCTTGCAAGAACGCGACCCCAAAGGCGCGCGTCAGGCCGTGGAACAGCACCTAAGCTATGTGGAGCGGTGTATGGCCGACTACCAGAAAGCCAACCGAAACGAAGCCATCGCACAGCAACGCCTGCAACAGGTCAACCGGAGCAGTTGATGTTCATCGGTCGCTGATCAGCTGTTCCAGAACCTGAAGAAATTAGCACAAGAAAAAACCCGGTCATTGGACCGGGTTCGCTTCGTTCGTATGTGGCGCCAGATCAGTGCAGCTTTTCTCCAACATCCGCGATGGATGCGTCGATCAGCTTGTTGGCCTGGGTCGCTGTCATCTGCTTGGCCAAGACCGCGTTGGCTGCCGAAACCGCGACCGAGATCGCCTGATCGCGAACCTCTTTCACAGCAGACGCCTCGGCGGATGCGATCTGGTCCTGCGCAGCTGCGAGGCGACGCTCGATGGATTTCTCCAGATCGACCTTGGCTTGTTCCGCGGCCAGCGCCGCGTCTTCTTTGGCAGCGGCCACGATGGCATCGGCTTGACCCTGCACTTCGCGTTGCTTGCGCTCATACGAGGCCAACAGGCTGCGGGCTTCTTCGTGCAGCGCGCGCGCCTCGTCCAACTCGGACTTGATGCCTTCGGCGCGTTTGTCCAACAGACCACCGATCATGCCGGGGACCTTGAAGTAGAACAAGATCGCGATGAAGACGATGAAGCCCAGCAAGACAACAAAGTCGGTATTGGCTAGCGAAAAGAACGGGCCTTTGGCTGCAAAGGCCGGGCTGGCTGCGCCGAAGGTCAGGATAAGGGCAAGAGTGTTCCGCATGTCACTTATCCTTTCATCTGCGCGTCAACAGCACTGTCGATGGCTTTGGCATCTGCCTCGCCGCCCAGCGCGGTTACCAGTTCAGCCGCCGTGTCCTTGGCAACCACTTGAATGCTTTCCAGCGCACCGGCTCGGATGTCGGCAATAGCCTTTTCCGATTCAGCCGCTTTTGCAGCGATTTCCGCATCCGCCTTGGCAATCGCGTCATCCAGACCCGCCTGGATTTCCGCGCGTGCTTCGGCAGCGATACGCTGCGCCTCGGCACGGGCATCAGCCAGCGCCTTGTTATAGGCCTCTTCGGCCTCGACCGCCTTGGCCTTCAGATCTTCGGCCGCAGCCAGGTCATTTGTAATGGTCCCCTGACGTTCCGCCAGGATAGCCGCAATGCGCGGCAGGGCCACGCGGGACAGGACCAGAAAGATGACGACCAGCGTAATGACCAGCCAGAAGATCTGGTTGGGAAACCAATCGAAGCAGAGCTGTGGCATCCCGATGGCAGAGCCATAGGAGTCAACGCACGAGCCAGCCACTTCTTTGGCAATGGGTTCAGTCGCCATGATGTCCTCCGTCGGAACGTTGTCTTTACAACAGGCGGGCCACTATGGCGTGGGCCCACCTGCGCGTAAGGATCAGGTTCCGCAGATTATACGGCAAACATCAGCAGCAGCGAGACCAGGAATGCAAAGATCCCCAGGGCTTCTGCGAACGCGATACCGATGAAGAGGGTTGCGGTCTGCGATGCAGCCGCCGAAGGGTTGCGCAGAGCGCCGGCCAGGAAGTTGCCTGCAACGTTGCCCACCCCGATTGCGGCTGCGCCGGAACCGATTGCTGCCAGGCCTGCGCCGATATGTGCGAGATCGCCTTCCATGATGTATCTCCTTACGAATTGGAAGTTTCGATGTTGGGTGTTCGGACCTTAGTGCGACGGATGCAGCGCATCCTTGAGGTAAACACAGGTCAGAATGGTGAATACGTAGGCCTGAATGAAAGCCACCAGGACCTCAAGACCATACATTGCGGTGATCGCCAGGACCGACACGGGCGAAATCACGGCAACCGCGGCAAAGCCTGCGAAAACCTTGATCACGGCGTGGCCCGCCATAACGTTACCGGCAAGACGGATGGAATGGCTGACCGGACGCACAAAGTACGAGATCAGCTCGATCACGGCCAGGATGGGCCGCAACGCCAGAGGCGCGCTGGAAACCCAAAACAGGCCCAAGAACGCAGTGCCGTTCTTGACGAAGCCCAAGACGGTGACGGTCAGGAACACGGCCAGCGCCAGCGGGATGGTAACAGCGAAATGCGATGTGGTGGTGAACGAAGTCGGGATCAGGCCCAGGAAGTTCGCGCTGACGATGAACATGAACAAGGTCATGACATAGGGGAAGAACTTGACGCCGTCCTTGCCACAGATGTCTTCCAGCATCTTGTAGACGAACCCATAGGTCAGCTCTGCAATCGACTGGGTCCGGCTGGGGACAATAGCGCGCTTCGACGTGGGCAGAACCAGCAACAGAACAACGGCAACGATAGCCAGGAACAACCACAGGGTCACGTTGGTGATCGTGAACATGCCAACCGCACCGTCGCCGAACAACGGCTTGACGATGAACTGGTCCATTGGGTGGAAAACCAGGCTGCTGCCCTCTGCTGCGGTGGTCTCAGTTGCCACGTTCAGTCCCTCTCGTCCTTCTCGGCAGCCGTTGCTGCCGCTTGTTTCTCTTGAACCTCTTTCGCGCTGCGGAGCATAACCTTCACGCCCGCGACAAGGCCCAGCAATGTGAACAGCACCAGAAAGATCGGGATCGTCCCGAACAGGCTGTCCAGCCCGTATCCGATGCCAAATCCGATCCCCAGACCGGATACCATTTCGATGACCATCCTCCAGGCAAGCTCGCCCCCGGATATGTCAGCATCAGCACGGGTCTTGGGCTCATTGGCCTTTTTCGCCGCGTCGATCTTGGCCTCAAGCTGCGCCATACGCTGCTTTTGGTCGTCATCGGTCACGGACGGTTTCCTCGCGCTGTCTTGAGGCTAGGTGCTAAGGGTGAAGCCGTCCAGAGTCAACGCCATTGCGCGGCCAGATTGCCACAGGTTAAACCATTGTAAAATATATGGATTCATCCCTTCCCTAGAAGAGGGAACGGTACCAGTTTGCGGCGGCGACGCGCCAAAAGCCTGAAACCGCATATTCAACCAAATGGTTGACCAAACCCAAGCGCTGTGGTTGAGCCTGCTCATGTCAAATGATCTCGACACTGTTTTCGCGGCCCTTGCCGACCCGACCCGCCGCGCCATACTGGCGATGTTGCTGGAGGACGATATGGCGGTCACCGATGTGGCGGAGCCGTTCGAGATGTCACTGGCCGCGATCTCGAAACACCTTGTCATCTTGACCAGGGCGGGGCTGATTTCTCAGGAAAAGCGGGGGCGCGTCAAATGGTGCAAGCTGGAACCCGACGCCCTGCGCGCGGCTTCGGTTTGGATGCAGGGGTTCGGGCAGTTCGAACCGGTGAACCTGGACGCCTTCGAGCGGTTTTTAGAGGTCGAACTGCCCACTGACGAAAGCTGAATGCGTCTACCGCACGGCCAGGACCGACATTTTTGCGTGCTTGGCAAGATATCCGGCATGGCTTGAAAAGATATAGTCGGTAATTCGCGGTGCGTGAGTTCCAACCACGATCAAATCGGCATTGATTTCCTCGGCTGTTCGCGTCAGGTCTCTGTCCACCTCGGCTGCCACATCGACCGAATGAATCTTGCGAACGATGACTTCCGCACCGCTGTTTGTTGCCAGATTTTCCGCAAATGCAGCAAGTTCGGCATCAAACTCGGCCTCGGATTTAGAGGCGGTGCCCATATGAACACCCGACACGCTGACCAGGGTAATTTTCGCATGTTGCCATTTGGCCATTTCTGCGGCGATATCCGCTGCTTTTCGGACTTCAGGTGGCAAATTTCGATCGACGGGTAACATGATATGACTGAACATATTTGTCCTCCTCTCCCATTAACTCAAGATAGGTGGACTGGACAAAGGTCGCCTTGATCTGGCTCAACAAATTCCGCAGTTGGCATATGAGTTGGCGTAAGCTTTTCGCGGTCGATCTTAGCGGTCGATACGCGCCCGGATCCCTTCAGCTTGTTGGAACAGTTTTCTCACCGGACACCTGCGCATCACTTTTCAACAAAAGCAACAAAGCCACCACTGTCATAACGGCACCACCCAGGATCAGCACTGTGGGCGCCGGACGGCCCAAGGCGATCTCCCACAAAATCACCCAACTGGGGATCAGATAGGTATAGGCCATAACCTTGGCCGAAGGCAGGCGCAGCGCTGCGAATTGAACCAGCACAAAGCTTGAGGCGGTGGCAAAAACCGCAAGATACAGCAAAGTGATCCAGACGATAGGGGGAAGATTGGCCCAATCGGTCTGGCGAATGTCAGACCATCCAAAGACGGTCAGCATGACACAGCCTGCGATCAATGTACCGAAGGTGAACACAACCGCGGGCTCGCCGCGATTCAGTTTACGCACCATCGGGGTATAGACCGCGTGCGCGGCGCAGCCCCAGAAAAAGATGATCTCACCCGTCCCGACTTCGAATGCGCGAAAGGCCTGCCAATCCGCGCGAAAAATCACCCAAAGGGCTCCGACAGCACCAATGGACAACGCCAAGGCCATGCGCGGTGTCGTAACCTGTCGCAACAACACCCAGCCTGCAACGGCAGACATCACCGGGGTCAAGGTGAACACTGCTGCCGCGCTGACGGGCTTGGCTGTTTTGAGGCCATAGAACATCAGCACGAAATAGGTCCCGAACAGGCCACCAAGCACCGCGTATCGCCACGGGGCTTGCGCCGCGCTACGAGGCAGGCCTGTCGTCACCAAGGCGGCGACACCGATCAAAACCGCTGCAATCGCAAAGCGCGCCGCCGTGATCGCGGACGGCGCTATCTGATTTGCAACAATTGATCCTAAAGAAAAACTACCGGCCACCAGACCGGAGAAAACCAGCATGGCCAGGTGGCCACGGGCCTGATCCGTCATGAAACCCAGCCCTTTGCCTTTTCTTTCAGGAAGGTCAAAAAGGTCTGTACCTTTGTGGTGCGATGCAAATCGACATGCGTGACCAGCCACAGTTTCCCGGACCAATCCGGAACTGGGTCCATAACCTCGACAAGATCCGGATGTCGCGCGGCCTCCCACCGGGCCATGAACCCGATCCCCGCGCCTGCCACAACCGCTTCGCGCATGCTGAAGTTGTTGGTACACCGGAACGTTATGGTGTCTGCCGGAACCGTTTCCCGAAGCCAGCGCGAGAACGGTGCCCGGCTGTTTTCATCATCAGTGCTTACAAACACGTGGTTGGGAAAGTCTTCAACGCTGGATGGGGCACCATTTCTCTCGATATAAGACCGGCTGGCATATAGGCCGATTTCCTGCGGAATGAAGGGCTGCACCACGTTGTCCGGTTGGTCGGGCACCGACCCGGCCCGGATTGCCACATGCGCCTCGCCATATTCCAAACGAAACAGGCGATCCCCGGTCAGATAGCGCACGATCAAGCCCGGGTGCATCTGCTGAAACTCGGTCAAGGCCGGTACGATCAGCGGCGCCAACGAAGCAAGCGAAGTCACCACGAGCTCGCCCGAGACATCGTCACCGCGCCCTTTCATGCGCCCGACAAGCTGGTTGAACTGATCTTCGGTGGCTTGGGCCACGCGTAGCAGATCCTCTCCGGCATCTGTCGGCGTGTAACCACGCGCATGGCGCTGAAACAGTTTTACACCCAGCCGCATCTCGATAGCATCAATATGCCGGATAACCGTTGCGTGGTGCACGCCCAGCACATCCGCGGCGCCACTGACCGTGCCCATCCGTGCAACGTGGTAAGCGGTTCTCACTTCGTCCCAATTGTCCATTGCATCTCTTTCAACGTGCAAATCCTGGAAGCTGTGCAAATTCTAACAGCAACTGTTGGTATACTTGGGTTTTGTTCGTGAATGCAACAATCATATTGACATCAACTGCATCACCACAACCACAGGACAAAGCTGATGACACAGACCGTATTGCATATCGACGCCTCGGCCCGGCGCACAGGATCCACCACCCGAGACCTGTCCGACAAGATCGTCAAGCACCTCAACGCAACCCGCATCATTCGCCGCGACCTTGCAACGCCCTTGCCGTTGCTGACCGAAGACTGGATCACCGCGAATTTCACCCCGGCTGATGAGCGTGACGATGTCCAACGCGACCGCCTGGCACTGTCGGATGAACTGGTCAACGAATTGCAGCGCGCCGACACCGTGGTGATTGGCCTTCCGATCTACAACTTTTCCGTCCCCGCCGCGTTCAAGGCGTGGATTGATCTGGTCGCCCGCGCTGGACTGACCTTCGCGTATTCCGAAAACGGCCCCAAAGGGCTGCTGCAAGGCAAGCGCGCCATTCTGGCCATCGCCTCGGGCGGCACTGCCGTTGGGTCCGAGATTGATTTTGCCACCGATTACGCCAAACACGTGTTGGGCTTTATCGGCATTCAGGATGTTGATGTGATCGCCGCTGACCAAATGGCACTGGATGCGGAAGGCTCGCTCAACAAGGCGCAACAAGCGCTATCTGAACTGGCAGCCTGATTGACCTCCCTCAAATTTGCGTCCAGTCTGCGCTTTGGATCGAAGTGAGCAGCCTGGACGTTTCCCATGAAGAAGATCGGCATCTTGGGCGGTGTGGGATGGGCCTCCACCGTCGATTACTACCGCGCCATCGCCCAGGGCGCAGGGCGTTATTTCGCCGAACGTGGCCACGGCGCACCCTTGCCGATCCCCCCAATCACAATCGAATCCGTCGTGCAGGCGCAAACGCGCGCGTTGCGTGGCATCGCGGGTAATGAAGACAGCTGGGCAGAATTTGACGCCGTGTTCCGCAACGCGCTTTTGACCTTGCAAAGTGCAGGCTGCGATTTCGCCATCATCGCCTCAAACACGCCCCATGCTCGCCTGCATGCGATCCGGCAAGGTGTTTCCATGCCAATCCTCAGCATTTTCGATGCCACGGCCGAGGCGACCAAGACCACTGGTGCTTCCAAGGCTCTGGTACTAGGCACAACCGTCACGATGCAGGCGACGAACTATGCAGATCATCTGGCAAATCACGGCATCGCCGCCAACCCGCGCCTGCCTGAGACAGAGATCGCCGAAATGCAGGCGATGATCGACACAGATTTCTATGGTGGAGCTTCAGATGGTGCTCATGCCCGTTTGCTAGACTTCTGCAACCGACACGCAACACCGGGCACCGCTATCCTCCTGGCCTGCACCGAACTCCCGCTGGCTTTCCCCGATCACCTGGACGATCCGGTGTTCAAGGCAGATGGCCATCTTTTCATCAACCCCTCCGCCGCACATGTCACTGCGGCCCTGACCAAAGCTTTGGCAGGGTTCTAGGCCTCTCGTCTTCTGTTCGAAAATACCTCCGTCGGAGACACGCGCCGCAAGGCGCGTTTTATTCCCCCCCAACTCTTTGACCGCACTGCTATGAAGATACTCCGCGATACGCCAGACCAACTGATCCTGTCCAACACTCCCTGGCTGATTGGCCTGATGCTTATTGGCTTTATACTCGCCTTTCTGGGCGCGGGTATCTTTATGGCCAGCGACGGCAACAAGCCTGTCTGGTTCGGCATCTTGTTCGCGTTCTTTGGTGGCGGCATGGGGGCCGTAATCTTCTGTGCCATGGTCCGGCAGGTTCAGGTCATAATGGACCGCCCATCCAAAACAATCCTGATCCGCCGCCAATCCGTTTTCGGCTATGAGACAGTTGAACATGCGCTTTCGGATCTTTCCCATGCCGAGGTTGAGACATCGCGCACCTCACGCCGAGGCAGCTCTTCCAAGGTCCACCGGCCTGTTCTGATTTTGGACAAGGGCATGAGCGCCGGTCGCCATCCCATTGTCGAGAACTATTACAGCGGACGCGGGGCGCAAAGGCTGGTTGATGCCGTCAACAGCTGGCTTCCGGCCCGCAAGGTTGACACAGACAGCCAATCCGCATAAAGCCCTGGCCAAACATCCGGAAGCGTTTGACCTTCCGGTCCCTTGAGTCGTTCAGGGATCGCCCCCCACCAGCGAGTTTCGCCCGTGGGGGCAATGCCAGTTGGCCTGCCTCCACATCTAAGCCAGTGGGTTAGGGGCAAGCCATTTGGAACGTCCCCCGCACCTAATTCGGTGGGAGGAGGTAATTGTGGATTGAACCGGTGCCGCTTACGTAAGGGGTGCCACCAGATAACCGGCATAGGAGGCCGAAGGCATGTTTGAAAATCTATCCGAACGCCTCTCTGGCGTCTTTGACCGGCTGACCAAACAGGGTGCCCTGTCCGAAGAGGACGTCAAAACCGCGCTGCGCGAGGTGCGTGTTGCCCTGCTGGAGGCGGATGTCTCGCTGCCGGTTGCGCGTGAATTCGTCAAGAAGGTGCAGGAACAAGCCACTGGGCAAGCCGTCACCAAATCGATCACCCCCGGCCAGCAGGTCGTGAAGATCGTGCATGACGCGCTGGTCGATACACTCCGGGGCGAGGATGATCCCGGTGCACTCAAGATCGACAACCCGCCTGCCCCGATCCTGATGGTCGGTCTGCAGGGTTCTGGTAAGACCACCACAACCGGTAAGCTTGCCAAGCGGCTAAAAGAGAAAGAGGGCAAGAAGGTCCTTATGGCCTCGCTCGATGTCTATCGCCCGGCGGCAATGGATCAGCTGGCGGTTCTGGGCACACAGGTGGGCGTCGATACCCTGCCGATCGTGCCAGGCCAGAAACCGGTCGATATCGCAAAACGCGCCAAGCAGCAGGCCACCTTGGGTGGCTATGACGTCTATATGCTCGACACTGCCGGCCGCCTGCACATTGACGAAGTCCTGATGGACGAGGTCGAGCAGGTCCGCAACGTGGTCGATCCGCGCGAGACTCTGCTGGTGGTCGATGGCCTGACCGGTCAGGTCGCCGTTGAAGTTGCCGAGGAGTTTGACGCCAAGGTCGGCATCTCGGGCGTTGTTCTGACCCGGATGGATGGCGACGGACGCGGCGGTGCGGCACTGTCCATGCGCGCGGTCACCGGCAAGCCCATCCGCTTTGTCGGTCTGGGCGAGAAGATGGACGCGCTCGAAACCTTCGAGCCGGACCGCATCGCAGGCCGTATTCTGGGCATGGGCGACATCGTTGCGCTGGTCGAAAAAGCCCAGGAAACGATGGAGCTTGAACAGACCGAGCGCATGATGAAGCGCATGGTCAAAGGTCAGTTCAATATGAACGACCTGAAAATGCAGCTCGAACAGATGATCCAGATGGGCGGGATGCAAGGCATGATGGGCATGATGCCCGGCATGGGCAAGATGGCCAAACAGATGGATGCCGCCGGTCTGGACGACAAAATCCTGCGCCAGCAGATCGCCATGATCCAATCGATGACCAAACGCGAACGCGCCAACCCGCAATTGCTGCAAGCCAGCCGCAAGAAACGGATTGCCGCTGGTTCGGGGATGGAGGTCAGCGACCTCAACAAGCTGCTTAAGATGCACCGGCAGATGTCGGACATGATGAAGAAGATGGGCAAGATGGGCAAAGGCAAGATGCTGAAGCAGGCCATGAAAGGCATGTTCGGCAAAGGCGGCCCCTCGCCCGAAGAAATGGCCGCAAGCATGGACCCCAAGGCGCTGGAACAGGCGGCCAAGGCCATGGGCGGCAAGGTGCCCGGCGGCCTGCCCGGCCTGGGTGGCGGCATGGCTCTGCCACCGGGGCTCAGCGGCTTTGGGAAGAAGAAGTAACCGTGAGCTTTGCACCCACCATAAACACTGCGCGTCTGACACTGCGCCATCACCGGCTCGAAGATTTCGAGCCGATGGCGGCGTTGTTTGCGACGGATTGGGCGAAGTATATGGATGGGCCGTACTCGGCGCAGGACCTGTGGTCAATACTGGGCTCGGACGTGGCCAGTTGGCAGTTTCTCGGATTTGGCGCGTGGGCAGTCGATTTTACGGAAACCGGTGAATTCATTGGGCAGGTCGGGATCAACAAACCCCCAAAATTCCCGGAAACCGAAATCGGTTGGTGCATTTTTCCCAACTATGAAGGCAAGGGGTTTGCATTCGAAGCGGCCTGCGCCGCGCGCGATTGGGCGTTTCAAAACGCCGGTTTGACGACACTGGTCAGCTATATTGATGCTCCCAACGCACGTTCAATCGCCTTGGCAAAGCGACTGGGTGCAATTGAGGACCAAAGCGCAGCGCGCCCATCTCCTGAGGATGTCGTCTATCGCCACCCTCGCCCGGATGAGCTGCAAAGCGGATCGGAGGCCTACGCATGACCTTCCGGTTCGAAGCTGCGCCAAATGCTCAAGGGGCTGAACTGGCGGCTCGGGTGGCGAACGCCATTCCGCAACTTGAGACAGATCGCCTGATCTTGCGCGCACCGCGATTGTCGGATTTTGACACCTATGCCCGGATCGTCGCCAGCCCGCGCGCACGCTATCTGACCCTGATGTCGCGCGAAGATGCGTGGTACGATTTCGCCCAGATGGTCGCTATCTGGGCTCTTCGCGGTCACGGATTGTGGTCTGTCACTTTGAAGACGGATGGCGCATTGCTCGGGTTCGTCGTCCTGGGGTTTGAACCCGAAGATCCTGAACCGGAACTTGGTTTCATCTTCACCGAGGAAGGTGAAGGCCACGGCTTTGCCCATGAAGCTGCCAGCGCTGCTCTGCGCTTTGCGTTCCAACGATTGAATTGGGAAACGCTGGCCAGCTTTGTCGCCAAGGGCAACGATCGGTCACAGCGCCTTGCAGAACGTTTGGGCGCCACGCTGGAACGCGAGATCATTGAGCAAGACGGTGTCACATTGGTCAATCGTCATCTGCCCAACCCCTGTGATGGCGGGATGGAGGCTTACGCATGACCTCGTTCACCATCCCCACCATTGAGACCGACCGCTTGATCCTGCGCGCACCGCATCAGGATGATCTGCCCGCAATGACCGCCTTCTTTGCGACCGAACGCAGCCATATGGTGGGTGGTCCAAAAGATGAGATCGGTTGCTGGGAGTCGCTGGCCAAACGCTTGGGACACTGGGCGCTGAACGGGTTCGGAATGTGGCACCTGACCGAGAAATCAAGCGAAGAGTTCGTTGGTTGGGCCGGTATGATCTTTGCACCCGGCTGGGCCGAGCCTGAATTGGGGTGGGCATTGATGGCCGAAGCCGAAGGCAAAGGTTTTGGGTTCGAGGCCGCGCAGGCCGCGCGTGACTATGCTGCCCGACATCAGGGTCTGAACGGCGTCATGAGCTATATCGCCCACGCCAATGACCGCTCGCGCGGATTGGCCGAACGTCTTGGCGCCACCTACGAGTGCGACGGCACATTGCTGGGCAAAACAGCCCAGATCTGGCGTCACCCTCAGATTGACCTGACGACCGAAAGGACCGGCCAATGACCAACCCCGTGACCCAAGCTGCCACGCTGTTGAAAGAGCATCGCGAAAGCATCGATCGGCTGGATGCAATCCTTGTCTATACACTGGGCGAGCGGTTCAAGCACACCCAGGCCGTGGGCAAGCTCAAGGCCACACACGACCTTCCCCCGTCCGATCCCACGCGCGAAGCCGCGCAGATCGCACGGCTTGAAGACCTGGCGAAAGAGGCCGATCTGGACCCCGCTTTCGCCAAGGCTTTCCTGAATTTCATCATTCAGGAAGTCATCCGACACCATAAGAAACACCAAGAATAACTGGGCATCCCCCAGTCACGCCATTCAAAGGAGATACCACCATGGCAATGAAAATTCGTCTCGCCCGCGGCGGCTCGAAAAAACGTCCCTTCTATCGCATTGTTGCGGCTGACAGCCGTATGCCCCGCGATGGTCGTTTCATCGAGAAGCTGGGCACCTACAACCCGCTGCTGCCGAAAGACAGCGAAGAGCGCGTGAAAATGAACATGGAGCGCATCCAGTACTGGCTGGATCAGGGTGCTCAGCCCACCGACCGGATCGCCCGCATGCTGGAAGCTGCCGGTGCCCGTGACAAGGCCGAGCGTAACAACCCCAACAAGGGTACCCCGGGCAAGAAAGCTCAGGAACGCGCCGAAGAAAAAGCGGCCAAAGCTGCTGAGGCGGCTGAAGCCGCTGCTGCACCGGCTGAAGAAGAAGCTGTCGCAGCAGAAGAATAAGCAGGCGGGCGCGTGCGAGATCAGGATTTCACCGACGATTTTCGCACGCAGTTCGATCTGTTGATGCGGCTCCGGCGCGATGTACGCCGGTTCCGCACCGACCCTATAGACGAGGCAGTGCTGACGCGCTGCCTCGACGCGTTTCAACTGGCGCCCTCTGTGGGGCTTAGTGAACCCTGGCGGCTGCTTCGGGTCGACTCCGAGCGCGCGCGGGCGCTGGCACTTGAAAATTTTGAGGCCGCCAATGCACAGGCCCTGACCGGATACACAGGCGAGCGCGCGCAGCTATACAGCAGCCTCAAGCTTTCGGGCATGAAACAGGCACCGGTTCATCTGGCCGTTTTCTGTGACGAGGCAACACCAAAGGGCCACGGGCTGGGTGCGAGCACCATGCCCGAGATGCGGCGTTATTCGGTCGTCTCGGCCATCACGCTATTCTGGCTGGCCCTGCGGTCCGAAGGGCTGGGCATGGGCTGGGTTTCGATCCTCGACCCGGAGCGCCTGCGCCACGACTTGAATGTGAACGAAGATTGGAGCCTGATCGGCTATTTCTGCATCGGCTGGCCAGAACGCAGCTCGGACACGCCCGAACTTGAACGCGCAGGCTGGGAAAACCGCGCAAACGCTCTAACGATTGAGAAACGATAACATCCTATGTTCGGATTGATACGACTTCCCATCCTGTTGCTGATCGCATTTATTGTGGGCGTGTTCTTTGAACGCAGCAATCAGCGTGAAGCCTGCGAGGGGCTTGGGCAATGGCGAAACGGAATATGTTTGACGACGGGCGCGCCAAATGAGTGATCTGATCTGTGTGGGCAGCATTGCCGGTTCTTACGGGGTACGCGGCGAGGTGCGGGTGAAGAGCTTTTGCGCCGTACCCGAGGATATCGAAAGCTATTCGCCATTGACCAACGAAGACGGCAGCGAACGCTTTCCGCTGGTCCTGACCCGCCCGATCAAAAACGGGTTTGCGGCCCGACTGGGTGGCATTGAAACCAAGGAACAGGCGGATGCGATCAATGGTCTGCGTCTCTATGCGCGCCGCGATCAACTGCCCTCGCTGCCGGATGATGAGTTCTATCACACCGACCTGATCGGCCTTTCGGTCTACGACACCGGCGGTACGTTGCTGGGGCGGGTCAAGGCAGTTCAGAACCACGGTGCGGCGGATTTACTGGAGCTTGAGGGCGCAGGGTTGAAGTCAACCGTCTTGCTGCCCTTCACGCTCGAGGCTGTGCCCACCGTCGATCTGGACCAAGGCCGTATCATCGCCGACCCACCCGAAGGTCTGCTGTAATGCGCCGCGTGCTGCTGCATCTGGGTCTGCACAAGACGGGCACAACTGCAGCACAGTCTTTTCTGTTTGAAAACCGCGAGTTGATCTGGCCTCGCCATGCGCTGGTCTTGCCATATCGGACCCGCAAAACCGGCCTGTCCGAAGCGGCGACACGACACTCGGTTTATGGCCTGCCAAGCACCCTATCCGAATTTCGCGAAAAGATGCGTGATTTTCTGGCCAGTTTGGATTTCGGCGAGAAACGCGGTCTGATCCTGAGTGAAGAGAATTTCTCGGGCCTGCGCCCCAGCCGTAATGTTGCGGTAGGATATGAAGCTGCACCCGAGTTGGCCACCTGTCTGGTTGAACTGATCCAGCAGCGACTAGGCGATGAGGTCGACATCACCCTCTACCTGTCGCTGCGCCAGCGCGGCGGATGGTTGCGCAGCCTTTGGTCGCACGACCTGTTGCGCACCCGTCTGGTGCAGGATTTCGAAACCTATCGTGACCGGATGGCCGAGGTTCCGTCACCACAGACGGCTGCGATGCAGATCCGCGACCACATAGAGAACGCTCGGGTCAAAACAGAATGGCTGGAAGATCTGCAATATCGCGCCTTCGGCGCTGGCGACCCGTTTGCCGCGTTTCTGGATCTGCCCCCAGAGCTTAAGTCGAAACTGCTTGCGCCAACACGCGTGAACCCGCGCCTGCCCGAAGATCTTCTGGAAGAATTGTTGCAGTTGAACCGCTCGGGGCTGGACGATGCGGCGCTGGAGTTGCAAAAGACGGCTTTGGTTGAAAACGCGCAAAAGGATCTGGCTCGTACCCGATGACCGACACATCCGACAAACCTCTTGGCAAGTCTCATGGCCGCAAGGCGATCCGGCCAACGCTGAAGCCGCGCGAGTTGATGACCCCGACGCCTGATCTGCACGGGGTTTGGAAGGCCAAGGTCATCACCCTGTTTCCCACCGCCTTCCCCGGCGTTCTGGGTGAAAGCCTGACCGGCAAAGCCTTGCAGGAAGGCCTGTGGCAACTGGAAACCGTTGACTTGCGCCAGTTCGGCATCGGCAAGCACCGCAATGTCGATGATACCCCTGCGGGCGGCGGTGCGGGCATGGTGCTGCGCGCGGATGTTCTGGGCGCCGCGATTGAGCACACGATGTCGGGTATCCGCGGCAACTGGCCCCTGATATATCTCAGCCCGCGCGGCCGAAGAATGGATCAGCAAATGATGCAGAACCTCGCGCGCTGCGATGGCATGACCCTGCTCTGCGGACGTTTCGAAGGTGTGGATGAGCGTGTATTGGAGCACTATGGCATCCAGGAAGTCTCGTTGGGCGATTTCGTCATGACGGGTGGTGAGATTGCCGCGCAAGCGCTGATCGACGCCACCGTGCGACTGATCCCCGGCGTCTTGGGCAATCAGGCCTCCGCCGAGGAGGAGAGCTTTTCCTCGGGCCTGCTGGAACATCCGCAATATACCCGCCCGGCCCAATGGAACGGACGCGACATCCCCGAGGTTCTGATGTCAGGCCACCACGGGCGCATCGCCGAATGGCGTCAGAAAATGTCAGAAGAGATCACGCGCGCGCGCCGTCCCGACCTTTGGGCGAAACACGCGGGCGACAAATCCGACTAGCCGCCTGACTTCCACCGGGCCCAGATCTCGGGTGGGCCGTTGAACGTGTTGATATCGACACGCCCGTCGACACCAGGTACCAGGCCGGTGCCGGTATATTGCCAGAACCGCCAGATTGTTCCGGGATAGACCTGACGCGGATGCCCGGCCACGGAGCGCAGCCAGAATTCGGTCTTGGGCAGGCGATCGATCTGCGTGTCGGCAAAGAAATCGACGGTCGTGTAGACGATCGGCCTGCGCCCGTAATGACGTTCGAGGATGTCCAGAAACCGCTGCGCCTCGGCCCGTACTTTGCGACCATCAGGGCGGATCCGACAGGTCCTGGAATGCGGTGTCCATTCCATATCCAGCACATGCGGAAGGTCCGCGCCCTTCGGCACATTCTTGATGAACCACCGCGCCTGCTCGCGCGCGGATCGGCAGAAATAGTAATAGTGATAGGCCCCCCAAGGCACACCCGCATCCTGAGCGCCCTGACGGTGGGTGTCGAACATCGGATCGGCCACATCCCCGCCTTCGGTCGCCTTGATGAAAACAAAACTCACCCCATTGGCCCGCGCGGTGCGCCAGTCAATCGCCCCTTGCCAGCGCGACACATCCAACCCGTGCACCGGGTAAAGCCCGGGATGACGCCCGTCCCATTCATGCGGATCAGCATCCGCAAATTTTGGAAAGATCAAAGCCGGGCTGGTCGTATCCGCAAAAGCCTGAGGCTCAAGACGCTGCGGCGGCGGGCCACCGCGACCGCACGACAGGGCAACAAAGGCCAGAACGGCCAGCGTAACGACACTGCGCATAATCTATACCTGCACAAAAGAACTGCTCTTGGAATTCCGTCCAGAATGCCTGATCGGCCCCAAATAGCAACGCCGTGATTTTGGAGCGGCGGAATATTACCGGGTTGGATCAGGTCGTTTGACTGCAATGTATCGATCAGCCAACCATATGTGTTCACTGGAAATGACCGCAATGTGCTGCATCGGGCGACCAAGCGCAAATTCCACGCGTCAAAAGCTCTGACTATTCTGGTGCTAATCTTCAACCTATCGGCCAACGGAAGTCGCAGATGCCGTGCCGGGACAGTGAGAGATACGCATGCAGCTTCATCTTGTGTCACACCGATGTGTCACACCGCTATCATGCTTGCTATCTAGTTATATTGTTAGGTTTTGGTGGAGCCTAGGGGAAACGCCGCCGAACGCCTAATGCACTGATAGTGAACACTATTGTGGTGCGTTGGTTTGTAGTGTGTCTCACCCTATTGTCACACTTTGAAGTGCGCAACCTGCTACGTCGAACTGTGCATGCCCAAACCTACACCGGACTACTGCCTTCTACTGGTGCGGCAGGTTGCGGCTGGTCTGCATTTGCTGAACATCGTCGGGCCATGTGGAGCGTATGTAGGCCAGCACGTTCCATATGTCTTCGTCGGTTAGAATGCTTTCAAAGCCGGGCATGCCACTGTTGAAGTCTTTAATGCCACGTGTTGCCAATGCGTCTGCTCCACCTAGTTTGGTATACTCGAACAGTAGCTGGTTATCATGGTGCCATGTGTGCCCTGTCACGTCATGTGGTGGAGCAGGCAACACTCCGTCATCGTCGGGTGTTTGCCAGTTGGGTTGGCCTTCCAGATTAACTCCATGGCATGAGGCACAGTGCTCTGCGTAGAGTTCCTGCCCATTCGCAAGGTCTCTGTCTATCAACTCATGATCTGCAGCGACGCTAGTACCAATACTGCATATAGCGAGTGCACACAGGTGTTTGTTCATCTCTACCTACCTTAACTCGGAAGTGTTAATACGCTGGTGAGTGTCGCCGTCGTCGCCAAAACCACTAATACGACTATTGCCTCAACCTCGATAGATCGGGCGAGGTGCCGCGCTGCCCTAGCCTTTCCACTTTGCATGGCGGGAACAAATCGGAGCTTGTTTGCAGCGGCGAGGATCATCAGCAACGCCACAAGAAACACTTTGAGCAACAGTGCCCACCCGTAGCCAGTGAACAAGAGCCCTTGTAGACCGCCGACAAGTACCCAAGCCATCCATAGGCCCGCACCGATCAAAGTCGGCACAACCGATGCAGCAGTTTGCCCAAATCTATGACCTAGTTCAGCAGCATCTGCCAGGTGTTCAGGCATGAGAGCCATACTCCGCAGCGGGCTAAAGATGCCCACCCAGAAGGCTACAGATAGCAGGTGCAACAGGAGCAAGAGTTGAACGCCAAAACTCTCTAGTTCGGGCACGTGCCCTATCTGTGCAAAGGACCACAATGCCACTGTGCCACCCAACAGAGCAATCGGTAGACCAACGCGAGGAACAGACAGCCCCACAAGGATCATCACTGCGCCTACGAGGCGGTAAACAAGGACCTCACCCACGGATGTCTGCCAAAGTAGACCAAGCATCTCTGGATCGACCATGCCGTCAACTCCGCCTGTTAAGGCGGCTCCACGAAGCATGAAACCAACATCCGTTGCGGCGAGAGCGAGCCACCCTAAGGCCCTAGCTTGGCGCTTTATCCCGAGGTTTATCGGTGCGACAACGCCGGAATAGAGGCAACTAACAATTACAAGCCCGGTGGACCCCGTAAAGCCGATGTAGAGCCCCAGCTTTGCGAGGATCGCGGCAATACCCCAAATGTCTGGCATGCTCATTCCACGGTAAAGGAAAACTCGCCCTGCATGGCATGACCGTCTTCACCTAAACCACGCCATTCGATGACATAGGTGCCGGTTCCATTGCTCGGCAGAGGGATCGTGAACTCCTGACCAAAACTTGTCTGGTCGCCCAAATCAAGGCTTACTGCCGAGTGTTCTTTATGGGCCATCTCTATCCGTGTCAGCCGGATGTCCTTAGAGAAGTTGAGGCTAATTTCAGCGGGCACAGTAGTTATTGTGGCACCGTTGGCAGGGGTTGTTTCTTCGACCTCGGAATGCGCCAGTACGCCGCTGGGAAGGGCAGACACGAGTGCGAGCATTATGATCTTTTTCATGGTTCTGTCCTCAATTTATCCCGTTGGCACGTTGAATTTCACGAACGTACGCGATCACCGGATAGGTTCGCAGTTTCCGCAGCAAACTGAGATTGGTTCGAATTAGTCTGACAGCAACCGTGATACGTCCGTTAGACAATGGCCGGGAGATCATCACTCTGCTTCTCTAAGTATTGTACAGTCTTACCTCGAAGAACGTCATATGAAATGACGATGCTGCAAAGCGCAGCGAAGAAACACCACACCGAAGGTAGAACAAACAATTCATAACCGAAGAGCGTGACGAGAAACGACGCTGTAAGCGCTAGGCCAAACTTGAAAGCGGTGGGGTTCGATGAGGCTGCTAGCGCAGTACATGCAGTAAAGAAGTAGATGTATTGGATGTTTGGGATAAGGGTCATACCTTGTAGGTACAAAATATGCCCTCCCCATTCATCGCTAGAGGTGGGAAGTACGGGGTTATTGATTGCTTTTAGCATAAGGTAAGTTCCCACAGCCAAACCACCAATGATAAGTCCACCGAATAAGTGTTTACGCCACTTTCGCTTTTCGATCAGAAAACCTGCAGTTGGGCCAGCAACAGGCCAATAGAAAAACGCGAAAAAAATGAAGCCATAGTTTACTATCGTTAATAGTCTCAAAGACAATTGGTCGGACATCCCGAGCCAGACCAAACCCTCAAGACTTTGTTGTAAACCGAAAACTAACGGAAAAGATGACAGGAATATTAGGCCACGCCCCAACTTCTGTCTGCATGCAGAAATCATGGTAGCTGCACCGGCAACGGACAATATTCCCCCAGCAACAAAACTTGCCGTAGCTGAAAAGCACATCTTTAACTCCATTCAGTACATATATCTCTAGCCAGCATCATATGTCGGTGATTGCAGCAGCCAAGCTTTTCATCTCACTATAGGCACACAAGGTCAGCTTTTAGCGGCCTTTTGACTTTGCAGATTCCGAATTTGGTATTCCGGAAACAGCGGCAACATTGGGAATGTCGGTTCGGACCCCGCAAACCGGGTTGCGAAATGCGGGAACACTCGATGACAATGGCTGCGACTGTGAGTAGGTGATGCATCGCAAAAGGATTGGTACTGCTATGTTGCGTAGCCCTTCTGCATCATGCCCCAAAAGTCTTCGTTGTCTGCCTCATGAAGACGGATGGTGTCGGCGATACGTTTTCTCTCTAGTTCGGTGTAGGGGCCGAGTTCATCCCGGCGTGCCTTTGCCTTCTTTAGTACTTCCGTGAAGTGCTCATGCACCTTTGTGCGTAGTTCGCCGTAGTTCATGCCCGAATGTTCTGTGTGTTTTGCTATTGTGTCGCCGCACACTGCAAGACGCCGTGCCAGAGTACCAGCCTCTTTTGGGGCATCTTGTACGCAACGAAACGCGAAGGGTCCTACGTGTTGTGTTTGGTCTAGTACGGGGTTTGGTCGTGTGTCGGGCAGCGGCCAACGGAAGTAATAAATGCCGTGCCGGGACAGTGAGAGATACGCATGCAGCTTCATTTTGTGTCACACCTGTGTGTCACACCGCTCTAATGCTTGCTAGTTATGTAATGTTAGGTTTTGGTGGAGCCTAGGTCCACATAAAGCGTGTCCCGACTTGTCTCGCACTATATCTTGTTGTATCGCAAGAAATAGTCCCGGTAGTTTGTACCCTTGTATTCGTTAGGTTTTTAAGCGCGGGCCCAAAGGTGGAACAAAGGGTGGACAATCGACAATGGAAAGTTGACCCACAAAGGCGTCAAAGGAATTTCCCAACCAGGCATGTATGGAGATGGCGAAGGACTCTGGCTGCGCGTCGCTGCCAGTGGTTCGAAATCTTGGGTTCTGCGTGTTGCGGTCCACGGTAAACGACGAGAGTATGACCCTGCGGCGATCCTAGTGGGTGCGCGAAGCTATGCGTCGGAGCAGCGTGGCAACGATCCAAATTTTGTGAAGTACTCTCAGAATTGGCTGCGAGAAGAGGGCTGGAAAAAAGATACTCCTGCCAATGCAGTGACAACCGATCCGCAGAAAATTCTTGAGGCACGAGCAGCAAATATTGCTGAAGGCAAGCCCTATATTTGTCGATCCATCTCAGCCCGTGCGGCAGGTGAGTGCATCAGCGCCGGCTTAATTACAATTGAACAATGTCGGGTAGCCGAAATCAACATATGATGTTTGTGCAAAAGTGCTGAGTGAATGATTCAGAGCTTATCCAATTCATGACAACTGTAGATCAGGGTTTCCGTTATCAATGTTAAGCATAGGGCACGCTGCCTGCTTGGTCCGGCCCCTCTTTTGAAGCAAAGAGTACCAACAAAAGGCATTGGACAGTTTACAGGGAAAAAGTCGGCTTCGAGCTTGAATTATCGAATGCTGCGCTTCAAACTTTAGTTCGATTTTCGGAATGCAGGTCAAAACTTACCATATTCAAAGGCAGTTTTGCTGAGCATCTGTGCCGCGAACGACAAGAAAGGCCTACGTTTTGAACGTGAGCGCCAGTACTGCCCTTTCAACTTTGCAGAAGCGCTGTGCCAAGCCGTTGGCCTATCCTACCGCCGCGACATTCGTTTCGGGTACGAATACTAAGGAAAGGAGAGAATACGGTTTGACGAAGAAGGGTTAAGCGTTATGCGCTTGCATCGACCGCAGACAACAAAATTAATGACATACCCTTCTAGGGCCGCCGCTGGAACCGTAGGGTTTACCGAGTTTGCGGGTTTTGATGCTGGGGCTATACGGTTTCGAAGACCCGCAAATACAACAAAATTCGATGCATGCCGCGTGATCAACCCGTGCGAAAGCAGTCCTTAGCTACGCTCTGCACCAATGACCACGTTGCGGGACCTTCCCGACATTCGCTTTTCGCGCTTTGCTAGCGCAGCATTTGTTCGCGGCTGCGGCACATGTGCTGATGCAACGCAGCGCGTGTCGTCAATCTGGCCATTCATGAGTGTTGATCTTGCTAGACCTGAGACCGAGCTTTCTCCGAATTGTGTTTAGAATCGAAAGACGCCGACAATACGGACTTTTTAGCGCCAAAGGGTTTTGCATAGCCATGGGAAGCGTTGAGATCAAAATCATGTTCGTTATTTACCGCTACAGCACCACTAAGATCGCGATTTGGCACCGAGGCAAATTGGCTGAGTGTGCAGTACGGAATCAGACCGAGCAAAATGAACTACGAGGGGAAGCAGGTGAAAATCACCCAAAGTTTGGTGCCACCGGCCAGCATCGGTGGGAGGATGAAGATTCAGAGAGAAATACGGGGCGTTAAGAATTTTTGTCGGTTGCAACCAAAACCGCAATCGCTGTCGATTGGGCTTGGAATTGGTGGCGAAAGCGCGCAAAATTGCTGGGCGTCTTCATAGTCTATTAAGACTACGTTTTATCTCGCTGGGCTTTGAAATTAAGGACATTGCAATTGCCAACTGAGCTCTATGTTTACCTTCTCATGGGGGCGGCAGCTGGTGGGCTCATCAACGGATTGGCGGGATTCGGAACAGCTCTATTTTCACTTGGCTTCTGGCTAAATGTCATGCCGCCGGTTCAGGCGGTTTCAGTGGTTGTTGTGATGTCCGTCGCCAGCGGTTTGCAAGGCGTTTGGTTGGTACGAAGGTCCATTGCAGATCAGCCAAGGCGCCTTGCGCGCTTCTTGCTGCCCGCTCTTCCAGGGATACCGATGGGCGTAGCAGCTCTTTCGTACATTCCGGTGGAGACACTTAAGATGATCATCGCAGGTTTCATGCTGCTCTATGGCGGATTCTTCACTTTCCGCACCACGTTGCCAAAACTCGAACGCCCCGCACCAATAATCGAATGTATCATAGGATTCTTTGGTGGTTTACTTGGAGGTGCCGCATCTTTGTCGGGCGCATTGCCGACGATGTGGTGCGCCATGCGCCCTTGGTCTAAGGCTGAAACCCGTGCCGTGCTTCAGCCTTTTAACGTGGCTGTACTGGCGCTCGCTTGTATCATGTTTGCTTTCAATGGAGCCTATTCGTGGGATACTTTGATACTCATCGGCTTAGCGCTTCCTGTAACGATGATCTTTGCTCAAATCGGGATCACGTTGTTCAAGCGGCTGGACGATGATCAATTTCGTCGCTTGATCATCGCAATGATGTTTCTGTCGGGCATCATTCTTATGCTGCGCGCGCTGATTACTTAATTCAAGGTACCCTAATGAAAGGTCTTCGCGCGAATGTGAGAAATTGCAGGTACCCTGAATATCGCCGAATACTTGACCGTATTTCACATGCCAGTTGCCTGAAGGTTAGCGCCCTAAGTGAAATCACCGGTTCCTAACGCCGTACAAAGCATCACCAATCTATGACAAAACAAAGACACTCTGCGATCCAGAACTCTGGATGAACTGTTGCTCTTCCAATGCCTCGAAATGCGGTTACAGCATCGCTGTCTCTACATCCAAGGATTTACCTATGTCAGCCACGGACATCGGTCGATCTGATTTCGCCAATGTCACTAGGATAAACAATGGTATGAGGCACTCCGATTCCGGTGCGACCTCATCTTTGTGCGCATCGATAGGCATACCTTCAAATGACCTCATCTGTGCGGTCATCACTTTCGCCGTAGCGTTTAAGGGTTGCAGGCCTGGTGCCTTCGTAGAGCCGTGCTAAGTTCTTAGCGATTTTTGCGTTTTCCCGTTCAAAAAGACAGTCGCCGTACATGTCGGAGGCGACGATGAAGGGGCCCATGCGATTGCATTTAAGAACCCACATCGCCTGCGCGAGGCCCAGTTCCTCGTTCCAGTGCACAGCCTCCACATTCTCAACACCGCGCCCAAGAAGCGCACCCGTGCCGTATCCGACGGTCGACAGGTAGACTGCGCCATTAGGCACGAAGTATTCTTTGTAGTCCTTCGATGTCATGCCGCCCTTGCCAACGATCAACTTTGCCCCGGTCTTGGCCATCCATTCAGGCAACCATTTGGCAAAGCGGAAAGATGCCGTCGCCGTCACAGCGCCCATGTCAAAAGACCCATCCGGGTTGATTCGAGCGGCGGGTGAGCAGTGGAAGTTGGCGGCGGATTGGGAGGGCAATTCCATCGGGATATTCGCCTTATCCTCTAACGCGCGCATATAGACACCTTCTCGAGCTGTGTACATCAGGCCATCAAGGTAGACGACATCGCCCAGGCGCAGATCTGCGATTTCTTCGTCGGTGGGGGTGGTGGACAGGATGATTTCACGTGGTGCGCTCATTCTGCTGCCTCCCGCACAGGTTCCCAGTCAATGGTTTCACGACGCTGATAGTCGGTGAACCAGTCTGGGTCCGTGCGATGTTCGACTTTCCCGTCCGCGTGGATGCGGGCGACGGCGCGGCGCGAGCTTAGGCAGAACGCATGCACCGACATGGGCATTCCGCCCGTGTGGCAATACCCAACTTCGATATTACAATCGATTACCATGTTCTTGCCGACAAACCCCATGGCACCCATACCGATAGAGTTACCAAGTTCTTTGAATTCATCCTCCATCTTGGCGATTTCTGGATCACTGTTATGCGATCCGACGATCCGCAACGTCGAGGCGCGTTTGCCCAGTGTCATGCAGATATCCTTGGATCCCCCCAACCCGATGCCGATGATGGCAGGCTGGCAGGCAAGGCCGCGTTTGCCGAAAGCCATAAGGCTGTCGAGGTAGAAACGCTTGATCCCCTGAATACCGTCAGACGGGAACAGCATCCGGTAATCCGAACCAAAAAGCCCGCCCTTGTGGACGGTGATCAGATCTACCCATGCGCCCTCGGGCTCATAGCCATATTCGATCTCCGGCGCGCCGATGCCCACGTTGTTGTTGTGATCCGTCCGCCACAATGGATGCACTCGGTTCGGGCGTAGCGGAACACCGTTGGTGGCATTCGCCGTTGCTCGGCGCAGAGCGGCTTCAAGTGCGACCATACCGCCTTCAACCTGCGCTTCGTTGCCCATCTTGACGAACCAGCGCGGCACACCAGTATCGCCGCACATCGCGCGGCGGTCTTCCTTGGCGGCCTCGTAATTTTCCAGCATCGCCTTGAGAACAAATGACGACAGATCGCCGTCTTCTGTCCTAGCGGCCTCTTGTAAGCCATCAAGGTAGTCTTGCGGGATTTCAATAGCGGCCTTGTCCATCAGGGTTTCGGCGGTGGATTGGATCAGGTTTATGGGTATCATTGTGCTGCAACCAATGTTTCAGGCGCACCTTCGGGCAAGACAGTCTCGCCCGGGCGCACGATGGTGAATTGAACGGGTTCATTGTTCACGGCCACCTTGCCGTTTTGCAGTGTTGCGACCGTAAATGCGCTGTCTTCCATCGCACCAGGCTCTGGATAGTCTTCACGGAAATGCGCACCGCGGGAGTTTTCACGAGCAATCCCGGCTTTGGCAATGACCTCGGATACATCGCACAGTGAACGCAGATTGAGCCAGTCATGCCAGGTCAGGTTAAACGCAAGATTACTGTCCTCAACACCTACATCCATCAAGGCCTCAGAAACGCTTGCTATCCCTTTCAACCCGCGCTTCATGCCAGCCTCGGTGCGCATGACACCCACGTCGTCCCACATGATATTCTGCAACTGCTTTCGCAGCGGTAGGACAAGATCCGGCTTGCGGCTCAGCGGATAGATGGCGCGTTCGAACTCTGCCGCCAGCACATCTTCGTCTGGGTCACGTAGGCTCATGCCTGCCACATCGCGCCCCATCGTGTCGCCTGCGATACCACCATAGACGGTGGAATTGGCCACACCATTCCCGCCTAAGCGGTTGGACCCATGGGCGCCGCCGGCGTCCTCGCCGGCGACATAGAGACCCTCCATCTCTGTGCGCGTGTCGACATCGACGACGACGCCGCCCATGAAGTAATGCGCCGTTGGCACAACTTCGACCTTACCGGCGGCCAGATCGAAGCCGCTGTCAGCGCAGCGGTTTACCATGCCTTTAAACTTCCTACGCACATTATCCGGCCCAAGATGTGCCATTGAGATGAATACGCCCTCTTGTTCGGGGTTGTTGTTCTTGCGCATCTCGGCATAGATACCCCTACTGACCACATCACGGGTGGCTCGTTCGCCTCTGTCGTCATAATCGAACATGAACCGCTGACCATTGTGGCTGATGAGCTGTCCGCCAGCGCCGCGCAGGCCTTCTTCCAGAACGGTGCCGGTCATGCGGGTATGATCCCCGGCAAGCAGCCCTGTTGGGTGAAATTGCACCATTTCCATGTCCCGCAAAGTTAGCCCCGCACGCAAAGCCATGGCCAGACCATCCATGGTCTTGTCACCGGATGGAGTGTGGTATTTGTACATGGTCGGCCCGCCGCCCGTGCCCATCATCACCGTTTTGGCACGCACCAGACGGAACTTGCCAGTCCGCATGTCGATCATCAGAACGCCCGCCATCGCACGGCTGTCTTTGGTCGGGATCAGACCCACCGCGCGGTGTTCTTGCAGTTTCTCAACACCGGAGGCGAGGACCTTTTCCATCAGCCGATTGATGATCTCGATCCCCGTCAGATCACCCTTGTGAACCGTCCGGTCCGCCGTTTGTCCGGCAAATGCCTTTTGGTGTAGCGACCCGTCCGCGTTGCGGTCAAAGAAACACCCGACCTCGTTTTCCAACTCGCGAATGCGGACCACGGCCTGCTCACACAAGCGCCATGCCATGTCCTGATTGGGCAGCCATTTGCCGCCGTTGATCGTGTCCATGAAGTGCCGTTCAACCGTATCGCCGCCCCCAAGGGCCACGTTGTACCCGCCCTGAACCATTCGAGTGCAGCCGCATTTTCCGATCAAGCCCTTCACCGCGATGGTGATTTTCGTCCCCTCTGGTGCCGTCTGCTGGGCGTGAAGTGCAGCGAACAAGCCAGCGCCTCCGGTGCCGAGGATAAGAATGTCGGTGTCGTGGCGTTCAATGTCAGAAACTTTCATGTCAAATCGCTTTCATTAAAAAGAGAATCGCAATGCAAAAAGATCCCGCCGTTGCACCTGCCGCTAGTGTCTTTTGGGGTGCGGTCCACGGCAGCCATTCCATCGCTATCAAACGCAAACCACCAAACATGTGAATAGCCAGAAGGAAAACGAGACCAAACTCGGCGATCTTCACCGCGGCCGCTTCGGTGAGATGAAGGAAGCCGTCCAGCCTAACGGGGTCTGTCATCGCCATGGCCAGCACCCAGAAATGTAGGGGCAGGAACAAGGCCAGCGCGAGCCCGGACAGGCGGTGCAGGATATAGGCAAGCCACAGGGGATGCGCGCGGGATGTGATGCCTTTTGCCGCCTTCATACGCCCACTCCTTGCGCAAAAGTCACCGCCCAAACGGCGCGCGCGCCAAGCGCGAACAAACCCAGTCCAACAAGCCACATAAACCCTTCCAACGCAGCGCCTTTCAATCCGCCCCATTCGAACGCGATAGCACGCAAGCCAATGGCGCCATGGATGGAAACCGCGACTACGAAGATGCCATAGAACAGAAACCAGAGCACAGACCCTTGGGTACGCCCCAAAATCTCGGCGGCACTCAACCCACCCTGAATGGCATAGATCATCACCGCCAGATGCCCGACCACAAAAGGGGCCATCAGCAGCGCGCTTAGCCGTTGAAACATGTAAAGCCGCAAACTCAGCATCAGCGCCCCTTCTTGAAGAAGTTTTTTGTGGTTTCTCGTTTCAGCCCCGCGATAGCTGACATTGGGTCCAGCTCATTCGGACAATACATCGTGCATGATCCCATCGAGTGACAGTTGTGACATCCACCACTGCCGGAAACAGCATCCAAAATCGCGACGCTCCCTTCGTCCTTCGCATCGTTCAGTAGTGTCCAGGCCCGCTGTAAAGCAGCCGGACCGAGGTAGTCGGGGTTGCTCGCAACTGTGTCACAAGCGGCGTAACACACAGAACAATTGATGCATTCAATTCCGGCATTCGCTTCAACCCTCGTGGCGCTTGTCTCATCCACCGGGGCAATCTCGTCATCTCGTGTGAGAGCGCCGTGATGCACACCTTCGGCGGCAACCCATTTGTCAAAAAACGGATCCATATCAACGGCCAGATCCTTGATGACGGGCAAGTTGCGCAACGGTCCGATCATCACCGCATTGCCATCAACAACCTTGGAGATGTGTGTGCGACAAGTCCAGCGCGGGACACCGTTGACCATCATCGCACAGCTGCCGCACATGCCGACACGACATGCAAACCGATAACTCAAGGTCGGGTCCGCGTTTTGCTGCACCCAGGACACTACATCCAATACAGTCTGGTTCTCATAGGCGGGCACATCGAAAATTTCGACGCGGTCTGCATCGCGCTGAATGGTGACTTTCAGAACCTCTGCCGTCATTTGGAGAAATCCGTAATCACTGCTGTTCCGGGACGCGTCGGGCCCTTCATCGAGCGCAATTCAGCACTTGCCCCAGATAGGGTGACTTCGCGATCCAACATGGGGGTAAGATCCACGTCGCCCCGTTCGATCATCTCCAACAAAGACGGGTATTTCCATGCAGGCATGCCGCGGGTCCCGAAAAAGGCCAATTGTTTGGAATAGATGGCACGCATGTTAACCTCCATCATGCCATCACCGGCGGGCATGCCCACATGCACGTGCCGACCAAGGGTGGCGAGACATTCAACAGATGCGTTCGTCGTCTGCGCAATGCCAAGCGCCTCAAGTGAAACCTGCGCACCGCCCTTGGTGATCTCGCGGATGGCGTCCGGAACATTCTCTGTCGCTGCGTTCACGGTTGCATCTGCGCCCAGCGTCAGCGCATGATCCAGCTTTTCCTGAACGACATCGACGACAACAACCCGCGCCCCCAGCATTTTGGCCAGAAGCAAAGCCGACAGGCCAATGCCGCCCGTGCCATGTACGGCGACCCATTCACCTGCCCGCACATTAGCGCGATCAGTCAATGCGTGCCACGCGGTTGTGACCCGACAGCCAAGACCAGCGGCCAGTGCTTCTGGCATTGTTTCAGGCAAGTGAACCAGATTGTGGTCAAACGGAACGGCAACAAATTCTGCGTAGGCGCCCGGCGCGCCAAAACCGGGGACAATAGCACTTTCACAGGTGTTCGAGTGACCCGTCTTACACGCAAGGCAATCACCACAGCCCAAAATGAACGGGGCGATCAGTTTGTCGCCGATCTTGTGTTTGGCCAGCGCGCCTGCCTCGACCACTGTTCCGCAGTATTCATGCCCTAGTATTGAACCACTGGTGACTTTGGGATGACCGCCTACCCATCCATGAAAATCAGAACGACACACCCCGCAGGCAGCCACTTCGAGAACAACGCCGTTCTCGGGGCAGCTTGGGTCCTCTACCGTTTCAATGGAAAGATCTTCATTGAAGTCTCTGACAACAGCGGCGCGCATCGTTCATTCCCTTATTTGTTGAGCCAAGCTCTCTGCGGCTCTGTCCTCTCGGGACGCGGTGGTTTCTTGTCAGGCGTCCAAACCGGCAACGCACATGTATTTGACAGACAGGTAATCCTCCAAACCCTGACTACCGCCTTCCTTGCCCATACCGCTTTCCTTGATTCCTCCGAACGGAGCTTCGACGGTCGTGATCAGGCCGGAGTTGATCCCGATCAACCCATACTGAAGCCCATCATTTAGCCGAAAAGTGCGCCCGAGCGATTTGGTGTAGGCGTAAGCTGCAAGGCCGAACTCCGTGGCGTTAGCGGCTTCAATAGCTTCTTCTTCGGTCTCGAACTTGAAGACAACGGAAAGCGGGCCAAAGATCTCTTCGGTTGCGCATTTCATGTCGGCGTTTGCAGCGATGATCACTGTTGGTTCAAAAAAGGTGCCGCCTATCTCGTGCCTTTTGCCACCAGAGACGATTTTGCCACCCTTGGAAGTCGCATCCGCGATCATATCTTCCACTTTCTCGACGCCAGCCATGTCGATCATCGGCCCTTGTGCGACACCATCCTGCGCGCCATCCCCGACAACCAATTCTTCGGACGCCTGCTTTAGCCGCGCGACAAAGGCGTCGTGAATACCTGCCTGTACGTAGAAGCGGTTCGTGCACACGCAGGTCTGGCCCATGTTGCGATACTTCGCGATCATTGCCCCTTTGATAGCCGCATCAATATCTGCATCGTCAAAAACGATGAACGGTGCATTGCCCCCTAGCTCCATCGACACTTTCTTGACCGTGTCTGCAGATTGGCGGATCAACACTTTGCCAACGTCTGTTGACCCGGTAAAGGTGACCTTGCGCACATCAGGGCTGGCCATCATGGCTCCGGCGATTTCTCGGGCGGAGCCGGTCAGGATGCTGACGACACCGTCAGGAAAACCGACATCCTGGCACAGCTTGCCCCAGGCAAGACCAGAAAAAGGCGTAGCCGTCGCTGGTTTTGCAACTATCGTGCATCCTGCGGCAAGCGCGGGTGCCAGCTTTCGCGCCAACATGGAAGACGGAAAATTCCACGGTGTGATTGCACCCACAACGCCCACAGGATGGCGTGTCACCATGAGTTTGCGATCGGCGGTCGGAGACGGCACAATCTCGCCTTTAGCGCGCCGCACCTCTTCAGCAAACCAACGCACATAGGCCGCGCCGATGGCTATTTCGCCACGCGCCTCGGCAAGCGGCTTGCCTTGCTCTGCTGTCAGCAGCTGCGCCAGGGTTTCCTGGTTGTCCATCACAGCGTCGTGCAACTTATGCAGCAGACCAACACGGAAAGACAGATTGCTGGTTGACCAGCCGTCGAACGCTTCCGTCGCTGCCGCAATCGCGCGATTGGTCTCGCTTGTGCCGCAACTAGGCACATGTCCGATGACTGTACCAGTTGCCGGGTTCGTCACCGAAATGGTCTCACCGTTTTCCGATCCGCTCCAAGCGCCGCCGATCAAGTTGGCCTGTTGCAACATGTCACCATAATCACTCATGGAATTTCCCTCTAAACAAGCTTTCAAAAGCGCACCGGACACAGCCGAAAAGCCACGATAGTGACCCTGATTAACAGTAAGACAATCTGTAAATAAGCGAAAAAATATTTAAATAAAATTTAGTAAAGCTTTCAAAATACCATGCGGTCGTTTTAGAGACAGTCATTAGCTCGTGCGAATCTAAGGCCTCAAGCGGCCCTACATTGGCTGAAAAATCGACCCAATAGGTGAAAGGATTGGACATGACGATCCGGCAACTCCGAACGCTAGTTGCTATTGCAGACACCAGAACATTTGGTGAAGCCGCGAATGTCATTCACGTGACCCATGCTGCGATCAGTCAGCAAATGCAGGCACTTGAGGCCCAGCTGGACATTGAACTGTTTGATCGGAGCACGCGCACGCCAAAGCTTACCCCAGCGGCGCATCTGATCGTTGCAAAGGCCCGAACGCTAGTCGATGCGTATGACAATCTAGTACCGTCCGCCTTAGAAGACGGCGGCCTCAAAGGCATTATCACTCTTGGAACTCTGCGTACGACACTGACAGGGCTAACGCCAAAGGCGATGGCAGCCTTGAAATCCAAGTGGCCTGAGATTGGGCTTCACATTCGCCCTGGGCTGACAGGCGCCTTGCTAACAGAGATTGAACGAGGAGGCCTGGACGCTGCAATTGTTGTCAAACCAAACTTGATGCCTGCCGGTCTCACCTTTCGAGAACTGGCGCAAGAGCCAATGCAACTGATCGCATCCATCGACGAAACAGAAGTGGACCCGGTGGTTCTTTTGAAATCCAGACCATTTATTCGATACGATAGGAATGCTGTTGCAGGGACACTAATAGACAATTGGCTTCTCTCGAAACGTATTCAGGTGGCTGAGACAATGGAATTGGATAGCCCGGAAGCGATTGTATCGATGGTACACGCCCGCCTTGGCGTATCCATCGTCCCTGATCTTGCGGTCAAGCCGTTTGATGCCGTCCCAGTAATGCGCATTGGCCTCGGCCCGGGTGCGCCAATAAGAACGCTCGGCCTTGTTTACAGAGACAACCAAGTCAAAAAGCGGGTTCTCGACGAGTTATTCGAGGCGCTCATGCATGCCATTGAGATATCGCAAAAGTGACAATCGCGAAATAAACAAAGTATCTTATTTCAAGAGCCGTCTCACTTTGACCTGATGAAAAAATATCACGGTAGTGAACCCGAGAAGGTATTTGCTTCAGTCCATTAGCGACATCACAAATTTTCTGATTTCTGCCTTCGCATATCTGTTGCGAAGGAAAATAGGAGCTGCAACATAAACGATTGCGGCGACCATTATGGCACCCAAGCACCACTCCGGCAGAATGAAGACCAGAACGCAGCAGATCAGGATCAGTCCTACGTCAACCCACCGAGCTCCTTTATTGGGCAACGGAGAAAAAATGGTTTCGGCCGACAGTAATTCAGTTTCGTGTTCTGACCTTGCAAGTGTTGTGATAGCTCGGTACCCGTAAGCGTCAAAGCAAACCTTGTTGCGAATCCCGGGAATCAAATGCCAACCGTGCTGCACCACAGTCTTCGAAATGTATTCCTCCAAAGCCCACTGTGAAGGAATTTGTTCGCCCATTGTGAATTGTTGGCAAAGGACGTTCTCTGGCTCGTGTGTTACGACTTCTGACATCAACCCTCCGCGTCCTGAAGTGCTTAGCATCCTATCGTACAAATCAATTAAGCTCGAAGCCGCATGACCGAACGTAGTTACCAAAGTCAGCACGTTCGGGCTCGCTATACTGTCGAACTTTGTCTTCAGACCAGCAATACCTTTCGCTGTCCGAAAATTTCTTTGGAAATCTCTGTTTTTCATAAGGCTGCGACGTCGCGCGCTCTTCATCGTATTGCATAATTGCCTCTTTCAAATTGACCTCCCTATAATGGTCGACGTGACATGTGACCTGTAGTGGCAGCCGCTTAGAGATCTTTGGCGTTTGCGCGGGAAAACCAAATGCGAGGCCTGCAAACGGAAAAACATGGTCCGGCAGATCAAGCAGGTCAGAGACCGCTGCAGCCCTATTTCGCACAGCGCTGATCGGGCAGCAGCCGAGTCCAAGCACTTCCGCCGCTGTCACGAAAGCGCCCAGCGTAATTGCTGCATCCCCCGTTGCATTGAAAAACGCGTCAAGATGTTCGTTTGCGAAGGGGACACCATGCCATTCGTGCAGCAACCTTTGGCGACGGTTGTTGCCACAAATAACGGCAATCATCGGCGCATCCGCGACCCAAGGCTGACCAGACACAAGTGATGCAAGACGTCTTTGGATATCTTCAGATTCCAGCAAGATGATATCACACTGTTGCAGATCGCTCTTTGTAGGCGCCGATAGGGCGATCGCAGCGATGGTGCGGACCCAATCGGATGGGATTGGCTTATCCATGAATGCACGACAAGACCCACGGGCCGCCATGGAATACAAAAGGTCCGATTGTGCGGTGCTTTCAATTTGTGAAGGTGCATCTCTAAAACGCGCCGCGAGGGCGCGCTGCAAGTCCGATTGGGGTGCCTTCGACATGCTGGTCCTTCTCTTTAGCTGCTTGTTTCTTAATGTACACTCAGAAGCTGAACGGTTTTTTTGCTTGTTTAGCAACTGCAAGATGTTCCAACGGCACATGCTCCGCGTCGTTTCTATTCAGTCATGAACGGCAATCGCCTGTTCGCACATAAACCCGCAAGCATTGCCGAAAGTTTATCGCCGGGCTAGGATAAGACGAAACCTGCGGCTCTCAAGCTTTGCCGCGAAAGCCGCGGCGGGCAGATGAAGTAAATCGAAGCAGCAATGCATGACTTTTCCCTGATCGCGTTTGCCAGCGCCGTCCTGCTGCTGGCAGGCGCGGTGAAAGGTTTCGTGGGGCTAGGAATGCCGACAGTCGCGCTGGTTCTGTTAACGTTTCAGCTAGACGCAAGATCTGCCGTCACATTGATCCTGATCCCAATGTTGCTGAGCAACGTCTGGCAGTTCTGGCGTGGACCTGACATGATCGGATGCGCGAAACGGCATTGGCGCTACGCTGCCGTTTTGATCCTATGCGTCGCTGGAACCGTCTGGTTCAGTCAATCTACTCCAGATCGGTTTTTGCGCGCTGTGCTAGGTGTATTTGTACTGGCGTTTTGCTTTTTCAGCTGGCGTGACATGGTGCCTCCGATCCCGTCAAGCAGTGTGCGCCTGTTCGAAGTGATCAGCGCTGTGGTTGCCGGGCTGGTTGGTGGGTTGACTGCCGCATGGGCACCACCATTGGCTATGTACCTGACCGGTCTCCGACTGGAGCGTGATGCATTTGTTCAGGCACTCGGTTTCTTAATCACGGCTGGTAGTGTGTCCGTTTTGGCGATGTTCATAGCTGTCGGGCACAGTTCGCCAGCGGATCTGGCAGTCTCGGTCTTCTTGCTGGTTCCGACCCTGATTGGGTTTTCCGCAGGTGAACGGTTGCGTTATGGGGCAAATCCCGAAACCTTCAAAGGCTTTCTCTTAGGCGCATTTTCGTTGCTGGGGGTAAATTTGTTGTTGGGCACTCTCTGGGGGTAGTGCGCAGCCGAATCACCGCACGCAGCACTGCATCTTACGTCGGTCGACCAGGTCAAAAAGGTCAATAAATAGCAAGAATCGGAATTGCTGAAGCAACGAGACCCCATGATTCTAACTTATGCTGCGAGCACCACCGTCAGAACCGTAACAGCCAAGGCGCTCCTCTTGAGTAACCAGACAGAGATGCACGCTATCGCATTCCCCATGAGACGTCCAAACCTTGCTGTCAGTTGTTGACCCGGCTTTGAGTATGGCTTGAACAAATGACTGGTTTGATTGTTGCAAGGCAGCATAAGCAGCTTTGCTTCTGCAGTAAGATTCTTGCTGCAGGAGCACGCAGCTCAGACTTAACAGTTCCACTTTGGGCTCGAAGCGGTCGTTTGCTGCGTTCCGTCGCAATGACCGCTCTGCGGACTTTGCGGCCATCCGCATTCTAACTCCAAAGGACCGCAGTCAGCCCGAACCGGACATTCAAACTCATTCTTCGCGGTTTGTATAAGCGGGCGTGCAGGTTCGCAACCTGAGTGGAGGCAGTCATTCACGAGGTTCTTCACAAACCAATTGAAGGCTCGCGGAAACTAGCCTGGCCTTAGCTGTTGCCTGATCGTATTGAGAGCGAGATACTGTGCGTGCTTCCAACCCAAATTCCAAAAAATGTCCAGAAACACCAAGTGGTGGAAATTCATGCCCAATGACACAGAGTTCACCTTTGCAACCGCTGCCTCCAGCCATAGCAATGAACAGCGATTTGAACCGAATGAACATGCGCACGAGTACTATCAGGCGTCGCTGCTGAGCGCTGTAATGCAGGGTGTTTACGACGGAACCGTGACTATTGGCGATTTGCTGAAACACGGAGACTTTGGCCTCGGCACGTTCAATGCGCTCGACGGCGATATGATAGTAAAAAACGGCATAGCGTACCGACTGGATTGTGAAGGAAAAGCAACCGTTGCAAGTGACACAGCCATGACCCCTTATGCTGCTGTCATCAATTTCGAACCCGCAGTGTCGCTTTCGCTGGATGAGACAACAGACAAACACTCCTTTGAAGGTCGACTGGACGGGCTAGCAGAAGCGAAGAACCTATTTTACGCCGTTCGATTTACTGGGCGCATCAAACATATCAAATATAGAAATGTCCTGCGTCAGCACAAACCCTATAGACCTCTGCTTGAAGTCGTGAAAACTCAGGCAGAATTTGAGCTTAGCGACGTGGACGGTACAATTCTGGGATTTCGGTGCCCGGACTATGCGGTGGGCATCGGTGTGCCCGGTTATCACCTTCATTTTATTTCGAGCGACTTGAGTAAAGGTGGGCATGTACTGGATTACACTCTTTCCGGCGGCCGATTGGAAATTGACCATACGTCTTCACTTCACCTTGAACTTCCGGAAACCAGATCCTTTTCTGACGCCAATCTGACCGCAGGCGCTTCGGCAGACGGTATCCTGAAAGCAGAAAGCAACGAGAGCTAGACACCTTTGAGTGCCCCGAATGAATGCGCAATATTCCGCAGCAAAGAAAGCCGTAAGTGCTCTGACTTCGCTGAGACGGTAGTGACAACTAGAAAAGAAGCTTCATTACTGAGGTTTAAAATTCCGAAATACCTAACCAGGCTTTCAAACGACTCCAATTTGTGGCCACTTTAGGCTTCTTTGATCGCCTCAGCGATTTTTTCGCGAGCATTTCTGGCTGATCAATGCTCGGCCAATGTGTGGCGTTTTCCAAGACGATCCGGTTTATCTTGTTTTCTTCTAACCAACGGACAGTGCCTTCGCGGCAATCGTCGGGGTTATAAAGGTAGGTAACATTTGCTGCACGTTGCAAAACTTCACCAGGTACGCGGTGTGTTGAAAACTTCCGGGCGTCGATGCCGAGCTGCCAAAGCGCTACAGGATCGGCCTTTGAGACTTCGTCGCGATATCTTCTTATGATTGGTGCGGATTTCGCCATTTCATCCAGCCGCATTAGAAACGCTCCGCGAAATTCTGCCGGGTCACTGTAGTCAGCGGCTGTCCCGGAAAAATAGGCATCTGCGGCGGTAATATTTCCTTCCACCGAAACGATGGTGGTCAAAGGGCAGTCAGCCCTGCCGGCGGCCAAGGAAGCTATGATTGAAGCGACCGAATGGGCGACAATAATCTCTGCCTCATACTTTATTGCTTCATTTTTTACATATTTTGCCAGGGCTTCGAGAGTTGTTCTCCCAGCCAGGGACTGAGCACCAAATCCTGGAAGATTGATGGGCAACAAACGATGGCTGATGGCAAGATGTGTCTCAGCCAATCCATCGAACATGCTCCCATTGTCGCCGAATCCCGCAACGAACAAAATACTCGGCCGATTGTCGCGGAACTCTTTAAATTGGTTTGAGTTTTCGGCACAAATGTCAATCTCCTGAACTTGGCCGAACGCGCAACAACATGGCTCCGTTGTACAAGCTACTTTGTTTGAAGAAGGCTTTTTGCAGTTTATCGGAAGACTTGTGCAACTCCTGTGGGAAAGACGTCAGCCGCAGTATTTTCGGACCTCAGTATCTCTAAGTCCCGTGGCGACAAGCATGCATCTGTTTCGGGCTTCGTAGTAATAGCCACGGGCATACCACATGACCGCTTCGGGCTCACTTCCATCTGAAACCATCCAGGCGCCGCGCAAGTATTTCACGGCGTATGTCAGGTTGGTTTGCGCGTCCAAAAGGTCGGAAGCCTCTCCGCGAAACCCCATTTGGCGCGCTGTCGCCGGCAAAATCTGCATCAATCCGTAATAGGGACCGTTGCGGGCATGGGGGCGATAGTCGCTTTCTCGCTGGATCACTCGGTGTACAAGGCTACGCGGCACTTCGTTTGCGTCTGCGGTTTCGTTGATCATCAGGCGCAGCTCGGGCGTCTCGCCGGGATAAAGACGGGTTATTGGCTCTGCGGGTTCATTGCCGCAAGCGGCTAGAAATAGCGCGGCAAGAACGGCTGTATATCGCATCAAAATTCTCATCCCACTAACTATGAGCATTATCAGTGCTCAACCGCGATTGATATTCAATATCCTTGGGTATTGCTGAGCGGCTTTTTTCATTCCAGCATTATGATAGCAGCGACCTTAGCAAACTAAATTTTGAAGTA